>NZ_CP022296.1:3600000-4200000 GCF_017310035.1 Nocardioides sp. S5
GGCACCCGGATCGGGGCGTCCTTGGCGGCCAGCTCGCGGACGAGCGGGTACATCATTTTCCCGGCAGGTTGGCCTGGGAGAGATAGGCCGCTGCGCGACGCAGGACCTCGTTCTCCTGCTCCAGCAGCCGCAACCGCTTACGAAGGTCGCGGTTCTCAGCAGCCTGCTCGCTCGTCGGGCCGGGCTTGGCGCCGTCCTCGACGTCGGCCTTCTTCATCCAGCCCGTCAGACAGGACTCGCTGATCCCGAAGTCTGCCGCGATCTGCTTGAGGTGGACGCCTGGCTCACGGTTCCTGGCGACGCGCACGACATCGTCACGGAACTCCTGGGGGTAGGGCTTAGCCCGGATCCACCGATGAACTTGGTCTGGTGAGCGCGCCGTAAACGAGAATGCCCTTGTGTAGCGGGAGAATCGGAGTTCTTGAGGCAACGATTCGACCGAACACAAGGGACATCTCTGAGGTGAAACTCTCTCACACGTCGCGGGCGACGTCGGCGGTCTTCGATGATCCGAATCTCGTGTCGGCCGGTGGTCTGGTTCCGGTGCTCGCGTTGGCCGAGTCCGCTGGGCTGCGTGATCTGGCGGATCAGCACTTGACGGTGCCGGGCGACAAGGGCGCGAACGCCGGGTTGAAGGTCGCCTCGCTGGTCGGTGGGATGGTCGCTGGTGCCGATTCGATCGATGACATGGCGCTGTTGCGTCACGGCGGCATGGGGAGGGTATTCGCCCGCGCCTACGCGCCTTCGACGTTGGGTTCCTTCCTGCGGGCGTTCACCTTCGGGCACGTGCGTCAGCTCGACGCGATCGCGTCGAGGTTCCTCATCGCGCTGGCAGGACTCACCGAGCTGTTGCGTCCGTCAGCCGAGGTGAGCCCGGATGCAGACGCGAGTGCTGACTACGCGTTGCTCGATGTCGACGACACGATCATCGAGGTCCATGGCCACGCCAAGCAGGGCGCCGGGTTCGGCTACTCAGGTGTCCGTGGCCTCAACGCCCTGCTCGCCACCCTCACCATCGCCGGCGCCGTCCCGGTGATCGTGGCCCAACGGCTCCGCAAGGGCTCGACTGGGTCACCACGCGGTGCGAAGCGACTGGTCGGCGATGCGGTGCGGACCGCCCGACGACTGCTCGACAAGTCCCACCCGGTCCTAGTGCGGATGGATTCGGCGTTCTACGGCCGCGGACCAGTTCACGCCGCCCTCAAGGGTGGGGCCGCGGTGTCGGTGACCGTGCGGATGGACAAGCGGGTCAAGGCCGCCATCGCCACCATCGACGACGATGCGTGGACCACCATCGAGTACACCGATGCCGTCTTCGACGAAGCCAGTGGCCGGTGGGTCTCACGGGCCGAGGTCGCCGAGATCGGTTTCACCGCGTTTGCCGCCCAGAAGAAGACCGACCACGTGCCGGGCCGGCTGGTGGTCCGGCGGATCCCGGACTTCAACGCCGAGAAGAACAAGGCAGCCGGCCAAGACACCCTGTTTGACACCTGGCGGTTCCATGCGTTCTTCACCACCACCGACGCCGACGTGCTCGACACCGTCGCCGCCGATGCGATCCACCGCCATCACGCGGTCATCGAGCAGGTCCACGCTGACCTCAAACACGCAGCGTTGGCGCACCTGCCGTCCGGGGTGTTCACTGCCAACGCGGCCTGGTTGGTGCTCGCCGTGATGGCGTTCAACCTCACCCGAGCCGCCGCCAGCCTCACCGACCCGCAGATCGCGAAGGCCACCACCGCCACGATCCGTCGCAAGCTGATCACCGTGCCAGCACGGGTCGCGACCTCAGCACGACGGGTCACTCTGCATCTGCCACAAGCCTGGCCCTGGGAGACCGCCTGGACTGCCTTGTTTGACCGAGTCAGCGACCCGCCACCCGCCCTCGCGGCCTGACCAACCAGCAGCCACAGCTGCGCGACGAGGAACAACGTGGAACACCCCGGACAGTGAGGTCCGGCAGATCATCGCGCCCCGGCGCCCTCACCCGGAACCGACCACCATCACCTCATCCCGGCCATGCCGATCGGTGGATCCGGGCTTAGGCACGGTGTACATCCTTCCAGCGGCACCTCTCGGCACCACAGATCAGATGTCACCTATCCATGCAGCAGTCCCTCCCGGACCTACTCGGGCGTACGCAAAGTCATAGACGAGATGGCGGAGGACCCGCCCACCGACGTCATTGCCCACGCCGTGCTGGCCACCGCTCGTAACGACTGGGCTGCCATGGCCATCGCAGCCGGACTGGCCAGCGGCATCGACGAGCTAGGAGCTCGGGTCGGCCAGCGCCTCGAACTTGAGGCGCGACGACGCAACCTCACGGAACAGAGCCCAGCCAACAAGTCTCTGGCGCCATCATTGCTCGGCACACTGATGGCTCATCTCGTCGGGCGAGTGCTCCCCAAAGCCTCTACCGATTCCGCTCGCCCATCCGGTTCTGCCGGAGCGACGGCGAGCCCGCAGGACTCTGGGTCGGTTCGACACACGACGCCCACCCAGTCGCCATTGGACTCAGTCAGGTCAGTTCCGCCACGAGATCCGTGATGTGGCGCAGCAGTGGAACCGCGATGGCTTGCTCCTCAGCCGTGAGAGATCTCCAGGCCACCGAGAGTCGGTCGGCGACAAGGCCGCGCTTGGCGGCCAGAAGTTGCTCACCTCGCTCGGTGAGCGTGAGCACGCGCCGGCGGCGGTCGTCCTCAGCCGGGATGCGGCGCAGCAGACCTGCGCTTTCCAGGCTGGCCGCCTGTTGGGTCACCGTCGGCTGGCTCAACAGCGTGTACGTCGAAATGGCGCCGATGCCCTCAAGACCGCAGATCTGCACAGCATCCAGCAAGACCAACTGCGGCACGGTGACGTCTTCGAAGAGCGGCTGCAGGCGTCCCCTGGTCCGCCGCGCGACCGCGAGCAGAGCCAGCACCGCATCAGCAAACTGGCTTCCGCTGTCCGCGGCGACCACTTCACCACCAGCACCCATACGAGCTCCCGTAGTCCATGGCCACTCATTGACAACACCGGCGCCGAGGGCGATCGGCGACCATATGTTGCGTCACGCTACCGGCCTGCCCTCGACGGACAACTGCTGGGCCAGCGGCAACAATGGGTATCTAACTGCTCAATAGGCAATGTTGCTCATTGGGCAACAGGCGTCATACTCAGGGCATGGATCGTGGGTTGCGGGACCTCAAGCGCGAGGCGACGGGACGGGCGCTCGCCCAAGCCGCCTTCGAGCTGACCCGTGAGCGCGGGCTGTTCGGGTTCGTCACCGCGGATCTCGTGCAGCGTGCTGGCTACTCGCGTCGCACGTTTGCGAACCACTTCTCCTGCAAGGAGGAGGCAGTCGCGTCAGTCGCGTTCGGTGGTGTCGAGGACGCCAGCGCGATCCTGGCCGGCCTGCCCGCGGATCTGCCGTTGCTCGATGCCCTCCTGGCCGTCATGAAGGATCAGCTCACTGCGGACACGTTGGTGAGGATGCGCGAGCTGATGGCGATGGCGCGGGAGTACCCGACCCTGGAGCCCTACGTCCTAGGCGTTCAGCAACGCATGCGCCACACTGCCCAGGAACTCTTGGGGTCGGCAGCCGGGGACCGGTACCCCACCGTCTACGTGCCCCTGCTGTTCGGTGCCGTGTACGGCGCCGTGATGGCCGCCCTCGAGGGAACCCTCGACGTGCACCTGGGCGCCGAGAGCCACGCCACCCCCGCGTCGATGGACTACAGCTCGTTCCTCGACATCACCTTCGACTACCTGCGCCACGGCCTCTAGATCTAGACGCCGCCGCCTCTCGCCCTCAAGGAGCACCAGACCCATGTCCACTTTCTTGTACCGGCTCGGACGAACTGCGTTCGGCAGGCCGTGGCTGTTCATTGCGGGCTGGCTCGCCGTCCTCACGGTGGTCATCGGTGCCGTGGCCATCAACGGGGTGAGCGTCAGCTCCGAGATGAAGATCGAGGGCACCGAGGCCCAGACCGTGCTCGACCGCGTAGCCGATGAGCTCCCCGAGGCCTCCGGGGGTCAGGCCAGCGTGGTCTTCACTGCCCCGGACGGTGAGCGGCTCGACACTCCGGAGCGACTCGCGGTGATCAGCGGCACCGTCGGCGACGTCTATGACCTGGAGAAGGTCGTCAACCCCCTCGACGCCGCGCTGGGTGCCGCCGAGGAGGGCGCCCCGGGCACTCCGCCAGACAATGCACCGGTCGATCCCCTGGCCGGGTCGGACCAGGGGCAGGCGCCTCCCTACCAGCCGCTGCTGGTGGATGGGGCACCGGTGCCCGGGGTGCTGGTGTCCTCGGACGGGCAGGTCGCGCTGTTCCAGTTCCAGTTCACGGTCGCCTCGACCTCGTTGACCGATGACGACGTTACCTCGGTGGTCGAGGTGGTGGAGCGTGCCGAGCAGGGAACGGGCATCACCGTGCTCCCGAGCGACTCGCTGAAGGCCATCGAGATCCCGGTCGGTATCGGTGAGGTGATCGGTCTCGCCGTCGCCGCCCTGGTGCTGGTGCTCACGTTGGGTTCCCTGATCGCGGCCGGTCTGCCCCTGGTCACCGCGCTGGTCGGCGTCGGCATCGGGGTGGGTGGCGCGTACGCGCTCTCGACGGTCGTCGAGATGAACTCCGCCACCCCCGTCCTGGGTCTCATGGTCGGCCTCGCGGTCGGCATCGATTACGCGCTCTTCGTCGTCAACCGGCAGCGTCGGCTGATCCTCGACCGAGGGCTCACCGCCCGGGAGGCAGCCGGCAGAGCAGTCGGCACTGCGGGCAGCGCCGTGTTCTTCGCCGGCCTGACCGTCCTCATCGCGCTGACCGCCCTGACCGTCATCGGCATCGCGACGTTGTCGACTATGGCCCTGGTCGCTGCGTCCACGGTGGCCCTGGCAGTGCTCATCGCCCTCAGCCTGCTGCCCGCGCTGCTAGGCCTAGTCGGGGAGCGGATCTGCTCGGACAAGGCCCGAGGCCGGCGCCGCGCCAAGGAGGACGCGGAGTCGCACAGCGTCGCCGACCACTGGGTGAAGACTGTGATCAGGTTCAGGTGGCCCGTCATCGCCGGCGTGGTCGCGATCCTGGGCGTGATGGCGATCCCCGCAGCCAGCATGAACCTGGGCATCCCCTCCGGCGCGACCGCGAACCAGGACACCGCCGCTCGGCAGAGCTACGAGGCCGTCTCCCAAGGCTTCGGTGAGGGATTCAACGGCCCCCTCCTAGTCACCGCAGAGCCCACCGGCACCGCAGGACGTGTCACCCCCGAGCTGACCGCGAAACTGATCACTGGGTTCCAGGACCGAGACGACATCGTGCTGGCCACCCCCGTCGGCATCAACGAGGCCGGCGACCTCGCCGTGTTCAGCATCATCCCCACCTCAGGCCCCAGCGACGAGGCGACCAGCGACCTCGTGAAGTCACTTCGCGAGCGCGACAGCGCGATCGCCCAGGACAACCAGGTGCAGTTGGGCGTGACCGGCTTCACCGCCATCGGAATCGACATGTCCGACAAGATCGCCAGCGTGCTTCCGCTCTACCTCGGCATCATCATCGTGCTTTCCGTCCTGATTCTGATGGTCGTTTTCCGCTCGGTGGTCGTCCCGATCAAGGCCACAGCCGGCTTCCTGCTCAGCATCCTGGCCACCTTCGGTGCCACCACCGCAGTCTTCCAGTGGGGCTGGGTCAGCGAACTCTTCGGCTTCGACACCGGCGGTCCGCTCATGAGCTTCATGCCGATCATCGTGACCGGCATCCTCTACGGACTCGCCATGGACTACGAGGTCTTCCTGGTCTCCTCGATGCGCGAGGCACACATCCACGGCCAGGCAGCGCGACCAAGCGTCGTCCACGGCTTCGACCACGCCAGCCGGGTCGTCGTCGCAGCCGCCATCATCATGGTCGCGGTGTTCTCCGGCTTCATCTTCAGCCACGACATCATGATCAAGCAGGTCGGCTTCGCACTCGCCGCCGGCATCCTGATCGACGCATTCATCGTCCGGTTGACCCTCGTACCGGCGCTCATGGCCGTCTTCGACGACAGAGCATGGTGGCTTCCCCCCTGGCTCGACCGGCTACTGCCGGACCTCGACATCGAGGGCGACAAGCTCCTGACCATGCTCGACGAGCAGGCCGGAGTCACTGACCGATAGGACATCAAGATCCCAGGCTGATGGAGAACAGACCGCCAAAGGTGCGTCGTGCTTCGGCCGGGTTCGCGCTCCAGGATCCGCTGCGCGGAGAAGGCCGCGGAGCAAGAGGCTGCGATCTCTTCGCCACCCCGTGATGCGCGTCGACCTCATCTGCCGGAGGGAACAGACCCTTCACCCAGCGGACAACCTGGACTTTCCGGCCCGGTTAGTGTCCGAAATATCGGAGGCCGCCTCAAGGTCGGCGCCGCCCGTGGCGTCTCCAATTGCGCGACCGGCCATGACGTGCCGGCTTTCCGTTCACCTGTGCTGGATCGTGTTCGCGCAAGTATTCCTCAAGATCAGCAAGCCCCCGGGCGAGATCTCGACGGAGCTTTCGTTCGGCCAAAAACCGGAGGCGTGGCCGGGGGTGTACGCGAGCCCACTCACCATAGATGGACTCCCCCACGTACCAGCATGCACCGGCAGCGACGAGGCCGCCCACTAACGTCCACCACACGACTGCCAGCACATCCCATAGGGCGTTCCCCAGATGTTGCCAAGCTGGCCCGTTCGGATCCCAATATCTCACTCCACCCACCTCCAGCCCTAGCGGCCGAACCCGGTGGTTCATGATCACCATGCACGCAGGGGTTGAGGTCAGAGTACGCCGAAATACATAGGGGGAAAAGGGTAGTTTGGCGGTGTCGCTTGCCACGGTGATGGGACCACCTCGTTGCCATGAGCATGGGACCACCCGAAGGTGTGGGTGAGCATCACAGGGCCTCGCTTCCTGGGTCAATGTCGGCGCGCTGGTTGAGTCGGTCTCGTTGCCGGTAGGAGGGGCCTTCGATGACCAGGGTGTGCGCGCCTGAGGTGAGTCGGTCGATCGCGGACTGGGCGAGCAGCGCGTCGCTCATCATGGCCAGCCACTCGGCGGGGTCCCGGTTCGAGGTCACGATGGTGCTCGCGCGGCGGTGGCGTTCGACGATGATCTCGTAGAAGTCGTTGGTCTCGGTGGCCTCGAGCCGTCGTAGCGCGAAGTCGTCGATGATCAGCACGTCGACGCGGGCGAGCTTGCGGATCTCGGCCTCGAGGGTGTTGTCGAGTCGGGCGGCGCGGAGCCGGGTGAACAGCTTGTCGGCGCGGGCGAAGTGGACGCTGAGCCGGCGTCGGATAGCGGTGTGGCCGAGCGCTGATGCGAGGTGGGTCTTCCCGACGCCGACCGGGCCGAGGATCAGGGCGCCGTGGCCGGCCTCGGTGAACCGCAGGCTGGTCAGGTCCGACAGCAGGGTCCGGTCGTAGGAGAGGTCGTCGAGCTCGTCCCAGGCTTCCAGCCGCATCGTGGGGTCCAGCCCGGCGGTGCGGGCGCGCAGCATCGCCGAGCGGGACTCCCGGCGAGTGATCTCGTCGGCCAGCACCAGCTCGAGGAACGCGGCATGGCCCATCTTGCGTTGCTTGGCCAGCGCGAGCCGCTCGGGCAGGGTGTCCTTCAGACCGCCGAGCTTGAGCGCCTTCAGTGTCCGCATCAGGTCGGTCCCGACCGGATCGACCGGCCCGACCTTGGTCGTTGTGCTCATCGGGTGGGCTCCAGGTCTGTGCCATCCCCGGCGACCCGGCCGCCGGGGATGAGGGTGAGCCGGACGCTGCCGCGACCGGAGTACTCCTTGGGGTCGCGAGCGAACCGGCCGCCCTGGGCGTTGTGGCCGGAGCCGGCTGCGGCAGGCAGCACCGGCTGTTCGCGC
Source organism: Nocardioides sp. S5 (assembly GCF_017310035.1). Classification (NCBI taxonomy): domain Bacteria; kingdom Bacillati; phylum Actinomycetota; class Actinomycetes; order Propionibacteriales; family Nocardioidaceae; genus Nocardioides; species Nocardioides sp. S5. The sequence goes on from NZ_CP022296.1 coordinate 3,607,849, forward strand.
TCGGTGGCCTTCTCGAGCATCGAGGCGATCTTCGACACGCTGACCACGTCGAGGTCCAGCGCTCGTGCGCAGGCGTTCTCGACCGGCTCTGGGCCGTAGCGGCGGACCAGACCTTGTAGCCGGTACACGCTGCGCATCCTCGTCCAGGGCAGCGGATCGTCGAGCAGCCGCTCGGCATAGATCCCGATGTTCTCCCCGTGCCCGGCGCACACGCCGATCAGCTTGGTGAGGTCTCGCAGCGCGTAGCCGGTCTTCTCCTCGGGCAGGTCCTCACGGTCCGTGGACCGTCCGCCGGGCGGCTGCCGTGGGTGGGTCTTGACCAGCCGGCCCGGTCCCACCTGGCCGGTCCGGCCGGTGGTGTAGAGCTTGACCAGCTCGCTGTCGGCGCGAGCGTCCAGCTGGCGGCCCAGGTATGGCTCGGGCACCGAGTAGAGCGCCTTGGCGACCTCGACGTGGAAGTCGCGGTGCACCTTGACCCGCTTGAACACCGGCACGTCATAGGGCTCCGGGGCCGGCAACAGGCAGCTCGCTTCGAGCTCGGCGAACGCCTCGGCCGGTCGGGCCTGGGTGGTGCCGTGGATCCGCATCCCGGCCCGCTGCGCACACCATGCCTCGACGCGAGCCTGCGCATCGGCGAGGTCGGTGAAGGACTCCCCGGCCCAGAAGTTGCCGCGCACGTACTGCACCACCCGCTCCACCCGCGGCTTGTCCTGCGGCGAGCGGATCCGGGCCGGGTCGGTCCCGAACCCGACGTGCTGGGCGTAGTCCAACCAGCCCACGTTCAGCGTCGGGTTCACCGCGTCGGCGTCGGTCACGACCGGCTTGAGGTTGTCCGGGATCAGCACCTTGAAGGCGCCGCCGAAGAACCGCCAGGCTGCCTCGCAGCCGGCGATCACCGCGACGAGCGTCTGGGAGTAGGTCAACCACACGAACATGTGCCTGCTGACCACGGCAGTGAAGATCAGCGCGTGCACCTTCCGCCGGCGACCGGTCTCCGGGTCGGTCAGGTAGCCCATCTGGGCGAAGTCGACCTGGCACTCCACGCCCGGCTCGCCGTCGGCGACCCGCACCGTGGTCCTCTTCGGTCGGAATCCGCACCGCTCGACCGCGAACCGGTGCAGCGTCCGGTACGACACCACGCACCCCTGCCGGGCGAGCAACTCCTCGATCTTCACGATGCTCAACGGCTCGGCGCCGTCGCCGCCCTTGACCCAGGCGCTGATCTGCTCCTCGTGAGCCAGCAGTAGCTCCCACGAAGCGCCGTGCCCGTTCGGCCGTGCCGGCCGCACCGCCTCGACCACGACACCGACCAGCTCATCGGTGAGCGCCTCGACACCCGCGTCGCGCGACAGGCCGGCGGCCTCGGCCGCGGCCACGTACCGGCGAGCGGTCTTCCGGTCCACACCGGCCCGCTCGGCGACCTTCCGCAGCCCCAACCCCGCGAGCCACGCCCGCAGCACCTCGAACACCTCAACCACGCTGACCTCCCTGAATCCCACCGCTGACGACCTCCGCGCCGACTGACCTGACGCGGCGATCCAACGGCCGAACCGAGGACCCACCGGCCAGGCGCGCCGGGTGGTCCCATGACTGGCAATCCAGGTGGTCCCATGAACCTGGCAGAAAACCGCTCAGAGCGGTCCCATGCTCATGGCAGGCGACAGGCGGCACTGAGCGCTACCCACGGCCGCTGCCAGGCAGCAGAGCCAGACGCCAATATGATCGACCAGGACGAACACCCCGACCGACCGAGCCCGCCGCCGAGAGAACGACGCCTTGCAGTCGCTTGGCGGAGCAAGGCGAGCGCCGTCGCTAGTACAAAGCTCAGGCATCGGTGGCCCAACTCTGAGAGGCGGAGCGCCTTCGTCGGCGGGCCTCCATCCGCAGGTCACCAAGGATTCAACCCCCCACCCCACCACCCCCCACGAACTCCCCAGTCGAGCTGTCTCACCAACGTGCGCTGTCTCGGCGCCAAACAACCGGGAACATCGATTTGGCCCCGCAGAATCGAGGCCATGCGCTCCTCGACATCGCAGATGCAGCGGCGCCTGAGCCGGGTTGATGTTCGACGTCAAAACGAGCGCTACCCACTGAAGTGGGAGTCAGAAATGGGGACGCCTCAGATAGAGCAGGTGAAGTTTGGACGACTGATGCCGTGCACCCTCAGGTTCGAAGTGACGCCGCAGCGCCGTGGAGGTCTTGGGTCAGCATGGCCTCGAGCTCCGGAAGGGCCAAGGCCGACTGCGCGGCGTCGCGAACTCCACTGCGTGCCGGCTTATCCCGGGCGGTGGCCGAACGGGCCACCGTCGTCCAGGCCTCTGCGGCTCGGCTGGCTGACCGCGCCGATGAGGTGGTTGCTTCATCCCCGGTCATCTGGGCGATCTCGAAAGCCCCCTGGGCCAGCAGCCGGCGGAAGAGGCCGCCGCCTGTGCCTGCCTTCTCGATGAACGCGCCGAGGCTGAACAACATGATTTCGAGTTCCTCGTCGTCGTGGCGCTCCCAGCCCGCAATGTCCGTGGCAAAGGCATGCGCTGCGGCGACTCCTGCGCTGCGGACCATCAGACCGGCGGCGTCACCCGGTTCTGAGGGTAGCTCGTCGAAGACTCTGGTGGCGCTGGTGGGATTGCTCACCGCTTGGGCTGACTGGGCGAATGCCTCAGCCGCCGCGGACGCCAGATCCGGCAGCTCGGCGGGCCACCTGATGTCATACAGCGTGTGTCGCGTCGGTTGCGGGAACGACGTGGAACTGCGGGCCCGCGCAAGGGCCTCGTAGGGGACCTCCTGGACGTCTTCGCGATCGTTGTCGACCACCAGAGCGCATGGTCATCGAACCCGATGACCACGATGTCGTGGCGGCTCATCGAAAGTTTGACGCGCAGATATGGCAGCTCGGCAATGTCAGCCCAGAGCATGACTGGACGACCGCCCTCGATCTCGGCGCGTACCCAGCTCCACCCCTCGGCGGGATCATCAGTAACCCGCTGCTCGGCCGCTGCGCCAAGCCGACGAGGCAGATCCAGCTCGAGCTCTCCGCCACGGCCAACCAGGTACAGGGGTGGGAAAAGGCCTACCGAGCGCACACAGGAGAGACCGAGCGCGCCGCCGAGAGCGAACACCAGACCTTCGCTGGGAGGGCCGTCCCATCCGAGTCCGGCCCACTCCAGCAGGTCTCGCAGAGCGCCGGACCCACAGTGCCCACCGATCCGATGCGGGTAGGGCGACACCTGTGCGGCGGCATGACTAGTAGTCATGAAGCCGTCTTTCGCATCCGAGCCTGCGTGTCGGACGGTGATCGGTAGCAGTCAACCTCTGCTCGCTGAACGATCACGGCCTCGGCTCTCTCTCAACGCCTCTCGGACCGCCGGTCTCCTCGGCGGTCTTGGTGATGGCGCTCTCCAGGCTCCGTGCGTACGCAGCAGCGAAGTGGGCGACGTCAACGAGCACGAACATTGCGGTCGAGGTGAGCACCCTCTGCCCCTCCGGGTCGGTGATGGTGGCTTCAACCTGAAGTCGACGCCCATCGCGACCGGTGAGGTGGGCGTCCAACCGATAGGTGACGTCCAAGAGGACAGGCTGCAGGTACTCGATCTCGAGGCGTCGAGTCACCGCCGGGCCGCCAACTAAGTACTGGAGGAATCCATAGAGGTCGTCGATGACCGTCGCCAACGCCCCACCATGAGCGATCCCCGGCGCGCCCTCGTGCCGGCGGTCGAAGGCGTGCGCAGCGACCACGCCGTCCCCCGCACGTCGCACCTCGAGATGGTGACCATGCGGATTGTCCTCGCCGCAGCCCAGACAGTTGGCGTGGTGTGAGGCAAGGCGAGCCCCGTCGTCAGGAGGACGGAACTTCTCTGCAAACGTCGCGATCAGGTCATCAAATCGACTCATCCCGCTACCCCGCCTGCCATGACAGTGTCGATCCAGCGTTCGAGGACATCACGCTGCCACTTAGAAGGATGCGGGACGAGCATCCCGCTCACTCCTCGACCTAACAGGAGATCCAGCGTCAACTGGATCAGAACCGGATCCGTGGTGATCCAGACGCGACATACCTCCCGAAGCTCGGCGTGCACCCGCTCCTCCGCCGGAACCAGCTGGCGTCGAAGGTCCTCGTCGGTGCGTGCCGCGGCCCATAACTCCAACGTGGCTCCGTACAGCGGCCCGGACAACGCCTCAGCGAGGAGCTCCAGGGCCGCCAGTGCTGCCGCTCTGGTCGGTTGAGCCGAGGGGTCCAGACTGTCTCCGATCCGTATCGCGAGACTGTCTTGAACATGCGTGAGACGTTGCTGAGCCAAATGCTCGACCGCCGCCACGACCATCTGGTCTCGCGTGCCGAAGTGGTGGAGCTGAGCGCCTCGCGACAAGCCAGCTCGCTCGGCCACGGCAGGGCCAGTGGTCCCCGCGTACCCCAGCTCCGCCAAGCAAGCCACCGTGGTGTCCAGCAGCAGCCGGCGGGTTGCGACCGCCCGAACCTGTCGATCCTGCACGCCAGCGGTCATGTTGAACACTGTACATACATACATGCATGTATGCGCTCTAGGTGGAGCAGTGCTCGCCTTCGCACTCCTAGCGCGCCAGACACCGTGCCGAAAGCCGTTGCTAGGTAACGGACCGCGGACAATGCCATCTGCTGGCGCGCTGGCAGCAGGCTCTCCCGGCCAACCAGGCGGCATATGTGTCGATCTCGCCACCCGCGCCCTCTCCCCCGGTGGCCTACTTGTCCCGGCCACGTTCGGCCCCGACGGGACCCCGTCTTTCTCGGGCCAGCCAACGGCCCGTCACTTGGCCGACGACCTCGCCGTCTCCTTCGCGCCCGCCTTCCCCTTTGGCCCGTGCGGAGACGCGATGCACTGCACTCCCGGCGGCGCCGAGCAGCAGTTCACCTGAGAACGGCGCGGCGCACCGATCTACTGCTGCTGACCTCCGCCAAGCGGATCACGAAGGAGCGGGGCGCCGGCGCCATGCCCTCGACCGCGCCCGAGTTCGTGGCCGTGGTCCCGGAGAGCACGCCCCGACTTGTCGTGACCAGAGTCCGTGGCACCGTTGCAAGTCATGCCGAGTGTCCTCCGATCGATGGTGACGCACGTAGGGACGACGTAGGGACGCAAGGCCTAGCTGCTCGGCGTGTGTTGGAGACTAGCCCTCGGAAGTCGCTGTGGTCGTGTAGGAAATGGGGCCCTTGGTACTTGCGGTGGGGGTGTCCGTGGCCATGAAAAAGTCCCCACTGGTGGCCAGGTAGCGGTCCCCACTGGTGGCCATGTCGGGTCCCCGGTGATGGCCAGGTCGAAGTCCCCGCTCCTCGTTCTTCGCGTGTTGTAACGGCTCGTGAGGGCCCTGCGTGGTGACGGTTGGCGATGTCTGGTCAGCCGTCGTCACCACGCAGGGGTCTTCATTGAAGAACGAGAGAGAACGAATGGACATCATTTCGGCCTACCGCGAGGTGGGCACTTACCGGGGAGCGGCCGAGTTGTGCGGCACGACCCACAAGACGGTGCGTCGGGTCATCGACGCCCACCAGGCCAGCAGTCGCGGCGAGCCGCCGGCGCCGCGGGTGGAGCGGGGTCGCAACTACGACTCGGTCGCCCACCTGGTCGCGGAGAAGGTCAACGACACCGTCGGCAAGATCAGCGCGAAGCGGCTGCTGCCGGCCGCGCGTGCGGCTGGGTATGAGGGGTCGGACCGGAACTTCCGGCGGCTGGTCGCGGACGCGAAGCGCGAGTGGCGCATCGGGCAGGCCCGTGCTGGCGGACGCCGACCGGCGGTGTGGACCCCGGGTGAGGTACTCGCCATCGACTGGGGCACCGAGATCGTGGCCGGCCGACGGGTGCACGTGTTCTGTGCGGTGCTGGCCTGGTCGCGCTACCGGTTCGTCCGGTTCGGCCCCGATGAGCAGCAAACCACCACCCTGGCGCTGCTGGCCGAGTGCTTCGAGGAGCTCGGCGGGGTGCCGAAGCTGGTGCTGGCCGACCGGATGGCCTGTCTGAAGGGCAACGTGGTCGCGAACGTGGTCGTCCCGGCACCGGACTACGTCCGGTTCGCCGCCCACTACCGGTTCCGGCCCGACTTCTGCCACGCGAGCGATCCGGAATCCAAGGGCATCGTGGAGAACCTCGTCGGCTACGCCAAGGACGACCTCCTCGTCCCCTTGAGGCTTGAGGACGACGCGACCGTGTGGGCAGGCGGCTATGCCGGACTGAACACCCGCGCGCGAGCCTGGTGCACGGAGGTCAACGGCCGCCGGCACAGCGAGATCCACGCGATCCCGGACGACCGGCTGGTCACCGAGCGTGACCTGCTCGGCGAGCTGCCGTCGCTACGGCTCGAGGTGGGTCCCGCCCCGATCACCAGGAAGGTGGACAAGCTCTCCTGCATCCGATTCGGGTCCGCGCGCTACTCGGTCCCGAACCGGCTGATCGGGCGGATCGTGACGGTGCTGGTCGACGAACGCGACCGGATCCTGCGCGTGATCGAGCCGATCACCGGCGAAGTCCACGCCGAGCACGGGCTGGTGGCGCCGGGTGAGACCAGCATCGACGACGCCCACTACGACCGGCCCCGACCGGCCACACCCGAGCGTCGGGCGCGGGGCCGGACCGTGGCCGAGAAGCAGTTCTTGGCCCTGGGTCCAGTGGCCGAGCAGTTCCTGGTCGGTGCCGCCGCGGCCGGGGTCACCAAGCTCAACACCGAGATAGCCACGGTGCTGGACCTGGGCGCCGCCCACGGCACCGACGCACTGCAAGCGGCGCTGGAACGTGCGGTGGCGTTCGGGAGGTGGCGTTCCGACGACGTCCGGTCGATCCTGGCCACCAACGGACACGCACCCCGACCCACCCCGGCCGGGCAGGCGCTGGTGATGACCCTGCCCACCGTCCCGACCCGAACGCTGGACGCCTACCGGATCAATCCCGACGCCCGACCAGCCGCAGGACCGCTCCTGGACGAAGCCGTGGACGGCGGTGACGTGTCGTGACCGCCACGACCCCGCCGCCGCTGGCCACCGACCTGAACGACGGACTGAAGCGGCTCAAGATGGCCGCGATGCGCCGCCTGGCACCCGAGCTGCTCCTCACCGCGAAGACCCAACGCTGGAACCCCGAGGAGTTCCTCCGCACCCTCATCGAGGCCGAGATCGCCTCACGTGATGAGTCCAACCGGCGTACCCGGATGCGACAAGCCGGCTTCCCGGTCACCAAACGACTCGAGGAGTTCGACGTCGCCGCATCCTCGATCCCACCGGCCACGTTCGACTACCTCGCCAGCCTGGAGTGGATCCGCGCCGCCGAGAACGTGTGCCTGATCGGGCCCGCCGGGACGGGGAAGTCACACACCCTGATCGCACTCGGGATCGCGGCAGTCGAAACAGGTCACCGGGTCCGTTACTTCACCGCCGCCGAACTCGTCGAGACCCTCTACCGCGGGCTGGCCGACAACTCCGTCGGGAAGGTCATCGAGAACCTGCTGCGCCACGACCTGCTCCTGGTCGACGAGCTCGGGTTCGCGCCGCTGGACGACACCGGCGCGCAGCTGCTGTTCCGGTTCGTCGCGGCTGCCTACGAACGCCGCTCGCTCGGGATCGCGTCCCACTGGCCCTTCGAGTCCTGGGGACGGTTCCTGCCCGAGCACACCACCGCGGTCAGCATGCTCGACCGGCTCCTGCACCACTGCCACACCGTCGTCACCGACGGCGACTCCTACCGAATGAAACAGGCCCGAGCGAACGGAGGAACCCGCCTCAAGAGCAACTGAGAACCCACGAGGGGTGGGGACTTTCAGTTGGCCACCAGTGGGGACCACGACTTGGCCATTGACAGGGGGTAGGCGACACGCGCCGCTGAGCTGACCCGGAGATGGGTCGAGACCTTCCAAAGTTTGGTGCGACCAAGCAACCGAACCGGAAGGCCTCGACGATGTCGCAGCCTACGGCGTGCGATCGCGCGCGTTCGTGTCCAGATCCGTCCTACTGCCAGTGAAGTGCCCCCGCTAGCCCGGACACCTTGAGTGAGGCGACGATGGTCGCCCGAGAGGAGTCCCTGTGCCTGCACCGAAGAGTCCTGAGTTCCGTCGTCGAGCAGTCGAGCTGGCGCGGCTGCGTGAGAAGCCGATCGCTCAGATCGCGAAGGATCTCGGCATTGCCGAGTCCGGTCTGCGTCGCTGGATGAAGCAGGCCGACATCGACGACGGCGTCCAAGACGGCCTGACCTCTGATGAGCGGGCCGAGCTGGTCCAGCTGCGCCGTGACAAGCGGGTGCTCGAGATGGAGATCGAGATCTTGAAGCGGGCCAGTGCCTACTTCGCTCGGGAGAACGTGCTCCCAAAATAGTGTTCCCGGTAGTCCAGGAGCTTGCCGCGGACGGTGTTCCGGTCGCGGTGACCTGCCGGGTGCTGAACGTCTCGACCTCGGGCTACTACGAATGGGCGCGGCGCCGAGCGAGCCGTCGTGACCTCGAGCAGGCCTACCTGATGGCCGCGATCCACGACGTGCACGCCGCCTCCTACGGCACCTACGGCCACCGCCGGGTCCATGCCGAGCTGACCATGGGCCGGCGTCTGGAGGTCAGCCACGGCCGTGTCGAGCGACTGATGCGCTCCACCGGCCTGCAGGGCGTGCACCGACGCAGGCTGCGGGGCTGCACCCGCCGCGATCAGGCCGCGACACCATCGGAGGACCTGGTCGAGCGGAACTTCCGCCCCGATGCCCCAGACAGGCTCTACGTCGCCGACGTGACCCAGCACCGCACAGGTGAGGGGTGGTTGTACTTCGCGGTCGTCATCGACTGCTTCAGCCGCCGCGTCGTGGGCTGGTCGATCGCGGACCACATCCGCTCCGAGCTGGTGGTCGATGCGTTGCAGATGGCGATCTGGAACCGTCGCCCACCGGCCGGGGCGGTCCATCACAGCGACCACGGGTCGACCTACACCAGCTGGGCCTTCGGTCACCGGCTGCGCGAAGCAGGGTTGCTCGGATCGATGGGCACGATCGGCGACTGTTTCGACAACTCCGTGGCCGAGAGCTTCTTCGCGACCCTGCAGACCGAGCTGCTCGACCGCTCGACCTGGCCGACCCGTGAAGTCCTGGCGAACGCGATCTTCAGCTTCGTCACGGCTTCTACAACCCGCGCCGGCGTCACTCGACGCTCGGCTACCTCAGCCCCGCCGACTACGAGACCCAGCACGCATTGAGGACGCCTGCTGGACCCCCAAGCGAGACCGCTGCATGATCAGATCCACCCAACCCCAGTAGTCCGGGGAACCGGGGGCACTTCACAGCGCTGCGATCTCCTCGTGGGCCTGGAGGGGTTCCACGTCATCGAGGTCACCGAGCAGCTGCGTCATCTACGCGTGGTGGTCGAGTCCGACCCCGCACCGGCGGGCTGCCACGCGTGCGGTGTGATCGCCGCGAGCCATGGCCGGCGCGAGGTCCGCCTGGTCGACGTGCCCTCCTTCGGCCGCCCGGTGCGACTTGTGTGGCGCAAGCGGACCTGGCGCTGCGTTGAGCCGAAGTGCAGGGCCGGCGGGTGGAGCGAGCAGCACGACGGGTTGGCCCGGCCGCGGGCGCTGCTCACGGTGCGGGCGTGCTGGTGGCCGATCGCTCAGATCCGTCGCGAGCACGCCTCGGTGGCTGTTCTCGCCCGCCAGTTGGGCACCTCGTGGCGCACGGTGTGGCGCTCGATCAAGCCCCTGCTCGAACAGATGGCCGCCGACCCGACCAGGTTCGACAACTTAGAGGTCTTGGGCGTCGATGAGCACATCTGGCACCACGTCTCGACCAAGCCCGTCGACCAGGGTGGACGTGGGCCGAAGGAGCTGACCGGGATGGTCGACCTGAGCCGTGACCAGCACGGACGCGTCCGCGCCCGGCTCCTCGCCTCGTCCCGGGACGATCCGGGAAGGCTTACGCCGACTGGCTCGCTGAGCGCGGTCAGGGGTTCCGCGCCGGTGTGAAGATCGCGGCCCTGGACCCGTTCCAGGGCTACAAGAGCGCGATCAATGACCAGCTCGAGGACGCCGTCGCAGTCCTCGACGCCTTCCATGTCGTCAAGCTCGGCACCGCCGCGGTCGATGAGTGCCGCCGCCGGATCCAGCAGGAGACCCTCGGCCACCGTGGCCGCAAGGGCGACCCGCTCTACGGCATCCAGAAGCTCCTACGCGCCGGTGCGGAGAAGCTCACCGACAAGCAATGGACCAGGTTCGAGAACGCGATCGCCGCCCGCCTCGAGGAGCACCTGGTCGTCTACGTTGCGTCGTGCGCCCAGCAGCTCCGCTCGGCCTACCGCCACCCCAACACCGCCGAGGGCCGCAAGATCGCCGAGAAGGTCCTCGCCACGTTCGCGTCCTGCCCGATCCCCGAGATCGCCCGCCTGGGCCGCACGTTGAAGCGCTGGCGGCAGGCGTTCCTGGCCTACTTCGACACCGCCCGCTCGAACAACGGCGGCACCGAAGCCATGAACGGCCTCATCGAGCTCCACCGCGTCGCCCGCGGGTTCCGCAACCGCGAGAGCTACCGCCTTCGGATGCTGCTGATCGGGGGCGGACTCGCCAGCCCCCACCTCAGGTAATAAGAGCCTGATAACCGGGCTCATCCGCGCATCGACCGCCATCCCGGTAGCGCGCTTCCCGAGGCTTGTCGTGGTGCGCCTGGGCGCTGCCATGGCTCTCAATCACGACAGATCCGAGGGGCACCCCAGAACCTCTACCAGACCCAGGCGATTCACTTGCAGAGCTGATCCCCGAGGGACTGCTGGCGGGCCACCGCACCACCGGAGAACAGCCTCAGCCGCGCACTCGGCGAAACCGCGGCAGCAGCGAGTCCCCGGGCCACCCCTGGGCGCGACCGTGCCATTGACCAACTACTGGTCCTCGGGGTCGCCGGCGATCCCGCAACCTGAGCAACCGTCACGTCGCGATTCCCTGCTTCGGCGTGATGGGAAGCCCGAGGCACCTGAGTCCCACCTCAGTGATCTTCCGGGCGGTGTCCGCCCGGGACCTGGTCGGTAGGGCGAGGTGGCTCACGGTGAGCCGCACCAGGGCTTCGGCGGCGTCGGACACCTCATCCGCCCGCAAACCGGCCACGTGGGAGGTGAGCCACCGGGCCAGGGAGCCGGACGCGAGCTCCAACAGCTGCGCAGACGTGGTGAGGAGGGGGAGGATGCCCGTGGCGGGTGGTGGGGAATCGCGGTTGGAGATCAGGACCGCTCTAAGCAAGGGACTGTTCTCGGCCTCCTCCAGCACGAAGCCCACCGACGCCGCGAGGCCGCTTGAAGCGTCGGAGCCGTGATGCGCGAGCACGTTCTCGATGCCCTCGATGAAGCGCGCCGCCTCCCTCAGGACGACGGCTTCCCCCAAACCGGGCTTGTCGCCGAACTCCTTGTACAGCAGTGCGCGCGAGACGCCGACCGCCTCGGCGATCTCGCCCATGCGCACCCGCTCCCAGCCCCGCTCAGCGATCAGGTCATGGGCAGTCTCCAGCACCGCTGCACGAACGTGCTCGCGATAGCGTTCTCGCATGGAGGGGGACGACATGGTGGACAGAGTATCGACAATGTCCGACTGCGGACACGCGTCAACTGGGCCGCGTGATGACATTCTCAGGGCGGTGCCTTAGGTTTGAACAAAAGTCACTAGTTGTCTCCAGAAGGAAGCCTCATGGTCAACTCGAGCGACACCGAAGTGGTCGAGTACCCGCACCGACGCGGCGGCCACTGCGGCTCCGGAGCCATGCGGGACCTCCTGGAGTGGGCCGGACTCGGTTGGGAGGGCCCCCCTGACGAAGGCCTTGTCTTTGCCCTGAGCGGCGCCTTGGATCTCTCCTACGTCAGGGACGCGGCACTCATGCCACCGGTATACCTCGTCGGGCGGGGAGGCGACCTGGAGACGGACCTCCCGACGCGACTGGGCGCCGAGGTCTCCGTGCATGCGACGGACGACCCACAGGAGGGCTGGGCGTGGGTGCGCGACGCCGTGCGCGAGGGCCGTCCCGCCTTGGTGTGGGCCGACATCGCGGAACTTCCCTACCTCCGCGTACGCCTGCAGATGAGTCGCCACGACATCGTCGTCATCGGTTATGACGACGAGCAGCAGGTCGCGCACGTCGTCGACAACGACCGGGAAGAGGTGCAGCTCGTGCCCTACCCGGCACTGGCCCGAGCCCGGTCCTCGCAGGGGTTCCCGGTCCCGACGCGTCACACCTACTTCGACATCGCCTGGCCCGACCGGCTGCCCGACCTGTCAGAGATCGCGCAGGCGGCGTTCGCCCAGGCGGCGGCTGCGATGACTAGCTCCACCGGCAGCTCTATCGTCACCGGAAGGGATGCGGCGGTCGGGGCCACCGGACTGGCCGCCGTCGACCTCTTCGCCGAGGACCTCGCTCGATGGCCAGAGGTCTTCCCCGACGACATCCTGGACCTGGTCCTCCAAGGACTCAGCGCCTTCGTCGAGAAGGCCGGCACCGGCGGCGGGCTGTTCCGCCGACTGCTCTCCAGCGGCGCCGCCGACATCGTGCGCCTGACCGGGGACGCGCGGGCGAGCGAGGTCGCCGCCGCTGCGCACCTGTGCGCGGAAACATGGTCCCTCATCGCGTCGCTGGCCCGTCAGGACGGCCCAGCACGAGAGCGCGTGGAGCAGGCAGCTCGCTCGGCCGCCGTACTCCCCTCGCTCGAGCGGGACCTCGTCACCGCCCTCGAGATCGCGGGGGCGCGCCAGAACCTCGGGACCGCCACCTGATGAGGGGCAAGCTCGATCCTCGGCAGGCCCTGGCCCCGAGCCGGTTCGTCGACAGCGACCACCCTGACGTCCGGGACTTCACCAAGTCCGTCGTGGGTGGCATCCGGGATCCTCGAGAACGGACGGGACTGCTGTTCACCGCGGTCCGGGACCGGCTCCGCTACGACCCCTACAGCGTCACCACCGAACCCCCTGACTACCAGGCCAGCGCGATCCTCGACGGTGGCCCCACGTGGTGCGTGCCCAAGGCGGTACTGCTCACCGCGAGTCTGCGCGCTGCGGGGATCCCGGCAGTGCTCGGATTCTCCGACGTGCGCAACCACCTCAACAGCGCCGCGCTGCTGGAGCTGATGGGCACGGATCTGTTCGTGTTCCACGGGTGGAGCGCGGTGTACGTCGACGGCCAGTGGCGCAAGGGGTCGCCGGCCTTCAACTCCGAGCTGTGCCGTCGCTTCGGAGTACCCCCGTTGGAGTTCGACGGGTCGCAGGACGCGTTGCTCCATGCAGCCGACGGCGCCGGCCGACGTCACATGGAGTACGTCCGCGAACGGGGCATGTTCGTGGACCTGCCGTTCGACGGCCTCATGGCAACGCTGCTGGAGACCTACGGTTCCGCCATGGTGCGCGGCTCCGACACCCCGCGCCCCCAGGATCCCCGCTTCCGGTCGTGAACGCCCATCTCACTGGAGGAGTCTCCCGTTGCGCGCCGCGCTCACCGCCTCGCCGCACCCGGCGCGGCCGGCGGCGCGGTCGACCTCGACGTGCCCCGCGGCACGGAACCACCTGCCCACGACCGGCTTGTTGAAGAGGCTGTCCTTGGCCGAAACCGTGGCACCCGCCACCTCGGCCAGCACCATCTCCGCGACCAGCAACGGGTCAAGGTGCGAGACGTGGTTGGCAGCCAGCACGACGCCACCGACCCCGGGAATGCCCTATGACCCGCGCCAGTCAGGCGTCGCAGCACCACCAGGGCCGCTTTGCAGACCGCCACTGCCAGCCAGTCCACGTCGGTCCTGGTGCGTCGATCCACGCCGCAGAGTCAAGGTCGGCCGCACCTCGGTGATCGTAGACACCAGAGGCCGGGACGCGGCGGCAAGCCAGCGGGACGGGCAGGGCCCACGACGATGCCGGCCCTCAGGAAGCGGCGGCGGCCTCGAACTCTGCTCGATCGACTCTCTCGCCCTGACTGATCAGCAGCTTGGCCTTCAGGAAGTCCCGCGGTCGGTTCACGCAGTCCGCGGCCAGCAGCCGTCCCTGCTGGAGGTAGTAGCAGGTGAAGTCGCGATCTCGAGAGGGGTCGCCCCTCACCACGAGCTCGTCGTAGCCGACATTCAACCCCGCGATCTGCAGCTTGAGGTCGTACTGGTCGGACCAGAACCAAGGCAGCGCTGCGATCGGCCTCTCCTTGCCGCACAGTGTCGCGGCGGCCGTCTTCGCCTGCTCCCCGGCGCTGGGCACGGACTCCAACCTCACGAGGCGGTCGTAGCGAGCCATCCGGTGGCTGGCACAGTCGCCGGCTGCGACGATGCGGGGGTCGCTGGTGCGAGCCAGGTCGTCGATCACGATCCCGTTCTCGACGTGCAGGCCAGCCTCGGCTGCCAGCTCGGTGTTGGGAACCAAGCCCACTCCGACGACGACGAGATCGGCCGGGATCCGCTCACCACCCCGCAGGACCACCTCACGCACGCGTTCGTCGCCGGCCATGGCGCTGACCTGGGCGCCCGTCCGGATCACGACGCCGGCGTCGCGGTGGACCCGCTCGTAGAACGCCGAGACCTCGGGTGCTGTGACCCGCTCCAGCACGCGCTCGGCGGCCTCCAGGACTGTCACGTCCAGGCCGAGAGCGCGCAGGGACGCGGCTGTCTCCAAGCCGACGTACCCGCCGCCCACGATGACGGCGTGGCTGCCGGAAGCCGCCGAGGCCCGGATCGACTCGACGTCTGCGAAGGTCCGAAGGTAGAACACCCCGGGCATGTCGATACCGGACACGTCCAGGGTGCGCACCCGGCCACCCGTGCACAGGGCGAGATGGGTGTAGCCCATCGTGGTGCCGTCGTTCAGCCCCACCTCCTGCGCGGCACGATCGACCTGCGTGACCGTCGACTGCACCAGGCGGATGTCGTGCTTGGCGTAGAACTCCGCCTTGCGCAGAGCGAGGTCTTGCAGGCTGCTCGTGCCGGCGAGGTAGGCCTTGGAGAGGGGAGGACGGTGATAGGGCAGCGCTGGCTCGTCGCCGACCACGACGACCTCTCCTGACCAGCCCTGCTGCCGCAGGCCGGCCGCCACCTGGACACCGGCGTGGCTGGCGCCGACGACCAGCGCCCTCCCCTCGGTCACGCCTGGGTCTTCGGCGTCAGGGTGACCATCAGCCTGCTGATGCCGCGCACGAAGTTGGACTGGACGTACTCAGGCTCTTCGACGACCTCGATCTTCTCGAAGCGCGGCAGCAGCTCCTCCCAGAGGATCTTGAGCTGCATCTCCGCCAGCCGGTTGCCCATGCAGCGGTGGACTCCGAAGCCGAAGGAGATGTGGTTGCGTGCGTTGCTGCGGTCGATGATCAGGTCGTCGGGCCGGTCGAAGACTCGCTCGTCACGGTTGCCCGAGGCGTACCACATGACCACCTTGTCGCCCTTGCGGATGAACTGTCCGTTGAGCACCGTGTCCTTCTTGGCGACCCGCCGCATGTAGGCCAGAGGTGTCTGCCACCGGATGATCTCCGAGACCGCATTGGGGATGAGGTCCGGGTTGGCCTTGAGCTTCTCGAACTGGTCCGGGAACCGGTTCATGGCGAGGATCCCACCGCTCATGGAGTTCCGCGTCGTGTCGTTGCCACCCACGATGAGCAGGACGAGGTTGCCCAGGAACTCCATGGGACGATCGATGAGGTCCTTGGTGTCCTCGTTGCGCTGCAGCATCGTGATCAGGTCGAAGCCAGGCTCTTCTCCCCCCGCCAGCCGCGCCTCCTTGTCGCGCCACAGAGCACTCAGCCCCTGCGCTGCGTCGACGAATCCGCGGAACACCTCGTCGTTGTCCGAGGGGCCGCCGTTGGCCTGCTCCATGGAGCTGGCCAGGTCCGACCACTCGACGAGCTTGCGGCGCTGCTCGTAGGGGAAGTCCAGCAGTGTCGCCAACATCCGCGCAGTCAGCTCGATGGAGACGCGGTCGACCCAGTTGAAGGGCTCACCGATCGGGAGGTCGTCCAGCACCTCTTGGACCCGCGAGCGGATCAGGCTCTCCATCTCGCGCAGGTTCTTCGGAGCCACGACGCCCTGGACGGCGGCGCGCTGCCGGTCGTGCTTGGGCGGGTCCATGGCGATGAACATGGCGACATCCATGAACCGCGGCGGCTCGCCGATGATGATGAACGGCTCAGCCGAGAACGTCTCATGGTCCTTGTCGACCGCGATGATGTCAGCGTGGCGGGTGACCGACCAGAAGGGACCGAACGGGCTGTTGGCCTGGAAGTGGACGGGAGCCTCGTTGCGCACCCGCTCGAAGTACGACTGCCACTTGCCCTGCCGGTAGAGGAACGGGTTGCTCAGGTCGATGTCGACCAGGGCAACCTGCTCCACGGGGGGGATCGGCTTCTCGACGAAGATCTTCTGCCCGTTGGTCCGGGTCACGAAGCGACGCGCCCGGTCGTACAGGTGCGCCCCGCGGATCTGCATGCTCATGGGGACGATGGACTGAGCTCGCTCGGTCATGGCGTCGGTCACGGTGGTCAGGGTCGTCATGGTGCGGTGTTCCTCTCGACAGTCACAGCTGGAACTCGGGGAGCCGGACGACAAGGCCGTCCAGGCTGTCGCTCAACCGCATCTGGCACGACAGCCGGGAATTCGCCTCGCGCTCGGGGTTCATGGCGAGCATCTCTTCCTCCACGGGACCCGAACGGCCGACCTGGTCGATCCATCCGTCCTCGACGACCACGTGGCACGTACCGCAGGCGGCTTCGCCGCCGCAGTCCCCGTCGATTCCAGGAACCATGTTGTCGACGGCGACCTGCATCAGCGAGACACCCTCTTCCAGTGGTGTCTCGTGCTTCTCCCCGTCGTGGGAGATGAAGGTGACAACGGACATGAAGAAACTCCTTGGTAGACCGGCCCTCAATCCTGTGTCTCCCCGTCAGGCTGTGGCTATGGTCACCTACGTCAACATATTGTGATTTCGGCTCAGGAGGTGCAGTGAGAGTTCCCGAACCCGGCGTGCCTCCGCTGGCGTTCGTCCAGCTCCTCAACAGCGACGCGCTTGAGCCCAGCGCCGTCGCGCACTTCCGTCGGATCATCGAACTCCAGGGCACTTCGGAGGTCGAGCTGGTACAGCGCGACCGGCAAGTGCCCATCCGATGGTTCCGCGAGGTCTACCCGGACCTCGACCCCGACGGTGCTACCTACCTCGGGCTCGCTTTCGCCGAGAAGGCCCAGCTGACCTCGTTCGGCCCGCTGAGCCTGCCCTTGGTCAGCGCTGGCTCGGTGGACGAGATCTTCCAGTTGCTGGGGTATCTGCCCGTGATCTCCGGCGCTCTTCGCCCTCACTTCCACCCGGGCGAGCACGGCTTGACAGTGGGGCTGAGCGGTCAGACCGGCGATCCCGATCTCGACTGCCTGGTCATCACCTACGGTGGTGCGGCGCTGCTTCGACTACTCGACCTGCTGGCCGGCCCGCTACCAGGGGTGACGTTGCAGCTGGCATGGCCTGCCCCCGGAGTTGTGGAGACTCGCACCGACCTAATGAGCGAACGGTTGGACTTCGACGCGCACACGTCCTTCATCGACGTGCCGGCCGAGGCCCTTCGTGTCCGCTGCCGGTTCCCGGACCCGGTCGCCTACGGCTTGGCCATCGCCGAGCTGCGCCGCATGCTCGACCGCAGTACCAGTGCCACCAGCGTGACGGAGCGGGTGCGACGACTGCTCGAGCAGGACCCAGGACGGTCGAGCAGCCGGGACATCGCCGCACTCCTCGACGTCTCCACCAGCACCATGAAGAGACGGCTCGAGGACGAGGGCACGACATTCCGTCAGGTCCGACAGTCCCTGCTGCGCGAGAGAGCCATCGTGCTGCTTCTCGACCACTCCCTGACGATCAGTCAGATCGCGGTCGATCTCGGCTATGGCGATCCTGGGAACTTCTCCCACGCCTTCAAGCGCTGGACCGGGCAGTCGCCGAGCGAGTTCCGCAACGTGGGGCGCCTCGGACCAGGGGGGTCGGCCCCTGAGCGGGAGCGGCCGCCCTTAGCTCGGCGCACTCGGCGCCACGTCTACGACCGGAGCGGGCTATCCGCGAAGCGGCGACAGGCGAGGCGCATCACGTGGTGACCAGTCGAACGGGGAGTCTGGTGGGCCCGCGCAACGAGCTGTTGGTCGACCATGTCGGGTCACCGGACAGCTCGATCCTCGAGACGCGACCGAGGAGCTCGGTGAGCACGACATGGGCCTCCATCCGAGCGAGCGGTGCTCCGACGCACAGGTGTGCGCCGTGCCCGAACCCGACGTGCATCCTGGGGTTGCGGTCAGCCCGATAGGTGTCGGGCTCCTCGAACGCCTCGGGGTCCCGATTCGCAGCACCGAAGGACAGCAACACCCTGGACCCTCGCGGGATGGTGACACCGGCGATGTCGTAGTCAGCGCGCGTGTAGCGGTACAGATTCTGGATGGGGCTGGAGAACCGCAGGTGTTCCTCGATCGCCATCGGGACCAGACCAGGATCCTGTCGAACGCGGTCGTACTCCTCCGGATTGCGAGCAAACGTCTCGAACATCCCGCCCAGCAGGTTCGTCGTGGTCTCGTTACCAGCCACGAGGAGCAGCATCGCGATCATGAACAGGTCGTTGCCGGTGAGAGCACCGTTCTCACTGTGGTTCATGAGTCGACCGAGAGCCGAGTCAGACTCCCGAATCCTCCCAGCGTCGAACTGCTCGGTGAAGTACCGCCGCAGGGACGCCAGGCCTGTCGCGGCATCTCGTGCGTGCCGGATGCCCAGCGGCGTCGCATTCGCGTCCATGATGCGCACCGTCGTCTCCGACCATCGGCGGAAGTCGTCGAAGTCGCCATCGGAGACACCCATGATGTGAGCGATCAGGCTCATCGGTAGCGGAGTGGCCAGTGTCGTCATCACGTCCGAGCCGGGAGCACGCACGAGTTCGTCGACCATCTCGGAGGCCAGCTTCTCCGCCATCGCGCGCCAGGAGGCCATCGCACCTGTGGTGAACATGGGCTGTATCTGCTTGCGTAGCCGGGCGTGCTCCTCGCCGTCAGTGAGGACGACGAGCGGCGCCTGGATCCGTAACCGGGTGACCCCCTGACTGCTGGTCACCTTGTCGGTGGCTCTCAGTGTGGCGCGGACGTCGTCGAGGCGCGAGAGGACCCACATGGCCCGACGCGGGTTGTAGTGCACCCGCCCCGTCTCATGAAGGCGTCGATACGCCGCATGCGGCTGGGCCGCCGTCCGTGGATCCAAGGGATCGTAGTCGGTATTGACCGCCCCCACCCAGCCGCGACGGCCGCGGATCACGGTGCGCGCGGCACCCTCGAAGTTCAGCCATGCTGCAGTCCCGACCACCTTGAACAGGTCAGGGGCACCGTCTGTGCGTGTGCGGGTTGTCATCACGATCCTCCGTCTCAGGAGCAATCCTCAACCGCGGAGACGTGCACCCACAAGGCCTCTTGAATGACTGAGACGCCTGGCGGGGACGAGTCATCGGGAGGCCGTCTCAGACCAAGCGCGCCGCCTCTTGGAGGCCACCAGGCCGCCCGGGACCGGGGTCTTCGCTAGCCTTACAATCGTCTCACCGTGAGACTAAATCGCTCAGTAACGTCAGGGTACAAAATGCCAGATTCCGACGCATGGCTCATTCCTGGCAGTCGAAGGGAAGCCGCCCTGGAACGCATCTACGCAGCCGGCAGCGACGTCCTGCGCGAGCGCGGTCCCAAGACGTTCAGCTTGGAAGAGGTCGCCCGCAGAGCAGGGTGCTCACGCGCGACCGTCTACCGGTTCGTGGGCAACAAGCGCAGCCTTGTGGACACACTGGTAGGCCTAGCCGCGACTACCGTGGTCGAACAGGTGCGAACGCAGACTCGCGGGATGCAGGGCAAACAACTGGTCATCGAGTCGATCCTTGCCGGAGTCCAAGCGATTCGCAGCGACCGCACCCTGGCTGAGTTCGTCAAGTCACCCCCGGCTTTCGACGACACCTACTTCACCCACTCCGAAATGCTGAACCGTCTCGCTGCGTCTCTGATGGACCTCGGCGAAGAACCCGATCTCGGCGCCGAATGGCTCATTCGAGTCGTACTCAGCATGATCACTTGGCCCGTGGACGACCCCACCACCGAGCGAGAACTGATCGAACGCTACGTAGGTGCCGCCTTCTGATGGCGGACACCCTGTTCGAACTAGATTCGCGCCTCGGGGTGCAACCATCGATGACGACGCCAACCCGGCGCCGCCCGAGAAGGAACCGCCCTCCGTTACAAGCGTGGTACAAGTAACCAAGATCTCCTAGAGTTTGCGCAGGTCAGCATGGGTCAGTCAGTCACTACTACGACATCTGATCCGAGGGTTCTCATCCCCTGTCAGTAGTTGCCGAAAACGGCGGCTGACCTGCGGAAACGTCTTTCGACGTCTTCCAGCGTCAGTCGCCGTTTTTCGTTGTTGTGTGTCACCAGTGTGTCGACGGCACCGGCGGATATCGCCGGACCGGGCGGCTCACCTAGGGGGTATGAGGTTCTCCGTTCACTCCCCCGACGAGCTGACCGCGGCACTCCCCCACTTGCTCGGGTTCAAGCCCGAGGAGTCGGTCGTGTTCGTGCCGATGACCGCCGACCTACCCATCGCTCGCATCGACCTTCCGACCACTCCGCGAGACCGCGACGCGGCCTGGGAGGCTATCCGCTCCCCTCTCGGCCGCTACGCCCAGCCAGGAGCCAGCGTGGGCATCGTCTGCGTCACAGCGAACCGCGAAGAAGCGGATCGAGTCGTCCAGGACTTCGCCGCTCGACTCGACACCATCGGCATCGACACCGCGCTCATGCTGTGGGCGAACGACTCCGAGTGGCATGACTACCACCTGGGCGAGTCTGGCCATCAGACCGAAGCGGCGCGCGGGTATGTCGCTGCCGAGATGGCCCCGACAGGCCGCCCACGGCCTGCGGCCAGCCGTGCGTCGTTGGCATCATCGTTGGTCGGCGACCGGGAACCCGTCGCGGAGCTCTTGTCCGAGGCTCGGGAAGCCGCCGAGACGACGACACTACGCGCCGAGGCCAAGTGGGCTGTCGGACGGCTTCGGCAGTTTCACGCCGACAGTCAACCGCTTTCTGATCTTGACGCGGCTCGGCTGCTCGTCGCCGTCGAGACGATCCCGATTCGTGACCGACTGTGGGACGACATGAACACCGACAACGCGGACTCGCACGTCGCCCTGTGGACCAACCTGACCCGGAGGGCTCCCGACCAGGTGCGCTCCGCTCCCGCCTCGCTGTTGGGCCTCGCCTCATGGCTGAGCGGAGACGGTGCCAAGGCTCTGTGCGCGGTGGAGCAGGTGCCGCGCAACAGCCGCTACCCGCTCGCCGGGTTGGTGGTCGCGGTCGTGGAGTCGGCTATGCACCCGCGCGAGTGGGAGTCGGTCAAGAGGATCGGCCAAGATGCCGACTTCGCCGCACCGCAGCCGGGACCACGGAACAATCCCATCCGACCCGCGCCCGCACTCTGAGAAGGCAGCTCCGATGGAGACTCCGCGCCGTCGACAGCCCCCAAGCCGATTGGAGCGCCGCCTCACCCGACGGGTGAGGCTCCGAGCGCGACCAACGAAGGGCTCCCGTGCGCCTGTCGATGTGATGCGCAGTTACGAGATTGTGTGGCTCGACAAAGGCGCGCAGAGCGGCGACGAGCGGTCATTCTGACGTAGCGCCCGTTGCGTGTAGGGCCTACGCGGAGACCATCGGGGCGTAGCGGGAGGCGGCGCGACGCTCCTTGAACTCGTGCAGACGAACTCGCACCAGCAACACGAGACTGACCGGCCCCATGATGGCGAACTTCATCGCGTTCCAGATGAACAGCAGCACGAACACGTTGAGCCAACCCGGTCCACCGTCGCGGACGATCGTGGTGCAGACGCTCGCGGCGTAGAGGTACGGCACGGCCAAGAGCATCGCTGGGACGCCCCACTTCAAACCCCGGCGGGTGCGGATCAGGTCGAGCGCGATGTTGGTGGGCATGTAGAAGCGCAGGTAGTACCGGGCGTGTTCGCTGGCGGTCCAGATGAGTCGAAGCATGACGGCAGTCCTCTCTCGGGTCTGGCGACAGAGAACCTTGAAGGACTGCCCAGCGAGCCGGACGGCCGTGCCACCACGTCGGGCGCGGTGGCGAACCTTAGAAGAAGTCGCCTTTCTCCCACCATACGCCCGAGCACGGACAGGTGGAACCCTCTCGGCGCTGAGGCCGCGGCACACCCGGTCGTCGTAACGTTGAGGTGTGCAAACAGGTTCGTGGGCCAGCACCGCACACTCCGCCAGCGTCATGCGGGGCAATCGGTCGCGCGACACGAAGCCAGAGCTCGCAGTAAGGCGGCTGTTGCACGCCGAGGGCCTGCGCTACCGCGTCAACGCACGTCCGCTTCCCGAGGTCCGGAGAACGGCCGACATCGTGTTCCGCGCAAAGCGCATCGCCGTCTTCATCGACGGCTGCTATTGGCACGGATGTCCCGAGCACTACGTCCCCTCTAAGCCCGGATCCACCGATCGGCATGGCCGGGATGAGGTGATGGTGGTCGGTTCCGGGTGAGGGCGCCGGGGCGCGATGATCTGCCGGACCTCACTGTCCGGGGTGTTCCACGTTGTTCCTCGTCGCGCAGCTGTGGCTGCTGGTTGGTCAGGCCGCGAGGGCGGGTGGCGGGTCGCTGACTCGGTCAAACAAGGCAGTCCAGGCGGTCTCCCAGGGCCAGGCTTGTGGCAGATGCAGAGTGACCCGTCGTGCTGAGGTCGCGACCCGTGCTGGCACGGTGATCAGCTTGCGACGGATCGTGGCGGTGGTGGCCTTCGCGATCTGCGGGTGGGTGAGGCTGGCGGCGGCTCGGGTGAGGTTGAACGCCATCACGGCGAGCACCAACCAGGCCGCGTTGGCAGTGAACACCCCGGACGGCAGGTGCGCCAACGCTGCGTGTTTGAGGTCAGCGTGGACCTGCTCGATGACCGCGTGATGGCGGTGGATCGCATCGGCGGCGACGGTGTCGAGCACGTCGGCGTCGGTGGTGGTGAAGAACGCATGGAACCGCCAGGTGTCAAACAGGGTGTCTTGGCCGGCTGCCTTGTTCTTCTCGGCGTTGAAGTCCGGGATCCGCCGGACCACCAGCCGGCCCGGCACGTGGTCGGTCTTCTTCTGGGCGGCAAACGCGGTGAAACCGATCTCGGCGACCTCGGCCCGTGAGACCCACCGGCCACTGGCTTCGTCGAAGACGGCATCGGTGTACTCGATGGTGGTCCACGCATCGTCGTCGATGGTGGCGATGGCGGCCTTGACCCGCTTGTCCATCCGCACGGTCACCGACACCGCGGCCCCACCCTTGAGGGCGGCGTGAACTGGTCCGCGGCCGTAGAACGCCGAATCCATCCGCACTAGGACCGGGTGGGACTTGTCGAGCAGTCGTCGGGCGGTCCGCACCGCATCGCCGACCAGTCGCTTCGCACCGCGTGGTGACCCAGTCGAGCCCTTGCGGAGCCGTTGGGCCACGATCACCGGGACGGCGCCGGCGATGGTGAGGGTGGCGAGCAGGGCGTTGAGGCCACGGACACCTGAGTAGCCGAACCCGGCGCCCTGCTTGGCGTGGCCATGGACCTCGATGATCGTGTCGTCGACATCGAGCAACGCGTAGTCAGCACTCGCGTCTGCATCCGGGCTCACCTCGGCTGACGGACGCAACAGCTCGGTGAGTCCTGCCAGCGCGATGAGGAACCTCGACGCGATCGCGTCGAGCTGACGCACGTGCCCGAAGGTGAACGCCCGCAGGAAGGAACCCAACGTCGAAGGCGCGTAGGCGCGGGCGAATACCCTCCCCATGCCGCCGTGACGCAACAGCGCCATGTCATCGATCGAATCGGCACCAGCGACCATCCCACCGACCAGCGAGGCGACCTTCAACCCGGCGTTCGCGCCCTTGTCGCCCGGCACCGTCAAGTGCTGATCCGCCAGATCACGCAGCCCAGCGGACTCGGCCAACGCGAGCACCGGAACCAGACCACCGGCCGACACGAGATTCGGATCATCGAAGACCGCCGACGTCGCCCGCGACGTGTGAGAGAGTTTCACCTCAGAGATGTCCCTTGTGTTCGGTCGAATCGTTGCCTCAAGAACTCCGATTCTCCCGCTACACAAGGGCATTCTCGTTTACGGCGCGCTCACCAGACCAAGTTCATCGGTGGATCCGGGTTAAGGGGCTCATCACAGTTGAGGGTGTAGGTCGCGTTGGCGCGTCGGTCCCGGGATAGGCGTCGAGGTCTCCCGAAGATGGCGGTTCCTACGCCAGCCATCTGGAAGACCTCGACGTGCCCGACGCTACCGTCGGCGAGCGCTCAGTTGCGTTCGCCCACCCCGATCTGTCCACCTTCTGCCGTCTCGACGAGCTCGGCCTCGTCGTCACCGGCCAGCGCCTCGAGCCCGACCGGGCGGTGCTGGCCTGTCGCGTCGTCGCACCCGACCAGTGGTGTCGTCGCTGCGGCTGCGAAGGCGCCCCGCGCGACACCGTCACCCGGCAGCTGGCCCATGAACCACTCGGGTGGCGCCCAACGACGCTGTTGGTCACGATCCGCCGCTACCGGTGCGGCGACTGCGGGCACGTGTGGCGCCAAGACACCTCCTCCGTGGCCGAGGCCCGCTCGAAGCTCTCGCGTCGTGGGCTGCGGTGGGCACTCGAAGGCATCGTGCTCGCCCACCTCACCGTCGCTCGGGTCGCTGAAGGGCTCGGAGTCGCGTGGAACACCGCCAACGACGCCGTCCTGGCCGAGGGCAAGCGGGTCCTGATCGACGACACCACCAGGTTCGACGGCGTCAAGGTCCTCGGCGTCGACGAGCGGGTGTGGCGCCACACCCGCCGCGGTGACAAGTACGTCACCGTGATCATCGACCTGACCGGGATCCGTGAGGGCACCGGCCCAGCCCGGCTGTTGGACATGGTCGAGGGCCGCTCCAAGCAGGTCTTCAAGACCTGGCTCGCAGAGCGTCCCGAGGCCTGGCGCCAGGGCGTGGAGGTCGTCGCGATGGACGGGTTCAGCGGCTTCAAGAGCGCCACTGCCGAGGAGCTCCCCGACGCGGTCGCGGTGATGGACCCTTTTCATGTGGTGCGCTTGGCCGGCGACGCTCTGGACCGTTGCCGGCGTCGGGTCCAGCAGGCTGTTCATGGTCACCGTGGCCACAAGGGCGACCCGCTCTACTCCGCACGTCGCACGCTGCACACCGGCTCCGGGTTGCTGACAGACAAGCAGAAGGACCGACTCGCCGCGCTGTTCGCGGCCGAGGAGCACGTCGAGGTCGAGGCCACCTGGGGCATCTACCAGCGGATGATCGCCGCCTACCGCGAACCCGACCGCCCCAAGGCACGCGAGCTGATGAGCAAGCTGATCGAGTCGGTCACCAGCGGTGTCCCGGCCGCGCTGAGCGAGATCATCACCCTGGGACGGACCCTGAAGAAGCGAGCCGACGACGTGCTCGCCTACTTCGACCGACCCGGCACGTCCAACGGCCCGACCGAGGCGATCTGTGAGTCTAGTGATGGCTGGTCCGGGACCGGCTGGTCAGGATGGTTCCGGTCGTGCTGACCTGCGTGTGACTCTCGAAGCAATTGGCCCGCTACTGCGGTGCTCTTCCGTTGAATTGTCCACGCTGGGAAGCGCGGCCGGCACCATCCGGCCCACCTCGGTGACCTGATCAGGAGACTGTCCGACCCCAAACGGCTCATCGGCGTCGTGACCCATCACAGATATGCCCCGACGTGACCTCTACCCGGACCGGTGCCGGCCGCTTGGCGACCGACACATCAGATCCCGTTACAAGGAAGGAACGTCGACCACCATCTCGATCGTCGCGCACACCCGTCCATTCGTCATCGGCGTGGATGCCCATGCCCGAACCCATGCCCTTGCGATCCTTGCCTGCCCGACCGGCGAGGTCCTCGACGAGGGCCAGTTCCCAGCAACGGCCGCTGGCTTCAGCGTGCCATCGCCTGGGTCGCCCGCCGCACGGGAGCCGACCTTGCCACCCTGTGGGCCATCGAAGGCGTCGGCACCTACGGCGCCCGACTCGCCCGTGCCGCGGCCGACGCCGGATACTTCGTGGTCGAGGCCGCCAGGATGAATGCGCGTGCCAACCGCGGCATCGGCAAGTCCGACCTCCTTGACGCGCGCCGCATCGCGCAAGCGGTCTTGCCACTCGAGGATGCTCAGCTGCGTCGGCCCCGTAGCGACGACGGCGTGCGCGCTGCGCTCCGTGTCCTCATCGCCTCCCGCGACCACATCAACAACGAACGCACGGCGGCGATCAACGCCCTTCTCGCGCTCCTCCGCGTGGTCGATCTTGGCGTAGACGCCCGCGGCACCATCAACGCCAGCCAGATCACTGCCATCGCGGCATGGCGGAGCCGTACCGAAGAACTTGCCACCGGCATCGCTCGCGCCGAAGCCGTCAGACTGGCCAAGCGGGTACGCGCAGCGGACGAGGAACTGTCCGCCGTCACTCGCCAGATGACCGCCCTACTCAAGACGAGCCCCGCAGCAGGGCTGCTCGACAAGCCCGGCATCGGGCCAGTCACAGCAGCTATCGCGTTCGCCGCATGGTCACACCCCGGACGCGTCCGCTCCGAAGCCGCGTTCGCAAGCCTCGCCGGTGTCAACCCGATTTCCCGCCTCGTCCGGCAACACCGTTCGCCACCGCATCAACCGCGGAGGAGACCGGCGTCTCAACCGTGCCCTACACATGGCCGTGATCACCCGCATGCGCATGGACCCCGACACCCGCGTCTACGTCGAGAAGCGCATCGCGGAAGGACGCACCCTGCGCGAGATTCGACGCTCGCTCAAGCGCTACCTCTCCCGCCAGATCTACCGCCAACTCAACGCCGCGACAGCCCTACCGACAGCCGCTTGACAAACATAGGAGATTCAACGGACGACTCGAGCACCTCCGCGGCTCAGCGCTCGGGTTCCGCAACCTCACCAACTACATCGCCCGCTGCCTGCTCGAGTCCGGAGGCTTCAGACCCCAACTACACCCTGGATTGTGAAGAGCCCTCAACGCCACCACCCGAGCCAGAAAGGAGCCCGCCTCCACCTGACCCGGTGGCCAACCCGGGCACCGACCATCAACCCGGAGGGTGGGGCCAAATCAAAACAGCACAGTGGGCCAAATGGGGTTGTCATACTCACCCAGAACCTGGTGCTCCTCGGCGCGCCCGGCACCGGGAAGACCCACCTGGCCATCGGACTGGGGATCAAGGCCGCCCACGCCGGACACCGAGTGCTGTTCGCGACAGCCACCGACCGGGTCACCCGACTCCAAGAAGCACACGCCGCCGGACGACTCAGCAACGAACTCGCTCGGCTACGCCGCTACGGCCTGATCATCGTCGACGAGGTCGGCTACATCCCCTTCGAGCAAGACGCCGCGAACCTCTTCTTCCAGCTCGTCTCCTCACGCTACGAACACGCCTCACTGATCCTGACCAGCAACCTGCCCTTCGCCCGATGGGGCGACGTGTTCGGCGACCAGGTCGTCGCCGCAGCCATGATCGTCCGCATCGTCCACCACGCCGACGTCCTCACCCTGAAAGGCAGCTCCTACCGGCTCAAAGACACCGGCATCGCGACACTTCCCTCAGCACGAGCCGAGAACACGGCACAATGACCAACACCGAAGTGGCCTAACTTTCAAAGAGCAGAACCGGCCCAACATTCGGGGAGCGTTTACACCGTTTCTCGGACACTCCCTTGATCTTCGGCTCGTGGAGCAAGACGAGGCGTGGGTGCTGGCCGGCGCCGACGCCGCCCGGTTCGTCGTCGTGGATGAGTATCTCTGGTCGAGTATGCCCCGACCGAGGCGGGGCAGGCCCTCGTGCCCGCGCTAGGCGCGTTGTCGGACTGCCGTGCCGCTCAGGTGCACCAGCCGCTGCTCAGACTCCCGGAAACCCGCCGCCGGGATCGGCACACACGGGACCGCGGACTTCCGAACACGGGCGTCGGAAGCACACAGCGCCCGACGCTGTCCTCGTCATCGCGGCATGCCCTGGTTGAAGTGGGTCACCTCCACCGAAAGGAACAGGGCCGAGGCGGAGGCGACACGTGACCCACCGAGCTGCTTCATGTCGGCTTCCATGAAGAACTTGCGCCCTTCTGTCCGGGTGATCCTGGCCGCGAGATCGTAGGTGCTGCCGAGGATGACCGGTGAGTCGTAGAGCACCTCGAGTTTCCGGGTCACCGCAGGACCGCCCGTGAGGTAGAGCAGGAACCCGAAGAGGTCGTCGAAAACGGTTGCTACGGCACCGCCGTGGGCGATCCCGGGTGCGCCCACGTGACGTTCATCGAAGACGTGGGTCGCGTGCACCTCCTCGCCTCGACGACGGACGGCGAGGTGGTGGCCGTGCGGGTTGTCGGGTCCACAGGCGAGGCAGTGGGTGTGGTGCGGCGGAAGCTGAGCACCATCAGCGTGCGGCCGGAACTTCTCCTTCCAGCTAGCGAGGAGCTCCTCCATGCTGCTCACAGCGGGTCACCCCGCCGCTGAACACGACTGCCAGGTGTCGCGAGACCGTCGAGGACCAGCTCGCTGACCGCGGCAGAGAAACGCGTTGCGTCGGCGGATCGGTCGGCGGACGGCCCCTCCACGGCCGCCCTGAGGCCAGCGACGGTGATGGCACCGAAGACGCTCAAGGCCACGGCGCCCGGATCGGCGACCTGGCGCAGCGACCCGTCGGAGACACCCTCAGCCAATACTTGCTCGATCGGTTCGTAGAAGGCAGTCCGCAGTGCCGCCGCCAACTCGGGCAGCCGGGTCGCGCGTCCGAGGTCGCCGACCAGTGCCCGACACAAGGACGGGTGCTCGAGCATCACGCCCAGGTGCGCCAGCACAGCCGCCTCGAGCCGGGTTCGCGCGTTCTCGGAGCTCGCTACCGCAACACCCCCGGCCCCGACCATCATGCGCGTCCCGTCTTGGGTGGACGGGTGGTTCCGGGTTGGCGGCGGGAGAAGGCGTCGTCAACCCCCGCGGCGGCGGTGACGATAGGTCCGTAAGCCTGGTCGAGCGCCGCCAGGATGCGGTCCAGGGGCAGGTCGTCGAAGGTGCCGTGGTCCCGTACGTACTCCATGTGCCGAGTGCCGTCCGCGGTGAAGGCGTGCATGAGCGCGTCGCTCCGTCCGTCGAAGTCGATTGGGGGTACGTCGAAGCGCGCACAAAGCTCGACGTTGAAGGCGGGCGTCGCCTTCCACCATCGTCCGTCGAGGTAGACGCTGGAGTAGCCGTGGTAGACGAACAGGTCGGTCCCTCCCATTAACGCGCGCAATGTGTCGGTCTGCAGGTGGTTGCGCACGTCGGCGAAGCCGACTCGGGCAGGGAGGCCAGCAGCGCGCAGTACTGCGGTCAGGAGCACTGCCTTGGGAATGCAGTAGGCGCGTTCAACCTTGAGGACTTCGCTGGCGCGGTAGTGTTCGGGGACTCGGGACACCGAGTATGGGTCGTACCAGATGCGGTCCCGCACCGCGGCGAAGAGCATGGTGGCACGCTCTCGTGGGTTCGCCGCGGACGCGATTACGTCGTGCGTGAAGTCGCGGACTGTCGGGTGGTCGTGATCGAGGAAGTAGGTCGGCTCCAGACACGACCCCGCTGTCGGCGTCATCGACGCCTCAAAATGCCCAGCAGAGCGTCAACCGGAACGGAACGATCAGACCGGGCCGAACCGGATGACCGCGGCGGGCGCCTAACGCACGGTTTAGTTGTGCCCGCAGGGGACACGGTGCCTCCGATCATTGTGACGGCTCCTGGATTTCCATTCTGCGAAGCGCCAGGCTGGTCATGGCATCGCGATCGAACTTGCCGGTCGGCGTCGCCACCCAGTCCTCGTCGGAGACGAAGATGACGTGCTTCGGGATCTTGTAGCCGGCCAGCTTGCCTCGGCAGGCCTCGCGAATTCCCTCCTCGTCAACGTCGACTTCCGGCTTGAGTTGGACAACGGCCGTGACTGCCTCCCCCCACTTGGGATCGGGCACGGCGACCACCATCGCCTTGAGGATCCACGGAAGCTCCATCTGCAAGAAGAGCTCGACCTCCTGGGCGCTGACGTTCTCCCCGCCACTCTTGATCGTTTCCTTGAAGCGACCGCGGTAGTACACGTACCCGCGCTGGTCGACCCAACCGTAATCGCCGCTGTGGAAGTAGCCGTCGGTGTCGAACGACTTTGCTGTCTCCTCGGGCATGTTGTAGTAACCGCTGAACAGCGCCGGACCCTTGAAGCAAATCTCGCCCGGCTGGTCGGGCCCGAGAACGCGGTTGGTGGCCGGGTCCTTGATCACCAGGTCTGTGCCCAGCATCGGCCGGCCGTGGGAGAGTCGCATGACTGACTCGTCGTGGCGGTCCCGGTAGGGCAGGTATGCTTGCGAAGCGACGTACTCGCTGGAGCCGTAGATGTTCCCGTGGTGGGTGATCCCCATACTCTTGATCTCGTCGTAGGACCCCGGCGAGGACCCGATCATGGTCTTGGTGAGACTGGAGATGTCGTGCATAGCGAAGTGGGGATGCCGGTTCATCATCAGGTAATGGACATCGAATCCGAACATCATCGAGATGCGCTCACGTTCGATTACCTTGAGTGCCAGGCCGACGTCGTAGAACTCCATGAGGTGCACGGCGGCACCCCGCAGGTGCGGCATGAGCAGCGTGAGATAGCCGGCGACGTGGTAGTTCGGCGCGACGATCAGCATCTTGTCCGCGGACTCAGTCTCGATGCCGTCGGCGTACCCGGCCACCCCCACCATCAGGCTCTGATGGGTGTGCAGGACCGGTTTGGGGAAACTGGTCGTGCCGGAGGTCAGTAGCATGATCGAGAAGTCGTCCGGCCGGACTTCCGCGCTCAGGGCGGCGAAGCCCTCGGCGGAGTAGTTCTCACCGCTACGGGCGATATCGCCGAGGTCGCCGGCGAATGCATAGCGTTGCCCGCTGCGACTCTCGGCGATGACGCTGCGCAGGTGCGGAAGGGTCTCGATCGACAGCTCACCGGGCTTGGAGGCGTTGAGACCCGGCAGATGCTCCTGGAGTTCGTGCAGGTAGTTGCGACCGCGGAAGGAGTCGGTGGCGATCAGTACGTTCGCCTCGGTGAGAGACAGTCCTTCCTCGATCTCGCGGGCGGTCCAGACGAGGTTGAGCGGAACCGCGATGGCCCCCAGGCGCATCGCTGCGTAGAAGACTGTCGCCCACTCGGTGGTGACGCCCAGGAGGAAGGCCACTCGGTCGCCCTTACGGACCCCTGCTTGCTGCAAGCCGTCGGTAAGGGCGGCCACCCTACGCCGGAGTTGGAAGTAGCTCAGGCGCTCCTCAACGTCGGGGCCATGGTAGACGAGAGCCTCCCGGTCTCCCCCCTCGTCGCATGTGTAGTCGAAGGTCCGGTTGACGGTCTGACCGAGTGCTTCTTGATACATGGGTTTCTCCTAACTGGGATTGTTACTTGCCCGACCACTGCGGGGGACGTCGCTCCAGGAACGCGCGCGGACCCTCCTGGGCGTCCGCGCTGAGATAGACGCCCTCGAACAGCTGCTCGGCTCGCGCAAAGCTGTAGGCGAGGGAGGGCTCGGCCGCCGCGTGCACCATCTGTCTGCTGGCCCGCACGGTGAGTGGTGCGTTGGCGAGGATTGACCGGGCCAGCTCGACCGCGGTGGCTCGGAGCTCGACGGACGGCACCACCTTGTTGACCAGCCCCAACTCGTAGGCCCGCGCCGCGGAGATGCTGTCTCCGGTCATCAGCATCTCCAAGGCCACACGGGGCGGGATGAGCCATGGCAGCGGAGCAGCCCAGGGTGCTCCGCGGCCCCACTTCGCCTCGCTGATGGCGAACTTCGCATGGTCAGCCGCGACACACAGGTCAGCCATCTGGGCGAGGAGGAAGCCGCCACCGAGGGCGACGCCGTTGACTGCGGCGATGACCGGCTTGTCCAGCTGGAAGTTGCGGTTGAGCTGCGGGAGGAAGTCCGCTGGGGGAACACCTAGTTGAGAGGAGGACATCTCCTTGAGGTCGCCCCCGGCGCAGAAGGCCTTGTCCCCGGTTCCTGTGATCACGGCAACTCCGGCAGCCTCATCGTCCCGGAACTGGCGAAAGCATGTCCACAGCGCGGCTCGCGCGGTGCTGTCCAATGCATTGGCGGCGTCCGGTCGATCGATAGTGATCCAGCCGATCCCGTGCTCGTCGCGCTCGTAGCGCAGCGCCTCGGCCATTCTCACACCCCCTCGCCCAGGTAGGGGACGTGCTCGTCAGCCATGTCCCACAGCACCCGCCCGAGAGGTGTTTCCTGCTCCTCGGCGATGTGGCCGACCAGGCCGGCGCAGCGACCGATGAGGGCAAAGCCGCGCACGATCCGGTAGGAGAAACCGATGTCGGACAGGACCGCTGCCACGGCACCCGTGGCGTTCACCGTGACGTGCCGGCCTTTGAGCTCGTCCATGACGCGGCTGAGTGCCTTCAAGAGCTCCGCGTGCTCGCCGCTCACACCATGCTCTTCGGCGATCTCGAGGAGCTTCGGGGTGCGGGGGTCGTCCGGGCGATGGATGTGGTGGCCGAAGCCCGGGATCGGACGGCCCGCCGCGAGCAGCTCGGAGAGCCGGTCGCGGGCGAACTCCTCGGCCGTGGTCTCGCCCCGCCGCACCAGGTCCCGGCCCTCCTGCAGCATCTGGGCCGACTCCTCCATCACCCCAAGGAAGGCGCTGCCGGCCCCGAGCAGTCCACCGGCGACGGCCGCCTGCATCGCTTCGGGGGAGCTGGAGTAGATCAGTCGGGCCGCGATCGAGCTGGGAGTCAGCCCGTGCTCCATCACCCCAACCAGACATGCGTTCACCACCGCCTTCTCGCCCTCGGTGGGGAGCCGGCCCCTCAGGTGGAAAAACACCATGCTGGTGAAGTCGGTAGACCCCATCAGGTCGTCGACCAGGCTGCGCCCGCGGATGTAGATCTGATCGACCGTTGAGGTGGCGATCTGGGTACCGATGCCAGGGTCTGTCACTGCTTCTCCTTGGATTGTTGCCAGGGGACGCGATGCCACGAAGGCCTCGCGCGTACTCGTCAAATGGCCTCGATGACCGTTGCCGTCGCCATGCCCTGTCCGATGCACATGGTCTGGAGGCCGTAGCGGACGCCTCGCCGCTGCATCTCGTGCACCAGAGTGGTCATCAGGCGGGTGCCGGAGCAGCCGGTGGGATGACCCAGGGCGATCGCCCCGCCGTTGACGTTGACCCGCTCCAGAGGGACCCGCAGCTCTCGCTGCCAGGCCAGTACGACGCTGGCGAACGCCTCGTTGACTTCGTAGAGGTCGATCTCGGAGGCCTCCAGGCGCACCCGGTCCAGCACCCGTCTGGTTGCATCGATGACGCCGTGCAGCATCATTACCGGGTCCACCCCGACCACCTGGGTGGCCAGGATCCGCGCCTGTGGTTCCAGACCCAGCCGTTGTGCCGCATCTGCGTCCCCGATGAGGACCGCCGACGCCCCGTCGGTGATCTGGCTGGAGTTCCCGGCGTGGATGAGGCCGTCCTCGGTGTACGCGGGCCGGAGTCGGGCGAGTGCCTCGACGCTCGTGTCAGGCCGGATGCCCTCGTCCCGGTCGAGGACGACCGGACCGCCGTCGCGGCCCAGCAGGTGCTCGGCCGGCTGACTCATGACGCCGAAAACCTCCTCCGCTAAGACGCCACTGTCCCATGCGCGAGCGGCTCGACGATGACTCTCGACGCTGAACTCGTCGAGTTCCTCGCGGGTGAGCGACCAGCGGCGGGCGATCATCTCTGCCGCGAGGCCCTGGTTCACGAGCTCGTAGCGCTCGGTGACGGCCGGGGAGGGGTCGACTCCGGCGGCGTCCGATCCCAGCGGGACGCGGCTCATGGATTCCACGCCGGCTGCCAGCACGAGCGACTGCTGGCCAGACATCACGGCCTGGGCGGCGAAGTTGAGTGCTTGCTGACTCGAACCGCACATGCGGTTCATGGTTACTGCGGGGACCTCCTCGGGGAAGCCGGCGGCGAGGACCGCCAACCTTCCGACGTTGCGTCCTTGCTCGCCGACAGCGTTGACGCAACCCACCAGGACGTCCTCTATCTCACGAGGATCGACCGCGTGCCGGTCGACCAGCTCGCGAAGGGTCAGTGCCAGCAGTTCGTCGGGGCGGGTGTCGGCAAGTGCGCCGTCACGTCTGCCCAGGGGGCTGCGCACCGTGCCGAGGATGTAGGCGTCAGTCATGAGCTGTCTCCTGGTGATCGTTCATCGCAGGGCCGACTGGCCCAGCAGGGCACGGCCCATCTGGAGGATTTGGATCTGTGAGGTGCCCTCGGGGATCGTCGCTTCGCGAGCGTCGCGGAAGATCCGCTCCACGGGTGATTCCTCCATCAGGCCGGCTCCACCGTGCACCTGCAGTGCCAGCGAGGCGGCCTTGTTCGCGGACTCGCCGCAGTAGTACTTCGCCATCGAGCACTCCTGCCTCGCGGAGTCGCCCGCGTCCAGGGCGCGGGCGGCGTGCATGCCGAGGAGTCGGCTGGTCTGCGTCAGGGTGGCGATCTCGACGACCATCTCCTGCACCAGTTGGAACCCACCCAGGGGTCGACCGAACTGCTGGCGGGTGGTGGCGAACTTGATCGACTCCTCGAGGGCCGCCTGGCTCAGGCCGACCGCGCCCATGGCCATGTTCAGCCTGCCGACGTTGATCGCCTTCATGGCCGTCGACAGTCCCCGGCCCACCTCGCCCAGGACGTTGTGCTCGGGGATGCGCGTGTCGTCAAACACGAGCTCACAGCTGCTCGTGCCCCTGACCGGCATGTGCGGAATGTCGTGGACGGCGTAGTCGGACTCCGTGCCGTCGACGAGGAAGGCAGTGATCCCCTTGGGTCCGGCCTCCGGGTCGACCGTGGCCATGACGATGCCGACATCGGCGTGGAGCGCGTTCGTGATGTAGATTTTGCGGCCCTGCAGCACCCAGGAGTCGCCCTCCTTGCTCGCACGGGTCCGCAGCGACCCGGCGTCGGATCCTGCGTCCGGCTCGGTCATCGCGAACCACGCACGGCGCCGTCCGGAGAGGAGGTCGGGCAGGAAGCGGCTCTTCTGCTCCTCGGTGCCGAACGCGGAGATCAGGTACGGAACGATGGTGAGGATGTTCAGCGTAGTGCGCAGCGACCCCCAGCACCGGCCGGCCTCCTCCATCAAGATGGCGAGCATCGAGTAGCTGAGGTCGTCGCCCCCGTCGTCGGGACTCACCAGGCCACCGACGTAGCCGAACTCATGCAGCGAGGGCAGGATCTCCCAAGGGAACGTCCGGGCCTGCTCGTGCTCGGCGACGAGCGGAGCGACCTTGGCGTCGAGGAAGGAACGGACGGAACGCTGCAGGTCCAGCTCTTCTTCAGTCAGCATGGTCATGTGGGGGTGTCTCCTTGATCGGGATGGGTGGTGTCGATGAGCATGGGGGTGGTGATCACCTGGACCACGGCACCCTCGTGGTTGACGAGCCGACGCTCCACGATCACGACTCCTCGGCAAGGGTCGCTGGTCGGGCGCAGCTCGATGATCTCGGCCTCGACGTGCACGGTGTCGCCGATCCGCAGGGGGTTGACGAAACGGCAGTCGACGCCGAGCAGGGCAACGAGCGACTCCTGCAGGGAGGTCGACAGGGCAGTTCGGGTGAACAGGCCCGAGGCGATCGCGGCACCGAGCAGCCCGTGCGCGATCCGGGTGCCGAACGGCGTCGCAGAGGCTGCCACCTCGTCGGTGTGCAAGGCGTTGAAGTCGCCGGACAGACCGGCGAAGCCGACGACGTCGGCCTCGGTCACCGTACGGCGCGGGGAGGTCGTGGTGGTTCCCACAGCCAGGTCGGTCAACCGGCCACCAGCCTGTTCCATCATGTGTACCGCCCGCCCGACACGTGAATCACGTCGCCGGTGATGAACGAGGCCTCGTCGGAAGCAAGGAAAGCGATGGCAGACGCCACGTCTTGGGGGACCCCGAGCCGGGGCACCGAGTTGTGCTTCCCGGCCAGCTCCACGAGCAGGTCGTGCTTCGGGTGGCGCTGCACCGCAGGAGTGTCGATCAAACCCGGAGCAACGGCGTTCACGGTGATCCCGCGCTTGCCCAGCTCCTTGGCCAAGGCCCGGGTCAGACCGACGACGCCAGCCTTGGCCGCCGCGTAGTTCGCCTGTCCGGGATTGCCCAGGTAGGCCCGAGACGCCACGTTGACGATGCGCCCCTGAGAGCGTTCGATCATGCCCGGAACGACGGCTCGCGAGCACACGAAGGTCCCGAACAGACAGACGTCGACGACTCGACGGAAGTCCTCGTCGGTCATCTTCACCAACGGCGCGTCGATGGGAAAGCCTGCATTGTTCACCAGCACGTCGACGGCTCCGCCGCTCGCACCGATCTCGGCCACGAGTCCGTCCACCTGACGACGGTCGGTGACGTCAGCGACGGCTGGCTCCACTAGGAGGCCGTCAGCGGCCAGCTCATGGGCCGCCGTGGTGACAGCCTCCTCGTCGATGTCGACCAGCACCACCCGGTGGCCGCTGGCCGCCAGCCGCCGGCCGATCTCGCGGCCGAGACCACCCGCACCACCGGTCACCAGTGCCACACGCGAGTTCGTCATCTTGTTCTCCCTGCATCTTGAGTCGTCGTTGTGGGCCGGGCTACGAGGCCGGCATAAGGAAGCCGGACCGACCGCCCGCTCCCGTTCGGCACCCGGTCGAGCCATTGCCGCATGTGTACGTCGTCGCCGACCTCACCGAAGTCCAGGACGGCGTTAACGGGCAGGTCCGCGGCCACGCAGCGTTCCACCCATGTCTCACGGTCCGCCCGGGCGAACTCGTCGGCCAGGTCCGCGTTTAGTCGCTCGGCGTGGTGGCAGCGGCCGCTGTAGCTGGAGTACTCCTCGCGCTCCAGCCAGTCCTCGCGACCCAGCACCCGGCAGAGGCCTCGCCAGAAGCGGTCTTCCATGCAGGCCACGGCCAGCCAGGACCCATCTCGGCATCGGAAGACGTCATAGGCACCCCGGGACATCAGCTCAGCCTTGGACGGTCCGCCCCGCTCGTCGTACTCGGCCATCCTCGGCTCGGACAACTTCAGCGCCGCGGCTGCCAGCGGCACGTCGAACATGGAGCCGACGCCTGTCTGCTGGCGGAGCAGCAGCGCCGCCAGAATGCCCTGCGTCGCGAAGAGGCTGCCCGCGAGGTCCGCGACGGGTACACCTCCACCCGGATACGGTCTCCCGCTCGGCTCGCCGCTCATCGACAGCAGACCACTGGCTGCCAGGTAGTTCAGGTCGTGCCCGGGGCGGTCGCGGTAGGGGCCTTGGCTGCCATAGCCGTTGAGGGAGCACACGATCAGCCGGGGAAAGGTCGCCATTATCGAGTCGGGGGCGAACCTCAGCCGTTGCAGCGTTCCGGGTCGGAAGCCCTCGACGAGGACGTCGCAGTCCCTGAGCAGGTCGAGGAGACGGCCACGACCCTCCTCCGACTTCAGGTCCAGTCGCACGACCCTTTTCCCCCGACCGACGACGCGGTAGGCGCCCGGCATCATGTCCTGCAGGGGGTCACCGCCGGGAGGCTGCACGTGCACGACATCCGCGCCGAGATCCGCGAGCATGGAGGTCGCCCACGGACCGGGGATGAGCAGCGACAGGTCGACGACGCGAACGCCGTCCAAGGGTTGCGCACCGTCGATCGTCGTCATCGCTCGTCCTCGGCCAGGTGCACTGCGACGGGCGCGCGATGGTGCTGCTGCAAGGTGGCCGATGCGATGTCGCAGATCTCGCGGAGTCGGCGCCCCCAACGCTCGGCCGTGGAGTCGTCGGCCAGGGTCCCCGCCATGGTCAGCGCTGCGACGACCAGCAGTGGTCGGCCTTGATGGAGGACTGGCGCCGCCACCGTGCTGACCCCGAGGGCGAAGCCTTCGCGGTCCATGGCCCAGCCTCGGTCGCGGACGTCCTCGATCTCGCCGAGGAACCGCTCGACGTCGGTGATGCTGTGCTCGGTGTACCGCTGGAGGCCTGCGCTGAGGATCTCCCGCACCAGGGCCGGGTCGTCATAGGCCAGGAAGCATCTCCCGAAGGAGCCGCCCTGGATGGCCAGGGTACTGCCCAGGGGCACCGTGACTCGCAGCCGGTGCCGCGGCTCGACCTTGTCCACGATGGTGACCCGTTCGTGGTCCATGCGCCGGTAGATAACGAACGTGGCGTCCATCTCGTCGAGGAGGTCCAGGATGTAGCGCTTGATCACGCCCAGGTAACCGATCTGCTCGGTTGCCGCCGACCCCAGCTCGACGAGCCTGATCCCCAGGTGGATCTTCCGCGTCTCGCCGTCGGACTCGACCAGCCGTGCCTTGGCCATGGTTCGCACCAGGTAGTAGCACGTGGTGCGTGACAGG
Organism: Nocardioides sp. S5; assembly: GCF_017310035.1. Classification (NCBI taxonomy): domain Bacteria; kingdom Bacillati; phylum Actinomycetota; class Actinomycetes; order Propionibacteriales; family Nocardioidaceae; genus Nocardioides; species Nocardioides sp. S5. Next base: position 3,646,184 of record NZ_CP022296.1, read on the forward strand.
CCGGTCGCACTCACCAGATCGGCCAGCCCGAGGGGCCCGTGCTGCTGCAGCGCCTCCAAGATCAGCATGCTGCGCTCGATCGCGGGAACCTGGTAGGCCTTCGCGGTCTGGGCGGCCTCTCCGCGGCTCACGATGTGCCTTCGGTCTCGGTGGTACCGAAGCGGGGCGTACGACCGTCGAGGAAGGCCGCGACGCCTTCGTCCACCTCGCCGGTGGAGAAGGCCGCCGCCTGCGCGTAGGACTCCAGCACCATCGAGGCGTCGAGCTCGGCCTGGTCCTCGCGGTTGATGATGTCCTTGATCATCTGCAGCGCTGCTCGGGGCCCGGCGGCCAGCCGGCGGGCCAACTCGACTGCGGCCTCGACGGCCTGTCCGGGAGCGACGACGCGGTTGACCATCCCGGCAGCGCGGGCGTCCTCCGCGCCGATCGGTTCGGGTAGGAAGGCCATCTCCTTGGCTCGCCGAGGTCCCACGGCCTGGGTCCACAGGTGGAGCGACCCGAGGTCCGGCAGCAGGCCCGCCCTGGTGAAGGTCGGGTGGAACTGGACGTCCGCACCCGCCACGACTAAGTCACTGGCCAGGGCGAGGCTGATCCCGGCACCGGCACACGCCCCGTTGACGGCGGCGACCACCGGGCACGGGACGGATCGGATCGCGGTGACGACCTCCTGGAAGGCGCGCATCTGCAGGCGTCGGACGTTGATGTCGGCCTCGGACAACAAGGGGTGCAACTCCTTGAGATCACCGCCCGCGCAGAACGCCCGGCCACGACCGCTCAAGACGACCGCCCGGGAGTCCCGCCCCACGGCGCCCAGGGCGTCCCTGAGTTCGGCCATGACCGTCGAGGACAGGGCGTTCAGCTGTGCCGGCCGGTTCAGCCACACCACCGACACCGCGGGCGCAACCTCCTCGACGATGATGCCGACCTCGGGCGCTAGGTCCGCCGTCATCCGGCATCTCCCTTCGTGAGCAGGGCGGTGGGGATCTCCATCCGGCTCATCAGGGCGGCCATCGACTTGCCGGTCTCGTCGAACCTCAGGGTCTGCGTGGCTCCGCCGCCGAGGGCGTCGTGCAGGACGACCTGCAAGGACTGGATCCTGGGCAGCTCGTACACCTGGATGGGGCCGAGCACGACACCGGCGAAGAACGAGCGCAGCCGCTCGGGAGTGACCCAGGTCCGCAGTGCCTCGTACTCAGCCGCTCCGAAGGCCATGATCCCGACGTTGGAGATGTCGCCCTTGTCGCCGGATCGGGTGTAGGCGAGCTCGTTGAGTGTGGTCATCATGAACTCAAATCTCCTCGAACGTCACGTTGACGGGCACCATGTCGCGTGGCACGAGCGTGGGCCACAGGGCGATGACCTCGCGCGGCTTCACAGGTGGGCCGAACGCCGTACCGACCGGCCCGATCGTGGAGACATGGGTCACCTCGCGGTTCACCATGGCGGCTTCCTCCCGGGTGTCCACACGGGCGGTCACCCGCAACTCGATCTCCTCTGGGTCACGCCGCGGGCGCCGCGCCAGCGGGCCGGCCAAGGCGTCGATGCCGACTCGGTCGAAGCGCAGCTCACGAGGCGTCACCCCGACAATGTCCAGGCGCTTGCGGATGATCTCTTCGCAACGATCAGCCTTTGCCATCGTGTCCGGCCAAGGCAGGAGGACCCGCGCCTCGCCGATCCAGCCGTCGGTGTACCCGATCTGGACCTTAAGCATGTCCGGTCGCTCCCGGCCGCTCATGTCCCACAGGCGCACACGATCCGACCCCGTCTCCTCCAGCCGCGTCGTGGTCAGATCCGCGATGCCGTCGGGCATCCGGTAGTCGGCGGGGTTGTGCGTCTCGTAGAGCAGGTGCTCCTTGATCGTCCACTGGTTGATCAGGCCACCGGTATTCGGCAGCTTGGAGATCTCGGCGGTGCCGTCCTGCCGGAAGTCAGCGATCGGGAAGCCCATGTTCCACGGCTCGGGAACGTTCTTCCACTGCGAGCTCATGCCACCGCAGCAGATCCCGGCGCACTCGATCACATGCGCCACGGTGATCGCCGCCCCGAGCAGGTTCCAATCGGCGTCCTCGAACGACCAGCCGAACTCGTGCATCAGCGGGCCGACGTAGACCGAGCTGTCCGCGAGGCGGCCGCCGATGACGACCTCAGCACCGCCGTCCAAAGCTTCAACAATCCCCTCGGACCCGATGTAGGCGTGTGCAGACACGATCCGGTCCGCGATCTCGTCGATGGACCGTTCCCCGGTCTCCATGTTGGCCAAGGTCACCCCAGCCTGGCGGAACTCCCCGATCCGGGATGTCAGGTCGTCACCGCTGATCGCGGCGACTCTCAGCTGGGTGAGGTCTGCGTCCCTTGCCACGCGCAGGACTGCCTCGGCTGCGGCTGCACAATTCGTGCCGCCGCCGTTGAGGACCATCCTGGTGCCGTTGCCGTGGGTGATGGGCAACAGCGCACGCATCCACGGAACTACGTCGGGGATGTAGCCTGTGTCGGGGTTCCTGCGCTTCGCCCGCTGCAGCAACGACATGGTCAGCTCGGCGAGGAAGTCGAAGCCGAGGTAGTCCAGCTCCCCGCGCTTGGCGAGGTCGATGGCGGGCTCGAGCAAGTCTCCCCAGTAGCCGGATCCTGCTCCCATGCGCACGGTCTTCATGAGTTGACCCTTCCCATGTGGTGGTTGCGGGTGGCGTCGTTGATGGCGTCGAGCTCGCCGAGGTTCGCTGTGAGGCCGCCGTCGACGACGATCACGTGCCCGGTGACGTACCGCGCCGCAGGCGAGACCAGGTAGTCAACGGCCCCTGCCATGTCGTCCACGGTGCCGAAGTCCTTGATCCCCGACTGAGCGATGAAACGTTCGCGGAGGAACTCGTACTGCGAGCCGCCATAGATGCGAGAGGAGTCGGTCTCGAAACCACCCGGCCGCACGCCGTTGACCGTGATGCCTCGGGGACCGAGCTCGAGCGCGAAGGCGCGCACCAGGCTCTCCACGGCAGCCTTGGCAGCACCCAGCAGACCGTGGCCGGGCATGTAGTGGCTGCTGTCGACACCGCTGATGGCGACCACCCGTCCTGGTCGTCCCTCCATGAGCGGCACTGCCTGCTGGACGCAGCGGACGAAGCCGTTGACGCTCAGCCGGAGAGTTCGTTGCACGTTGGTGTCGTTGAGCTCCAGCAGGGGCTTGAACGCCGTTGCCGCCGCGTTGTTGACCAGGACGTCGAGCCGGCCGAACTGGGCCTGCACGCCCGCGAACATCGCGTCGATCTCATCGGTGCTCTCAAGGTCGGCCTGGATCGCGATGGCGCGAGCGCCCAGCTGCTCCAGGCTGTGCACGGACTCCTGGGCCAAGTCGGCGTTGCGCCGGTAGTTCACCACGATGTCGTGCCCCGACCGCGCGAGGTGCTCGGCGATCGCTCGGCCCAGTCCTCTCGATGAGCCGGTAATCAGAGCGACCTTTCGACCGTCCTGGCCGGTCACGTCTGGTTGGGGCATGTCTTCCTCCTGGGAGTTCTCATCAGTCTTGATCCCGCGAGTGCGGGTGGTCATTCTGGTGTCGCGTCGGCGTCGTCGGCGAGCACGACCAAGACCGCGCCCGCCTCCACCTGGTCGCCGCTGACGACCAGCACCTCGGCGACGGTCCCGTCAGTGGGGCTGGTCACGGTGTGCTCCATCTTCATGGCCTCGAGCACGACCAGACGGTCTCCGGTCGAGACGACGCAGCCCTGGCTGACCAGCACGTCGAGGACCACGCCGGGCATCGGTGCCGTCGCGGACCCGGCATGCCCCCCAGCATCGGGTGCCGGGAAGCGCGAGAGCTCGCCGAGCGTGGTCATGCCGTCCGCGTCGTGGACGTGGACCACGTCGTCCACCGCAAGCACCGTGTAGGTCCGCCGGATCCCCGCGACCTCCAGGTCGACGACGTCAGCTGACAGGTGGAGGGCGACCGCGTCGACCCGTTCACCGTCAACCTCGGCCGTCACCTCGCGACCGGCGACGGAGAACCCGATGTTCACGGTGGTGTCCTGCACGGCGTACTGCACGCGCTCGAGAGCGCGGTCATGGGAGCGCATAGGGGGGTTGTTGCGCCATCCCGCCGGCACCGCAGGCAGCACCGAGTGCTCCTCGGGGGCGCACGCGTAACCGCTGAGGGCCGCCACGAGGGCGTGCAGCCGCAGCCGCTCGTCCACCGCTCGAGCGGCCAGCAGATCGGGGTGGTCGTCGAGGAAGGAGGTCGGCGTCGTGCCAGCCAGGAACCGGGGGTGCTCCAGCACGTCGACCAGCAGCTGCCGGTTGGTCACCACGCCGTCGACGTGCATCAGCCGTAGGGACTTGGCCAGCACGCCGGCTGCCGTCGTGCGGTCAACCGCGTGCGCGATGACCTTCGCCAACATCGAGTCGTAGTACGTGCTGACCACGGACCCGGCTCGGACGCCAGCATCGACGCGGAGGCCCGGCGTCGACTCGAAGGAGAAGTCGTGGATCCGGCCTGCCGTCGGCAGGAAACCGTTGGCGGGGTCCTCGGCGTACAGGCGGACTTCGATGGCGTGCCCGCTCATCGTCGGGGACAGCGCCTCCTCCGGCAGAGGGAGGCCCTGAGCCACCTCCAGTTGAAGGCGCACGAGATCGAGACCGGTGACGGCCTCGGTCACCGGGTGCTCGACCTGCAGCCTGGTGTTCATCTCCAAGAAGTAGAAGGACCCGTCCTCGGCCAGCACGAACTCCACGGTGCCGGCGCCCCGGTAGTCCGCGGCCCGGGCCGTGGTGACGGCGGCCTCGCTCAGTTGCTTGCGCAAGGTGTCGTTCACAGCTGGAGAGGGACACTCCTCGACAATTTTCTGGTGTCGACGCTGGATCGAGCACTCCCGCTCAAACAGCGCCACCACCTGGTCGTGGTCGTCGGCGAAGACCTGGATCTCGATATGCCGCGGCGCTTCCAGGTAGCGCTCTAGGAAAACCGTCTCGTCACCGAAGGCGGACTGAGCCTCGCGGCGGGCCGCCGCGACCGCATCCGAGGTCTGCTCGAGGTCGCGCACGATGCGCATGCCTCGACCACCACCGCCAGCGGAGGCCTTGACCAAGAGCGGGAAGCCAATGTCTGTGGCAGCCTTGCGAAGCTCCCCCGCGGCGAGGTGGGTGACCTCAATCGCGGGCAGGACGGGTACGCCCAACTCCTGCATCCGGGTCTTGCTCCTGAGCTTGTCACCCATCAGCTCCATCGCCTCGGGCGGGGGACCGATGAACACCAGGCCCGCGTCGAGCGTGGCCCGCGCGAAGTCGGCGTTCTCGGAGAGGAAGCCGTATCCCGGGTGGATCGCCTCTGCCCCCGTGCGCCGAGCCGCCTCGATGATCAGGTCGGCGCGCAGGTAGGTGTCGGTGGCCGTGACACCCGGCAGCCGCACCGCTAGGTCGGCTTCGGTGACGAAAGGTTCATCCTCGTCGGCATCGGAGAAGACCGCCACCGTGCGCAGGCCTGCCTCGCGGCAGGAGCGCATCACCCGTCGGGCGATCTCGCCCCGGTTGGCGACGAGTACGGACCTGAACTTTTGCGTCATCATCTGCCTTACATCCTGAAGACACCGAAGCCGCGGGTGCCCTTGATCTGGTTGGAATGGGCGGCGGAGAGCGCGATCCCCAGCACCGTCCGGGTGTCCCGTGGGTCGATCACGCCGTCGTCGTAGACACGCCCGCTCATGAAGAAGCTGTCGGATTCGCGCTCGATCTGCTGCTCCACCGAGGCCCGCCGCTCCGCATCCGCCGCCTCGTCGAACTCCCGACCGGATGCGGCCGCGGCTTGCTGGGCGACGATGGACAGGACGCCGGCAAGCTGTTGAGGTCCCATCACCGCGGTCTTGGAGTTCGGCCAGGAGAACACGAAGCGGGGCTCGTAGGCCCGTCCGGACATGGCGTAGTTGCCGGCCCCGTAGGAAGCGCCCATCAGTAGCGTGATGTGCGGGACGCTGCTGTTCGCTACAGCGTTGATCATCTTGGCGCCGTCTTTGATCATCCCAGCCTGTTCATAGACCTTACCGACGATGAAGCCGGTCGTGTTCTGCAAGAACAGCAGCGGCACGTCGACCTGGTTGGCGAGGAGGATGAATTCCGCAGCCTTCTCGGCCTCCTCCGGGAAGATGACGCCGTTGGCGTTGGCCAAGATACCCACGGGGTAGCCGTGCAGGTGCCCCCAGCCCGTGACGAGGCTAGTGCCGTAGGTCGGCTTGTACTCGTCGAAGCGGGAGTCGTCGAGGACGTGGGCGAGCACGTCGTGGGGTCGGAACGGGACCCGGAGGTCGCTCGAGACGACACCCAGAAGATCCTCCGGGTCGCACCGAGGCGGACGTGCCGGCTGCGTGGGGCCCGGACCTAACTTGCGCCAGTTGATGTCGGCCATCACCTGCCGCCCCAGACGGATCGCGTCGCGTTCGTCGACGGCGAGATAGTCCGAGAGGCCCGAGGTCCGGGAGTGCATCTCCGCGCCGCCCAACTCCTCGTCCGTCGACACCTCACCGGTCGCCATCCGCACCAGCGGCGGGCCGCCCAGGAACACCTTGGCCCGCTCCTTGACCATGATCGAGTAGTCGCACATGCCCGGGACATACGCGCCACCGGCGGTGGAGTTGCCGAAGACGATGGCTACGGTCGGGACACCGGCAGCCGACAGGCGCGTCAGGTCGCGGAAGAGTGCTCCACCCGGCACGAAGGCCTCGACCTGGGTGGGCAGGTCGGCGCCGCCGGACTCCACCAGATTGATCACCGGCAGCCGGTTGTGCCGGGCGATCTCGAGGGCACGGATGATCTTCTTCCACGTGAACGGGTTCGATGCCCCGCCACGCACGGTCGGGTCGTTCCCGACGATCACGCACTCAACGCCCGAGACGACCCCAATCCCGGTGACGACGCTGGCGCCGACGGTGAACTCGCTCCCCCAGCCCGCCAGTGCGGAGAGCTCGAGGAACGGCGAGCCACGGTCCAGAAGGAGATCGAGTCGCTCCCGCACCGGCATCTTGTCGCGGGAACGGTGTCGTTCGACATACTTGTCGCCACCGCCGGCACGCGCTGCGGCCAATTGCTCATCCAGCAGTGCGATCCGTTGCAGCAGGCTGGACCTGTTCCGCGCGAACGCCTCGGAACTCTTGTCCACCTGAGGGGTAAGCATTGGCATCAGCTATCCCAACTTTCGGGTGTCGTAGCGGTCGCGCAACGACCGCTTGAGGATCTTTCCGCTCGGACCCTTGGGAAGCTCCTCGACGATCTCCAGCGCCTCGGGGATCTTGTACCGGGCGACTCCCTGGTCACGCATGAACTGCTGGAGTTCCTCCAAGGACAGCGTGGCGCCGGTCTTCAGCGAGGCCACCGCGCACACCTCTTGACCGCGCTCCGGGTGGGAGAGCCCGATGACCGAGACCTCGTAGACGCTGGGGTGCCGCTGGATGATCAGCTCCACCTCTGCCGGGCTAATGTTCTGCCCGCCGCGGATGATCATGTCCTTGAGCCGTCCGACGTACCGCAGGCTCCGGTCGGCGCCGATGGTCACGAGGTCGCCGGTGCAAAAGAGCCCGTCGGTGGTGAAGGACCGTTCGTTGATCACGTCGGCGTCCAAGTAACCGGCGAACACTGACGGTCCGCGGACCGCCAACTCGCCCGGCTGACCCGGGGCCGCGTCCTTACCGGTCTCTGGGTCGAGCGCCCGGAACTGGGTCATCGGTAGGAACTCCTCGAGCTGGTCGACCCTGAACAGGTCCTTGCGCTCCTCCAGGGGCTGACCGGGCAGGGTGAAGAAGAACCATCCCTCGGTGGCTCCGAACTCGTTGATAACCGTGATGCCGCGTTCGTCCAGCATCTCGATGATCGTGTGCGGGGGGGCCTCACCGCCACAGCCGACCACGTTGAGGGAAGAGATGTCGTACTTCTCGTCGAGCTCGGGGTGACTCAGCATCGCGAAGTAGATCGCGGGGACGGCGATTATGTAATTGACTCGCTCGGCCGTGATCTGCTGCAGGAAGACGTCAACGTCGAAAGGCTCGTGGGTGACGAACTTGCCGCCCGCCATGATCCACGGGTACATCTCGACACCCAGACCGCCCATGTTGGCGTAGGGGAAGGGACCGGAGAAGACCGAGTCGGCCCCGTGTCCCGAGGCACGCAGAATCGCACGAACCGTGACCATCCAGGAGTTGGGCGTACGGGGCACGACCTTCGGCTTGCTCTCCGTCCCGGTCGTCAGACAAAGTGTGAGCGCCTCATCGGCCGACACCTCAAGCGCGTCCAGCACCGCTGTGTCGCTCGGGTTCCCGTGGAGCATGGGCTCGAGCGCGAAGTCGGCCTCGGCCCGATCCTCGGCGCCGAGGGCGACGACGGTTTTCAGCAACGAGCCCTCGGCGTCTTTGGCGCCGTGGACCATGGCGAGGAAGTCCTCGCCCCTGAACTCACCCATGCAGATGGCCGCAGTGGCCTTCGTCTTGGTGATGGCATAGGTGATCTCCGAGGAACGCTGCCGCATCGGCGCAAAGGTGCCCACGGCGCCGATTCGGTCCAGGGCGAGGTGGGCGAGCACGAACTCCACGCTGTTGGGCAGTTGGACGAAGACCACGTCACCCTGCTCCACGCCCGCGTCGAGAAGGCCCAGCGCGAGCGCGTCTACGTGGCGCTTGACCTCAGCCCACGACAGTCGCATCGGCGCACGGCCCATGAGTTGCTGCTTGTCCGGTTGGTCGACGATCGCTTCCCGGTCGCCACGGTTCGCGGCGTGCTCCGCGACGTAGGAACTCCAGGTGCGGTCCTGCCACACCCCTGCCTCGTGGTACCGCGCGGTCAGCGCATCTGCGTACGGCCTCATCTGGGCTCCCCTTTCGGACTGTCTCAGTAGCTGCGTGGCAGCCCAAGCGAATGCTGGGCGATGAAGTTGAGCACCATCTCGCGAGAGACGGGCGCGATCTTGAGAACACGAGCGAAGCCCCATGCATCAGCAAGCCCGTACTCGGTCGCCATGCCGTTGCCGCCGTGGGTCTGGATGGCCCGATCCAGTGCCTCGATCGCAGCGTCGGCGGCCGCGAACTTGGCAATGTTCGACGCCTCACCGGCGGGGTGCTGGTGGTCGTAGAGCCAGGCCGCCTGGCGGGTCATCAGTCGGGCCAGCTCAACGTGCATGTGAGCCTCAGCCAGCGGGTGGCTGATGCCCTGGTGGGCGCCAATCGGGGTGCCACCCCAGACCGAACGCTCGCGGGCGTAGCGCGCGCCCCGCTCAAGAGCGAACCGCCCGATACCGTTGGATGTGGCGGCGCTCATGATCCGTTCGGGGTTGAGACCGAAGAAGATCTGGCGCAGGCCGTTGTCCACCTCGCCCAGCAGGGCGTCCTCGCCGAGGCGGAGGTCGTCGAAGTACAAGGTGAACTGCTTCTCGGGGGCCACCACCTCGACAGGGATGACCGTCATGCTCAGCCCCGGGCTGTCCGTGGGGACGATGAACAGCGAGAGCCTCGCGCGGCCGCTGGAGTCGTCCATCGAGGTCCTCACCACCACGAGCACCGCATCAGCCTCGTCGACCCCCGAGCAGTAGTACTTCTTCCCGTTCAGCACCCACTCGTCCCCGTCGCGCCGGGCGGCGGTGGAGATCAGATGGCTGTTCGACCCGGCGTCGGGCTCGGTGATCGCAAAGGCCATTTTGATGTCGCCGGTGGCCAAGCCCGGCAGCCAGCGCTCCTTCTGGTCGGCCGAACCGAATCGAGCGATCACCGATCCGCAGATAGCCGGCGACACGATCATCATCAACAGCGGCGACCCCAGGGCCGCCAGCTCCTCGGCCACGATCGCGAGCTCCTCGATGCCCATCCCGCCGCCGCCGTACTCCTCGGGCAGGTTGACACCGATAAAGCCGGCTTCGCCGATCGCCTTCCACAACTCGTCAACCTTCCGCCCGTTGCGGGCGCGATCGACGTACCACGCGTGATCGTAGGGCCCGGCAATGGCCCTGACTGACTCACGGATCGAGTTCTGCTCGTCCGATTCCAGTAGCGACACGACGTACCCCTTACCTGAAAGTTAGTGAGCTGAGGTGAATCACCTTAGGGCCTATTCAACATACTGGCAAGTCGTTCAACATATTGAGCAGTATCGCTCCGAGGGCACGGTGGTCGGCCTCCATCAAGACCCGCCGGCGTCGCCCTTCGAGCCTTAAGCCCGGATCCACCGATCGGCATGGCCGGGATGAGGTGATGGTGGTCGGTTCCGGGTGAGGGCGCCGGGGCGCGATGATCTGCCGGACCTCACTGTCCGGGGTGTTCCACGTTGTTCCTCGTCGCGCAGCTGTGGCTGCTGGTTGGTCAGGCCGCGAGGGCGGGTGGCGGGTCGCTGACTCGGTCAAACAAGGCAGTCCAGGCGGTCTCCCAGGGCCAGGCTTGTGGCAGATGCAGAGTGACCCGTCGTGCTGAGGTCGCGACCCGTGCTGGCACGGTGATCAGCTTGCGACGGATCGTGGCGGTGGTGGCCTTCGCGATCTGCGGGTCGGTGAGGCTGGCGGCGGCTCGGGTGAGGTTGAACGCCATCACGGCGAGCACCAACCAGGCCGCGTTGGCAGTGAACACCCCGGACGGCAGGTGCGCCAACGCTGCGTGTTTGAGGTCAGCGTGGACCTGCTCGATGACCGCGTGATGGCGGTGGATCGCATCGGCGGCGACGGTGTCGAGCACGTCGGCGTCGGTGGTGGTGAAGAACGCATGGAACCGCCAGGTGTCAAACAGGGTGTCTTGGCCGGCTGCCTTGTTCTTCTCGGCGTTGAAGTCCGGGATCCGCCGGACCACCAGCCGGCCCGGCACGTGGTCGGTCTTCTTCTGGGCGGCAAACGCGGTGAAACCGATCTCGGCGACCTCGGCCCGTGAGACCCACCGGCCACTGGCTTCGTCGAAGACGGCATCGGTGTACTCGATGGTGGTCCACGCATCGTCGTCGATGGTGGCGATGGCGGCCTTGACCCGCTTGTCCATCCGCACGGTCACCGACACCGCGGCCCCACCCTTGAGGGCGGCGTGAACTGGTCCGCGGCCGTAGAACGCCGAATCCATCCGCACTAGGACCGGGTGGGACTTGTCGAGCAGTCGTCGGGCGGTCCGCACCGCATCGCCGACCAGTCGCTTCGCACCGCGTGGTGACCCAGTCGAGCCCTTGCGGAGCCGTTGGGCCACGATCACCGGGACGGCGCCGGCGATGGTGAGGGTGGCGAGCAGGGCGTTGAGGCCACGGACACCTGAGTAGCCGAACCCGGCGCCCTGCTTGGCGTGGCCATGGACCTCGATGATCGTGTCGTCGACATCGAGCAACGCGTAGTCAGCACTCGCGTCTGCATCCGGGCTCACCTCGGCTGACGGACGCAACAGCTCGGTGAGTCCTGCCAGCGCGATGAGGAACCTCGACGCGATCGCGTCGAGCTGACGCACGTGCCCGAAGGTGAACGCCCGCAGGAAGGAACCCAACGTCGAAGGCGCGTAGGCGCGGGCGAATACCCTCCCCATGCCGCCGTGACGCAACAGCGCCATGTCATCGATCGAATCGGCACCAGCGACCATCCCACCGACCAGCGAGGCGACCTTCAACCCGGCGTTCGCGCCCTTGTCGCCCGGCACCGTCAAGTGCTGATCCGCCAGATCACGCAGCCCAGCGGACTCGGCCAACGCGAGCACCGGAACCAGACCACCGGCCGACACGAGATTCGGATCATCGAAGACCGCCGACGTCGCCCGCGACGTGTGAGAGAGTTTCACCTCAGAGATGTCCCTTGTGTTCGGTCGAATCGTTGCCTCAAGAACTCCGATTCTCCCGCTACACAAGGGCATTCTCGTTTACGGCGCGCTCACCAGACCAAGTTCATCGGTGGATCCGGGCTTAACGACCGCATGCTTGGGCTGAAACCCCCGCTGGAGTTCCGCCTCACGATGCAAGAGGTACCGGACGAGGATGGTGCCACCGAAGCTGAACGTACGCCTGGAGAGGATGGAACGACGAACTTGTCCCTGGTTACTACCGGTGTCCGAATGTTCGCCGGCGGCAAGGAGATGGTCGACGAGAGCGAGACGGCGCTTATCTGGTTCCTCATCCAGCACGCGCGTTGGCCCTGCGAGGAGAAGATGCAGGACGTCGGCGACGGCGTGTGGGAGATGGTGTTCACAATGACGCCCGACGAGAGCCACGACGCGCAGGACTTTGACATCATCGGCGGCCTAAGCGAGCTGTACACCCGGATGTTCTACTCCGGCACCACATCCCTAGAAGACGAGACGACCAAGCTCAGCATCGACGTCGAACCCGGCACCCTTCCGCGACTCGTGCCGACCGACCTCCAGTCGGACCGGCTTCCGCTCTGGCACCTCCGCATCAACCCGGCCGCTCCAGCTGCCGTCGAGGCCGCCGGAGACGGGTAGCGGTTCGGCGAGTCGTGCTCACGGAACCTAAGTCGACGTGCGGACCTTCGGCCACGGAACGACGCGCCCGAACTAGAAGCTCAGCCCGAGCATGCTTTCTCCCCTTCTCGCTTCTCGCTTAAGTCGCAAGGCGCCGGCTCGCAGATCCAAGGTCAAAATTTCTGGCTTGATCTGCAGATTCCTGCGGGGAACTGATTCCGTCAGACTGTGCAGGTATAGAAGCATTCGGGCGCCCGCCCAAGACCTGGAGACACGAACGATGAGCACCACAACCCTAACCATCACGTCGGCCGAAGAGCCACGCCTGCGCCAGGTCATGAAGGACATCCAGAAGGACGTCGCCGCGTACTACGCCGAAACCGCCCGAGGCGGTGACCTCGGCGTGCACGCCCGCAACTGGCTCAGCCGGGTCCAGAACCTCAACGACCTACTCACCGAACGGCTCGGCGACAAGGCCACCTATCTGGCGCTGTTCAAGCCCACGCCGACACCCGGAGCCGAGCTCATCAACGCGGTCAAGTACGCCCGCAACGTGGACCAACACCTGATGTTCGAGGTCTCACCGAGCGAGGACGTCCTTATCGGTGGCGCCCACGGCATGCGGACCTACGGCTGCTGGCGCCCCATCCCTGCCGCCACCCACACTGAGCTGCGTCCGGGAACGCAGGCTCTTCTGCCCGCGTACCAGGCGAACATGGAGGGCAAGGAGCTGACGGGCACGATGCTTGCCGTACTCCGTTTCTTCGCCGACATCGCGCCGCAGGTCGTGCACCGCGACCACCGCGGTGAGTGGACCGGCTTCCCACTCAAGAGCCAGCCCGCGGTCGGTGATCCCTTGCATCCCGAGGAGCCTGTCGGCGACATCGCGGCCGCGAACGTCTGGCTCAATGGGCGCCGCCCAAACGGGGACCTACGAGTCGTCATTGGCCAGTTCACAATGGAGGAGACGCCCTACCTTGTCGGGTTCACTTTCGCCGACCAACTTTCTTTCTCCCCGTTCGTCGAAACACCTGAGCAGGTCACCTACGACATGGCCACAGGGTTCGCCTACCTCCGGGGCGACGTAGCCGCCAACGTGGAGAACGTCACCGACAAGTTCCCCATGCCCCCAGACGGTGCCGTACTGCGCAGCCCCAAGGACGTGGCGACCTGGGCAACCCCACTCACCCAGACCAGCTATGGAACGGACTGGATGACCGGCTTTGACCCCGACAGTTGGCGGCACATCGTCTCTGTCGAGCACCCGGGTTGGCTCCCGGACTATGTTGCGTACGAGCAACGCCGGGCGTTCCGGCTGTACGCCCAGGTGCCGCCGCGCTAGCCCGTGCCCGGACCAGCAACCGCGTGGCAGCGGTTGGTTGAGGTGAGTTCAACGAGTCTGCTGTGCTGCATGAACCGGTGACTTCGGTTTGACCAATCCGTGCAGCAGCTCCATGCATCATCTCGGTGGGGACCATCCCGGCCGCGCACACCGCTGCCCGCCGACTGTTGTGGCCATCAGGCGGGAATACAATCCTTGACTCATGCGAACGCCTCATGCATAGCGTTCGCATACGAACAGAACCGATCCGTGTCGTCCGGCTTCGGGCACGCCCTCGCCGATCACGCCAAGCGGATCCGCAGTCGACGGGCCCGTTCCTCGAACGCGTGCTGGCCACCTTCGAGGATCTCGCAAACTTCGTTCCGAACTGTCGGATTCTCGAGTCCGCCAGTGGTGTAGGTAATCTCCGGTAGCGCTCCGGGTCTGTGGGCGCTGGCGTCGGCAACAATCACCTGATCGGCATCCGTGTTGACCACTAGGTTCGCGTTGTGGGTCACGATGATGATCTGCCGACGACGTCTGGTCTCAACAAACCGTCCGACGAGCTCGTCGAAGATCGACTTCGGATCCAAGTTCTCTTCGGGCTGGTCGACGATCAGGGGACGGTCGTCCGCCTGGTCGACAGCAAGGTAGAGCAGCAGTAAGACGATGCCTCGCGTGCCCGGTGATAGCTGCTCGATCTCCACGCCGTCGTACTGAACGCCGTACTTGATCGAGATGTGCGCGGTGTCGTTGAGCCACGACGCAATCCCGTCCGCCCACTTACGGAAGGCCTGCTTGTCCGCTCGCGGTGCCTTGGCTTGCTGGATGAAGTGCTGGTCGTGCTCGTCCCTGAAACGCGCCATCGCCTCGGCTACCTCGGCACTGGCGCCAGACTCCCATGCAGGCAACAGCTTCTCACGCACCTCGTTGAGCAGCTCACCGTGACCGCGGAACTCGCCCGTGCGCAGGTCTAGCAAGGCTTCGCCCTGTTTCGCCCAGGCCTCGATGTCGACCACTCGCTTGACGCTGAACGTGAGCTTGCCGAGCGTCCCCGACTCTTCACCGAGCATCTGCCTGAGAGGCGAATACATCGCCTCAAGCTGCTCCTGTTCCTGGGAAAAGCCGTCGAAGAGTGACGCGTAGGCGTGCTTGCGCTTGAGCATCAGTGCCTTCACCCGATCGGAAGCGCCTTCCGCCTGCTTGATACTCGCGTTGAGGGAGACGAGGGCCGCCTCCGTCTTGGCGATCTTGTCGTTGAGCGTTTGCAGCTGTCTCTGCTTGTTGGCGTCCAGCCCGATCAGCTCACTGAGTCGCCACGCCTCGGCGCGGAGAACATTCAGGGTCCCGGTCGCTAGCTGTAGTTCCCCAGCAGGTTGTGAATGCGTTGTGCGGGGGTGAGGCCGTCGATGCCGGTGTGGGGACGGTGATGATTGTAGTGATGGATCCAGTCGGCGTAGGTCGCTGCGCGCGCGGTGTCTGAGGTGTAGGCCTGGGCGTAGGCCCACTCGGCGGCCAGGGTGCGGTTGAACCGTTCGACTTTGCCGTTGGTCTGGGGCCGGTAAGGCCTGGTGCGGCGGTGCTTCACTCCGTCGCCGAGGGCGGCTTTGAAGGCGTGTGAGCGGTAGCAGGCGCCGTTGTCGGTCATGACCACGGTGACCTCGAACCCTGCCTCGGCGAAGAAGGCTCGAGCGCGTTCCCAAAATCCTGCGGCGGTCTCCTTTCGCTCGTCGGCCAGCTGTTCGGAGTAGGCGAGGCGGGAGTAGGAATCGACGGCGTGATGCAGGAACGTGTAGCCGCGCGAGCTTGGCGCGCCGGCTCGGGCGGCTTGCTTGCGCGCCAACGCCGCTTGACGTGCCTGAGGCGAGCCGAGACCGAAAGCGCGCCAACCACCACCGTCGGGGATCCGGCCGAGCTTCTTGATGTCGACGTGCACCAGCTCACCCGGCGCGGACGCTTCGTAGCGGACCGTCTCGGGCTGGCGGACCGGCAGGCCGGTGGCCCGATCGACGTGCGCCAGCAGCGGCATCCGGTATCGGGCCAGGACCCGCCCGACCGTGGAACGCGGAACCTTCAACCGGTAGCTGATCCGGTGCGGTCCCCACTGCCGGCAGAACCGCAGCTTGATGATCCGCCGCTCCAGATGTGCGGAGCATCTCGTGGGCGAGTAGTGCGGCCGCGACGACCTGTCCATCATCGGTTCGCCAGCGCGGTAGCGGTGGGCCCACTTCGAAGCCGTCGCCGACGAGACCTGGAACCGTTCAGCAGCCCGAGCGACCGGCCACCTGTCGTGGACGATCAGGCGGGCAAGACGTTCACGACCGACAGGAGTCAGCGGGGCATTAGCGTGAGTCACGAGGACCTCCGGGTGAAGGTTGGTGTGGTAACCCCTTTGATACCGGAGGTCCTCACCTCACGTCACACGTTCACAACCTGCTGGGGAACTACAGCTAGCTCGACATCGTCGGCGACATACGGTGGCAGTTCGTGGGCTGGTTTGGTGGGCTTGGGAACCCCGGGGCCGACCAGTTCACCGGTTGCCTTATGTACCGCAGTCAGGCGCTGCTCAACGATCGACGCAGGATCGCCGGTGAAGCGAAGGTCGAAGTTCTGCCATTCGGTTGTGGTAAGACCCGCACTTGCATAGTCACGTTCCAGCTCTACGCGGATCGCGGGTAGCCGCCGATCGGTGACATCCTTGATGGCGTCAGCCAGGTCCGAGAGCGACTTATCGCGTCGCTTGAGGGCATCGACCTCTGCCTGTTTTGCCACGACTGCGCCGTTAACGGCTTCGAGGCGCTGGGCTCGGGCCTCGCCACCGACGACGACCAAACCCCCACGTGCCCGCTTGTCCTCCGCTAGCAAGGCAGTGAGTCGCACCTGCTCCTTCTTGAGACCTGGCAGTTCGTCACCCGCGACGCGTTCGGTCTCGATCTGCTCTGCGAGGTCCTCCATCTCGTTCTGGGCGA
The DNA here is from genome assembly GCF_017310035.1 of Nocardioides sp. S5. Lineage (NCBI taxonomy): Bacteria > Bacillati > Actinomycetota > Actinomycetes > Propionibacteriales > Nocardioidaceae > Nocardioides > Nocardioides sp. S5. The sequence goes on from NZ_CP022296.1 coordinate 3,662,854, forward strand.
ACCGCCGAAGGTCGCGTCCGTGACTCGCCCGCAGATCGAGAAGCTCGCGGAAGCTCGATGCCCCGAGCCGGTCCTCGTAGAGATGCGCCTCGAAGATGACCCGCTCGATTTCGGCCAGCAGCTCATCGGTGATTCCTTCGGACGAGCAGAGGCGTTCAACGAACTGCTGCGATAGATACTGGACACGCGGCACGTCGTGATCGAAGGAGAAGTTGGGCGGAAGCTCGGTGTCAGAGGTCTCGCCGTCAGCCCACGTCAGCTCGACCTTGCTCCCGGCGAGATGACTTCGAGCACGCTGCAAGAAAGTCTGGTCGGACTCGTTGGTGCTCGCGGCTCCGGCGCCGGCAGCGATGAGATCTGCCAGCGCGGTCTTGCCGGATCCCCTGGCCCCGATGATCGCGACCAGTCCGGGAGCAAGCTCAATTTCAGGCGTCGCCATCCAGTCCGCATCGGACACGATGATGCGTTCGATGACCCGGTAGTCGAGTGCGCCCTTCTGTGGCTGCTCACCAACGATCGCCCGCTCCTTCGGTTCGAGGCAGGCTTGTCGAAGGCTCTCGAAAGTCGCGTCCCCCTTGATCCACGTGTAGCGATCACCATCCGGTTTCCCCACGCGGTCGAGCTTGTGGGCGTCGCTGCCATGCAGGCACACCTTGCGCCCGTCATACTTCTTGGTGAGCTTGTCGATACTCAACGCACCCTCGCCCAACCAGAAGGTGCGCTGCGCTGGCGAACTCGCGAAGATCACGCGAGCCAGACGCTCGATCTCAACACGAACGGCTTCGAGCGAGCCGCCGTCATCACGAACACCGGAGGTGCCATCGGTACTACCGGCTGCCACCCCGATGATGATGTTCTGTTGTGCCAAGCGCTCTCGCCCAGCGACTGCTTGAGGTTGTCAAGCGATACTTTGAAGAGGTTGGTACCGGCCGCCCGTGCGGCACCATCATCCTTGATCGACGAGTCGTGAGCTTTGCCAAGGCGGATCAAGTCGGCCGGGTCACATACGTACGACTCTCGTCCCGCCGAAAACTTGAGCGTCCGCAGGAATCGTCGTGCCTCTTCGACGTGATTGGGGTCCTCTGGTGAAACGAGCAGGTGGATATTGACGGGGTGGTCGTTCTTCGTGGCAGTCGGTAGACGCAGCTCGATGTTCGGGAAGACAAGGCCCACATCGGGAAGACGGCCCGCCGTCTGGAACTCGCGCACTTTCTCGTACTCGTCAATACTGCAATAGTCCGTAACGCCGAGGGCCTCGATCTTCGGCTCTTCCTGTTCTATGCGTGTGAGGTAGGCGTCCCAAGCATCCTGCCCGAACTGGTTGTTCATGGCGGTACCTGGCGTGTGGATGTGCGGGTCCCATCGACGCCACACGGGCCCTGCCCCCGGATCTTGGACACAGGGTGTGATTACGCAGCGGGTTGCAGCGTAGCGGCGTAGTTGGACTCGTAGGTGGACGGGGACAGGTAGCGGCACCAGGAATGGCGTCGGCGGGTGTTGTAGCGCACGAGCCACTTGAAGACCTGCCGGCGACACGTCGCCTCGTCGCTCCAGCAGGCGGCGTCTTGGAGGATCTCGCGCTTCATCGTGGCGTTGAACGACTCCGCCAACGCGTTGTCGGCCGAGGAGCCGACCGCACCCATCGACTGGGTGACGCCGAGCCTCTTGCAGAGCTTGGCGTAGTCCTTCGAGCAGTAGACCTTGGGTTCAACCAGTCGATGCAACACTGGGTTGTTGAAGCGAGCGTAGTTGCTCATCGAACACCTCGGCAGGTGTCTTCCACCCAAGGATCTTGCGGGGCCGGTTGTTGAGCGCGTGAGCGACGGCCTCGAGGTCCTCGGCGGACCAACGCGACAGGTCCGTGCCTTTGGGGAAGTACTGGCGCAGCAGGCCGTTGGTGTTCTCGTTGCTCGGCCGCTGCCACGGCGAGTGGGGGTCGGCGAAGAACACCTTCGTGCCGGTCTCCAACGCGAACTGCGCGTGACCCGAGAGCTCCTTGCCGCGATCCCAGGTCAGGGTCTTGCGCAGCTGCTCGGGCAGCTTGGTGATCGACGCACTCAGCGCCGCGTTCATCGCGACGGCCCCGTAGCCGCCGAGCGATGGACCGTTCTTCACGTAGGGCTTCTCGCCCCAGCCCTCCATGCGTGGCAGGTGGACCAGGATCGTTGAGCGGCTGCTGCGCTCAACGATCGTCCCGATCGCCGACCGGCCAGTGCCGATGATCAGGTCGCCCTCCCAGTGACCCGGGACGGCGCGGTCTTCGGCTTCAGCGGGGCGCTCGCTGAGAACCACATCGGCCGTGACATGCCCACCGGGCTTGTTCTGCGATCGGGCCCTCGGCTGCCGTAGCGCACGTCCGGTGCGCAGACACGTGACCAGCTCGCGCTTGAGCGCACCACGCCCCTCAATGAACAGCGACTGGTAGATCGCCTCGTGGCTGATGCGCATGGACTCATCATCGGGGAAGTCGACCTTCAACCGCTGTGCGATCTGCTCCGGGCTCCAGGCCAGCGACCAACGCCGGTCGGCACGGTGCGGCTTGTTCAGCCCCTTCCAGGGGGCCGGTGTGGGGCCAGTGACGATCGTGCCGTCGGGCCGGCGAACGTTGCCGGCGAGCCGATCTTGGACGTACTCCCGCAGTTTCGGGTTCTCGAGCAGCTTCGCGGTCTTGGGGCGCTTGGCCGCCTGCTGTGCCTTCCACTGCGCCACGGTGGCCCGGTACTCCTGCTTCCCCCCACGAGTCGCAGCGTTGCGGCGCAACTCGCGTGAGACCGTTCCGGGATCACGCCCGATCGCGCGGGCGATCTCGCGAACGCCCTTGTCCTGGGCGTGCAGGATGGCGATCTCCTCACGTTCCTCGAAGCTCAGATAGCGGCCGGTGGGCTCGGCCAGCGAAATGGGCGGCATGCCGCCAGCGTGGCGAAACCAGCGGGTCCCAACCGGCACTGACACACCGACCGCCAGCGCCGCTTCTGCCGACGTGATGCCCGTGGCGATCAGCCGCCAGAACTGCCGTTGCACCGCTCGGGACGGGTCAGGACGCCCGGGCGAGCGCATCGCTGGCCGCAACGCCCGGTCAGCACGCCACTGCCGGCGAAGCTCCTCTGGCGCGTCGCTGGTCTTCTTGCTCCAGTCCGCTGTCGCCATGCTCGAACACCTCCGAACTCAAGGTGTTGCGACGACCGGTTGATTTCGCCGACCGACCCGTGGTCGCTGTGGAAGATCGCGCCCTTGAGGGTGCCGCGGGTTCCGGCAGCAGCCTTCAAGGCGTCCTCGACGAGCTCGGTGCGCATGTGGTCGGCGACGGCCCAGCCGGCGAGGCGACGTGAGTAGCAGTCGATGACGGTCGCCAGGTACAGGTTCGTCCCGTCGGCCAACGGCAGGTAGGTGATGTCCCCGACGTAGCGTTCGTTCGGGGCTTCGGCGGTGAAGTCCCGGTTGAGCAGGTCGGGGTACTTCTGCCCCGATGGCTCGGGGATCGTGGTCCGCACTCGACGCTTCTTCACATAGCCACGGATGCCCTCAAGGCGCATCACCCGGGCGACGCGCTTGTGGTTCACGCGGTCGCCGGCAGGTGCGCCGTCGTTGAGCTCAGCGGTGATCCGTGGCGCACCCTGGGTGCTGTCCTCGGCATGCACCGCTCTGATCCGTTCCGCGAGCTCGGCATCGGCTCGGGTGCGCTCCTCGCGTGCTGGGGCCGCCTTGAGCCAGGCGTAGTAGGACGAGCGCTCGATCTCGACGAGCTCGCACAGTCGCTTCACCTCGAAGGTGGTGGAGTTGTCGGCGACGAACTGGAAGCGACTCACCAGCGCGTCTCCCCGGCGAAATATTTGGCCGCCCGTTGGAGGATCTCGCGCTCGGTGGTGAGCTTGGTTGTCTCGACCTCGAGCTCGTTCACCCGGGCCTGAAGCCGGGCGATCTTCTGTTCCGGTGTCTCCTCGGGCGCCGCCGACGGGCTCCTGGACGAGCTCTTGGACTGCAGTGGGCTGGAGGTCAGCGTCCCGTCAGCGGCGGTCTTCTTGCCGGTCCCGTAGGCCTCGAGCCAGTGCCGCAGCGTGCCGCGCACGATGCCGAGGTCATCGGTGATGCCGCGGACCGTGGCGCCCGGGGTGGACTCGTACAAGTCGACGGCCTGACGACGGAACTCCTCGGAGTAGTTCTTCCTGGCCATGATTCTCGGATCATCTCGCTTCCCCAGCACCAGATGCTGGATTCAGCGTGTCCAAGAACCGGGGTCAGGCCCCCACCGCGCCTCGTGGATCCGCTTGCGACTTCACCGGGTACCCAACTCTCTGACTGAGCGGCTCGTCGGAGGTTTGAACTGCTGGGAGTGGATGTATCGGCCTGCTTCGTCCGGGCTCAGCTGTTGCTGCCGCGGGACGCAACCCGGGACATCGATCGTGCTCGACGAGCCCTTGGCTCGGGCGGTGACGGCCTGGCAGACAAGACGGGGAAACCCGGACCCCCTGCTGGCGTTGTCAGCGTCGATGAACGTCGGGCCCGTACCAGCGAAGGTCAGTCGCCGGCTGATGCTGAGCGCGGTGCGTTCAGCCACCCAGGTCGCCAGGGCGTTCGCGGGTGTCACGATGTGATCCCCAATGCGGCGAGCAGCGCAGCATGGGCCTGTTTCAGCGCGAGGAGGCCGTGCGGGCTCAGCACCACCTCGTCGAGTTCAATGAGGTGGTTCGCGATCTCCTGCTTCGTTGGCGCCCGCCATCCCTGGCTGGCAGCCCAGGTGTCCAGAGTCGTAGACCACGGTCCAGCCGTCGCATCGGGCAGAGTTGGTGGGTCGCCGATGGTGACGGTGGCGTTGAGATCGCGGAGCTGCGCGGTAAAAGTGTCCCGGTAGAGGTCTGGGTCCAGGGTGTTCTCAATGCCGTGGACGTCGAGGGTGACGACCCGGTCGTCAGGTATGGCGCGACCGATGGTCTCGGCAAGCCTTTGTCCGCCGCCGTCACCGTCGACGAGGAACGCGACCTTGGCCGCCTGGAAGTCCAGGTCCGGGTAGGAGTCCTTGGGCATCTCCGAGAGGCCGGGTGCCACCTGGTACGGCAGGCTGTCTTGTCCAGTAGCAGCGCGCATCAAGGTCGGGAGCAAGATCATGTCGGTGGCACCTTCCGCGATGACCGCGCAACGTGCCGGCGTAAACGCTGCGGCCGAAGCTCCCATCGCGAACATCAGGGAGGTGAATCCGCCGCCCTCTTGCCGCCAGAAGCTGTTCTCTACGTGGCTCGTCTCCTCACTGTCGGGCACGACGGCGCGGATACCGACACCAAGATCGGCGGGCAGGCAGCCCGGCGAGTGAGTGGTGTAGATGATCTTGTCGGCTTTGTCCTGTTTGGCGAACATCTGCACGAGGTCGGCCTGAGCGTCAATGTGAAGGTGGGTCTCGGCCTCGTCGATCAAGAGGATCGTCGCACGTCCGGTGTCTCGCGCAGCGAGGAAGGAGGTCAAAGCGACGAACATCCGGAGCCCGGCGCTTCGTTCGTCGAAGACTGATGCGTGTACGCCATCTTCGACGAGACCGATCCGGAGAAGCTTGTTCTCAACGTTCAGCTCGACCTTTAGGTCGGACTGCTGCCACGCGTTCTTGAAGTAGTTGGCGAGCGTGATGTTCGCCTTGTTCTTGATGGTGTCTCGTCGAGATACCTGGCCGGTCTGCACCGCCTGGGTTAGGGCATTCAGGTCAAGGTCGGCCAGCCGAGCCAGGTTCGCGAGCGCTGCTGGCACGTCGCCAAGCAGGGCATCATCGAGGGTGTAAGTAGAGGCCAGCGTGCGGTCGGCCTCGGTGAACATCACCACGTCGGGGGTGAGCTTCCAGAGTTCCTTCTTGGTCGTCTCCGCGGGGTCCTCACGATCGATCCACGCCCCGAGTGATGAGAGCAGCCGCTGCAGGACGTCGGTGCCGGTGAATGCCTTCAGTGCTTCGATGTCCTCATCGGCGCGTTCGCGCAAGTTGTCGATCGGATCTCGTTCACCGACCGGGGCGGCGAGGTAGGTATCGAGGTCTTGCTGTAGCAGGCGAAGCTCGCCGAGCAGCGGTGCGCCATCGGGCGGTTCGGGTGCTTCTTCGTCCTCGTTCACGTCGATGGGAAGTGGCTCTAGGACGATGGTCACTGCCAGAGCCTCGCTCAGTTCGACTGCCAGTTGCTTCAGTGCCGCCTCGGACTTGCGAGGCGCGGGCTTGACCGTGAAGTTGGGGCCGTCGCCGTCGGCGCGACGGCTGACGAAGAACTCGGTTGGAGCTTCCTCGAGTCCGAGATCTTCCAGCTCCTTGCGGTCCTCGTCGCTGACGCGGTAGCGCAAGCTGACGACTGGAGTGGAGTCGGCGACACCCGCCGATGCGCGCGACCGCTGTGCCGGAGGAAGAGCTTCGGATGCCTCCACGTAGGCAAGTGCTTTGAGGAGCGTCGTCTTGCCTGCTTCGTTTGGTCCAACGATCGCGACGAGCTTCTGGTCGAGCTTGATCGTTGTATCGAGGAGTCGGCCGGCGCCGCGGACTCGTGCGGAGATGAGTCTCATACAACGTCCTCCGGTCCGTTGGGCTGGTCGGTCACATCCTCCCGATTTGGCGTGGACGTTCAGCTCGCGATTGGGGCAGCGTCGGAGCGTCCGGCTCTGGAACCCTCCTGGCTCACTGACAACTCTACCGACGGGATCCGACGCAGCGAGGGAGTTCGGAGCAGTCGATCCAGACGTGGCGTCGGACTGCCCCGGAAGGTCGACTCTTGCTCCGTAGTCCGGTGTCCACCAAACGAGGTCAAGGCCACCCGAGCTTCTATCTGAGGGATAGCTGGGCCGGAAGGAACTCCGCAGCCGTGCGAGGTGACGTCCCCGCGTCTTTACGAGTGTCTGCGCGAATCCCGATTCGTGCCGTCACCCAGCGAAGACGTCCCTGTCAGTTGCACCGCGCCTACGACAAGCCGGTCAGGCTCCGCCACCGGCGCCGTTATGCACCTCCGCCTCCCACTGTCTTGCAGCGCCCGCCTTGGGACCCCAGGTGTCTCGAAGGACAAACTTTGAACCCGCCTTCACTCGGATAGCGATCTTGCGGAGCTCGGCCACCTCGTCCCCAGGCCATCCGTTGGCAAGCGCCCAGGAGCACAGCGGTTCGACATCGAACGTGTGTCCGCTGCGGTCGAGTTCCTGAAGAGTCCGCACCACGTATGCCTTATCGTCTTGCGTGACAAGCATGTTGTTGTGGTTGATGTCGTTCCCCGCTTGGCGCATGGCGTGCTCCACCACAGGGTCTGCGAGCGTGGGACGCTCGGCTGCCCCGCCCGACACCAAGTCAACGGCCTGATGAGCAGCGATCCAGCCATCCTGCGCGCCCGGACGAGAAGACTTGATGAGGCACACAGCCGCGGGCGTGCGTCGGTGACGCGAGTCGATGTGCTCGATGACCGCATCGCTCGGCCAGATGGCAATGACGGGAGCGGAATGCTGACCAGCGGCACTAGAATTCGGTGACTCAACGCTCAGGCCGTGCCTGTCGATAATCTTCGCAACCTGCGGATCGTTGCCCTTCATCTTCTTGGCGTGCATGAGGATGAGCGGCTTCACGCCCGATTGATCCGCCACCCAGGCCAATGCCAATCGAAGCGCCTCTGCCGGTTCGACGTTGTCGGAGACGTAGGCGGCGGGATATGTTGCTGTGCTCTCGAACATGCTTGCCTCTCGTGTACGTGGTCTCTTGTTACGTAGGCACAAACAGAGCAACACTGAGCCTGCTGAAGCGGTCCATTCGCCCACACTTGCGGACGACCAGTCTGTCAAAGTGAAGCCTGAGAACGTCGTGCGTCTATTAATGCTTGTGCGCCTCGACTCGTCGGCGGAACCCGTGTACCTACTGATATCTAGACGGACGGCATGCCGAGAGCCCGGCCAGGCTGAGGGTTGGCCCGGCGCGATCCCGATCAAGATGTCCACTGACCAAGACCAAGTAGATCTAGCGGACCGGAATGTGTCACCAGTGTGTCACCAGCAGCCCGGATGGCGGCGTTTCCGCAGGTCAAGGCGAGTGAGCCAGTCAGACTTACGACATCTGACTGACCGCCATCCCCGGACCGGCCCGGGAGAGAGTGGGCGGTTCAAGCCGTCAGTCTCATGTCGGTGCACTCCGTGCGAAATAGGTCGCTGAAGACTGATCGCAGCCGAGCCGTAGAGACACCTAGGTGACTAGCCACCCACTAGTCACCTCGGGAGCCACGCAATGAACGAGCAACTACACGGCGCTAAAGGAGGGAGTGCTCAGGCGGATCAACAGCGCTCGCTTCGTGAGATGGCAGACGCCTACTCACGGCGGGCGCGGAAAGCCCGAGTCGAGCAGGGCAAGCCACCCGTGATCGCGGGCGCCAACGTTCTCAACCGAATCGCAGAGATCATGGCCGCTGAAGTCCCCGCTGTCCGGCCGGAGGATCAGCCCGCCGCTTAGGCTCGCCATATCGGCTCGCCTATCCGCGAGTCATCGAACCGGTTGTTCGACTTACCACGCGGCGCGATCTCGATGCTCTCAACCAGCGCCCGCACGATGTCCCGGCGCCGCCGCATCGGCGCCGTGTTCCACCATGACTCGATGTCGGCTCGCTTCTTTGGCACGTCCGACAGGACAGCATGCAAGTTTGGGGTCCACTGCCCAAGCACCCGCTCGGCCTCACGCTGCCGGATCGCCCACCCTTCCCTCAGAGCATCCCACTCATCTTCGTGAAGCCGATTCGCTGCGAACTCGAGACCGTAGTGCTTGCGAAGTCGAGCCAGTTCAACGATCTCGGTCTCTGCGGCGGCAACGGCAGCGGCGCTGCCGTTGCCACTACGACGCTTGATCGCACCTGATCGAACCTTGGCTTCCGCGACTGCGTCGATGATCGCCATGGAGATGACCACGTCAGTCTGAGGTCCCGTTATCGTGAGACCACCGCACGTATGGGATCGACCAGGCTGTTTCGAACACGCATAACGGAAACCGCCGTTGCCGGTCGGCGAGCCGGCCAGGCTGGAGCCGCACTTCCCGCACTTCAAGATTCCTGCCAGGAGGTACTTCGGCTCACGGCCCCTCCTCGCAGACGGCCGGTCTGTAATGCGCCGGATGTCCTCAATCACTGCCTTCGAGAGAATTGGCGTCCAATCTCCTTGCGAAACCAGTTCTCCGTATCCCCCACGCTGGCCAGGGCTGAACTCACGCCACCCGCAGAGCGATCCGCGGCGAACCATCGCTCGGACGTTCGCGGCTCGCCAGTACGAACGGTCCGCCGGAATTCCAGCGGACGCAAGCAGGCGTGCAACGGTGGAGTCATCCAGCCCATGGTCCCCGGAACTGACGTGGTCCACCCAAGGCTGGTCACGCACCCACGCAGCCGTGCAGAGCGCCGGCGTCCCACCAGCCCTTCGCAACATCCGGGCGAGCGCGCCAGCGGCGACCGCGGCGTTGCCACGCACCGCGGCGATGACCGCTACTACCTCGGGGCGCTGATTGCGCTCAACCGCGCGATCGACGCGCCTCGCGTCCCATCGGCCACTCCCGGGGGTGGCGACGCCGCGAGCGTTGAGGTCAGAGGCGATCGAGTAAAGCGTCTCACGGTCGAGAACGCGCTGTGCGACCTCTCGGATGACTTCTGCTTCCTCCGGAATGATTCGCTGATGGTCGTCGTATCCGTAGCCGAGCGGCCCATGGGCCTGGCCTGACTGTGCGGCCTGCGCCCGCTGTGCAGATAGGCGTGCGGACTTCACGTCACCTTCATTGGCGGCGACTGCAGCGAGTATTCGAGCGAGGAGGCGCCCAGAAGGTGTCATCAAGTCGATCTCACCAGCTTGAAGAAAGACCACGGGGACCGCAGCCTTCTGCGACTCGATTGCGTCGAGCACTCGCTCAAGGTCGACGACTCGTCGCAACACCCGGTCGAGGTGCCACGCGACGATCCCATCGACGTATCCGGACTCGACATCGAGCAGAAGCTGCTCGAAGCTCGGCCGCCGTTTGCCCGAGCGTGCCGAAATGTCGTTGTCGGAGTAGACCTTCGGCTCAGGCCAGCCGAGCGACCGGCATCGTTCTCGGCACTCCTCGACTTGCCTCTGAACGCCGAGCGCTTGCCCTGTGCGGTCGAGGCTGATTCGCGCGTAGATAGCAGGCGCTTGAGGAACTCCGCGCGGGTGTGCCATACAATCTGACTATAGCAGTGGTTTTCATCACTGCGGTCTTGACGGCCGTGAAGCCGCGCGTGATGCCCTCGAGCACGACGTGGAGACGGTGCCCCTCGGGCAGCATCGCGTCCACGAAGGGCGTGCTGATGTCGAGGCGGCGCCCGCTCGACTTCAGCATCCGCTCGACCAGCTCGTCCACCTGGGCGGCGTCGAGGCGCAGGTTGGTCAGCTCGTGGCGACCGCGACGCGCGATGAAGACCCGCTCCGGGGAGTTGATCCAGACCTCCTCCACCTCGGGGTCGTCGAGGAAGGGCTGGAGCGGGCCGAAGCCGGACACCCGAGCGACCAGCTCGCCCACCATCGCCTCGTCGTCGGCGATCGGCGCGACGGCGCCGGTCAGGCTGAGCTGGTCGTGGTCGCGGACCACGTCCTCAGCGATGCGGCGCACGACGAGTGCCTCGCGCTGCGGGTCGACGCCCTCGCGCCGAACCCGCTCGCGCACCGACGCGTCGAGGCGTTCGACGAGGTCGTCGCGCACGGGCGTGCGCTCGTGCGGTCGATCGACCGCCAGACGGTCCACTGCCATGGCCTACCTGCTTCCCCGAGATCGTGCACTGGGGACGCTACCCAGCAGGACGGGGCCGAAAACAGGTCACCGGTAAAGGTTGTGGACAACCATCGGGCGGACGCGGACCTCGTGGGTCGCAGTCCGCACCCCGCGGGGAGGACGCGCTCTCAGGTGCCGGTCTCGAGGCGGAAGCCGACGCCGCGGATGGCGACGACCTTCTCGCCGGCGTCGGCCGCCTCGAGCTTGCTGCGCAGGCGACCGATGGTGACGTCCAGCGTCTTGGTCGAGCCGTACCAGTTCTGGTCCCACACCTGGTTCATCAGCGTCTCGCGCGGCACGACCTTGTCGTGGTTGGACGCCAGCACGGCCAGGACGTCGAACTCCTTGGCCGTCAGCGCGATCTCGCGCTCGTTGAGGTGGACGCGGCGCGAGCCGGCGTCGATGCGCAGCCCAGAGGACGTGGTCACGGTCGTGTCGCCGGTCGCGGTCGGCGTACCGCTGCGGCGCAGCAGGGCACGCACCCGGGCCAGCAGCTCGGCGAGGCCGAAGGGCTTGGCGAGGTAGTCGTCGGCGCCGACGTCGAGGCCGACCACGCGGTCGAGCTCGCCGGCACGGGCGGTGACCATGATGATCCCGCCCTCGTAGCCGCCGGAGCGCATCTGACGGCACACGTCGAGGCCGTCCATGTCGGGCAGGCCCAGGTCGAGGATCACGACCGCCGGGTCGTTGGCGACGGCGAAGGACACCGCCTCGGCGCCGCCGGAGGCGCGGCTGACCTCGTAGCCCTCACGCTCGAGGGTGCGCATGAGGGGTACTGCGATGTCTTCCTCGTCCTCAACCACCAACACGTCCTGCACCATGCAAGCGAGCATAGAGGCAGGGTCAGCGGTTGGTGGACTGAACGCCCGAGTCGACCGTCGTCGAGACCACCGTGGTGGCGGGCTGCGCCGGGGCCTGCTCGCCCGGGCCGAGCACGACGCCACCGGCAGCCAGGAGGACTGCGACGGGGACCAGGAGGATGCGGGACATGGGTAAAGCATGTGGCGGACACATCCACACCGGATCCTCAGAGCGGTCACACAAGGGGAATACTTGAAACCTGAACGGTCACAAGTGGGTGTAACCGGGGGTGACGGTTCCGGTGCGCCGATCACGCGTCGAAGACGTCGCCCAGCTCCCCCACCCGGGCGAGCACCTGCTCGAGCGTGAGCTGCTCAAGGGCGAGCTCGTCCTCGGCCCCGGCCTCGACCTCGTCCCAGGTGAGCGGGGTCGCCACGGTGGGCCGCTCGCGCCCGCGCAGGGAGTAGGGCGAGACCGTCGTCTTGGACCCGGAGTTCTGCGACCAGTCGAGGAACACCTTGCCGGGGCGCTTCGCCTTGGTCATGGTCGCCGTCACCAGGTCGGGGTGCTCCTTCTGGAGCCCCTCGGCCACCTCCTTGGCCAGCGCCGTGGTGCCGTCGCTGTCGAGGCTCGACCGTCCAGTGGCCGGCAGGTGGGCGTAGAGGTGCAGGCCCTTGCTGCCGCTGGTGACCGGCGTACAGACCAGGTCGCGCTCAGCGAGCGCCTCGCGGACCATGAGTGCGACCTGCGCGCACTCGTGGAGACCGGCGGGCTCGCCGGGGTCGAGGTCGATGACCAGCCGGTCGGGGTGGCGCGGCGTGCCGTCGGGGTCGACCCGCCACTGGTGGACGTGCAGCTCGAGGGCGGCGAGGTTGGCCAGCCACGTGAGCGTCGCGAGGTCGTCGCAGATCGGGAAGCGGATGGTGCCGTCGCCCTTGCCGGATCGCGAGCCGGTGGTCGGCACCTCGACGGTGCGCACCCACGACGGGGTGCCGGGCGGGGCGTTCTTCTCGAAGAAGCTCGACCCCTCCACGCCGTGCGGCCAGCGGATGCGGGTGACGGCGCGGTCCCTGAGGTGCGGCAGGAGCACCGGCGAGACCTGGGCGTAGTAGTTGAGCACCTCCCCCTTCGTCGTGCCCGTGCGTGGGTAGAGCACCTTGTCGAGGTTGCTGATCGTCAGCGTGCGGCCCTCGACGTCGACCTGGACCTCGGTCATCCGCTCACGTCCTCGGGTCCGATGTCGGTGCGGACGCCGCGGTAGGACGGCTGCCGCAGGCGGGTGACGGGCATCTTGTTCAGCGAGTCGACGTCGACGACGAGGAACGGCTCCACCCACCGCGTGCCGCGCGCGTCCGCGGCCGGCACGTCGTCGGCGAAGGGGCTGACCCCGACCTCCCGGCCCGCGAGCTGCTCACCGAGCAGCCGGCTCGCGGCGCCGCCGATGCCGCTGCCGACGCGCCCGCGGTAGAGCAGCCCCTCCGCGGTCGGCTTCCCCACCAGCAGCGCGGCGAGGCGGTCCTTGGTCCCCTCCTGCGGGCGCCAGCCGCCGACGACGAAGGAGAAGCGGTGCCGGTGGGCGAACTTCAGCCACGCCTTGCTCCGCACCCCGGGCTGGTAGGTCGAGGTCAGCCGCTTCGACACGATCCCCTCGAGCCCCTGCGTCAGCGTGGCCTCGCGCAGCATCGCCCCGTCGTCGTACGTCGGCGGCACCTGCCAACCGCCGAGGTCGAGCCCCTCGAGGATCTCGCGGCGCTCCGCCAGCGGCAGCCCGGTCAGGTCGCGGCCGTCGAGGCGCATCACGTCGAACACCATGAAGGTCGCCGGCACGCTCTTCGCGAGCCGGGCCGCGGTCGTCGCGGAGCGGACGTGCATCCGCTCCTGGATCACCGCGAAGTCCGGCACCCCTGCGTCGTTGATGCCGATGACCTCGCCGTCGACGAGGAGGTCGCGCCCACCCATCGGGGCGGGGCTGAGGTCGGGCCACGCGACAGTGGCGTCGTTGCCGTTGCGGGTGGTCAGCCGGGCCCGGTCGCCGCCTGCCGGCACGTCGGCGAGCATGCGTACGCCGTCCCACTTGACCTCGTGGGACCACTCGTCGCCCGTGGGGACGACGTCTCCCTTGGTGGCGAGCATGGGACGCATGGGACATGCTTACCCCATGCGAGCCATCTGGAAGGGCGCAGTCTCCTTCGGCCTGGTGTCGGTGCCGGTCAAGCTCTACGCCGCGACCGAGAGCCACGACGTCTCGTTCCGCCAGGTGCACGCCAAGGACGGCGGTCGCATCAAGTACCAGCGCGTCTGCTCCCTCGACGGCGAGGAGGTGGCGTACGCCGACATCGCCAAGGGCTATGAGACCGAGGACGGCGAGATGGTCATCCTCACCGACGACGACATGGCCGAGCTGCCGTCGACGTCGTCGCGCGAGATCGCGGTGGAGAAGTTCGTCCCGCGCGACCAGATCGACCCGCTGCTCTTCGAGAAGTCCTACTACCTCGAGCCCGAGGGCGCCGGCGCCAAGCCGTACGCCCTGCTGCGCCAGGCGCTGCTCGACGCCGACCGGATGGCGGTCGTGACCGTGGCGCTGCGCCAGCGCACCAGCATCGCGGTGCTGCGGGTCAAGGACGACGTGATCGTGCTGCAGACCATGATGTGGCCCGACGAGATCCGCACCCCCGACTTCTCGGTCGAGGCCGGCGACGTCAAGGACTCCGAGGTCAAGATGGCCCACATGCTCGTCGAGACGCTCGCCGGCGACTTCGACGCCAGCGAGTTCGAGGACGACTACGCCGGCGCCGTCGAGGCCCTGGTGAAGTCGAAGATCGAGGGCGGCGAGATCAAGCGCACCGAGACCTCCACCAAGACCTCCGGCGAGGTCGTCGACCTGCTCGCGGCGCTCCAGAAGTCGGTGGCGGCGGCGAAGTCCGCCCGCGGCGAGGAGGCCGACGAACCCGCGGCGAAGACGGCTCCGGCCAAGAAGTCGGCTGCCGCGAAGAAGGCTCCCGCGAAGAAGGCTCCCGCCAAGAAGGCTGCGGCCAAGAAGACCACTGCTGCGAAGAAGGCTCCCGCCAAGAAGACCGCTACGAAGAAGCGGGCGAAGAAGGCCAGCTAGCGGCCCGCACGTCGTGCCACAGAGCTCAGCTCGCGGCAGCGACCGGCGTACGCCCGGTGAGCTCGCGCAGCAGCGCGGACACCTCGGCGGCGACGGCGACCGCCAGCTCGCGCGGCGATTCCCCGTCGATCTCGGGCACCACGCGGTGCACGACGCCGTCGGCGAGCAGGTCCGTGGCGCGCACCCGCTGGCGCTGCGCCATCTCGGCGGCGTGGGTGACGTCGCCGTGGACGATGACGCTCGCGCCCTCGGGCGGCAGCGGCGAGAGCCACGCGTGCTCGGTGGCGACCACCGCCCGGGCCGGCAGGAACGCCAGCGCCCCTCCCCCGCAGCCCTGACCCAGGATCACCGACACCGTCGGCACCGTCATGGTGGTCAGGGTCGCGATGCAGCGGGCGATCTCGCCGGCGATGGCGCGCTCCTCAGCCTCCGGCGACAGCTCGGCGCCCGGGGTGTCGATGACGCTGACCAGCGGCAGCCCGAGCTCCTCGGCCAGGCGCATGCCGCGTCGCGCCTCGCGGAGCGCGCCGGGACCCATGGCGTGGCCCGGTGTCTGGCGGGAGCGGTCCTGCCCGATCACGACGCACGGCTGGCCGTCGAGGCGGGTCAGCGCCACGAGCACGGTGGAGTCGCGCTCGCCCTCGTCGGTGCCGCGCAGCTGGAGGGTGCCGGTGGCGCCGTGGGCGAGCAGGTCGCGCACACCCGCCCGGTCCGTACGCCGCGTGCGCTCGACGCTGTCCCAGGCGGCGTGGTCCCCGACCGTGCGCGGCGCCCGCGGCTCGAGCAGACCGGGGCCGGGGCCGTCGACGAGCACGGCGAGGGCCGCGTCGACCATCGCGGGCAGGTCCTCGGCGCCGACGACGCCGTCGATGACACCGGCCGCGGCGAGGTTCTCCGCGACCTGGACGCCGGGCCGGAAGGGCCGGCCGTTGAGCGCTTCGTAGACCTTCGGTCCGAGGAAGCCGACCAGTGCGCCCGGCTCGGCCACGGTGACGTGGCCCAGCGAGCCCCAGGAAGCGTAGACGCCACCGGTCGTGGGGTGGCGCAGGTGCACGAGGTAGGGCAGCCCGGCGGCGCGGTGGTCCATCAGCGCCCGCGAGATCTCGACCATCCGGACGAAGGCGGGCGTGCCCTCCTGCATCCGGGTGCCACCCGACGCGGTGCTGGCCAGGAGCGGGAGCCCCTCGGCCGTCGCGCGGCGTACGGCTGCGGTGATGCGGTCCGCGGCGGCGCGGCCGATGGAGCCGGCGAGGAAGGCGAACTCGTTGACCACGACGGCCACGGGGCGCCCGCGCACCTCACCGCGGCCGGTCACCACCGACTCGTCGGTGCCGGCCTTCTGCGCGGCGGCCTCGAGCACCGCGCGGTAGGCCGGGTCGACCCCGGAGAGGTCGATCGGTAAGTCCCAGGAGGTGAAGGTGCCCTCGTCGAGCACCAGGTCGAGCATCTCGTGGGAGGTCCAGCGCTTCACGCGCCACCTCCGCCGACCCACGCGCGGATCTCGTCGGCGTGCTGGTCGAGCAGAGGCGGGGCGACGTGGTCGCGCCGCGTGACCTCGGCGCCGTCGGCGTCGAAGAAGCGCAGGGGCGGGCCCGGCAGGGTGATCTCGCCGAGCGTGGGGTGCTCGACGTCGACGAGCAGGCCCTGGCTGGCGACCTGGTCCCACTCGTAGACCTCGTCGAGGCTGCGCACCTTGCCCGCGGGGATCCCGATCTCGGCCAGGCGGGCCAGCAGCGGCTCGGCGTCCCAGTCGGCGAAGGCCTGCTCGACGAGCGCGATGACGTCCTCGCGGCGCGCGACGCGCTCGCCGTTGGTGGCCAGGCCCTCGGCGTCGGGGTCGAGCCCGAAGCCCGCGCAGAACTTCTTCCATAGCCCCTCGCTGCCGAGCGCGATCTGCACCGCGCCGTCGCGGCAGTGGAACAGGCCGTAGGGCGCGATCGAGGGGTGGTGGTTGCCCTGCGCACGGCCGACCTCGCCGGCCACGGTCCAGCGGGTGCCCTGGAAGGCGTGCACCCCGACGACCGAGGCCAGCAGCGACGTACGCACCACGGTGCCCTTGCCGGTGCGCTCGCGCTCGTGCAGCGCCGCCATCACGCCGTAGGCGCCGTACATCCCCGACAGCAGGTCCGCGATCGGTACGCCGACGCGCTGCGGGTCGTCGGGACCCGAGCCGGTCAGCGACATCAGGCCGGCCTCGCCCTGCGCGATCTGGTCGTAGCCGGCGCGACCACCCTCCGGACCGTCGTGGCCGAAGCCGGTGATCGAGAGGACGACCAGGCGCGGGTTGCGGCGCATCAGCTCCTCGATCCCCAGGCCGAGGCGCTCGAGCACGCCGGTGCGGAAGTTCTCGACGAGCACGTCGGCGCGCTCGACGAGCCCGACCAGGACGTCCTTGTCGGTCGCATCCTTGAGGTCGAGGGCGATGGACTCCTTGTTGCGGTTGGTGCACAGGAAGTAGGTCGACTGGCGCGCGTCGGGCTCGCCGACGAACGGCGGGCCCCAGCCGCGGGTGTCGTCGCCGGTGCCGGGCGCCTCCACCTTGATCACGCGGGCACCGAGGTCGCCCAGCATCTGCGTGGCGTGCGGTCCGGCGAGCGCGCGGGTGAGGTCGACGACGAGCAGGTCGGAGAGGGGGCCGGTCATGCGGGCCATCCTCCCGCAGGGTCTCCGAGGGCTGCCACGGCAACTTCCGACGCGACCGGACACCCGTGACTGGCAAAACGGCTTCCCCGCACGCGTGCGCAGTCCCTAGGATCAAGCTCACACACAAACCACTCGGGGGTTCACCATGAAGGTCTTCACGACACTGGCGCTGGTCGTCCTTGCGACGCTCTTGGCGTGACCTCGACCCCGCACTCCACAGTGTGTTGGTAGCGGGAGTTCTCTGCCCGCCACCGGCCCGCAGCACGCAGTGACCCTGCTCGAAGGGATCCTGGTCGTCGCGACCGGATTCGGCGCCGGCGTGCTGTCATCCACGGTCGGGGTCGCCTCCCTGCTCAGCTTCCCGGTCCTGGTCGCCCTCGGGCTGCCGCCGGTCGTCGCCAACGTCTCCAACACCCTCGGCCTGATCCCCGGCGGGCTGGGCGGCGTCCTGGGCTATCGCGACGAGGTCCGCGAGGCCGGTCCGATCGCCCGGGCGATCGTCCTCGTCTGCGCCCTGGGCGCCATCGCCGGTGCCGCGCTGCTGATCGGCCTGCCGCCCGGCGTCTTCGAGGCGATCGTGCCGTGGCTGATCCTCTTCACCTGCCTGCTGGTCGGTGTGCAGCCCCGGGTCGCCCGGTGGCTGCGCCAGCGGCACGAGGCACACCACGGCGAGGCCCGCGCCGAGCGCCGCCACATGTCCCCTGCCACGACGGCGTTCGCCACGATGACCGGCGTCTACGGCGGCTACTTCGGCGCCGGTGCCGGCGTCATGATGGTCGCCGTCCTCGGGCTCGGCACCGACCTCGAGCTCCGGGTCGTGAACGGCCTCAAGACGCTGTCGCTGATGGTCGGCAACGTCGTCGCCGGCCTCATCTTCATCGTCGTGGCCGAGCCGCGCTGGGACGTCGTGGTGACGCTCGCCGCAGGCTCCCTGGTCGGCGGCTACGTCGGCGCCCGCATCGGGCGCAAGCTGCCCGACGCGGTCTTCCGCTGGGCCGTCGTGGCTGCCGGGGTCGTCGCCGCACTGCTGCTCTTCTGACCCGCGCCGGACGTCATGGCGGGTGGTCGCCCGGACGACCACCCGCCATGACGTCCGGGGCTCACGTCGGGGCGTACGTCAGGAGAGCAGGCCGCGCACTACCCGCAGGCCGACCGACAGCCGGGCCAGCTCCGCGGTCTCCTCGCGGCAGATCTCCTCGAGGGTGGCAGCCGCACGGGCGACCAGCTCCTCCTCGGAGTCCTCCCACGCAGCGACCCGGGCCGGTGCGCTGTCGTCGGCGCTCGTCGACTCCAGCACCTGGGCGGTGAGCTGCTGGTGCACGCCGTAGAGGTCGTCGCGCACCGCGGCGCGGGCCATGGTCTGCCAGCGGTCGTCGCGCGGCAGGGCGAAGATCCGCTCGACCAGCGCGGGCAGGCCGAGCCGTTCGCCGAGGGCGAAGTGGACGCGGGCCACCTCGACCGGGGCGAGGCCGAGCCGGTCGGCGGTCTCCACGATCCCGAGCAGGGCGTACGCCGACGCGAGCACCGCCACGCGCGAGGCGAGGTCGGCGGGCACTCCGTGGTCGGTGAGCCGCTTCTCCCGGGCGCGGTAGTCGTCGAGCTCACGCCCGCTCATGATGCCGGGCAGCTCGGCCATCACCGTCTGCACCGGACCGCGGAAGAACTCGACGGTCGCACTCGAGTCGAGCGGAGGCCGGCGGTTGGTGACCAGCCAGCGCGAGGCGCGCTCGACGAGGGTGCGCATCTCGATGCGCATCCGGGTCTGGCGCTCGGCCGGCACCTGGTTGTCGAGGGCGGCGATCTCCTGGCGCAGCGGCAGCGACCCGAAGATCTCGCGCGCGACGAAGTTGGCACGCGTCAGCTCGGCCGGGCTGGCGCCCGTCTCGCCCTGCAGGCGCGGCCAGAAGGTCATCCCGGCACCGTTGACCAGGTCGTTGACGACCTGGGTCACGATGATCTCGCGACGCAGCGGGTGGTCCTCGATCGCCTGCTGGAGGTCCGGCACCATCTGCTTCGGGAAGTAGGCCAGCAGGTCCTCGCGCAGGTAGGGGTCGTCCGGCAGGTCCGAGCCGATCAGCTCGTCGGCCAGCACGATCTTGGTCCACGCCATCAGCACCGACAGCTCGGGCGCCGACAGCGCCTGCTTGCGGTCGAGGCGGCGCTTGACCTGGCGGGTGCTGGGCAGGCCCTCGAGGTCGCGGTTGAGCACCCCGCGCCGCTCGAGCGCGCGCATCCAGTCCTCGTGCACGTGCAGCAGCGACGGCGCGTGGGCCTCGGCGTTGGCGAGCGCGAGGTTCTGCTCGTAGTTGTCGCGCAGCACCAGCGCGCCGACCTCGTCGGTCATCGCGGCGAGCAGCTCGTTCCGCGACGGCTCGTCCATCGCTTCCGAGCGCACCACGCGGTCGAGCAGGATCTTGATGTTGACCTCGTGGTCCGAGGTGTCCACGCCGGCGGAGTTGTCGATGAAGTCGGTGTTCATCCGCCCGCCCTTGCCGCCGGCGCCGTAGCGCGCGTACTCGACCCGGCCGAGCTGGGTGAAGCCGAGGTTG
The DNA here is from genome assembly GCF_017310035.1 of Nocardioides sp. S5. Classification (NCBI taxonomy): domain Bacteria; kingdom Bacillati; phylum Actinomycetota; class Actinomycetes; order Propionibacteriales; family Nocardioidaceae; genus Nocardioides; species Nocardioides sp. S5. Next base: position 3,682,700 of record NZ_CP022296.1, read on the forward strand.
CCGCCCTCGCCGATGCAGCGGGCGCGCAGGTCCCCGCCGTTGACGCGGATGGCGTCGTTGGCCTTGTCGCCGGCGTCGGCGTCGGTCTCCTCCGACGACTTCACGTAGGTGCCGATGCCGCCGTTCCACAGCAGGTCGACCGGCGCCAGCAGGATCGCCTTCATCAGCTCGGCGGGCGTGAGCGCGGTGACGCCGGAGCCGAGGCCGAGCACCTCGCGCACCTGCGCCGAGATCGGGATCGACTTCGCCGAGCGCGGCCACACGCCGCCGCCCTCGGAGATCAGCGAGGCGTCGTAGTCCTTCCAGCTCGAGCGCGGGAGGTCGAAGAGGCGGCGCCGCTCGGCGTACGACGACGCGGCGTCGGGCGCCGGGTCGATGAAGATGTCGCGGTGGTCGAACGCCGCGACCAGCCGGGTGTGCTCGGAGCAGAGCATGCCGTTGCCGAAGACGTCGCCGGACATGTCGCCGATGCCGACCGCGGTGAAGTCCTCACGCTGGCAGTCGATGCCCATCTCGCGGAAGTGTCGCTGCACCGAGACCCACGCGCCGCGGGCGGTGATGCCCATCGCCTTGTGGTCGTAGCCCACGGAGCCGCCGGAGGCGAAGGCGTCGCCGAGCCAGAAGCCGTAGTCCTTGGCCACGCCGTTGGCGATGTCGGAGAAGGTCGCGGTGCCCTTGTCGGCGGCCACCACGAGGTAGGAGTCGTCGCCGTCGTGGCGCACCACCCCGGTCGGCGGCACGCTCTTGCCGTCGACGAGGTTGTCGGTGATGTCGAGCAGACCGGAGATGAAGGTCTTGTAGCAGGCCACGCCCTCGGCCAGCCACGCGTCGCGGTCGGAGGGGTCAGGCAGCTGCTTGCAGAAGAACGCGCCCTTCGCACCGACCGGGACGATCACGGTGTTCTTCACCATCTGCGCCTTGACCAGGCCGAGCACCTCGGTGCGGAAGTCGTCGCGGCGGTCGGACCAGCGCAGGCCACCGCGGGCGACGGCGCCGAAGCGCAGGTGCGAGCCCTCCACGCGCGGGCTGTAGACGAAGATCTCGTAGCGCGGGCGCGGCTCGGGCAGGTCTGGGATCGCCGACGGCTCGAGCTTGAAGGAGATGTAGGGGTGCACCTGCCCCGCGGCGGTGCGCTGGAAGAAGTTCGTGCGGAGCGTGGCGCGCACGAGCGTGCGGTAGGAGCGCAGGATGCGGTCGTGGTCGAGGCTCACGACGTCGTCGAGCGCCTTGGCCAACCGCTCCTCGATCGCCTCCACCTTGGCGGTGCGCGCCTCCGCGTCCGCCGCGAGGACCCGGCCCTCGGTGCGGCCCGGGTCGAAGCGTGCCTCGAACAGCTCGACGAGCAGCCGGGTGATGTCGACGTTGTTGCGCAGCGCCTCCTCGATGTAGTCGAGGGCGAAGGGCGAGTTGCCCTGCTTGAGGTACTTCGCGTAGGCGCGGAGCACCGTGGCCTGGCGCCACGTCAGTCCGGCGGCCAGGACGAGCTGGTTGAACCCGTCGATCTCGTTGTAGCCGTCCCACACCGCCCGCAGCGCCTCGGCGAAGAGGGTGCGCTCGTGCGGCGGGAGCGTGCGCCCGTGGCGCAGGCCGAACTCGTAGATGTAGGTGGGCCGGCCCAGGCCCGAGAGCTCGTAGGGGCGCTCGTCGACGACCTCGACGCCCATCGAGGTGAGCATCGGGAGCATCGTGCTCAGCGACAGCGGCTCCCCGACGCGGAAGACCTTGAGGCGCGACTCGCCGCGGCGGTAGTGGCCGGACTGCTGGTCCTGGTCGAAGAGCGCGAGGTCGATGCCCACCGGGCCCTCGATCGCCTCGATGCGTCCGAGGTCGGCGGACCCGCGCTGGGGGTGGTAGTCCTCCTTGTAGGCCTCGGGGAACGCATCGGCCCAGGCCCGGGCCAGCCGCGACCCGCGGTCCTCGCCGTACTCGCTCACCACGGCCGTCATGAAGTCGTCGCGCCACGAGCGCGACGCCTCCGTCAGGCGACGCTCGAGGTCGGCGACGTTGATCTCGGGGATGTGGTCGCCCTTGGGCGGGTGGACCACGAAGTGCACGCGCGCGGTGGTGGACTCGTTGACCCGGGCGGTGAACTCGACGTGCTCGCCGCCGAGGTCCTCGCGCAGGATGTCGGAGAAGCGCTCGCGCACGGCGGTGCTGTAGCGGTCGCGCGGCAGGTAGACGAGGACGGAGACGTAGCGACCGTAGGTGTCGCGGCGCACGAAGGCGCGCAGCTGCCGTCGCTCGCGGGCGAACATCACGTCCTGCGCGATCGGGGCGAGCTCGTCGGGCGAGGTGTGGAACAGCTCGTCGCGGGGGTAGTTCTCCAGGGTGTCCATCAGCGCCTTGCCGGCGTGGCTTCGCGGGTCGAAGCCGGCGTGGCGCATGACCTCGTTGACCTTCTCGCGCAGCACCGGGATGCGGGTGACGGACTCGGTGTAGGCCGCGCTGGAGAACAGGCCGAGGAAGCGGCGCTCGCCGACGACCTCGCCGCCCGCGCCGAAGGTCTTGACGCCGACGTAGTCGAGGTACGCCGGACGGTGCACGGTCGCCCGCGAGTTGGCCTTGGCCAGCACCAGCAGCGTCTTCTCGCGTGCCTTGGCCTTCGCCAGCGGCGGCAGCTTGGCGAAGGAGCTCGACAGGTCCTGGTCGCTGCGCAGGATGCCGAGCCCGGAGCCGGGCACGGCACGCAGCCCGCACTCGTCCGGGGCCCCCTCCTCGGCCTCGAGGAGGTACTCGCGGTAGCCGAGGAACGTGAAGTGGTCGTCGGCCAGCCAGGTGAGGAAGTCGCGGCCCTCGCGCAGCTCGGCGTCCGCCAGCGGCGGCGGGTCCTGGTCGAGCTGGTCGACCACCGTCAGCACCTGGGCGTGCATCTTGGCCCAGTCCTCCACCGACTCGCGTACGTCGCGCAGCACCCGCTGCACGCCCTCGGTGATCTCCGCGGCCTCGTCGTCGTCGGTGCGGTCGATCTCGACGTGCATCCAGGACTCGGCGCCGGACTCGGCCGTGCCGGCACGCGGCTCGACCACGTGGACCGCCACCTCCTGCAGCTCGCCGGTGATGTCGCGCTCGACCGTGAACTGCGGGTGGATCACCGCGTGCACGTTGTGGCCCTGGCGGTTGAGCTCCATCGTCACCGAGTCGACGAGGAACGGCATGTCGTCGGTCACGACCTCGACGACCGAGCGGCCCGAGGCCGACCAGCCGGAGTCGGCGCTGGTGGGGGTGACGACGCGGACCGCGGCGGTGCCCTGCGGCCGGGAGGTGGCCAGCTCGTGGTGCGACGCGACGGCGCCGAGCAGGTCCTCGGGCGAGCGCTCGGCGACCTCCTCCGGCGCGACGTGCCGGTAGTAGGCGCGGAGCAGGTCACCCCATGCGGGGCGTGCCCGGGTCGCGGCGTCGAGCTGCTGGTCCTTGGTCTCCTCGGGCGTGGCCACGCTCCGACCATAGGACCCGCGTGTGACGCTCACAACAGGGGGGTGGAGGCTGTTGCTGGGCCATGATGGGTGCCATGAAGAAGCTCTCCAAGCAGCTCACCTACGACGCCTCCGCCGACGCCGTGGCCGCCATGCTCGACGACCCCGCGTTCCGCGAGGCGGTCCTCGAGCGCCAGCGCGTCAAGCGCGGCACCGTCGCCATCGACGGCGACGTGGCGCGGATCGAGCAGGTGCGCTCCGGCGACGACATCCCGTCCTTCGCGCGGAAGTTCGTCGGCGACGAGATCGTGATCGTGCAGACCGAGACGTGGACCTCCGCCCACGGCGCCGACGTGGAGCTCGCGATCCCCGGCAAGCCCGGCGAGGCCGTCGGCACGCTCGTGCTCGTCGAGTCCGGCGACACGACCACCGAGACCGTCGAGCTCGACGTCAGTGTGCGGATCCCCCTGGTCGGCGGCAAGATCGAGGCGATGATCGCCGACATGGTCGGCCACGCGCTCGACGTCGAGCACCAGGTCGGCGTGGAGTGGCTCAGCCGCTGACGTCGGGCCGGGCGTCGTCAGGCGCGAGCGCCTCACGCGCCTCACGCGCCTCCTCGGCTGCGTCCTCGCGCCGGCGCGCCCGGACGACGAGCCACAGCACCACGAACGGCCCGAAGGCCAGCAGCAACGTCAGTGCCTGCTCGAAGGGGTGCAGGGCACCCATGTGCCACAGCGGGCGGAGGACGGGGTCGATCACGACCCCATCCTCCCCCACCGCGTCGGGGAGGGCGACCTCAGCCCTGGTGCGGGTAGAGGTGGTCCTTCGGCGGCACGAACGTCTCCTTGATCGAGCGCGGTGAGGTCCACCGCAGCAGGTTGACCGCGGCGCCGGCCTTGTCGTTGGTGCCCGACGCCCGGCCACCGCCGAACGGCTGCTGGCCCACGACCGCACCGGTCGGCTTGTCGTTGATGTAGAAGTTGCCGGCCGCGAAGCGCAGCGTCTTGCGCGCCCACGCGACGGCCGCACGGTCCTGGGCGATGATCGCCCCGGTGAGGGCGTAGGGCGCGAACGACTCCATCTGCGCCACGACCTGCTCGAAGTCGGCGTCGTCGTAGACGTGGACGGCGAGGATCGGGCCGAAGTACTCGGTGCTGAACATCTCGTCGGTCGGGTCGCCGCCCTCGACGATCGTGGGGCGCACGAAGAAGCCCTCCGAGTCGTCGACCTGGCCGCCGGTCAGGATGTCGAGGCCGTCGGTGGCCCGGGCCCGCTCGATGGCCGTCTTGTGCTTGTCGAAGGCCCGCTGGTCGATCACCGCGCCCATGAAGTGGGACAGGTCGGTGACGTCGCCCATCGACAGCGCCTCGGTGTCGGCGATCAGCTGGTCCTTGATCCGCACCCAGACCGAGCGCGGGACGTAGGCGCGCGACGCGGCCGAGCACTTCTGGCCCTGGAACTCGAACGCACCGCGCATCATCGCCACGCGCAGCACGTCGGGGTCGGCGGAGGGGTGCGCGACGATGAAGTCCTTGCCGCCGGTCTCGCCGACGATCCGCGGGTAGGCGCGGTAGCCCTCGATGTTCTCCCCGATGGTGCGCCACAGGTGCTGGAACGTCGGCGTCGAGCCGGTGAAGTGGATGCCGGCCAGGTCGCGGTGCGGCATGACCACCTTCGACACGTCGAGGCCGTCACCGGGCAGCATGTTGATGACGCCCGGCGGCATGCCGGCCTCCTCGAGCAGCTCCATCGTCAACGACGCAGCGAGCTGCTGGGTCGGCGACGGCTTCCAGATGACCGTGTTGCCCATCAGCGCCGGGGCGGTGGGCAGGTTGCCGGCGATCGCGGTGAAGTTGAACGGCGTGATCGCGTAGACGAAGCCCTCGAGCGGGCGGTGGTCGGTGCGGTTCCAGATGCCGGGGCTGTTGGCGATCGGCTGGTCGGTGAGGATCTGCTTGGCGTAGTGGACGTTGAAGCGCCAGAAGTCGATCAGCTCGCAGGCCGCGTCGATCTCGGCCTGGAAGGCCGTCTTGGACTGACCGAGCATGGTCGCGGCGTTCAGGCGCTGGCGCCACGGCCCAGCGAGCAGGTCGGCGGCCTTGAGCAGGATCGCGCAGCGCTCGTCGAACGGCATCGCCTGCCAGGCGGGCGCGGCGTCGGCCGCGGCCCTGACCGCCGCCTCGGCGTCCGAGGTCGTGGAGTTCTTCAGCGTGCCGAGCACGTGCGCGTGGTCGTGGGGCTGCACGACCTCGACCTCCGCGCCGCCACCGTCGCGGTGCTCCCCGCCGATGACGGCCGGGAAGCTGCGCTCCTCCCCCTCGAGCCGCGCCAGCTCCGCGACCAGGTCCTCGCGCTCCGGGCTGCCGGGGGCGTAGGTGAGGTTGGGTTCGTTCGTCGGGGCCGGCGGGAAGGTGATCGCGTCCATGCCGCTGATCGTGTCAGAGACTGACGTGCGCCTCAAAGTGCCTGGCTAGGGACCCGCGAGGAGGCCGCCCACCTCCTGCGTCGCCCACCAGGCCAGGTCGTCGTCGGGGTGCGCGTCGTCACGGTCGTCGACGTGGACGGCCACCACGTCGCGCCACGTCGCGGGCCCGTCGGGGCCGGCCGTCTCGACGACCACCACCACCCGGCGGCGCCGGCCGTCGGGAAGGCCCGCCACGAGCTCCGCCGACGCGTCCGCGGCGGTCATCAGGGCGGCGTACTCCGTCTCCTCGCCCTCGTCCCCGGCGAGGACGGGGTCGAGCAGGGACGGGCCCTCGCGCTCCCAGTCCTCGGCCAGGCGGGGCAGGGTGCTCGGCACGTAGCGGCGGGTCACTTCTTGCGTCCTCGCGGTGCGCGCGGGCGTGAGTCGGAGGCGGAGTCCTTGAGCTCCTCCAACGACTCGAGCACGCACTGGCCGAGCGTGTCGGCGTCTGCGACGGCGTCGCGGTCGGCGGTGATGCCGTAGAACACCCCTCCGTCGTAGGACGTCACGCCGATGGCCAGCGGGTGGTCGGGCAGGAGCGGGTGGACGGGGTAGGACTCCAGCATCCGCGCACCGTCCGCGTAGAGGGGGAACTGCGGGCCCGGCACGTTGGTGATCGAGACGTGGAACCCGTTGCGCAGCTCGGCCGCGGCCAGCCGCGACCCGAGCGCGTGGAACGTCGTGGGGGCGAAGCCGGCGATGCCCGAGAGCCGCCGGGCCGAGACGTTGCGACCGTTGTCGCGGTGCGCCTTGAGGTCGTAGCTCACCTGGTGCAGGCGCACGACCGGGCTCGGCTCGCTGACCGGGAGGTTCACGAGGTGGCCGGTGATCTGCGTCCCGAGGGAGGTGGCCTCGAGCTCGTCGTCGATGACCGACATCGGCACGATCGCCTTGATGGTCCGCAGTCCCGCCATCGACTCCGCGCGCGCCATCAGCCAGCCGCGCAGACCGCCGGTGATCGTGGCGAGGACGACGTCGTTGACGGTGCCCCCGTGGACCTCGCGGATCGCGCGGTAGTCGGCCAGCTCGGTGCGTACGGCGACGAAGCGGCGCTGCTGCGAGAGCTTGCGGTGCAGCGGCGTGGAGTGCACCGGGCCCCGCCCGGCGAGCGCGCTCGCGACCTCCGCGACGCGGGCTCCGGAGGCCGAGGCCTGCCGCCCGACCGCCTCGGCGTTGGCGCGGGTCGTCGACCACAGCGTGCGGGGGCTCTCCAGGCTGTCGGTGACGGCGGTGAGAGCGGTCGCCACCGGACCGGCCGGACGACGGGGGCGCCAGTCGTCGTCGTGCCCGAGGGTCGAGCGGTCGGGCGAGGTGTCGAGCAGCACCTGCCCGATGTCGACGGTCTCGCGACCGTCGACGAGGATCTGGTGGCTCTTGGTGAGCAGCGCGATGCGTCCGTGGGCGAGGCCCTCGACGAAGTAGCACTCCCACAGCGGACGGCTGCGGTCGAGCGGGCGCGAGGCGATGCGGGCGACGAGCTCACGGAGCTGGTCCATCGTGCCCGGGCGCGGCAGCGCGGAGCGGCGTACGTGGTAGCCGAGGTCGAAGTTCTCGTCGTCCACCCAGGCCGGGTTGGCCAGCCGTCCCGGCACCAGCTGGAGCCGCTGGCGGTAGCGCGGCACGAACGCGATGCGGTCGGCGATCAGCTCGACCAGCCGGTCGTGGTCGAAGCCGGAGTCGCCCGGGTCGAAGATCTCGACCGTGGCGTTGTGCATGGGCGTCGTCGGGGACTCGGCGGCCAGGATCGCCAGGTCCCGCGGCCCGAGCCGATCACTCATGCACGTGCTCGCTGCGCTCGCTCATGGGGTTCGCCCCTTCCTGAGGCCGAGTCGTCGTTGGCTTGTCCCGCATGGGATTCTGGCAGAGGCGCTGGCACGGCGTGAGCCGTGGCCACCGTCATTCGTGGAACAGCCTGAAGGAGAAACCTGTGTCCGGTCGCGGTCTCGCGCGCCTCGTCCCCCTCGTCCTCGTCCTCGCCGGGAGCCTCAGCGCCTGCGGTGACGACGCCGATCCCTCGACCGGCAGCACGGCGGCGAGCGAGTCTCCCAGCTCCTCGCCCAGCTCTTCCCCCAGCTCTTCCCCCAGCTCCTCGGGCCCCGAGGACGAGTCCGGCAGCGACGACGCCGCGGACGACACCGTGACCCTCGAGCTGACCCGCGAGGGCGACACCTTCACGCCGAACGGTGAGCGCGTCGAGCTCGCCGTCGGCCAGACGCTCGTCCTGCAGGTCACCGCCGACGAGGCCGGCGAGCTCCACGTCCACAGCACGCCGGAGCAGGACCTGGCCTACGACGCCGGCACCTCCGAGCACGAGATCACCGTCGACCGTCCCGGCGTGGTCGAGGTCGAGAGCCACGACCCCGACTCGATCGTGCTCCAGCTCGAAGTCCGTTGAGCCCGGGCGCCGGCGGCGCGATCTCGGCCCACGGGCTGGGCGGCGCCAAGGACCTCCCGATCCCCTCCGAGCTGGCCATCGCCGGCGCGGTCGCCGCGCTGGTCATCTCCTTCACCGTCCTGGCGGTCGCGTGGCGCGAACCGCGCTACGACGCCGCGACCAGCGGCAGGCCCGCACCCGCCTGGCTCGACCGGCTCGTGTCGTCCCGGGCGCTGGCCGTCGCGGCGCGGGTGCTGGGCATGGCGTTCTTCCTCTACGTCGGGGCCGCGGCCGTCTTCGGCAAGGACAGCCTCATCAACCCGTTCCTCGGCACCTTCTACGTGCTGCTGTGGGTCGGGCTGGTGCCCGCCTCCCTGCTGTTCGGCGAGTTCTTCAAGGCCGTGAGCCCGGTGCGCACGATCGCGATGCTCTTCGCCAGGGTCTCCGGCGTCCCGGAGGGGCAGGGCCTGTACGCCTACCCGGCGCGCCTGGGCTACTGGCCCGCGGCGGCGGGGCTCTTCGCCTTCGTGTGGCTCGAGCTGGTCTATCCCGCCTCCACCGACCTCGGCCCCGTACGGCTGTGGGTCGCGGCCTACCTGGGCATCATGCTGATCGGCTCCGCGGTGTGGGGCACGACGTTCCTCGCCCGCGCCGACCCCTTCGAGGTCTACTCCTCGCTCGTCGCGAAGCTGTCGGTCTGGGGACGGCGCAACGGAACGGTCGTGATCCGCAGCCCGCTGGCCAACCTCGACACCCTGGTCGCGCGCCCGGGCCTGGTCGCCGTCGTCGGCATCCTCTTCGGCAGCACGGCCTTCGACTCCTTCCGCGAGTCGTCGCCGTGGCTCAAGCTCGTGCAGTCGATGTCGTCGTCACGGGTGCTGCCCGACACCCTGGCCCTGGTGTGCTTCTCCGCCGGCGTCGCGCTCGTGCTGACGCTGGCCACGATGGCCACCGGCGTCACCAGCGAGACCCCACGCCGGGCCCTGCCCGACCTCTTCGCCCACTCGGTCGTGCCGATCATCGTGGGCTACATCGTCGCCCACTACCTGACCTACTTCGTCGAGTACGGCCAGCAGACGCTGATCCAGCTGAGCGACCCGTTCAGCCGCGGTGACGACTACCTCGGCACGGCCGACCTGCAGATCAACTACTGGCTCTCGATGCACCCGACGTTCCTCGCCGTGACGAAGGTCGTGGCGGTCGCGCTCGGGCACGTCGTCGGTGTCGTCGCAGCGCACGACCGCGCCGTCAAGCTGCTCCCCCGGCGCCACCAGCTGACCGGTCAGCTCCCGCTGCTCGTGGCCATGGTCGGCTTCACCGTGGGCGGGCTCTACCTGTTGTTCGCAGCCTGACGCGCAGGCGGGGCGACCGGGCCGTAGGGCCAGCCGGCGGGCAGGTCGGTCACGTTCATGACGAACTCGCAGGATCCGCGGTAGTCGATCACGTCGAGCGGGTCGCGCTGGCCGACGAAGACCACCCGGTCGCTGTCACCGTTGTCGCTCTGCGTCGGGTCGTCGCAGTGGATCTTGTCGACGAACCCGTCGGCCAGGACGTAGATGGTGTCGTTGCCCTGCTCGGTGAAGACCTTGTCGGCGCCCGGGCCGAGGAAGACGACGTCGTTGCCCTCGTCGCCCTTGATCGCCATGTCGTTGCCGTCACCGTCGATGAGCACGTCATCACCGGGACCGCCCTGGATCGCGCCGTCGTCCCCGGCTCCGCCGTCGATCCAGTCGTTGCCGGCTCCGCCGATGTGCTTGTCGGAGCCCTCGCCGCCGAAGAGTCGGTCCTCGCCGTCGTTGCCGCCGACGATGTCGTTGCCGGCCTCGCCGTAGACGACGTCGTTGCCGATGCTGGAGGCAAGGAGGTCGTCGCCCTCGCCGCCGTACATCACGTCGTCGCCCTGGCCGCCGTCGACCTTGTCGTTGCCGAGGCCGCCCGCGACCCAGTCGTCGCCCGGCTGGAGGGTGATCCAGTCATTGCCGCCGTCGCCGTAGACGACGTCGTGGCCCTTGCCGGCGTAGATGGTGTCGTCGCCACCGTAGCCGCGCACGCGGTCGCGCCCGCCGAGCGACATGATCCGGTCCGCCTTGGCCCGGCCCACGATGACGTCGTTGGTCGTCGTGCCGCGCGCCACGGGGGCCGCGAGGGCGGGCGTGGCGGTCAGGGCAAGCGCCGTCAGGGCGAGGACGCCGGCGCGGGGAGTAGAAATCACGTGGGTTCTCCTTGGAATCAGAACCCAATCTAGGTTGAATCTTGAGGTTTAGCACCATTTCTACCGGGTTCGTCTCCGGCGTGCCTGGGAGCTCCTCCTGTTCCGGCCCTGCTCGGGCACGACCGATTCCGCGAACACCGCATCGGCGAGCGTGGCGAGGGCCCTGCCCAGCGCGGAGTCCCCGACGTCGCGCACGGGCAGCCCCGCGACCAGCGCGCGGTCCAGACCGGGCCGGTCCTCGGGCAGGAAGTGCAGCCCCGCGGCCCGCGTGAACCCCTCGACCATGCCAGCGATCTCCTTCTCCGACCAGCCGATCGAGGGGCGCATCCGGTTGACGACGACCCGCACCGGGGCGGCGTACGCCTGCGCACGCAGGTCGACCAGCCCGCGTGCCAGCCGCGCGAGGCCGACCGGGTCGGCGGCGCCCACCACCACGATCTCGTCGGCCTGCTCGAGGGCGGTCAGCGTCAGGGCATTGCGGCTGGGACGCCCGCCGAAGTCGGAGGTCGTGTCGTCCTCGAGGCAGAAGCCCGTGTCGACCACGACGTGGCCGAGGTCGCGTGAGCGCTCGAGCAGCTGCTCGGCCTGCGCTGCCCGGACCTCGCGCCACCGGTCCGCCCGTGGCAGGCCGGTGACCACCGCGAGGTGGTCGCCCACCCCGCGGCACACCGAGGTGAACCGCTCGGCGAGGTGCCCGGCCGCCGCCAGTCGCGCGGCCGAGAGCAGGCCCGAGACCTCGTCGAGGATCCCGAGCTGCTGGGCGACCGCGCCGCCGTAGGGGTCGAGGTCCGCCAGGACCACGTCTGTCCCACGACCGGCGAGCTCGCAGGCGAGGTGGGTGGCGACGGTCGTCCGTCCGGGGGCGCCGGCGGGGCCCCACACGGCCACCACCCGGCCTGCTGCCCTCGCGGACCCTTCAGGGACGGGTTCGGCCGTCGGCCGGTCGGGTGCGGGGTCGGCGGGTCGCACCCTGGTGTCCGACAGGTCGTCGACCGCCACCACGACGTCGGGCAGTGTCGCGAGCTCCCCCGAGCCGATCACCGCGGCGACGCCCAGCCGCTGGGCGCGCTCGCGCACGTCGACGTCGCTCGAGGCGGACGTGGTCACGGCGACCGGACGCACGGCGTGGCGGCGCAGGTGCGACACCGACGCGGGGTCCAGCCCGGGAGCGTCGAGGGACACGACCGCCACGTCGGCCTGCCCGCTGGACACGGCCGCGAGAAGGTCGTCCACGTCGACGCAGCGCTTGAGCACGACGACGCCCGAGCGGGCCTCGAGGTCGGCCAGGGCGGGCGACTCCCAGGCCTCGCCCGCGGCCATGACGAGCACGCAGATCACGACCTCACCCCCGGCCGACGACCCGCACGCGGTCGTCGCCGCTGGCCGCGAGGACGAGGCCGAGCGACTCGTCCTCGTCCGCGGGGACCGACAGCACCAGCTGCCGGCTGGTCGCGGAGGCGAACGAGTCCGAGACGACGGGTGCGTCGAGCACGACGATGTCCTCGAGCACCGCCTCGGCACCCGCTCCGCGTCGTCCCCCGCCGACGCCGACGGTGCGGTCACCGATCACCCAGACGTCGACTCGTGAGCCGCGGACCACGTCGGGCGGCACGTGCTCGGCGGCCACGGCGATCGACACCGCCACCGCGTCCTCGTCGGTGGCCTCCCCCAGCGCGGCCGCCGGCACGAGCTCGCCGGCCGCCAGCGGGCGGGTCAGCGTCAGGGAGGCAGGGAGCTCGTCATCGACCGCGAGGTAGCGCTCACGGTCGAGGTCGTCGCCGAAGCGGATCCGTGTCGCCTCGAGGTCGTCGGCGTCCACCGTCTGGCCGGCGACGAGGTCGGTGGAGGCCGACCAGACCTGGGTCATGTCGTCGGCGCCGGCGAGGATCCGGGCGCCGGCCACGACCGAGCCGGTGACGAGGGCGACACCGATCCACAACCGCGGGTCACGCCAGCCCGGACGGGTGGCACGCGTCGCCGGCGGCACGTCGAGGCCCCCGGAGGTGCGGGCGGGGTCGTGGGAGGAGTTCCGAGACAGGTTCCGAGACAGGTTCCGAGACACAGGGCCATCATTGCCACGCCGGGCCGAGTTCACACCTGTCTCTCCACAGGCCCCGGGAGGTCGGGCACGGGCGCGACCGTCTCGGTGGCACCATGACCCCATGGCCGACGACCCCCGCTTCCTGACGCTCGCCGACGTGGCCGAGGTGCTCAACACCTCGAGCGCGCAGGTCTACGCGCTCGTGCGTCGCGGCGACCTGCCGGCGATCAAGATCGGCGGGCGCGGCCAGTGGCGCGTGGAGCGGGTGCAGCTCGAGGACTTCATCCAGCGGATGTACGCCGAGACGCGCAGCTTCGTCGACCAGCACCCGTTCGTCGAGGCGGACGCCGGGACGGACCCGGCCAAGGACTGATTAGCCGACCTTGCCGTCGAGCTCGACCTGCACGACCCGCTCCTCGCCACCTCGCAGGACCGACATCTCGACGGTCTCGCCCGGCAGGTGCGTACGGATCGCCACGATGAGGGCGATGCCGTCGTTGACCGGCTGGTCGTCGACCGAGGTGATGACGTCGTCCTGCTGGAGGCCGGCGCGCTCGGCCGGGGTGTCGGGCACGACCTCGGTGATGGTCGCGCCCTCCGCGTCGGGCTCGCCGCCGGTGCGGACCTGGGCCCCGATGACGGGGTACTCCGCCTTGCCGGTGCGCAGGATCTGGTCCACCGTCGTGCGGACCTGCTCGATCGGGATTGCGAAGCCCACGCCGATGTTGCCCGACTCGCCGGACGCACCACCGGTGGTCGCGATGGCGGAGTTGACCCCCACCACCTCCCCGGCGAGGTTGACCAGCGGACCGCCGGAGTTGCCCGGGTTGATCGCGGCGTCGGTCTGCACGGCGTTGATGTACGACGACTCGTCGTCGGACTCGCCCGACGTGGTGACCGGCCGGTTGAGGGCGCTGACGATGCCGGAGGTGACGGTCTGGCTCAGGCCGAGCGGGGCACCGAAGGCGACGACGGACTCACCGACGCGCAGCACCTGGGACGCCCCGAGCGCGGCGGGCTCCAGCGACCCGGCGTCCTCGACGTTCAGCACGGCGAGGTCGTAGACCGCACTGCGGCCCAGCACGGTCGCCTCGCGGCGCTCACCCGCCTGGTCGATGACGATGATCGACCCGCCGTCGGCGGCAGCCGACGCGACGACGTGGTTGTTGGTGACCACGTGGCCGTCGCGGTCCAGCACGAACCCGGAGCCGGTGGCGCCGGCGACCCGGCCGTCGAGCTCGGCGAGGATCTGCACCGTGCTCGGGAGCAGCGCCTGCGCGACGGCCGAGACCGAGCCGTTGTCCGCCTCGAGCGGCGCCGCAGCCTGGGTGCGCACTCCCCCGAGCCCGTTGTCGTTGGTGCCGCGCGGCGAGGCCAGCTCGTCCTGGAGCGCGCCGCCGGCGAGGCCGCCGAGGATGCCCACGACGAGGGCGAGGCACGCGACGGCCGGCCACACCCACAGCGAGAGCCGGCGCGTGGACGCGGCCCGGGCGTAGGGAGAACGCGCGTAGGGCGACTGGCCGTACGGAGCCTGACCGTACGGAGCCTGGCCGGAAGGGCTGGGGCCCGGACCGAACCACGGGCCGGGGCCCTGCCGCATCGGGACGGTCGGCGCGGTCGGCTCGTGGGGAGGCTGCGCGACGGACGGGGGCGGTCCGGCGAGCATCGCCTCGTCGTGGCCGTAGGGCAGGCCGTCGGGCTGCACCGCCGGCTCGGCATCGAGCGCGGGCTCGGCCCGGGGCGCGGGCTCGGCCCGGGGCGCGGGCTCAGCGCGGGGCGCGGGCTCCTCGGTCCGCGACGCGGGGTCGCGCCACCCCGCGAGGGGCTGCGTCGGCTCCGTCCCGTCGTGGGTCGGGTCGTCGTACGCCTGGTCGTCCGGCTCGCGCTCGTCGCTCACGGAGCAATCTTCTCCCGGATCGCCACGAGGCGCTCGGCCAGGGGCGTCCGGGAGGGTGAGACGGGTCCGCGGGCGGACCGGTCGTCGGCGCTGACCACCGGGGTCGCCGGCATGCTCGGGCGGCTGAGGTCGGTGGTCGGCGGTCGCGGGTCCACGCGGGGCGCACCGGCGGCCCCGAGGACGAGGACACCGACGACACAGGCGCTCGCCGCGCCGCCGCCGATGGCCACCAGTCCACGGCGCGGACGGTGGCCCGCGACCGGGAAGGCGGCGGGCGTCAGCGGCGAGCCGGAGGCCGCGGCGCAGCGACCAAGCAGCGAGGTCTTGAAGTCGTGGGAGGCCGACGAGTCGCCCATCGAGAGCTGGGCGAGCTGGGTCTTGACCCAGCCCTCCTGCTCGACGAGGTCGCGGCAGCTGTGGCAGCCATGGACGTGGCTCCAGCACCGCTCCTCCTCCTCCGGCGCTAGGCGGCCGTCGAGGAGGGCGCTGACCCGGGATCCGAGGTGGCTCATCCCGACACCGTCCCACGCGGGTGGTGAGGACCGGAGTAGCGCTGCCGTCCCTCGGTGGGCTCGCGATGCGCGAGGGCAGTGCGCAGCATGGTGCGGCCGCGGTGGATGCGGGAGCGGACCGTGCCGAGCTTGGCGCCCATGATCTCGGCGATCTCCTCGTAGCTCAGGCCCTCCACGTCGCACAGCACGACGGCGGCGCGGAAGTCCGGCGGCAGCGTG
Organism: Nocardioides sp. S5; assembly: GCF_017310035.1. NCBI lineage: Bacteria > Bacillati > Actinomycetota > Actinomycetes > Propionibacteriales > Nocardioidaceae > Nocardioides > Nocardioides sp. S5. Next base: position 3,697,832 of record NZ_CP022296.1, read on the forward strand.
GCGAGCGCGGTCTCGATGTCGTCGTCGAAGGTCCGGTCGGCGAAGGCCAGCTCCGGGGCCGGGGTGGTGCTGGTGAGCCGGGCGGCGCGCTCGTCGGACAGCGGGTCGAAGCGGATCCGCTGCTTGCGACGCGCACCGTCGAGGAAGAGGTTGGTGGTGATGCGGTGCAGCCAGCCCTCGAACGTGCCGGGGGTGTAGGTGTCGAGCGACCGGAACACGCGCACGAAGACCTCCTGCGTGAGGTCCTCGGCGTCGGGCCGGTTGCCGGTGAGGCGGTAGGCCAGGCGGAAGACGCGGTCGGAGTGCTGCTCGACGACCTCGTCCCAGGTCGGGACCTGACTCGTGGTGGTGCCGACCTGCTCGCCCACGGGCGCTCCCTGGCTCGACTTCCTCGACCGCAGCTGCAACGGTTCGCTGTCCTTCCTGACGCTAGGCGTCACGCCTGAGAGTTCCCTGTGAACCTCATGCGGTCCACCCAAGAACTTCGGGGGTCCGGCCACCCGCGGTGTCGCGGGCGCACTGCCTCCAACGAGCGGGGTGGTGCGTGTGTTCCCGGCCACGCGCGACGCCGGGCGCGCGATAGAGTCCGCCCGTGCCCCACCACACCACCCCGATCAAGCCCGCGAGCTGGTCCTACGCCGAGTCGTTCGTGGCCGAGGACGAGATCCTGGCCGCCGCCCGCAGCCGTGCCGACGAGGTGGGCGTCTCGCCCGTCGGTCCCGGCGTGGGAGCCGCGTTGCGCTTCCTGGCCTCCGTGCTCGACGCCCGCGCCGTCGTGGAGATCGGCACCGGCACGGGCGTCTCCGGGCTCTGGCTGCTGCGCGGCATGCGCGCCGACGGCGTGCTGACGACGGTGGACATCGAGGCCGAGCACCAGCGCCTGGCCAAGGAGACGTTCACCGAGGCCGGGATCCCCGGCAACCGTGCCCGCACCATCGCCGGTGCCGGGCTCGACGTGCTCCCCCGCCTCACCGATGGCCACTACGACCTCGTCTTCTGCGACGGCGACAAGCGTGAGTACGCCGCCTACCTCAAGGAGGCCCTGCGCCTGCTGCGCCCCGGGGGCATCGTGGCCTTCGACAACGCCCTGTGGCACGACCGCGTCGCGGACCCGGCGCAGCGCGACGACGAGACCGTCACCATCCGCGAGCTCGGTCGCACGATCCTCGAGCACGAGGCGCTGGTGCCGGTGCTGCTGCCCGTCGGCGACGGCCTGCTGGCGGCCAAGAAGGAGTGGGCGCCGGAGGCCTGACCCCGGGCCCCTGGGCGGCGCTCAGGCGCGCGGTGCGGCGACGAAGCCGTCCCAGCCCTCGGCGACCGCGACGATGTCGCACGCCTCGACGAGGACCGGCGACGAGCCGATGATGCGCGACCCCGGCGACTCGTCCGCGCCCGCGGTGAAGGTGCGCTGGAACTCCTCGCGCGCCTCGTCGGTCGCGAAGACGTAGCAGCCCTCGAACCACTCCCCCGGCACGCACCGCCACGTCTTGAAGCGCAGCCCGGACATGCCGGTGAAGCGCGCGTGCGAGGTCTCCGCGACGTAGGTCGCGAGCTCCTGCTCCACGCCCTCGGCGGCGTCGACGAGCGACCAGCGGACCGTGAGGCCCAGCATCAGCCGAGGCCCTGCATCAGGCGATCCCGGCCAGGGGGTCCTCGGAGCCCAGCCAGGCGAGCAGCAGCCGGGGCCCGAAGCCGCTGGGTCCGGCCGTCCACTCGTGACGGTCGGCCGGGGACTCGGCGGCAGAGGCGAAGTCGACGTGCGCCCAGGGGACGTCGCCGGCGAAGTGCTGGAGGAACAGGGCCGCGGTGATCGCGCCCGCGCCCCCGGCGGCGTTGTCGCCGTCGGCGATCTTGGACGCGACGCGCTCCTCGTAGTCCTTGACCAGCGGCATCCGCCAGACGCTCTCGCCCGAGGCGGACGCGGCTGCCTCGACCTGCGCGGCGAGGCCCTCGTGGTTGGCGAAGTAGCCGCCGGTCCACTGCCCGAGCGAGACCTTCATCGCGCCGGTCAGGGTGGCGACGTCGACCAGGACGGTCGGCGCGAGCTCGGAGACGGCGTACGCCATCGCGTCGGCGAGGACGAGACGGCCCTCGGCGTCGGTGTTGTTGACCTCGGAGGTGCGTCCGCCGAAGTGGGTGATCACGTCACCGGGGCGCATGGCCGTGCCGCTGACGGCGTTCTCGGCCGCCGGGACCAGACCGATGACGCGCACCGGGCAGTCGACGTCGCGCAGGGCGCCCATGGCGGCGATGACCGCGCCGCCGCCGCTCATGTCGCGCTTCATCGTCAGCATGCCCTCGCTGGGCTTGATGTCGAGACCACCGGTGTCGAAGGTGATGCCCTTGCCGACGAGGACGACGGTGGGGACCTTCTTCGTCGCCCCGCGGGGGGTGTAGTCCATGCGGATCAGGCGCGGTCCGTGGGCCGAGGCGCCGCCGACGGCGAGGATGCCGCCGAACCCCTCGGCGGCGAGCTGGTCGGTGTCCCAGACGCGCACCTCGAGGCCTGCGGCCTCGCCGACCTCGACGGCCTGCTCGGCCAGCCACGCGGGTGTCTTCAGGTTCGCCGGGACCGTGGCCAGCGCCCGCGAGCGCCACCCGGCCCCGCCGAGGGCGATCGCCCGGGCGAGCTCGTCGTCGGCACCGTCGTCGGTGACGTCGGCCAGCACGATGCGCGCGACCGGCCGCTCACGCGGTCCGGTGGAGCGCCAGTGGAAGGCGAACGAGCCGAGCATGGCCCCGACCACGAAGGCACCGAGCCCGTCCTCGGGCGCGATCGCCGCGACCGAGGTGACGACGCTGACGCGGTCCTTGGTCGCCCGCGCCAGGGCGGCGCCGGCGCGCCGGAAGTCGGTCACCGAGGCCTCACCCACACCGACGAGGAGCACGACGCTCACGTCGTCGGCCGACGGGAGACCGGCCACGGGGACCGTGGTGACCTCACCCGTGCGCCCGGTGGCCCGGGCGGCCTCGAGCGCGGCGAGGAGGTCGGTCCCGAGGAGCTCCGAGGCCTCGTCGGCGCCGGGCCCGAGCAGGGGTCCGTCGTCGCCGGGGAGGACCGGGAAGGCCCAGACCTCGGCGCCACCGACCTGGTGGGGAAGCGCCGGGCTGAGGGCGAACTCGGGCGGGGAGACCTGCGTCGGCAGCTGGGGGATGGCCACGATCAGCCGACGACGTCCTTGAGGGCGTCGCCGAGAGCGCGTGCCTCGTCGGCGTTCAGCTCGACGACCAGACGCCCACCGCCCTCGAGCGGGACGCGCATGACGATGCCGCGCCCCTCCTTGGTGACCTCGAGGGGTCCGTCGCCCGTGCGGGGCTTCATGGCGGCCATCGGCGCACCTCTTCCTGTTCTGCCATCGGTTCGGCGATGGTGGCTCATCACATGCGAATCGAGGCGGCTGAGTCGTGCCTGGCCACCTCGATCGGCGTCGTACTCCTCCATTATCCCCCATGAACGGGGTGATCGGCACCACAGGGCACCCGGACAGGCGAACTGCGTCGGGCAGACTGCCCCCATGACCAGCCCTGCTCCCGTCCTCCTCGACGTCTCCGACGCCGTCGCGACCATCACCCTCAACCGGCCCGAGGCGATGAACGGCCTCGACGTCGCCACCAAGGACCTGCTCCTCGAGACCGTGCGACGCGTCGCCGACGACCCGGCCGTGCGCTGCGTCGTGCTCACCGGCAGCGGCCGCGCGTTCTGCGTCGGGCAGGACCTCAAGGAGCACCTCGCGGGCCTCACCGGAGAGGCCGACGTGCCGCTGTCGGACACGGTGGAGAAGCACTACAACCCGATCATGCTGGCGCTGTCCACGATGCCGAAGCCCGTGATCGCCGCGGTCAACGGCGTCGCCGCAGGCGCCGGGGCGAGCCTGGCATTCGCCGCCGACTTCCGGATCCTGGTCGACACGGCCGGCTACAACACCTCCTTCGCCGGGGTCGCGCTGTCCTGCGACACCGGGTCGAGCTGGACGCTGCCTCGCCTGGTCGGCCGCGCCAGGGCGATGGAGCTGCTCTACTTCCCCCGCACCGTCCCGGCCGCCGAGGCGCTCGAGCTCGGCCTGGCCACGCAGGTCGTGCCGGAGGCCGAGCTGGCCGCCACTGTCGGGCAGCTCGCGGCGCGCCTCGCCGCGGGACCGACCGTCGCGTTCGGCTCGATCCGGCAGGCAGTGGCGTACGCCGCCTCGCACCCGCTCGAGGAGGCCCTGACCTTCGAGGCGGAGAAGATGGCGCTCACTGGCGGCACCGAGGACCACCTCGCCGCCGTCACGGCCTTCATGGCCAAGGAGAAGCCGGTCTTCCGGGGCTGCTGATGCGAGGGGGTCAGCCGCGCGCGGTCCGGTCCCGGCACCGGCTGCGGGCCATCAGACCGCTGCGGTGAGGTAGGCGTAGGTGAAGACCAGCACGCCGACCACCATGCCGAGGTGGGCCAGCAGGGAGAGGCCGGGCCCGTCGCTCCAGCTGTCGCCCGCCGCGGCGGGCACGTGCCGACCACGCGACGGCAGCCAGCGCGCCAGGACCAGCAGTCCGCAGATGGCGGTCACCCACCAGCAGGCGATCGCCAGGATGCCCACGAACGGACCGCCGACGAACGAGTCCTCCGGGGCCACGAGCACCCCCAGCCACAGCACCAGCGCGAGCGTGCCGGACACGAAGTGGGCGAGCGGCACCCGCCTGCTGATCGCGAACTGCCCGGCCGCCGCGTCATTCCGCAGGCGGAGGCGGGTCAGCACGATCGCCACGGCGGCGAGTGCCGTGAGGATCCACACGACGATCGGGAACGACATGGCCGTGCAGTCTGCCCTAGTCGCGAGCCGGCTCGCCAGACGAGCCGTCGGCGGTGGGGCCGTGGTCGGTCCGGTCCTCACGCCGGTCCTCGAGCTCGGTGGCCAGGCGCGCGAGCAGCGCGTCGACGTCGGACATCCGGTAGCCGCGCAGCGCGAGGGGGAACCGCACCCGGCGCAGGTCCCGCGCCTCCAGGGACCGGTCCTGGGGCAGCGCGAGGTCGGGGCGGTCGCCGTACGCCGGTGCCATGGACCCACCGTGGCCGGAGGCCACCATCGCCACGCCGGCCATGGCGAGGACGATCAGCGCCGCGAACAGCCACATCATTCGGGACGCTCCGGGGGCGGCGTGGGGAAGCGGTCCTGGCGGGCGGCGACCATCAGCGCCACGGCCTCGTCGACGTCGTCGGTCACCACGAGCATGTCGAGGTCCGCAGCGTTGATCTTGCCCTCGGCGAGCACCGTGCCGCGCAGCCAGTCGAGCAGACCCTGCCAGTAGGACCTGCCGATCAGCACGATCGGGAACGAGGTGACCTTCCGGGTCTGCACCAGCGTGAGCGCCTCGAACAGCTCGTCGAAGGTGCCGAGCCCGCCGGGCAGCACCACGAAGCCCTGGGAGTACTTGACGAACATGGTCTTGCGGGCGAAGAAGTAGCGGAAGTTGATGCCCTTGTCGACCCACTGGTTGAGGCCGGACTCGAAGGGCAGCTCGATGCCGAGACCCACGCTGACTCCCCCGGCCTCGCAGGCGCCCTTGTTGGCCGCCTCCATCGCGCCGGGGCCGCCACCGGTGATCACCGCGAAGCCGGCCTCGACCAGCTTGCGGCCCGCCTCCTCGCCGATCGCGTAGAACGGGTGGTCGGCCGGGGTGCGGGCCGAGCCGAAGACGGCGATCGCCGGCCCGAGCTCGGCGAGCGCGCCGAAGCCCTCGACGAACTCGGCCTGGATGCGGAGCACGCGCCACGGGTCGGTGTGGACCCAGTCGCTGGGCCCGCGCGAGTCGAGCAGGCGCTGGTCGGTGGTGGTGCCCTCCTCGACCTGGCTGCGGCGCGTCATGACCGGACCCTTCATCCGGTCGTGCGAGCGGTCACTCATGCCAGCCAGTCCTTCAGCAGGCGCTCGCAGCGCTCGATGTGCTCGATGGGCACGTGCTCGTCCTGCTTGTGGGCGAACATCGGGTCGCCGGGACCGAAGTTCACCGCCGGGATCCCGAGCTTCGTGAACTGCGCGACGTCGGTCCAGCCGAACTTCGGCGCCACCTCCCCGCCGACCGCCTCGACGAACGCCTTGGCAGCCGGGCGGTCGAGCCCGGGCAACGCCCCGGCGGCCAGGTCGGTCACCGTGACGTCGTAGCCCTCGAAGAAGTCGCGGACGAAGGCCTCGGCGTCGGCCTCGCTGCGGTCGGGGGCGAAACGGAAGTTGACCTCGACGACGCACTCGTCGGGGATCACGTTGCCGGCGACGCCGCCGCGGATCCCGGTGGCGTTGAGACCCTCGTGGTAGGTCAGTCCGTCGATCTCCGGCTCCCGCGCGACGTAGTCGTTGAGCCGCGCCAGCACCGGCCCGGCGAGGTGGATGGCGTTGACACCCTTCCAGCTCCGCGCGCTGTGGGAGCGCTCGCCGGTGGTGCGGACGTCGACGCGCAGGGTGCCCTGGCAGCCGGCCTCGACGGCGGCGTTGCTGGGTTCCATGAGGATCGCGAAGTCGGCCTCCAGCAGGTGCGGGTCGCTCTCGGTGAGCTTGCGCAGGCCGTTGTGGACCGAGTCGACCTCCTCGGCCTCGTAGAAGACGAAGGTCAGGTCGCGGTTGGGCTCGGTCACGTCGGCGGCGAGCTTGAGCATCACCGCGTCGCCGCCCTTCATGTCGCAGCTGCCGAGGCCGTGGAGGACGCCGTCCTCCTGGCGCGAGGGCAGGTTGTCGTTGAGCGGAACGGTGTCGATGTGACCCGCGATGACGACGCGCTCGCCGCGGCCGAGGTCGGTGCGCGCCACGATCGTGTGGCCGCGCCGGGTGACGGTGAGGTGCGGGAGCCCGCGCAGGGCGGACTCGACCGCGTCGGCGATCTCTTCCTCCTCGTGGGACACCGAGAAGATGTCGACGAGCTGCTGGGTCAGGGTGACGACGTCGGCGGACAGGTCGAGGTGGGCCATGGCTCGATTCAACCAGTCGGGCCGCGGCGGGCCCGCGTCCCCCGGCCGCGCAGCGCGCTGCTCCGGCTCGAGCCGAGCGCGCCGAGCAGGTCGGGCTCGAGCGTGCCGTAGCCGGTCCGGCTCCACGGACCGAGGTCGAGGCGGAAGTAGTGCACGGTCCGGTCACCCTCGATGAAGTCGAGGACGTCGCGCGGCTCGCGTCCGGCGCGCACGTCCGCCGCACAGGCGCGGCAGGAGGGTACGTCGACCGCGTGCCCCTCCTCCCGCCACGTGGCCCTGGTGGTCGGGCCGTCGTGCAGCGGATTGAACCAGCATCCCGGCAGCGGCTCCCAGGTCGACGACGACGTGTCCTGGGCGCTCGCGCGGGCGTCCTCGCCCCGGCGGGTCAGGACGAGCGCCCCGACGACGTCGGCCGGCGCCGCGCCCTGCGACAGGATCGAGCGCGCGGCGGCGTAGTGGTCCAGCGCCTGCTGCCACGCGGCCAGCGCGTCGGCGGACCCACGCGGCTCGCCGCGACCGATCGCCTCCCCCAGCGCGAGCACCTCGGCGTCGGCCTGCTGGCGCAGCCGCCGGTCCTCCGCGGCGCGCACCGTGTGCAGCACGGTGGCGGGAAGGGTGAAACCGGCAGGGCGGGCGCGGCGCCGGCGACGCCATGCCACGATCCCGGCCACGACCACCGCGAGGGCCACGACGATGCCGAACCCACCGACGACCTCGGAGGCCTGCACGCCCTCGTCGGCGGTCCAGGAGTACTTCTCGTCGTCGGGGACCTCGTCCCACAGCGCGTCGGCGTTGCCGTCGTCGAGCAGCTCCTGCACCCGGACGACCTGGTCGACGAAGTCGTCGGGGTTCTCGTGGGCAGCCACGTTGTCGACGTACGTCGTGTCGGGCTGGTCGCCGTAGGCGTCCACCTGGAGCGCCGGCTCGCTGTAGTCCTGCCAACCGACGTACGTCGTGTGGCGGCCACCCGTGCTGTCCTGCAGCCAGGCGGTGAGGCTGGAGAAGCTGCCCTGGAAGCGTTCGTCCTGGGTGTCGACCTCGACGAGCACCACCTTGAGGTCGGCCTGCTCCGCGGAGGCGACCGCCTCCTCGATGCGGGCCTCGTCGTCGGCGGAGATGTCCTGGCTCCGCGCGAAGGCGGGATCGATCCACACCCCGTCGCCGGCGAGCTCCTCCTCGATCTCGGTGATCGTGGCGTCACTGATCTGGTCCATCACGCGACCTCTCGTCGTCGGGATCCCACGAACCACCGGAGCAGGAGGAAGGCCGGCACGACGCCGAGGGCGCCGAACAGGAGCGCCGCCGTGATGCCGCCGCCGATGCCGTCGTAGTAGTCGAAGTCGCTCGGCTCCTCGGGCGCCGTCGGGAGGGGCTCGGCCTCCCAGGCGGCCATCTCCGCAGCGATGCGGACCAGGGCCGGACCGGGCTGGCCCTGGGTGCCGGCCTCGAGGTAGGGCGGCTCGAGACCGACCGCCACGGAGGTGTTCGTCCCGTTGTCCCAGAGCACGACGTAGTGGCCCTCCTCGCCGACCGCGGTGCTCCACTGGACCGGCGCTCCGCCCGGTGTGTAGCCGGCGTCGCTGGTGTCCGGGTAGGTCAGGTAGGCGATCCGTGCCGGCACCGACGCCTCCTCGAGGATCGCCTCGGCGCGGCGTACGTCGTCCTCGGGCACGCGGTCGACTAGGAGCGGGTCGACAGCGACGAGCGCGTCCTGCTCGACCAGCGCGCGTACGGCGTCGCCCGGCGGCGGCACCACGTCGGTGCGCGCGAACTCCTCGGCCCGGAGCTCGATGTCGCGCGCCTCGCGCTCCTCCTGCCAGTCGTGCGTCGCGGTGCCCAGCAGCACGCCTGCGACGACGCCGACCAGGGCTCCGGTGCTCCAGCCCGCGATCCGCCGCGACCGGGGCGTCACCGGGAAGCCTCGCGATCGGCCAGCACGTCACGAGCGAGGAAGTCGCTGATGGCGCCGAAGCCCGTCCGGGCCCACACGTCGTCGCGCTCCCAGTAGGGCTGGGATCCGCGACGGGTCGCAAGGCGCAGGTGTGCCGGGACCTCGCCCTCGGCCACCGCGCTCGCGCAGACCGCGCAGCAGGGCACCTCGACGTCGCCGTCGCCCAGGCGCCAGCTCGCCGTGGCGGTGGCCCCGGAGTGGCGGGGATCGAAGAAGCAGGTGCGGAGGGACTCGCCCGTCCCGCGACGACCGCGGGAGAGGTCGCGCGAGCCGGCGCGGGCCACCACCTGCGCACCGACCAGGTCGGCCACGTCGCGCGAGGTCAGCAGCTGCTCCACCGCGTCCCGTGCCGTGAGCGCGCGCCCGGCGGTGTCACGGTCGCGCACGGCGTTCCAGTCGGTGTCGGAGAGCGCCTTCGCGAGGGCATCGGCCTGCGACCGGGCGATCCGGCGCTCGGCGTGCACGTCGGGCGGCGGTGGCGGCGGCGCGACGACCTTCGCCGGCGGCTCGGGCTCCGCGGCGCGGCGACGGCGGGGCCAGCCGACCAGCGTCTGGCCGAGCAGGAGCGCGACGCAGAGACCGACGAGACCGCCGACCACAGCGGACAGCCCGGCGGACGCGGTCCGCACCGGGACGTAGTCGTCGCGCCCGGGCCGCCAGCTCGCCGACGCGGCGAGCTCCACCGCCCGCTCGGCGAGGCGATCGGCGGCGACCTGGTCCAGGGTCGCGGGGTAGCCGCTGCTCGGCTCCTGGCGTCCCACCTCGACGATGTCCTCGGCGGTGAGCGCGGACACCTCTGCCACGACCGCCGGTGGCGCGGAGACATAGTCCTCGGTGCCGCGCGGGCCGGCCAGCTCGGCGATCGACGCCTCGAGGACGTCGCGGTTGGCGTAGTCCGCCAGGCTCAGCCGGGACGGGTCGGCGCCCAGTCCGTAGGACCAGACCTGCTGCCCGGCCAGCGGGAGCCGGATCACGTAGAGGCCGTCGCCCAGCCGGCGGTTGAGCAGACCGGCCAGCGCGTCGCTCGCCGCAGGCCCGTCGTCGGGCAGTCCCTCCGGAGTCTCGACGAGCGCGACGTACACCGGGAACGGCACCTCCCGCACGAGCGCGGAGATGCGGTCCTCGGACTCCTGCGCCTCGCCGCTGCCCATGGCGCGGTCGATGACCACGCCGTCCTCGCGCAGCGCCTCCGCCAGCGCGTCGATGTCGGTCGGTCCGTCCATGCTGCAGCTCCCCGAGATGTCGTGTGCGTCAGGCCCGGGCGACCTCGACGGCCACCTCGTCGGCGTCGGCGTACGCAACGCTGGTGGCGAGCGTCTCCTCCGCGATCAGGGCCTCGTGGGTCCGCGCGGCGTCCAGGGTGCTGACGGGCGCCGAGATCGTCAGCACGATCCGGTCGCTCACCTGGAGCCCGGCGTCCTTGCGGGCCTGCTGGACCGCCCGCACCAGGTCGCGGGCGGTGCCCTCCGCCTCCAGCTCGGGCGTCACGGCGGTGTCGAGGACGACGAAGCCGCCACGCGGCAGCATGCCGATGGCGGTGTCGTCGGCCGACGAGCCGGCCACGGTCTCCAGGGCGTACTCCCCCTCGACGAGCGTGAGCCCGCCGGCGGTGACGGTGCCGTCCTCCGCCACCGACCAGTCACCGGACTTGGAGCCCTTGATCGCGAGCTGGACGTCCTTGCCCAGGCGCGGACCGGCCGCGCGGGCGTTGACGGTGAGCCGCTGCGAGACGCCGTACGCCGCCGCCTCGGGCGCGTCGGTCGCGAAGAGCTCGACGGACTTGAGGTTGAGCTCGTCGGCCACCAGCGACTCGAAGCCGGTGAGGTCGGCCTCGGTGACCACCGTCAGGCGCGAGAGCGGCAGCCGGTTGCGGAGGTGGGCGGCCTTGCGCAGCGCCGATCCGGCCGAGCAGACGTCGCGGACGGTGTCCATCGACGCGACCAGCGCCTCGTCGGCCGGCAGGTCCTCGGCGGCGGGCCAGTCGGCCAGGTGCACCGAGCGCTCGCCGGTGAGGCCGCGCCAGACCTCCTCGGTCGTGAGCGGCATCAGCGGCGCGGTGACCCGGCAGACGACCTCGAGCACGGTGTAGAGGGTGTCGAAGGCGTCGGCGTCCTCGTCCCAGAACCGCTCGCGGGAGCGACGGATGTACCAGTTGGTCAGCACGTCGAGGAAGCTGCGCGTGGAGTCGCACGCCGCCGCCACCTCGTAGTTGTCGAGCTGGTCGGTCATCGCGGCGACGTAGTCGCGCAGCTTGGCCAGGATGTGGCGGTCGATCGGGTTCGACATGGCGTCGGTGCGCCCCAGCACACTCCGGGCCTCGTGGCCGGCGCCGCCGCCCGCCGCGTTCGCGTACAGGGTGAAGAAGGACCAGCTGTTCCACAGCGGGATCAGCACCTGCCGCACCGAGTCGCGGATTCCCTGCTCGGTGACGACGAGGTTGCCGCCGCGCAGGATCGGGCTCGACATCAGGAACCACCGCATCGCGTCGGCGCCGTCGCGGTCGAAGACCTCGCGGACGTCGGGGTAGTTGCGCAGGGACTTCGACATCTTCTGGCCGTCGTTGCCCAGGACGATGCCGTGGCTCAGGCACGTCGAGAAGGCCGGTCGGTCGAAGATCGCGCCGGCCAGGACGTGCATCGTGTAGAACCAGCCGCGGGTCTGGCCGATGTACTCGACGATGAAGTCGCCGGGGAAGTGGTGGTCGAACCAGTCCTTGTTCTCGAACGGGTAGTGCACCTGCGCGAAGCTCATCGAGCCCGAGTCGAACCACACGTCGAGGACGTCGGTGACGCGACGCATCGTGGACTTCCCGGTCGGGTCGTCCGGGTTGGGACGCGTCAGCTCGTCGACGAACGGGCGGTGGAGGTCGGGGTTGCCGTCCTTGTCGCGGGGCAGGGTGCCGAAGTCGCGCTCGATCTCCTCGAAGGAGCCGTAGACGTCGATGCGCGGGTGGTGCTCGTCGTCGGACTTCCACACCGGGACCGGGCTGCCCCAGAAGCGGTTGCGGGTGATCGACCAGTCACGGGCGTTCTCCAGCCACTTGCCGAACTGGCCGTCCTTGATGTGGTCGGGCACCCAGCGGATGTCCTGGTTGAGCGCCATGAGGCGCTCCTTGACCTTGGTCACCTCGACGAACCACGACGAGACGCCCTTGTAGATCAGGGGCTGCCGGCAGCGCCAGCAGTGCGGGTAGGAGTGGTCGTAGGTCTCGCGGCGCACGAGGACGGTGCCGGGGGTGACGGAGCCGGTGGGGCCGTCGCCGCGCGTGGCGGCCTTGAGGTGGTCGATGACGTGGAGGTTGGCGTCGAAGACCTGCATGCCCTCGTAGTCGGTGACCGGGAACGTGAAGCGCCCGTCCTTGCCGACCGGCATGACCGCCTCGATGCCCTCGCGGTCGGTGACGACCTTGTCGTCCTCACCGAACGCGCCGGCGGTGTGCACCAGCCCGGTGCCGTCCGTGGTCGTGACGAACTCGGCGGGCACGAGGCGGAAGGCGCGCTCGTGGCCGGCGTAGTAGCTGAACGGCGGGGCGTACTCGAGGCCGACGAGGTCGGCGCCCGTCCCACGCCAGGTGACCTCGGGCGCCTCCCCCAGCTCGCGGGCGTACGACGCCAGGCGGGCCTCGGCGATGAGGTAGCGCTCGGGGCTGCCGGTGGGTCCGTCGGAGGTGACGACGACGTAGTCGATGTCCTCGCCGACCATCACCGCGAGGTTGGACGGCAGGGTCCACGGGGTCGTCGTCCAGACGAGGACCTTGACGCCCCTGAACGGTCCGTCCGTGGTGACGTCGTAGCCGACGGTGACGGCCGGGTCCTGGCGCATCTGGTAGACGTCGTCGTCCATGCGCAGCTCGTGGTTGGAGAGCGGCGTCTCGTCCTGCCAGCAGTAGGGCAGGACGCGGAAGCCCTCGTAGACCAGGCCCTTGTCGTGCAGCTGCTTGAAGGCCCAGATGACCGACTCCATGAATTCGGGGTTCATCGTGCGGTAGTCGTTGTCGAAGTCGACCCAGCGCGCCTGGCGGGTGACGTAGTCGCGCCACTCGCCGGTGTACTTCAGCACGCTCTGGCGGCAGGCCTCGTTGAACTTCTCGATGCCCAGCTCGACGATCTCGTCGGTGGTCTTGATGCCGTTGAGGCGCATCGCCTCCAGCTCGGCCGGCAGGCCGTGGGTGTCCCACCCGAAGCGGCGCTCGACGCGCTTGCCGCGCATCGTCTGGTAGCGCGGGATGAGGTCCTTGACGTAGCCGGTGAGCAGGTGGCCGTAGTGCGGCAGGCCGTTGGCGAAGGGCGGGCCGTCGTAGAAGACGAACTCGTTGTCGCCGCTCGCGCCCGCCTCGCGCTGCTCGACGCTCGCGCGGAAGGTGTCGTCGGCCTCCCAGTAGGCCAGCACGGCCTCCTCGATCTCGGGGAAGCGGGGGCTGCTCGCGACGGTCGTGGCGTCGGTGTGCGAGACCTTGGGGTAGGCCATCTGGGGTGCTCCTCGCGGTGCGTCGTACGTCTCGGGTCTTCACCACGAGGACGATCTGCAGACCGCGGTACCACCTCGCTTGCCGCTCCCCGGCGGGGAGACGACCGCTCGTTCCGGCTGTGTCGGGCCGCACCCGTCGGGGTCTAGTGGGGCCGCGGCCGGATCGCCGTACCCGTTCTTCCCGAGGCTCGCCGCTGATGACGGCTCAGACGCCTGCGGCGATCGTACGGCGTGTGCTCGGGCACGCGCGAATCAGTTGGCGGACGAGCGACAGTGGAGCCCCCGACCGGACCTAGCGGCCCCGGGCTCCACTGTCGCGACCACCCGATTGCGGATCGAGCCGGGGACCCGCTTGGCTGGGCCCATGGCGAACCCCGGGTACGACGGCATGTGGCTCCCCACCGACCAGGACCCCCGGATGCAGATGGGGCCGACGCGCGGCGAGCGCGAGTGCCTGGTCGGCTACCTCGAGCACTACCGCCAGACGCTGGCGCTGAAGTGCGACGGCCTCGACGCCGCGCAGCTGGCGACGAAGGCGGTGCCGCCGTCGAACATCTCGCTGCTCGGGCTGGTGCGGCACATGGCGCGGGTCGAGCAGAGCTGGTTCCGCCGGGTGATCGAGGCGCGGATGGACCTGCCACGGCTGTTCGGCGACGAGGCCGAGGACGCCGGGTTCACCTTCCCCGAGGCCGACGACGAGCTGGTGCGTGAGTCGCACGCGCTCTGGCAGGACGAGGTCGCCCACGCCCGCGAGGTCCTCGCGCGCACCGACCTCGACCGGGTGGTCGACGTGCACGGTGATCCCGTCGAGGTGCGCGACATCGTGGTCCACATGATCGAGGAGTACGCCCGCCACTGCGGGCACGCCGACCTCGTGCGCGAGTGCGTGGACGGCCGCGCCGGGCAGTAGCCCTCCACCCGGCCGGGTGGGGCCGCTTCCGTACCCTTGCGGCGTGACTGCTGCTTCCGGCTACGGCCTCGTGACCCTGCACGGCGACACCGTCCTCGACGCGTGGTTCCCCTCCCCCGTCCTCGGCGCCACCGAGGGCGAGGCGCCTGCGGAGCTGACCGTGCTCGAGGGCGACGACGAGGCCCGCGGCGTACGCCGTGAGGTGCGACTGGTCGAGATCGCCGACCTCGACGACGCCCCGGCCACGACCGAGGACGTGTGGCTGCGGCTGCACCTGCTCTCGACGCGGCTGGTGAAGCCGCACGGCATGTCGATGGACGGCGTCTTCGGCCTGCTCACCAACGTCGTGTGGACGTCTGCCGGGCCCTGCGCGGTCGAGGGATTCGAGACGACCCGCTCCCGGCTGCGTGCCTCGGGCCAGCACGTCACCGTCTTCGGGGTCGACAAGTTCCCCCGGCTGGTCGACTACGTCGTGCCCAGCGGCGTACGCATCGCCGACGCGGACCGCGTCCGGCTCGGCGCCCACCTCGCCGAGGGCACCACCGTCATGCACGAGGGCTTCGTCAACTTCAACGCCGGCACCCTCGGCACGTCGATGGTCGAGGGCCGCATCTCCGCCGGCGTGCTCGTCGGTGACGGCTCCGACGTCGGCGGCGGGTCCTCGATCATGGGCACGCTGTCGGGAGGCGGCAAGGAGGTCATCTCCGTCGGCGAGCGCTGCCTGCTCGGCGCGAACGCCGGGATCGGCATCTCCCTCGGTGACGACTGCGTCGTCGAGGCCGGCTGCTACGTCACGGCCGGCACCAAGGTCACCGTCGACGACATCGACGGCAAGCCGCAGGTGGTCAAGGCGGCCACGCTCTCGGGGGTCGACAACATCCTCTTCCGTCGCAACTCGGTCAGCGGCGCCATCGAGGCAGTGCCGTGGAAGGGCGACGGGATCGCCCTCAACGCCGCCCTGCACGCCAACTAGCCATGCCGTCCCTGCGCCAGGCCGCGATCGGCGCGGTCGTGGCCGCCGGCGCGGTGGCGACCGCGCTCGTCGTGGTCGACCGCGGCGGGGTGCCGTCGATCCTCGACACCAAAGGGTGCACCGCGGAGGTCGACGGCCACACCGTCGAGGTCGACCTCGAGCAGGCCGAGAACGCCGCGCTCATCACGGCCGTGGCGGTCGAGCGCGGCATGCCCGCGCGCGCCGCGAGCATCGCGCTGGCCACGGCCTACCAGGAGTCGAAGCTCTACAACATCGACTACGGCGACCGCGACTCCGTCGGCCTGTTCCAGCAGCGGCCGTCGCAGGGCTGGGGCACCGTCGAGCAGCTGACGGATCCCGTCTACGCCACGAACGCCTTCTACGACGCCCTCGCGCAGGTCGACGGCTACGACACGATGGAGATCACGGTCGCCGCGCAGGAGGTGCAGCGCTCGGCCTACCCCGACGCCTACGCAGACCACGAGAAGGACGGCCGCACCCTCGCCTCCGCGCTGACGGGCAACTCGCCGGGCGCGCTGTGGTGCGACGTGCCGGGGGACGCCGAGGAGGCCGGCGACGGGCTCGACGAGACCGGCCTGGTGCCGCGCGCGACCGTCGTACGCCGTGACCTCGAGCAGCGCTTCGGCCCGCTGTCGCTCGGCGGCTTCGAGCCCGGCGGCGTCTCGAGCGGCCACATGGAGGGGTCGGCGCACTACGAGGGTCGCGCGGTCGACGTGTTCTTCCGCCCGATCAACGCCGAGAACACCAAGCGGGGCTGGGCGATCGCCTCCTACCTCGTCGCCAACGCCGACCGCCTCGACATCCGGACCATCATCTTCGACGACCGCATCTGGCGGGCCGGGTCGTGGGCGGGCGACGGGTGGCGCGACTACCGCGTGCCGTCGTCGTCGGGCGGCGACCGGGCGATCCTCGAGCACCGCGACCACGTCCACGTGGACGTCTTCGACTGACTCCTCAGCCGCGCAGACGCGCGGCGGCCGCCTCGACCCGTTCGTCGGTGGCGGTGAAGGCGACGCGTACGTGCTCGTGCCCGGCCCGTCCGTAGAACTCGCCGGGAGCCACGAGGATCCCTTGCTCGGCCAGCTCGGACACGGTCGTCCAGCAGTCCTGGCCGCGGGTCGCCCAGAGGTAGAGCGAGGCCTCGGAGTGGTCGATGCGGAAGCCCGCCGACTCCAGCGCCGTCCGCAGGGTCGCGCGCCGCGCGGCGTAGCGGGCGTGCTGCTCGGCGACGTGGTCGTCGTCCTCCAGCGCGGCGATCATCGCGCGCTGCTGGGGTGCGGGCATCTGGAGGCCGAGGTTCTTGCGGACCGCGAGCAGCTCACCCACGACCGCCGGGTCACCGGCGACGAAGGCGCACCGGTAGCCCGCGAGGTTGGACCGCTTGGACAGCGAGTGGACGGCGAGGATGCCGTCCAGCGAGCCGCCGTTGACCTGCGGGTCGAGGACCGACAGCGGCGCGTCACCCTCCCAGGCGCACTCGAGGTAGCACTCGTCGGAGACCAGGAGCGTGCCGCGCTCGCGGCACCAGTCGACCACCTTGCGCAGGTGCTCCAGGGGCAGCACCCGGCCGCTGGGGTTGGCCGGGCTGTTGATCCACAGCAGCCGCGGGGTGCGCGGGCCGAACGCGGTCAGCGAGTCGGTGGCGAGGCTCTCGGCGCCCGCGAGCGCCGCGCCGACCTCGTACGTCGGATAGGCCAGCGCCGGGTAGCCGACCAGGTCGCCGGCACCGATGCCGAGGTGCACCGCCATCGAGGCGATGAGCTCCTTGGAGCCGATCACCGGCAGCACGCCGTCGAGCCCGAGCCCGCTCACGCCGTGGCGGCGGGCCAGCCAGTCGATCGCTGCCCGACGGGTGGCCTCGAGGCCGATGGTCGTCGGGTAGCCCGGGGAGTCCGCGGCCTCGCGCAGCGCGTCCTGGACGACCTGCGGAGTCGGGTCGACCGGGGTGCCCACCGACAGGTCGCACACCCCGTCGGGGTGCGAGCGGGCCGTGGCCCCGTGAGTGGTGAGCTTGTCCCAGGGGAAGTCCGGGAGCCGCTGCGAGACCTTCCGGTGGTCTCGTGACGGTCGCGGGGCGACCTCCTCGACCAACGGAAGGTCGGTCACTCGTCGTGCTCCTGCGGGGGCAGCGCGGCGACGAGCTCGTGGTCCTTGTCGATGACGCCCATCTTGGCCGCGCCACCGGGCGAGCCGAGGTCGTCGAAGAAGTGCACGTTGGCGTCGTAGTAGCCCTTCCACTCCTCCGGGGTGTCGTCCTCGTAGAAGATCGCCTCGACCGGGCAGACCGGCTCACAGGCGCCGCAGTCGACGCACTCGTCGGGGTGGATGTAGAGCATCCGCTTGCCCTCGTAGATGCAGTCGACGGGGCACTCGTCGACGCACGCGCGGTCCTTGAGGTCGACGCACGGCTGGGCGATGACGTAGGTCACCGGATCCTCCTGAGGGGGCACGGGGTGGGACGCGGGCAACCTTAGTATCTCGCCATGACCGATGCGCCGGAACCCCAGTCACACGAGACTGGCATGGGCAGGCACGGCCTCGGTCCCCACGTCGTCGGGCAGCGCGTCGTGGTGCGCCACCTGCTCCCTGACGGCCGCGCCACCGACGTCCTCGGCACCTGCACGGAGTGGGGCGCGGACTCGCTCACGGTCGACCGGGAGGGGCACGGTCCCGTGACGATCCCGCTGGCCGAGGTGGTCACTGGAAAGCCCGTGCCGCCGCGCGCGTCGGTGCGCGCCCGCGTCGCCGCCCAGGAGGTCGAGCAGCACGTCGCGGCGCTCTGGACGTCGATCACCACCGAGCCGCTGGGGCAGTGGCAGCTGCGGGCCTCTCCCCCGCACGGCGGGCGGCTGCGCCGACGCGGCAACTCCGCGCTCGCGATGGACGACCCGGGCATCGGGTGGGCGGACGCGGCATGGGGCGTACGCCGCTTCTACGACGCCCTCGACCAGGTGCCGACGGTCCAGGTGCAGCGCGGCTCGCACGTCGAGCAGACGCTGGCCCCCCTCGGCTTCGCGCCGATGGGTGACGGCGACGCGCACGCCCAGCTGGCGTCCGTGGCGCGCGCCCTGCGGTCGGTGCGGTCGGTCGCTCCGGACGTCCCGGCCGAGCTCGAGGAGGTGCCGGGCTCCGTGGTGGTGTCCCTCGACGGAGGTGCGGCCTCCGGGCGCGGGGTGCTGTCCGGGGACTGGCTGCTCGTCGAGTCGCTCCTCGTGGACCCGGGCAGTCGGCGCCGCGGTCTGGCCACCGCCGTGCTGGCGGAGGTCCTCGACTGGGGCGCCTCGCTCGGCGCCACCACGGCGCTGCTGCACGTCGAGACCGACAACGCGGGCGCACTCGCGCTCTACGAGCAGCACGGCTTCACCACCCACCACACCAGCCGCTACCTCGTCGCGCGCTGAGGGAGGCCGACCACCTGCCTACTCGTCGACGGCGTCGGGGTTGGTGCAGATGACGGTGTCGCTCGGCGTGTAGGTCGTGCTGAAGACCTCGTCGTCGCGGGTCTCGCGGTTGCCGTTGACCGGGGTGAAGTAGCGCACGACGTCGATGTCGAAGCCGCCGTAGCCCTCGTTGGGGTGGCAGGTGAGGTCGTCGATGCGCCGGGTCTCGGGCTTGGTGATGTTGTAGCGCTCGCCTGTGGTGGTCGTGACGTCCCAGTACTTCGTGGAGTACATCGTCACGGTCACCGCTCCCGACGACGACGGGGTCGAGTTCGTGAACGAGGTGTCGACCAGCACGCCGTAGGGGGTGTCGTTGGTGAAGCGCAGGTCGATGGCCCCCCACGCGACCGTGGCCTCGCGGCCGACCGGGTAGCGGTCGATGTAGAAGGAGTGCGGCTTGTGCTCGACGTCCTCGAGGCCGGCGAAGAACATCGCGTTGAACAGCGTGGTCGCCATCTGGGAGACACCGCCACCGAGGTCCTCCACGAGGATGCCGTCGTTGATGACGAAACCCTCGGTGAAGCCGTTGGCCTCGGTGCGCTCCCCGACGATGTCGTTCATCGAGAAGGTCTCGCCCGGCTTCAGCAGGGTGCCGTCGATGATCTCCGCGGCGCGGCCGATGTTGATGTTGCGGTACTCCGCGTAGGGGAAGTAGGTGGTGAAGGACGAGACCTCCTCGCGGACCTTCAGCGCCCGCGCCTCCTTGGTGGTGAAGTCCGGCTTCGCGACCGTGGCGGTGAGGTCGATGCGGCGCTCGCCCTGCGGACGGGCGACCGCGTCGAGGAAGCCTGCCTCGAGCTCGGCGGGGTCGAAGGTCACGCCCGGACGGGCCGGCACCACCTGCGGGCGCCCGTCGACGAGGGCGACGGTCGCGTCGACCGGGGCGCCGCTGGTGACCCGGGTGTCGACGACCGCGGTCAGCGCCTTCGCGTCCAGGGTGGGCACGAGCTCACCGTCGGTGGCGACCAGGCTCAGCGCGGCGGTGTAGTCCTCGGGGAAGACCTTGACCTCGGAGCCCTCGAACACCAGCGTCACCGGCGCCGCGACAGCGGGTGAGGCGAAGCCGTCGAGCGCCTCCTGCACGTCACCGGCGTCGATGTCGGGGGAGACCTCCGACATCTCGAGCGCGACGACCTCCGGGGAGTCCTCGAGGTAGGCCTCCTGCAGCGCGGCGAGGGTCTCGCTCGGGTCGAGCGCCTTGCCCGTGCGCGCCTTGGTGGTGCGGATGTCGATGCCGTCGAAGGTGACGGCGCCGTCGCGGGGCGTGGCGCCGTGCTGCTGGTCGAGCTCGGCGAGCTGGGCGTCGTACGCCGTCTCGTCGACCTCCACCTCGGCCTCGAAGGCGTCGCCGCCGGTGAAGTAGTTCCACAGGCGCACCGGGTCCCAGCTGCGCTCGCCGCCGGCCTCGGCGACCGAGGCGTCGTAGTCGACCGCCAGGCCCGCGCGGGCCGGGTCGATCGCGACCTGCTCGCCCTCGATGGTGGTGGCGATGGGCCGGTTCACCCGGTCCGCGAGCCCTGCCTGCAGGCGCTGCGCGGCCTCGCCCTGCGGGTGCCCGCCGATGCGTACGCCGGACACGGTGGTGTTGCGCGGCACCTTGTCGCCCGCGACGTAGTGCGCGGCGACGTAGAGCCCGCCGAACAGGACCACGAGGCCGAGCAGCAGCCACACGACGACA
Source organism: Nocardioides sp. S5 (assembly GCF_017310035.1). NCBI lineage: Bacteria > Bacillati > Actinomycetota > Actinomycetes > Propionibacteriales > Nocardioidaceae > Nocardioides > Nocardioides sp. S5. The sequence continues at coordinate 3,718,206 of NZ_CP022296.1, forward strand.
GAGGCGCCAGCCTTGTCGCGGGGCTGGCCGTCGGGACGCTGCTGGTTCTTCGGCACGCCGCGAGTTTAGGTCGCCGTGCGCCGAACCCCGTGATCCCCGGAACGGTCCGCGGGGCGCCGACGACCCGACGCGACCGTCGCGAGGGCGGCGAGGAGCAGGACCGCGGAGCCGGCGAGGAAGGACCAGCCGGCGGTATCGGCGGAGATCAGGAAGCCGCCGGCCGGGCGCTCCAGAGCCCCGCGGGCGACGGGGACCCACCACCCGAGGGCGAAGGCGAGGCGGACCACCCCGGGCGGCAGCCAGGCCAGCACGACCAGACCGGTGACCATGGCGAGGGATAGTCCCCACCACTGCTGGTGCAGCAGCGTCCCTGCGGCACCGGAGACGGCGCCGACGAGGAGCGCGGCCGGGACAGCGGCCAGCGGCCTCACAGACCTGCGAACAGGTCGTCCTCGAAGCCGTCCGCGTCGATCGGGCCGGGGGTGCCCTTGACGAGGCGGTAGAACTCCTCCGACCACCACGCGTGGCCGCTCTCGGCGCCTGAGAAGAAGCCCCCGTCCGTCTCCACCTGCGTGTCGTGCTTGGCGAGGGCGTCCATCTTGCGCTGGACGGTCTTGGAGCCGTCGACGCGGGCGCTGATGAGCTCGTCCGGGGTCACGAAGGCAGGCAGCTTGCCGTCGGGCTCCATGCCCTTGAAGGTCTCGGTGTCGCCGGACTCGCGCAGCGCCCGCAGGCTCGCGCGCATCCGCGACTCGCTCATCGCCGTCCAGTAGATCTTCGCGATGTCATGGGGTTCGCCGAGCTCACGCTTGTAGGAGGGCGCGGCCGCCAGCTGGGCGGCGTACATCGCGACGCGGTGGGCCTGGATGTGGTCGGGGTGGCCGTAGCCGCCGAACTGGTCGTAGGTCACCAGCACCTGGGGACGGACCTCGCGGATCACCGTCACCAGCTCGTCGGCGGCCTCGTTGAGGTCAGCGGTCCAGAAGGCGTTGTCGGGGATCTTCTCGGCCGCGACCGCATGACCGTCGGCGTGCCAGGCCATGCCGGAGTCGTGGAAGCGGCCGAAGCCGCCGAGGAAGCGGTGGTCGGTGACGCCGAGGACCTTCATCGCCTCGTCGAGCTCGCCGCGACGGTGCTCGCCCAGCCCGCCCGACTCGTCGTAGGCCAGGTGGGACAGGTCCGGCACCAGCACCTCCCCCATCTCACCGGCGGTGCAGGTGACGAGGGTGACGCCGACGCCCTCGTCGACGTAGCGGGCCATGGTGGCTCCGGTGCCGATGCACTCGTCGTCGGGGTGGGCGTGGACGAGCAGGATGCGGCGGTCGGTCATGTTCCTCAGCCTAGGTCGGGGCGCTTGATGCGCTTCGGCGCGGTCGGGAGGTGCAACGGCGGCAGGGGGTCACCGTGTTCCTCCCCCGTGGCGGGACCTCCGTCGTCCTCGTCGAGCCAGCCGTCGTGGGTGTCCACCAGGACCTCCAGCATGAACCCCGGGGCGTCGCTCACCACTGCCCACGGGTGGTCCTCGTCGTCGTCCTCGCCGGCCAGTCGCTCGCGCTCCACGCGCGCCTCGAAGCCGTCCGCGCGTAGCCGCGCGACGACCGCCTGCGCGTCGTCCTCGTCGAAGAAGATCGCCCTCACGGGGGTGATTGTGCCCCTCCCCCGGCTGGCTATGGTCACCCCATGTCCACCGCGTCGGAGATGCCGTACGTCGAGGGCGTGCACCTGCAGCGCACGGACGAGAACGTGCGCGAGATCGCCGCCCTCGCCGAGCTCCTCGGCGAGGCCGCCGGCCTCGGGGGGCTCCTCGGTGACCTGAAGTACCGCGTCCGGCGCGCCCGGGTGCTGCCCCGGCTGCTCGGGCGCGCGGTGCGGGAGGCGTGGCGCTGGGACGATTACGACGAGCGGGACGAGCAGTGGTACCCCCAGGGCATCTCGACGAGCGCCGACGCCTCCGACACCGAGGACGTCGACGGCCGCCGGGTGCTGGTCACGACGTGGTACTCGACCGGCCGCGACGGCATCAAGCGCGGGTCGCGGGTGACCTTCGTCGACCTCGACTCAGGCACCTACCGCCACGTGCTGCTGGTCTCGCCGGTGCTCGACGAGGACGGCCGGCTGGTGCTGCGGCCGATGAACATCCACGCCGGCGGCATCGTGTGGGCCGGGCCCTACCTCCACGTCGCGGCCACCAGCCGCGGGTTCGTCACCGCGCGCGTCGACGACATCATGCGGGTCCCCGGCGACGACGACCACCCGGAGAAGCTCGGCGTCGAGGGCACCGCGGTCCACTCCTTCGGCCACCGCTACGTCCTGCCGGTGCGCTTCACCCACCAGGCCTTCACCGACGAGGGGCACGAGAAGCTCCGCTACTCCTTCATGTCGCTCGATCGGGGCTCGGACCCGCCGGCGCTCGTGGCGGGCGAGTACGCCCTCCGCGCCGGCGCCACCACGCGCCTGGCCCGCTACCCCCTCGACCCGACGACGTGGCAGCTCTCCACCGGCGACGACGGGTTCTCCCGGCCCCTGGCCCTCGACGACGGCGGGGTGCGGCAGATGCAGGGTGCGGTGATCGCCGCCGGCCGCTACCACGCCACCGTCTCCCACGGACCCTGGATGCCCGGCAGCGTGTACGCCGGACGGCCGGGGTCGATGCGGCAGCGGCGCTGGGTGCTGCCGATGGGTCCGGAGGACCTGTCCTACTGGCCCTCCACCGACCGGATCTGGTCGCTCACCGAGCACCCGCGGCGGCGCTGGATCGTCGCGATGGACCGGGCCTGGTTCGACTGATATGTAGGGCGCGCCTGTCAAGGGCAGGGTGAGGCGCCGTCGGGCCTGGGTGGCCTGACGGCGCCTCGCTTGGTCTGGATCTGGTCGTCTGCGCAGCGTGTCTTCGCGACGCGCGGTCGAGACTGATATGCGCGGGTTGGGTACCGCAGGACGGCGTTCGGCAGGAGCGCTCCGCTTCTCTGAGGTCGAGCGTCACGAGTCGGGCTCGTGGCTCACAGTCGAATCGCGGGTCGGCTCCTCGCGCTGCACGCAGGGACCGGTTCCAGATCAAGTCAGGGGTGTGGCTACTCGAGGGTGGCCAGTGACCAGCACCAGCCGGCGAGTTCGCGGGCGATCGCGGTGTTGGCCACGGTGTGCTTCTTCTTCCGGGCCGTGTACTTGGCCCATTGGTGGTGCAGCCGCTGGTTGCCGGCGTGTCCGCGGACTCTGGCGGCGGGGGTGGCCTGTTCCCACCGGGCCTGCATGGTGGGCCCGACGGTGTAGCGGGGCTGGTGGTGCCATGCGGCCTCGATCAGCAGACGGCGGGCGTGGGTGTTGCCGGTCTTGGTGATTCCACCCTGCCTGCGCGAGTCGCCGCTGGAGTGCTCGGAGGGCACCAGACCGAGGTAGGCGCCGATGCTGGAGCCGGTGAACCTGGTCCAGTCGCCCAGTTCGACCGCGAGTGCGAACCCGGTCAGGGTGGAGATCCCCCGTAGGCAGCACAGGCGTCGGGTCAGGTCGGTGAACTCGCTGTCGGCAGCCATCGCGGTGATCGCAGCGTCGAGCCGGTTGCGGCGGGCCAGGGTGAACTCGACCGCTTCGAGGTCGGCCTCGTAGGCGGCGCGAGTGCCGGGCTGGTCGAACCGGATGCCGTGCAGCCACGCCTGGTGCTTGCCGGTCCAGGCGTTCCCGCCGTAGTAGACGTGGCCGTGGCGCAGCAGCAACTTCGAGACTCGGTGCCGGGCCCGCATCAGGTCGCCGCGGACATCTTCACGAGCCCGGACCAGGTCGCGGGCGGCTTCCTCGGTGATGGTGGGAACCCTGACCGGAACGATCTGTCCGACTTGGAGCAGTTGCGCGAGGAGCAGGGCGTCCTTGGCGTCGGTCTTGACGCGATCCCCGGGCGGCCGGTTCAGCTTCGATGGCGCAGCCACTTCGCAGCGGATCCCGGCTGCGGTGATCGCCCGGTAGAGGCCGAATCCGGTCGGTCCGGCCTCATAGGTCACCGCCACCGGGCCCGGCAGCCCCCGCAACCAGTCCACGACCACCTCGCTGGCCGGGACGAGCTTCTGCTTGAACACCTCACCGGTCATTGCGTCAAGACCGGCTGCCATCACCGATCGTGCGTGCACATCGAGCCCGACGCTCGTACGCTCAGAAATCACCGGGGCCTCCTATGCCTGTGGATAGGTCGAGCAGGCCACTCCTGCCCGACAACCCACGTACATGCATGTGAGAGGCCCCGGCCCGCAACCCCCTCACGCCGAGGCGGTCACGTCATACCGTCTGACTCGGCGTTGAGTCGCTGGGAGACTCAGGGGCGAGTCCGCCGCGACACGCCCGGGATGCAGGTTGAGTCTCTGAGCGACTCAACCGCAAGGGTGCAGGTCAGGCGCGTGGCTGCATCGCCAGCTGGCGGCTCTGCGCGACCAGGCGGCCGGTCGAGTCCCAGACCTCGCAGTCCTCCTCGAACATGCCACCGGCGATGTTGCGGGTCCGGTGCGAGACCCGCAGCCACCCCGGCGCCGGGACGGCACGGACGTGGACGGTGAGCTCGAGCGTCGGGGCCCAGCCCGGCCGCCCCAGGTCGAAGGTGACCGGCGGCAGCGCGTCGCAGACCATGAGCAGGCCGACCGGGTCGACGTCGTGGCCGTCGACCATCCGGAACCAGGCCTGGATGTGCCCGCGACCGCTGGGGGCACCCATGGCCCAGCCGATGCACGCCGGGTCGAACCGCATGTCGAAGCGCTCCATCACCGGAGCCACCCGCCGCGTCTCCTCCGGTGCGAGCGAGCCGGCCACGCACTCCTCGACCGGGGGAAGCTGCGGGGGCTCAGCCGTGGTGGCGACGTCGGACGGCATCGCACGCAGGTCGCCGTACGTCGCCAGGACGCGGATGCGGGCGACCCCGTCCTGGGCGAGCTCGGCGGACACGGTCGCGACGGAGCCGCCCTCGCGCAGCACCTCCGTCGAGACCTGCGCCGGTCCCGGCCGCGCGGCAGACAGGTAGTAGGCGCTCACCGCGAGCGGGTGCGGCTTGGCCGGCAACGCCTCCGCGATCGCCGTGCCGACCACGCCGAGGAGGTAGCCACCGTTGACGCCGCCGCCGACGACCCACCCGGCATCGAGCTCGGCGGTGTGGGTTCCGTCGGCAGTCGTGGTCAGGGCGGTGTGGGTGTCCCACTCGGAGGCCATGGCCCGAGCCTAGGTCGAGGGAGCCTCAGCGGGCGCGGAGCCACTCCGCGACCACGGGCAGTCCGCCGACCCAGTCGAGGCGGGCGGCGTACATCGACCGGCGGCCGCGCTGGCGCGGCTTGTGGTCCCACTTGCCGGTGCCGGCGCACGGGAGCGTGGTGCCACGGCAGGTCCAGCCGTGCAGGAAGGCGAGCGTGCGCCCGTCGGGCGTCTCGACCAAGTCCGCGCCGCCGGGGCCGCACAGCCCGGTCGTGGCGGTGTCGAGAAGGGTCCCGCTCTCCGCGAGCGTCCAGTCGAGCAGCGACGTCGAGCGCAGCCAGCGGGTGCGGTAGCCACACCGGGTCCAGTCACCCTCCGAGGCGAGCAGCACGTAGCCCTCGGGGCGCGGCGTGAGCACGGGGTTCTCGATGACGCCGGCGGAGCGCACCAGCTCCACGCTCGTCGCGCCCCTGCCCACCGACTGCCCGTCGCGCGTCAGCGCCACGATCCGCAGCGTGGAGGGGATCCGGTCGGTCTTGTAGAGCAGGTACGCCGTCCCGTCGACGTCGCGGAAGAAGGACGGGTCGATCACGCCGGCACGCGGCAGCGTGGGGTCGCGCGGCAGCAGCGGGTCCTGGGCGGTCGGCGTGCCGGCGTAGGACGGGCAGACGAGCGGGCCGCGGCCGACCGGGCGGAACGGGCCACGAGCCGAGCGCGAGCGGGCGACTCCGATGCAGCGCCCGTGCTCCCCCATCCCCTTCACCGGGGTGGCGTAGTAGAGCAGCCAGCGCCCCCGCACCCGCGCCACGTCGACGGCCCAGATGCCGCCGTCGCGCGACCACGAGGGACGGTGGGATAGCAGCCCACCGCCGCGCCGCCACGGCCCGTCGGCGCTGCGCGACCACGCGTGCGGCACCCGGTCGCCGGTCGCGTACGCCACCAGCCCGCCCGGCGCGGACACGACCGCGGGGTCCGGGAAGTCGACGTCGAGGACGGGGCGCGGGACGGGGTCGACAGCCGTCGCGGGACCCGCGACGGACAGGACCCCAGCGGTCAGCAGCAGCACGAGCAGGCGTACTGCTCCCCGGATCGGCACCGGGGGAACCTACCCCGTCGGGTGGTCCCTCAGGGTCGCAACGTGGCGGGAAGGGTCTCGAAGCCGCGCAGGATGCGGGTCTCGCGGCGCCGCGCCCCCGCCTCGAGGCGCAGGTCGGGGAAGCGCTGCCAGATCGCCCGCAGCCCCACCTCCCCCTCCATCCGCGCCAGCTGCGCACCGAGGCAGTGGTGGCGTCCGGCGGAGAAGGAGATGTGCTCGCGCGCGTTGGCGCGCGCCACGTCGAACCGGGTCGGGTCGGCGAAGACCTCGGGGTCGCGGTTGGCGCCGGCGAGGATCGCGGTGACCATCGAGCCCGCGCGCACCGGCTGCCCGGCCACCTCGGTGTCGCGCACGGCCATCCGGCCGGTGAGCAGCACCGGCGGGTCGAGGCGCAGGGCCTCCTCGACGACGTTGGTCCACAGCGACGGGTCGGCGACCACCTGCGCCCGCTCGTCGGGGTGGTCGTGGAGCAGCGCGATGCCGTTGCCCAGCAGGTTGACCGTGGTCTCGAAGCCCGCGGCGAGCACGAGGCCCGCCGTGGCCTTGAGCTCGGTCTCGCTCAGGCCGGCACCGTCGTCGCGTACGGCGACCAGCTGGCTGAGGAGGTCGTCGCCGGGGTGGCGCCGCAGGTGGTCGAGGTGGTGTCCCAGCCAGGCGTCGAACTCCGCCAGCGCCCGCGACACCGAGCGGTACCGCCGCAGCCCGAGCCCCAGGTCGAGGCTGGGCGCCGCGGCCGAACCGAAGTCCAGGACGCGGGCGCGGTCGCGCTCGGGCACCCCGAGGACCTCGGCGATGACGGTGACCGGCAGCTGCGCGCAGTAGGCCTCGACGAGGTCCACCGGGCCGGCCGCGCGCGGCTCCAGGGCGTCGAGCAGGTCCGCGGCGATCTCCTCGGTGCGCTCGCGCAGCCGCTCGACGGCGCGCATCGTGAAGACCCGTGTGACCAGCCTGCGGTAGCGGGTGTGGTCCGGGGGCTCGGTGACCAGCAGCGACGGCGGCTCGACCGGGTGGAGGGTGGTCGGCGCCGCCCACCGCGAGATCCGCCCGATCGGGCCCTGCGTCGTCGGCAGGCCGGTGCGGAAGTCGTCGCTGGTGAGCACGTGGCGCACGGCGGCGTGGCTGGTGGCGACGTGGCCGATCCGCGAGCGGTAGAGCGGGCCGCGCGACCGGATCTCCTCGACGAGGTCGAAGACGTCGTCGGTGCCGAGTGAGCCGACCCGGATGAGCTGCGCCTGGAGGTCGCCGCGGTCGGCGGCTCGGCGCAGCAGGAGCGTCGGCAGGCCGTGTGCCACACCCCAGTGGACCGTCGACCTCATGCGCCCCACCTCATGCACCGACACTATCCGCGTCCTGCCTAGGCTTGCTCGCATGTGGCTGCTGATCGACCTCCTGCTCGTCGGCGTCTTCGCGGTCGTCGGCCGGCTCAGCCACTACGGCGCCCTCACCGTCGGTGGCTGGTGGTCGACGGCGTGGCCGTTCCTCGTCGGCGCACTGCTCGGCTGGGCGCTCCTGGTCGCGACGAGACGCTCGCCTGCGGCCCTGACCTCCGGGGTGGTGGTCTGGCTCGGCGCGCTCCTCGGCGGCATGGTGCTGCGGCAGGTCGCCGGGCAGGGCACGGCGACGGCCTTCGTGGTCGTCGCGACCCTCGTCCTGGGCGCACTGCTGGTGCTGCCCCGACCGGTGCTGTCTAGTGTCGGTGCACGTGCCCGACGCTGACACCCGCCCCACCCGCACCGCCGCCGTCCCCTTCGGGCTCCTCCTCGTCGCCGTCGTCCTCGTCTCGCTCAACCTGCGCGCCGGCGCGTCCTCGCCCGGACCGGTCCTGGAGGAGCTGCGCGCGGGCCTGGGCATGACCGCCGGCGTGGCCGGGGCGATGACCGGCCTGCCGGGCCTGTGCTTCGGCCTGGTCGGGGCGCTGGCCGTCGGGTTCGCGCGCCGGGTCGGCATGACCGCGGCCGTCGCGGTCGGCCTCGCCGCCGCCGGGGTCGGCCTGTTGCTGCGGGTGACGACCGACAGCGTGCCGCTCTTTCTCGTCCTCACCGTGCTGGCACTGGCCGGCATGGCGGTGTGCAACGTGATCGTCCCGGGGTGGATCAAGGCCCACGGGCACGCCGTGGTGCTGATGACCGTCTACGGCACCGGCCTCGTCGTCGGCGCCACCCTCGGCTCGCTCGCCACCGCGCCGGTGACCGAGGCGACCGGCTCCTGGCGTGCCGGGCTGGGCATGTGGGGGCTGGTCCTGCTGGTGGCGGCCCCGCTGTGGGGGTGGTTGGCCCTGCGCGAGCGGCGCTCCCCTGCCGAGCACCGCGTCAGCAGCGGTCCCGCCCCGAGCGGGCGGATCGCCCACTCGCGCACCGCGGTCGCGTTGACCGTGCTCTTCGGCATCCAGTCGATGCACGCCTACGTCCAGTTCGGCTGGCTGCCCCAGATCTACCGCGACGCGGGCATGTCCGCCTCCTCCGCGGGCGCCCTGCAGGCGCTGCTGTCGGGGGTCGGCATCCTCGGCGCCCTGGCCATGCCGACGGTGATCGCCCGGGACCGCGGGCTGCACGCCTGGATGGTGTCCTTCGGCGTCATGCTCTTCCTGGGGTACGCCGGGCTGCTCGTCGCCCCGGCCACCGTCCCGTGGCTGTGGGCGCTGGCCCTCGGCTTCTCCGGCCTGGCCTTCCCGACCGCGATCGCCCTGATCACCGCGCGCACCCGCCACCCGTCCGTCACCGCGCAGCTCTCCGGATTCGTGCAGCCCATCGGCTACGCGCTCGCCGCGGTCGGCCCCTTCGCGGTCGGGCTGCTCCACGACGCGACGGGCGACTGGCAGCTGGTGCTCGTGCTGCTCGCGCTGACCTCGGTGCCGCTGACCCTCGCCGGACTGCGCGTGGCGAGCCCGGCGTACGTCGACGACGAGATCTGATCAGTCGTCGCTGCTGCGGCCGCCGAGCCGGTGGTGGATCGCGACGGGCGCCTCGCCGAGGTGGCCGACGCCACGGTCCTGCTGCCGTCGGCGCGCCGGCATGCCGGGTCGCGTGAGGTCCTGCCAGTCCCGCCTGCGTCGCCGCTCGCTGACCACCGCGACGAGTGCTGCGACCAAGAGGGCCACTCCGAGCCAGACCATGTCAGCGACCGTACGCCGACGGGTGGCGTCTGTCAGGATCTGCGTCGTGAAGCAGTGGGTGGTGGTCGTCGGCGGCACCAACATGGACGTCGTCGCGCGCACGTCCGCCCCGCTCGTCCCCGCGACCAGCAACCCGGGCCGCACCCGCATCTCCCCCGGCGGGGTCGGGCGCAACATCGCCGCCTGCCTCGGCCTGCTCGGCGCGCCGGTGCGACTGGTGTCGGCGGTCGGCGACGACACCTTCGGCGACGAGGCGCTGCGGGTCACCGCGGCGTGCGGCGCGGACGTGGCGGCCGTACGCCGGGCACCGGGCGCGACCGGCACCTACACCGCGGTCCTCGACGACCGCGGCGAGCTGGTGGCCGCGGTGTCCGACATGGCGGTGGTCGACGAGCTGGTCCTCGAGACCGTGCACCTCACCGACGCGGCGCTCGTCGTCCTCGACGGCAACCTCGCGCACGGCCAGGCCACGCGCGTGGTCGCGGCCGCCGCGCAGGCAGGGGTGCCGCTGGCCTTCGAGCCGGTCTCGGTGGCGAAGGCCGCCCGGCTGGCCGACCTGGTGCACGACCTCTTCCTCGTCACGCCGAACACCGACGAGCTCGCGGCGCTGACCGGCCGCGCCGCGACCGACTGGCGCGACTCGGTCGCCGACCTCCACGCCCGCGGCGTCGAGCACGTGTGGGTCCGCCACGGGGCCGACGGCTCGTGGATGTGCAGCCGCGGGAACGACCCGGTGCACCTGCCCGCCGCCCCGGCCGAGGTCGTCGACGTCACCGGCGCCGGTGATGCGATGCTCGCCGCCTGGGTCGCGGCCTGGCTGCGTGGCGACGACCCCGTCGAGGCGGCACGCGACGGCCACCGGGCCGCAGCCGCGACCATCGAGAGCCCCCACACCGTCCGGCCGGACCTGGCCGAGGCCATGCACCACCTCACGAGGGAGCACCGTTGAACCTGACCGTCACCGACGAGGTCCGCGACGCACTCGCGTCCGGGCAGCCCGTCGTCGCGCTGGAGAGCACCATCATCAGCCACGGCATGCCCTACCCGCAGAACGTCGAGATGGCCCGCACCGTCGAGAACATCGTCCGCGAGGGCGGGGCCGTCCCCGCGACGATCGCCGTCCTGCGCGGTCGGCCCACCATCGGGCTGTCCGCCGACGACCTCGAGCTCCTCGCCTCCGACGACTCGGTCATCAAGGTCTCCATCCGCGACCTGCCCTACGTCGTCTCGCGCGGCCTGCACGGCGCGACGACCGTCGCCTCGACGATGCGGCTCGCGGCCCTGGCCGGCATCGGCGTCTTCGTCACCGGCGGGCTGGGCGGGGTGCACCGCGGCGCGGAGACGACGTACGACGTCTCGGCCGACCTCACCGAGCTCTCCACCACGTCGGTGGCCGTGGTCTGCGCCGGTGTGAAGAGCATCCTCGACATCGGGCTCACACTGGAGAAGCTCGAGACCCTCGGCGTGCCGGTGGTCGGCTACGGCACCGACGACTTCCCGTCGTTCTTCTCCCGCTGGTCGGGCTTCGCAGCGCCGATGCGCCTCGACTCCCCCGCCGACGTCGCCGCGCTGATGCGCGCCAAGTGGGACCTCGGGCTGGCCGGCGGAGTCGTCGTCGCCAACCCGATCCCGGAGGAGTCGGAGATCCCGGCCGAGGACATCGGCGCGATCATCGACCGCGCGCTCGCCGACATGGACGCCCTCGGCATTCGCGGCAAGGACGCGACCCCCTACCTCCTGGGGAGGATCGTCGAGATCACCGAGGGCAGCTCGCTGACGGCCAACATCGCGCTCGTGGAGCACAACGCGCGCCTCGGCGCGGCGATCGCGCGGGAGTACGCGGCTGGTTGACCTCAGAGCGCGGCGAGCACCTCTCGAGGCGGCGGGTTCGTGTGCGGCGCGCCGGCGATGACGACGGTCGGCACGACCTCGTCGCCGCCGTTCACGCTCCTGACGTAGGCCGAGGCCTCGTCGTCGGCCCACACGTCGACCCACACCACGTCGCGCACCCTGCGACCCAGGGCGAGCTGGAGCCGCTTGCAGAACGGGCAGCCCTTGCGCCAGTAGACGACGACGCGGCCCTCGTCGGCCGCGCGGGCGCCCTCGGCGGCGGACACGGAGGCGGGCTTGCGGGCGAACACCCGACCAGTATGCGCCGTGCTTGGATCGACCCATGGCCTCCCGACTGACCGAGATCTCCCTCGACTGCCACGACCCCGACCGGCTCGCCGACTTCTGGACCGCGGCCCTCGACTGGGTGGTGCTCGACCGGGAGCCCGGGCTGGTGGAGATCGGTCCGGCGCGCGCGAGCGACCAGGCCCTGCTCGACGCCGTACGCACCGGGCCGGTGCCGCCGACGATGTTCCTGGCCGCGGTCGCCGAGGACAAGGTGGCGAAGAACCGGATGCACCTCGACCTCTCCCCCGTCGACCGCTCGCGCGACGAGGAGGTCGAGCGGCTGCTGGCGCTGGGCGCCACCCACGCCGACGTCGGGCAGACGGGCGAGGAGTCGTGGGTGGTGCTGGCCGACCCGGAGGGCAACGAGTTCTGCGTGCTGCGCAGCCTGGCGCCGGGGCACTTCGCCCTGTGAGCCCGCTCGACGTGCCGCTGCCCATCGCGACCGAGCGGCTGCTCCTGCGAGCGCACGGTCCGGACGACCTCGATGACCTCCTGGCCTTCCACAGCGATCCGGACGTGGTCCGATTCGTCCCCTGGCCGGTGCGCGACCGCGTGGCCACCGGCGAGACGCTGGCGGTCAAGCTCGACCAGGCCGAGCTGCGCGAGCCCGGGCAGTGGCTGGTGCTGGCCGTCGAGCAGCGCGAGACCGGCCGCGTCATCGGCGAGGTGCTGCTGAAGTGGGCCTCCGAGCGCCAGGGCGAGCTGGGCTTCGCCTTCGCCCACGACGTCCACGGGCAGGGGTACGCCGCCGAGGCCGCGACCGCGGTGCTCGACCTCGCCTTCGACGGGCTGGGGTTCCACCGCGTCAGCGCCGTCGTCATCGAGGGCAACGACGCGTCCGCCCGTCTGCTCGGTCGCCTCGGGTTCCGCCAGGAGGCGCGCCACGTCGACGGCGCGCACTTCAAGGGCGTCTGGGCCACCCAGCTGGTGTTCGCCCTCCTGGAGGACGACTGGCGCGAGCCCTCAGCCGTCGGCTGACATGAACTCCCGCAGCACCCGCGCGAAGCGGTCGGGGTCGTCGAGGTGCGGGAAGTGCCCGGCCCCCTCGAACAGCTCGACCCGGCAGCCCGGCACGGCCCGCTGCGCGCTGAGCGCGTGCCAGGCGGGGATCATCCGGTCCTTCGACCCCCACACGATCAGCGTCGGCGGCGGGGTCACCGCGCCGAGGTGGTCGTGGGCGCTGATGCTCTGCCCACCGAAGTCGATCACCGCGCGGGTGGTGGCCAGGAAGGCGCGGCGGCTCTGGCGGTCGCCGAGGGAGGTGAAGCCGCGCCAGATCGCGCCGATGTCGGCGCCCGGCTTCCAGCCGACCTTCTGCGCGCTGCGGCCCACCGCCTCCACCTTGTCGAGCACCGGCGCCGACGCGATCACGCTCAGCACCTGCTCGGCGCCGGGGAGGGTCGCCGAGCGCAGCACGAGGTTGACCTCGCGCCCGAGGCCGCCGCTCGAGACGAGCACCAGGCGGTCCACCCGCTCGGGGAAGAGGTAGTAGAACTGCATCGCGATCCCGCCGCCGAGCGAGTGCCCGACGAGGGTGACGCGGTCGATGCCGAGGTGGTCGAGCAGGTCGCGCAGCGTGGCGGCGTGCGAGCTCAGCGAGTAGTCGCCGGTCGGCTTCGCCGAGGCGCCGTGGCCGAAGAGGTCCGGCACCACCACGCGGTGGTCCTCGTCGACCTCGTCGACCAGGTGGGCCCACTGCCGCTGCGAGCCGAGGATGCCGTGGATGAAGAGGACAGCGGGACCCTCGCCGCTGTCGACGTACGAGAGCTCGTGGCCGTGGAGCACGACCGTGTCCGGCGCCAGTCGGGTCATCGTGGGGTCCTTGCGGTCGTGGGTGGTTACTCCACGGTAGCGGGGAACCGTCGGGTCGTGGACCTCCGACCTGGGCAACCCGAGCGTTCCCCAGACCTGTCACCGGGGCTGGCCCCGTCCTCCCGCGTCCCTCACACGTTGAAGCGGAACGAAAACCGGGGGTTTCGGGTGTTGACGGTCACCGCTGGTTGAGACCGGAGAAGGCGGTCTGACCTGCGGAAACGCGTTTGCGAGACCGTTGGACGTCGTCGGTGAGAATCGGTCTCCGCCGGACTTCTTGCGGACTATTTGCGGACCGCTGGACGACCCGAGACCCTCCGGATCTGGTCGAAAGTCGGCGGCCGTGGCGGTTCATTCGTGGCGGAGCGACGCCTCCCAATCCTGGCCGCCGTGGAACACACCGAGGACGTTCACCACGAGCCCACCGGAGGACTCGTCGACTTCGTAGGCCATCAGCGTGCGCTGCTTGAAGGTGGTCGTCCGCATGCCCGGTCTGACGTCGTCGCGCGCTCGGCCAGCGCGAGGGAAGACGAGGATGCCGTCGATGTAATCGAGGATCGCCGAGACGAAGCGCTCTGCCACGTCCGGCGACGCCTTCTCGGTGATCCATGCGTCGAGAGCGTGCAGCTGCTGCTGGGCCTGAGGGGTGTAGTTGATCCGGCCCGTCATAGACGGGCGGCCCACTTGGCCGCGAAGCTGGCACGGACGGTCTCAGCAGGGATCGCTTTGGATGGGTCCGCCTTAAGCCCGTCGTAGGCGGCGGCGGCCTCGGAGTGCAGCCACGAATCCGAGCCAAGGTCGAACGCCTCCTGCGGGTCGACTGATTCGAGCAATCGGAGAGCGACGTGCTTGCGCACGTCAGGAGGCAGGGACATCCCGGCCTCGTAGAACTCCGATTCGCTCAGCGCCATGACGTCAGATTACTCCGAGCGCCGAGGTCAGCCCCAGAAGATCGGGACGCCGCTGCTGCTGATGTGGTCCAGTAGGGCCTCGACCTCCGGTGAAACGGTCGGTACTGGTCGGTCGTCGTCGGTCACCACCGGATGGCGGCGCCCCCCACTCTCGGCGTTTGCGCAGGTCAGCGGCTCGTTCGCCCAGTGGGCGCATCAAGCGATAGACGCAAAGCCGACGTGATTAGGTCGTCGGTTCGATTCCGACAGGCGGCTCTGGCGAACAGCCCCTGACCTGCGGAAACGCAGGGCAGGGGCGGTTCGGTTCTGGTGGTCGCGCGATGCGCTGGCCTCACGGCTCTGCCCGACACCGACGTCGCTCTCCTCTGCGACGGACCCCTCGCCGGCTGAGCGCTCGCGGCCGGCATCCTGTCCGTGTGCCGATAGGCCTCGCTCCGCTCGGCAACGCGGCGTGGCGTTGTGTCGCGACCTGGACGTGCGAGGTGTCAACGGTGCGTCGGCGCAGCGATCGTTGTGTGCGCAGCGAGATGTTCCATGCCGCACGGGCGACGCGCACGAACGCAACGCCCCGGAACGCCAACGCCCCGTCATCGCTGCGACGCGCAACGCGTCTCCCGTCACGGCAACGGATCGCAACCAAGACCCGCCCACGGCGCCTAGCGGGACGGAGGGCAAGTTGACACAGTTGCGCTGCCATGGAACCGCGCTGGCTCTCTCGATGACCACCGGTGAACCAGTGCCGCTCCAGGCTTGCGCCTGGTGTTGCCTGGCCCCCCTCGTGATCGGCCCGTCGGGGATCGTCAACGTGGTGCGGGTGTCAAGGCGGTCGGGTCCGACGGCTCGGCGGGGCGCGATCGTCTCGTGCGTTGGCGGACTACGGGAGCTTGGACGCGAGGACGTCGGCCGCCAGGATCTCGGGTGCTGCGCCGAGGAGGTGCTGGTTGGCCATCAGGGCTGCGACGATGGCGCCGTTGGCGTGGGCGTCGCGAGCGGCCTCGTCGGGGAATGCATCGAAGATCCAAAAGGTGTCGGCGTGGGTTCTAGCCGCGAACCAGACAATCGTTCCCACTTCTTCGTTGGCGAGTGCGACAGCGCCGGCGAGCAGATCGGCGAGCGCGTCGTGCTGTCCATCGGCCGCGACGATCTTGGCGACGAAGGCATACGGAAGTGATGCGGGTGTGGACATGAGGGGTTCTCCTTGAAGTCGGGGTTCTTCGTGGGGCGAGTTCAGCGTATGACGAGCGAGGGCCGATGGGGAGTGGCGTATACGACAGTATTGCTATTGTTCGCGCCATGCGTATCGGACTGATCGCGATCGACGGCTGCTTCGGTTCGGCTGTCGCGTCGGTCATCGACATCGTGCGGGTGGCCGACGGAGCCCGCGGCGATATCGACCCGCGGATCGACCCGATCGAACTCGCCATCCTCGGACCGAAACGGCGAGTGACCACGACGGCATCGATGACCCTGTCGGTTGACCACCCGCTGTCGGCGTCCGGAGAGTTCGACGTGGTCGTCGTCCCTGCGCTTGGAACCCTCACGGCCGCCGCTACCAACGACGCCCTCCAGAGCCGAGATGCTCGTTCGGTCATCGCCTCGCTCGGGCGCCTCGACGACGCGACCACCCGGATCGCCGCGGCGTGCACCGGCGTGTTCGCCGTCGCCGAGACCGGACGGATGCATCATCGGCGGGCGACGACCAGCTGGTTCCTGGGACCGGAGTTCCTGAAGCGCTATCCGACCGTCGCCCTCGATCTCGACACCATGGTCGTCGTGGACGGGAACCTCGTCACCGCCGGCGCCGCGTTCGCCCACATCGACCTCGCGCTCTCACTCGTGCGATCGATCAGCCCCGACCTGGCCCAACATGTCGCCAAGCTCCTCCTCATCGACGAGCGTCCGTCGCAGGCGGCCTTCGTCGCCTACGAACATCTCCGGCACGATGACCCGATCGTCGTCGAGTTCGAACGCTTCGTGCGCGCCCGCCTGGACGAACCGTTCAACGTCGCCTTCGTCGCGCAGTCGCTCGGCACCAGCCGGCGCACCCTCGAACGACGAGTCCGTGCGGCGCTCAACCTCACTCCGCTCGGCTTCGTCCAACGGCTTCGCATCGAACGAGCTCGGCACCTCTCAGCAACCACGGACCTCACCTCCGCCGAGATCGCGCTACGGGTCGGCTACGCGAACGCCGAGACTCTGCGCTCCCTCCTGCGCAGGGAGCGACGCCGTTCCTGACCTATCGCCATGCCTGTAGCCGGTGTCCTAGCGCCCGGTTGGAACCACCTCTCAGCACGTCGCGTCGACGCTCCTGCGTCGCCCCTGGACGGCCCACTCGACACGCCCGCAGCACCCCTCATCGCGGCCGGGTGCGACGTGGTCACCGTCCAACGTTCGCTCGGCCACGCGAAGGCAACCACGACGCTGAACACCTACGCACACCTCTGGCCGACTGCCGAGGACCGTACGAGGAAGGCGGCAGAGTCGATCATGGCCGCGTCGCTCGGCGAGCCAACCGCGGACCCGGTCAGGTTGGTGACGAGTCCGGCCGAGTGAGCCGTGGCCCCTGATCGCAGACGCACGTCGCCCGCGCGTGAGCCGGTGTCACGTCACAGCGCCGCCTGTCGGGGACGCTCGCAGCTTCTGGACCTGCCGGCATGAGTGCGCGACGGTCGGCCAATCTCCTCGAGGACTCGGTCTTTCGCGACTGGACCATTCTTACCTCTCCAGGTTTCACCACGAGCGAGTCGGCGAGTGGTGACGTCGCCGCTACACCAGGCGGCTAGGCGGCTAGGGCGATAGACGTGCACGAGAGCCTCGGTCTTTCCCTTACCCCCGAGCATCATGGGTTCCACGCTCGGTCCGATCAGAGCGCGGCGTACACCGCCTCCTCAAAGTCTCCGTAGAGCTTCCAGGCCTCGTGACGCGTGATGAAGGGCAGCGAGTTGGTGTAGATCGAGGCGCAGATACCGGTCGTGCGGTCGATGAAGAAGTGGGTGTTGAAGAGCCCTGCCCACGACCCGGTGCCGGCGCGGCGGCGGCCAGGGATGTCGTGGCTGTTGAGCAGGAGTCCGTAGCCCCATTTGTGGCCGGGTCCGGCATACATCGTGTCGGTGATCGGCGGGTCGGCAGTCGGGATCTCGGCGGGGAAGTCGAGGTCGCCGATTTGGTTGGTGAAGGCGGCGTCGACCGTGGCTTCGTCCAGGATGCGCATGCCGTTGAGCTCGCCACCTCGCAGGAGCGCCTGCTCGAAGCGGATGTAGTCGCGGGGGGTGGAGAAGAGGCCGTGGCCGCCCGCCCACCAGTCGGGTTCGGGGTTGAGGATGTTGCCAGCAGACGCCCATGTGCCGTCCTCGCCCTTCACGTGGACGGTGACGGCGTTGTCCATCTGCGTCTGGTCCGGGTGAAATGTGGTGCTGCTCATGCCGAGCGGGCCAGCGATGCCCTCGTCAATGACTGCGTCCAGCTTCTTGCCGGCGACGGCCTCCACGACGCGGCCGAGCCAGTCGGTGTTGATGCCGTACACGTACTTCTCCCCGGGGTGCGCCGTCATGGGCGCACCGAAGGCGGCCATCGACCCGGGTACGACGTTCGGGACGCCAGTCGCCGCTTCGTACTTCACGAGCTGGTCGTTCCAGAACCAGTACCCCAGGCCAGAGGTGTGCGTCACGAGGTGGTGAACCGTGGCCTTCGTGCGCGGCTCGACCAGGATGGGCTCGTCCCCGTCGAACCCCTCGAGCACCTTGACGTCGGCGAAGTCCGGGACGTACTCCTCCACCGGAGCGTCGAAGTCGAGCTCGCCACGTTCCTTCTGCTGCAGCGCAGCGACGGTGCAGACCATCTTGGTCATCGACATGATGCGGAAGTGGGTGGAGGTGCCGACCGGGTCATCAGACTCTCCCGCTATGCGGATCCCGGCGCCGCCCTCGTAAAGGACGCCGTCGCGGTCGGCGACGATCGCTGCGACGTGCGGCACTGCGCCGTCCGACACGGCGTCGGCGAGCACGCGGTCGATCCCGGATCCGTCGATGTGTGTGGCCATGGCTGCTCCTCAGAATGCGGGGACGGTTTCTCCGTCCGGCTGCCGACCACCGTCTTCCAACCGGTGGCGAGTGGGAACCGACAAGACGTCTGGGTCGGAGGAGTGACGACCGCCACATGGCGGTGGCAGGCTGGCGAGCCAGCCGATCTACTGAGACGCCCAAACTGCGATTCGCTGATTGCACAAGATGCGGAGAGACCTGTGACAGCCGAGGTGCAGCCCGTCGCGCGCCCGCCGTTCGACGCCGAGCTGCGGGCCGGCCTGACGGTGGTCGGCGGCATGTTCCCGCCGACGATCACGCCCGACCTCATTGATTTCATGCGTACGTCCTACGCGGCGCCGCCGATCGATGACCTCCTCCTTGCCAAGGGCATCGTCTGCACCGACGACGTGGTCGTCGCTCCGGACGGGCATGAGGTCGCCGTGTCGGTGCTGCGTCCCAAGGATGCGCCTGGTGAGCGCCCGGGCGTGGTGTATGCGCACTCGGGCGGGCTGATGTTCGGCGACCGCTTCAGCGGGATCGACCTGGTCCTCGACTGGGTGTCCGACTTCGGCGCGGTCCTCGTGACAGTGGAGTATCGCTTGGCACCCGAGCACCGGCACCCGTACCCCTTCGACGACATGTACACCGCGCTCGAGGCCGCTGCCTCGCGTGCAGGGGATTGGGGCCTGCGGCGTGACCGCCTCGTGGTCGCAGGAGCGAGCGCCGGAGGTGGGCTCGCAGCAGGCCTTGCGCTCGCAGCCCGCGACCGGGACGGACCGGCGCTACGGGGTCAGGTACTCGACTACCCGATGCTCGACGACCGCGGCACCACGGCCTCGACCCACCAGTTCGACGGCATCGGCGTGTGGGACCGCGTCAGCAACGAGACCGGCTGGACCGCTCTGCTCGGCGACGCCCGCGGCACCGAGGCGGTGTCAGAATACGCCGCCCCCGCCCGCGCAAGGGACCTCTCGGGCCTGCCTCCGGCGTTCATCGACGTGGGTGCCGCCGAGATCTTCCGCGACGAGGCGATCGCCTACGCAGACGGGATCTGGCGTGCGGGCGGTGACGCGGAGCTGCACGTGTGGTCGGGGGCCTTCCACGCATGCGACATCTTTGCCGCCCATACCTCCGTCGGCCGCGCCATGATCCGGGCTAGGAACGACTGGGTCGAGCGGATCATCGCCGACTGAGAACCGGACTACGCTCGCTCGCAGAAGGAGGTCGTCGTGCAGGAGCTGCTCGGCCGCATTGCCCGGCTCGACCCGAGCGCGAGCCTCGGGCTGCGCGTCATCGCCTGCTTCGACGAGCTCATGGTCGGCAACGTCAACACGCGCGCGCTGCTTGCCGCTGCCGCATCGCTCTCTGGCTGCGTCGCTGGCTTCCACTCCGAGACGCCGGCCCGGACCGTGCGCATCGATCACCGCGGCCATCACGCGGACGGCGTACGACCGGAGGTGGACCCGGCCTTCCAGCAGGATGTGAGCGACGGACTGACAGTGTGGTTGGAGCGGAACGGGGCGCGGCAGCCCAACGACGCCATCGTGCTGGAGCGACTCGCCCTGGCGGTTCGCATGCGGCACGGCCGCGGGCGTGAGAGCGACCACCGCCGCGACCTGAGCCTGCTGCTCGATCCCGACGTGGACGTTCAGGCCCGCTGCGTCTCGGCGATCACCCTCGGACTGCGTCCGGGGACGCGCTACCGAGTGGTCTGTGCGCCGCTCTTCGCCGTGTGGCCCGAGCACCCGCAGGGCCCCGAGGACGTCGTTGCAACGCGTTTCGGTGCAATCCACGCGCTGGTCCTACCGGCCAGTGCACACGAGGTGAGCGCTGTACCCAGCGGGGTCGGGGTGGCCACCGAGGTGGAGGACCTTCACCACTCCTTCCGCACAGCTCTCGTCGCGCTGCGGCTGTGCGATCCGCCGGCGGTCGGGTCGGTCCTGGCCGACGACTTCGGCGGACTGATCGGGCTGCTCGCCGACGCGCCGGACGGCTCCTTCCAGCCCGACGTCGCGCTGGTCGACGCGGTGATGGCCTATGCGTGGGGCGCGGAGACCTTGGCTTCGGTCGTCCGGTCGCACTCGTTGCGGCAGGCAGCTCGCGAAGCCGGCGTGCACCACAGCACGATGCAGTCGCGCCTCGAGACCGTGAACGCGACCCTCGGGTTCGACCCATTCGAGGGCTACGGGCGCACACGCCTTGGAACGGCGTACCTCGTCTGGCGCCTGCGCCACTCGCGCGTCTTGGACCTACCCGCGCCCACCGCCACACCTGAGGGTTCTGACGGTCGGTTCGGCTAGATCCGCGATCACACCGGTATCTGAACGCCCCCGGCTATTGCGTCTTTCCGCCGCGATCGGACCGGTCCCGAGTGAATGTCAGCGGCGGTGGGGCCTGGTTGTCACAGGGCCCGGGGCGCTATCCATAGTGGTAGCGACACGCGGCTATGCGCACTTCCTGATCCGCGATCTTGTACACCAGACGGTGTTCATCGGTTATGCGTCGCGACCAGTAGCCGGCGAAATCGTGCTTGAGCGGCTCCGGCTTGCCGATGCCCTGGTTGCCGTTGCGCTGGATGTCTGCGAGGAGGGTGTTGATCCGTTTGAGGACCTTGCGATCCTGTGCCTGCCACCACAGGTAGTCCTGCCGGGCGTTCTCGTCCCAGACGAGCAGCACGTCAGTCGGTCTCGAGCAGGTCGTGAGCTTCGCCGTGACCGGCTTCCAACCTCTCCATCGCATCCAGGAGTCGTCGAGCATTCGCAGGTGAGCGCATCAGGTAGGCAGTTTCGCGCAGGGACTCGTAGTCCTCGAGCGAGACGATGACAACGGGCTCGTGACCGGCGCGGGTGATGACGACCTCTTCACGGTCGTCGGTGACGCTGTCGAGTACCTCGGCGTAGCGGGCTCGGGACTCGGTGTAGCTCATCGTCTTCATGGTCCACCTTTCTGTACAGAAAAGTGTACGTCCGTGTTGGCGTAGCGGCAAGCCGATTGGTCAGCCCTGCTCGACCGCGGCGCCGAATCCGTCGCCAGAGAGGCACCTCGCGGGTGGGTCACTGGCAGCACCCGGGGTCCGGATCGGCCCTCCGAGCGGCCAGCTCGAGCCCATCACGCCAGGATTGTTGCGGACTCTGTGCGGACTGGAAGCGGTCACACCCCGCCCGACCTGCAGTTTTGCGTCGATTCAGACGTTGAAGCGGAACTCCACCACGTCGCCGTCGGCCATGACGTAGTCCTTGCCCTCCATGCGCACCTTGCCGGCCTCCTTGGCCTTGAGCATGGAGCCGGCAGCCATCAGGTCGTCGAAGGAGACGACCTCGGCCTTGATGAAGCCCTTCTGGAAGTCGGTGTGGATGACACCGGCGGCCTCCGGGGCGGTGGCGCCCTTCCTGATCGTCCAGGCCCGCGTCTCCTTGGGGCCGGCGGTCAGGTAGGTCTGGAGGCCGAGGGTGTCGAAGCCGACGCGGGCGAGCTGGTCGAGGCCGGACTCGGTGATGCCCATCTCCGCGAGCATCTCGTGCGCCATCTCGTCGTCGTCCATCTCGGCGAGGTCGGCCTCGAACTTGGCGTCGAGGAAGATCGCCTCGGCCGGCGCGATGATCGCGCGCATCTTGTCCTTGAGGGCCTCGTCGGCGAGCTCGTCGGCGTCGCAGTTGAAGACGTAGATGAACGGCTTGGCCGTCAGCAGCGACAGCTCGCGCAGCAGGGAGCGGTCGATGTCGGTGGCGATGACCGGGGTGCCGGACTCCAGCGCGTCCTTGGCGGCCTTCGCGGCCTCGAGGTTCGCGACGAGGTCCTTGACCTTGCGCGACTCCTTCTCCAGGCGGGCGATGGCCTTCTCGACGGTCTCGAGGTCGGCGAAGATCAGCTCGGTCTGGATGGTCGAGATGTCGTTGGCGGGGTTGACCTCGCCGTCGACGTGGGTGACGTCCTCGTCGCGGAAGACGCGCGTGACCTGGCAGATCGCGGCGGACTCGCGGATGTGGGCGAGGAACTTGTTGCCCAGGCCCTCGCCCTGCGAGGCGCCGCGGACGATGCCCGCGATGTCGACGAACTCGACGGTGGCCGGCAGCTGCTTGGCCGACTCGAACACCTCCGCAAGCTGCGGCAGCCGCTCGTCGGGGACCCCCACGACGCCCACGTTGGGCTCGATCGTCGCGAACGGGTAGTTCGCCGCGAGGACGTCGTTCTTGGTCAGTGCGTTGAAGAGCGTCGACTTGCCCGCGTTGGGGAGACCGACGATGCCGATGGTGAGAGCCACGGGCGGGGAGTCTACGGGCGTGGCGCTCCCCCGGACGAAACGTGCCCCGGCGCCGCGGAGGGGCCGCCGGCGCAGTGACGGCCCTCCACGGCCACCTGCAAGACTCGCCCCATGAGTCACGTGGGGGGTACGCCGGTCCTGCGGGAGCCGGCGCACCAGGTCTCGCCGCAGGCGATCGGCTTCTGGACGGTGTCGGCGGTCATCGGCGACGGGCTGCTGGTCCTCGGCGCGCTCGTCGCCTGGCTGGTCGTCCCGGGCGCGCCGGGCTGGGTCGGGCTCGTGGTCCTCCTGCTCGCCGTCGTCGCGGTCGCCCACGTCGTGCTGATGCCGCGGATCCGCTTCCGCGTGCACCGCTGGGAAGTCACGGACACCGCCGTCCACACCCGCGAGGGCTGGATCGGCCGGCAGACCCGGATCGCACCGATCAGCCGGGTGCAGACCGTCGACTCGCGGCAGGGCGCGCTGCAACGGATGTTCGGCCTCGCGTCGATCACCGTCACAACTGCGTCGGCCGCGGGCCCCATCACCGTCGACTGCCTCGACGCCGACACCGCACGCCACGTCGTGGCGCGGCTGACGGCGATCACCGCCACGACCGAGGACGACGCGACGTGATCCCCGCCCCCGGCTCGCCGGGCGAAGGGTGGTCGAGGCTCAGCCCCCGCAAGCTCCTGCTCGACCCGGTCAAGGCGATCGGCCAGGCGATCGTGCCCGTGGTGGTCGCGCTGATCGGGATCAGCCAGAGCGACACCCGCTTCTGGCCGTTCGTCTTCCCCCTCGTGGTCATCGCGCCGCTCCTGTTCGGCGCCCTGCCCTGGCTCACCACGCACTACCGGCTCACCGACTCGCAGATCCAGGTGCGCAGCGGGGTGCTCAACAAGACGACGTCGACCGCGCCGCTCGACCGGGTGCGCAGCGTCGACCTCGAGGCCTCCCTGCTCCACCGCGTCCTGGGCCTGCAGAAGGTGCAGGTCGGCACCGGCGTCGATGACGACCGGATCACCCTCGATGCCCTGAGGCTCGCCGACGCCCAGGCACTGCGTACGACGCTCCTGCGCCGGCGCGAGGCCGAGCAGCAGGCCCCCGTCCCGGCAGCCGAGGACGGCACCGTCGCCCCCGCACCCGTGGCCCCGGTGCCGGCGCCCGCCCTGCTCGCGCGCATCGACTGGTCCTGGCTGCGCTTCGCGCCCTTCAGCCTCGCGCGCCTCGTCCTGCTCGCCGGAGCCGTCGGCGTGGTGGCGCAGTTCGGCGACGACCTGCCCATCTGGAACGAGGAGACCGCGACGTCGGCGTGGCAGTGGGTGACCCAGTTCGCTGTCGCGATGGTCGCCCTCGCGCTCGCCGTGGGCGGGCTCGTCCTGTGGCTCGTCGTGTCCGTGGCGGGCTACGTCGTGCAGTGGTGGGGCTTCCGCCTGGTGCGTGAGCACGGCTCGCTCCACCTGACCTCCGGGCTCTTCACGACCCGCTCGATCACCGTCGAGGAGGCCAAGGTGCGCGGTGTCGAGCTGGTCGACCCGCTCCTGATGCGCCTCGTGGGCGGAGCGGAGCTCTCCACCCTCGCCACGGGCGTGGAGGACGGCGTCACCCAGGTGCTGCCTCCGTGCCCGCGCGAGGTCGCGGTCGGCGTCGGCGAGTCGGTGCTCGACCAGCCGGGCCCGCTGACCGCGCCGCTCGTCGAGCACGGGCCCCGCGCCCACCGCCGGGCGTGGTTCCGCCAGCTCGTCAACGCCGTCGACGTCACGGTCGTGGTGGCGGTCGCCTGGTGGTTCCTCGACTTCTCGTGGCTGTGGGTGCTCGGCGTCGCCGTCACCGCGCTGCTCCTTGCCGCGGCGGCGGGCGAGGCGTCGTACCGCCACCTCGGACACGCCCTGCACGAGCGGCACCTCGTGGCGGGCAGCGGCACGCTGGCGCGGGTGCGCACCGTGCTCGAGACCGACGGCATCATCGGCTGGGTGGTCTCCCAGTCGTGGTGGCAGCGCCGGATCGGCCTGGCCGACCTGATCGCCACCACCGCTGCCGGCACCGAGCGGGTGCTCGTGCGGGACGTACGTCTCGACGTGGCCGTCGCGCTCGCCGACCGGGCGACGCCCGGGCTGCTCACCGACTTCCTCGAGCCCGTCTAGAGCTCGGGCCTGCCTAGAACCAGTCCTCGCGCATCTCCAGCGTCGTGGTGTCGCCGGAGGCGAGCAGGTCGAGCTGGGGCGCCACCTTCGGCAGCTCCCAGCGGAAGAAGTAGCGCGCGGCCGCCCGCTTGCCGTCGTAGAAGTCGCCGGTCCGCTCCCCCACGGCCACCAGCTGCTCGAGCCACATCCAGGCGATCACCACGTGACCGGCGGCCTCGAGGTAGACGGTGGCGTTGGCGAGCATCCGGTCCGGGTCGCCGAGGCCGGCCAGGCCCATGGTGACCTCGCCGAGGCGGTCGACCGCGGCCTTCAGCGCGTCGGCGTACGCCGCCGGCTCCCCGCCCAGGTCGCCCGCGCGGGCGACGGTCTGCTCGATCCGCCCGGCGAGGGCCATCAGCGCGACGCCTCCCCCGCCGAGGATCTTTCGACCCAGCAGGTCGAGCGCCTGGATGCCGTGGGTGCCCTCGTGGATCGGGTTGAGCCGCTGGTCGCGCCAGTGGGCCTCGAGGTCGTGGTCGCGGGTGTAGCCAGAGCCGCCGAGCACCTGGATCGCGAGGCTGCAGCTCTCCTGCCCCCACTGCGAGGGCCACGACTTGGCGATCGGCGTCAGCACGTCGAGCAGCTGACCCGTCGCGAGACGCTCGGCGTCGTCCTCGGCGCTCGCCTGCTCGTCGAGCAGGCGCGAGCAGTAGAGGTTCAGCGCCAGCGCGCCCTCGACGTAGGACTTCTGCGCCAGCAGCATCCGGCGCACGTCGGCGTGCTGGATGATCGGCACCTGCGGGCCTGCCGGGTCGGCGGCGGTCAGCGAGCGGCCCTGCGGCCGGGTGCGGGCGTAGTCCAGCGACTTCAGGTAGGCCGTGTAGGCCGTCGTGGTCGCCGACATGCCCACGCCGAGGCGAGCGGCGTTCATCATGTGGAACATGTAG
Organism: Nocardioides sp. S5; assembly: GCF_017310035.1. NCBI lineage: Bacteria > Bacillati > Actinomycetota > Actinomycetes > Propionibacteriales > Nocardioidaceae > Nocardioides > Nocardioides sp. S5. Next base: position 3,743,807 of record NZ_CP022296.1, read on the forward strand.
GACAGGCCCTTGTGGGGCTCGCCGACGAGGTAGCCGACCGCGCCGGCGGCCCCGCCCGGCGAGAAGGCGCCGCTGCCGAAGACCGGCGCGGTGTTGACCGTGCCGCGGCTGCCGAGCTTGTGGTTGATGCCGGCGAGCACGACGTCGTTGCGCTCCCCGATCGAGCCGTCCTCGCCGACGAGGTGCTTGGGCACGATGAAGAGGGAGATGCCGCGCGACCCGGCTGGGGCGTCGGGCAGCTTGGCTAGCACCAGGTGGACGATGTTGTCGCCCATCTCGTGGTCGCCGCCGGAGATCCACATCTTGCTGCCGAAGATGCGGTGGGTGCCGTCGTCGGCGGGCACCGCGCGGGTGGTCACGTCGCCCAGGCTCGAGCCGGCGTGCGGCTCCGAGAGCGTCATGGTGCCGAAGAAGCGGCCCTCGAGCATCGGCTGGACGTAGCGCTCGACCTGCTCGGGCGTGCCGTGGGCCAGCAGCAGCCCGGCGTTGGCGACGGTGAGGAAGGAGTACGCCGCGGTGCCGATGTTGGCCGCGGTGAACCACGCCATGCAGGCCGAGGCCACCGCGTGCGGCAGCTGGAGCCCGCCGTGCTCCTCGTCGATGGTGAGCCCCATGAGGTCTGCCTGGGCGAACTTCTGCAGCGCGGACTCGATCTCGGGGATCAGCCGCACCTTCTCGCCGTCGAACACCGGCTCCTCGGTGTCGCTCTTGCGGTAGTGGGGGGCGAAGTGCTCGGTGGCGATCTCCTCGCACAGCCCGAGCAGGGCGTCGTACGACTCACGGTCGTGCTCGGCGAAGCGCGGGCGCGCGCTGAGGTCCTCGACGTGGAGCCACTCGAAGAGGAGGAACTCCAGGTCACGGGCGGAGAGGATGGTGGACACGCGACGACGCTACCGGCCGCGGTGGTGCGGACATGACGAACGCCCCCTCCGCTCGGGACGAAAGGGGCGTTCGCGACTACGGTCGAGCCTAGCCGATCAGGCGCCGTAGAGGGCGGCTGCGCCCTGACGGTCCGTCGCGGTCATGCTCAGGTTGTCCGACGTGCCGTTGCACTGGGGGTAGTGCATGATCGAGGAGGAGTCGTAAGGCGTCAGCGGGCGCCAGTTGTTGTCCTCGAAGCAGGTGCCGGACTCGGGACGGGTGTGCTCGTGGCGGAAGCCGAGCGTGTGGCCGAGCTCGTGGCCCATGATGTTCGCCGGGGTCCAGGAGCCCGAGGTCCAGATCGAGTCGTCGACCAGGACGTTGCGCGAGCGCTTGGGCGTGCTCGGGAAGAACGCGCGGGCGATGTACTGCGTGGTCTGCACGGGCTCGACGGAGAACAACACCGACTTGTTGCGCGTGGTGCAGCTCGCGTCCTGCGACGGCAGGTGGACGTAGTCGATGCGCGAGGAGGCGTCCTCCCACAGCTGGGCGCCGGCCGCCATCGCGTTGACGACGTCGGTGTAGCGCGAGCCGAACTTGGTGCTCACGCAGTAGGTCAGGTTGCCGACCTGCGAGGTCGACCACTTGTCGTCCACGCCGTAGACGGTGTTGACGACCAGGCCCTCCTCCATGGCCTCCTCCGAACCGTGGATCATGCGGTCGTAGTAGGCCTTCAGGTCACCGCTGTTGGAGATGGGCTCGTCGCCGTTGACGATGTACTGCTGGTCGGTGTCCTTGAACGTCGAGGACTGGAACTGCTGGAACGTCGGGATCTCCGGGTCCGTGCCCGCCACGGCCGAGGGGGCCAGGGCGGTGCCGAGGAGGGCCGTTGCACCGAGGGCGATCGCCCCGAGTCGAGTGCGCTGCATGGTGGTTGTTCTCCTAGATGGGGGGATGTGGACACACGCCATCTCGGAAAGGGTCGAGCAGGTGGGCACGAGTTCCCGAGACCAGTGCGTTGCGGATGAACCTCCCCCACGGGGGCCGCATCTGTAAAGGGTTTCCTGCACAAAGCCTCATCTGCCCCGTGATGTCCGGCGCGGGACCCCTTCCCTAGGGTGGAGCGGTGCGCATCGCCACCTGGAACGTCAACTCCCTCCGCTCCCGCATCGACCGCGTCGAGGCGTTCCTCCAGCGTCACGAGGTCGACGTCCTCGCCCTGCAGGAGACCAAGGCGCGCGAGGACCAGCTACCGCTGATGGGCCTCCAGGCCCTCGGCTACGAGGTCGCCGTGGCCGGGCTGAACCAGTGGAACGGCGTCGCGCTGCTCTCGCGGGTCGGGCTCGAGGACGTCGAGGTCGGCTTCGCCGACATGCCACCGTACGGCGACCCTGCCGCCGCAGAGGCGCGCGCGATCGGGGCCACCTGCGGCGGGGTGCGTGTGTGGTCGCTGTACGTCCCCAACGGGCGCAAGCCCGACGACCCGCACTACGCCTACAAGCTCGACTGGCTGGCCCGGTTGCGCGCGAGTGCCCGCGACTGGCTCGACGTGCCCACCGCGCTCGTCGGCGACTGGAACATCTGCCCGACCGACGACGACGTCTTCGACGTCCGCCAGTTCGCGAAGTCGACCCACGTGACCCCGCCCGAGCGCGCCGCCTTCCAGGGCTTCCTCGACGACGGGTGGGTGGAGACGACCCGCGCCCACGCGCCGGGCTACACCTACTGGGACTACTACCGCCAGCGCTTCGAGCGCGACCGCGGGCTGAAGATCGACTTCGTCCTCGGTTCGCCGGCACTGGCCTCGCGCGTCACCGGCGCGTTCATCGACCGCGACGAGCGCGACCCGGCCCAGGGCACGGGCTCGCCGTCGGACCACGCCCCGGTGGTCGTCGACCTCACATGACCGCGGCCGGGGGTCGCGCGGCCTCCGGCACCGGCGTGCGGCGGATGGCGTACGACATCACCGCGGCGAGCGCGCAGAGACCGGCGGCTGCGTAGAACGCCGGGTCGTAGCCGCCCGTGACGTCGCGGACGACTCCGGCTCCGGTCGCGGCGATCGCGGCGCCGACCTGGTGGCTGGCGAAGACCCAGCCGAAGACGATCGGCCCGGCGGACGCGCCGAACCACTCCCGGCACAGCGCCACGGTCGGCGGCACGGTCGCGACCCAGTCGAGGCCGTAGACGATGATGAAGACCCACATGGTGGGCTGCACGTGCGGCGACATCAGGGCCGGCAGCGTCATCAGGCCGACCCCGCGCAGGACGTAGTAGCCGACGAGCAGCAGTCGCGGGTCGATCTTGTCGGTGAGCCAGCCCGACGCGATCGTGCCCACGACGTCGAAGATCCCGACCACCGCCAGGAGCGACGCCGCGGTCGTGGCCGGCATGCCGTGGTCGTGCGCGGCAGGCACGAAGTGGGTGGCGATGAGGCCGTTGGTGGTCATCCCGCAGATCGCGAAGCCACCGGACAGCAGCCAGAACGTACGACTCCGCGCGACGTCGCGCAGCACGCCGAGCGCGCGTCCGGCGCTGGACCCTACCTGCTGGTGCGGCGGCGGGCCGCGGTCGGCGTCGGTGGCACCGTAGGCACGCAGGCCGAGGTCGGCCGGGTGGTTGCGCAGGAGCAGCAGCACCAGTGGGATCACTGCCAGCGCGGCGACGGCCGCGAGGAGCGCCGCCGTACGCCAGCCGTGCTCGGTCGCCAGCCAGGCCACGACCGGCAGGAAGACCAGCTGGCCGGTCGCGTTGCCGGCGGTCAGGATGCCGCTGACCAGTCCACGGCGAGCGACGAACCAGCGGCTGGTGATCGTGGCGACGAAGGCCATCGACATGGAGCCGGTGCCCAGCCCGACGAGCAGTCCCCAGCACAGGATCAGCTGCCAGGGCTCGGTCATGAACACGGTCAGGCCGCTTCCGAGCGCGACGAGGGTGAGCGCGACGGTGACGACCCGGCGTACGCCGAAGCGGTCCATGAGCGCGGCCGCGAACGGCGACATCAGGCCGAAGAGCATGAGGTTGAGCGAGACCGCCGAGCCGATCAGGCCGTGGGACCAGCCGAACTCCTCGTTCAGCGGCTCGATCAGCACCCCCGGGACCGAGCGGAAGGCCGCGGCACCGACGAGGGTGACGAAGGCGACGCCCGCCACCACCCACGCCCAGTGCACACGCTGGTCGGGGTCCGCGGGCCCCGGGGAGGCGGGCGTGGAGGCACTCGTGGTCGTCACGTCGATCAGTGTCGGCCACGACCACGCTCGGTCGCGAGTGCCCGAACTGCCACCCGGGGAACGGTTTCGGCCATCTGTCGTCGCGTGACGAGCCCGCCGCCCCGCAAGGAGCTGTCGGTGCCGTGTGGTGTGGTGTGGCGCATGCCGATCCCCGAGGAGACCACATGACCTGGCCGCGCCCGAGCGACCGCTCCGACCGGCTGTGGGAGGAGGCGCTCGAGCTCCCCCTGGGGCTGGGCACCAACACCTTCGGCAGGACGACCGACGCCGCCGCCTCCCATGCCGTCCTCGACAGCTTCGCGTCCGCGGGCGGCACGCTGGTGGACACTGCGGACACCTACTCCGACGGGGCCGCGGAGTCGATCCTCGGCACGTGGATGCGACAGCGGGGCAATCGCGACCAGATGGTCGTGGCGACCAAGGTCGGCAACCATTCGCGCTTCGACGGACTGTCCGCTCCCGTGGTGACGGCAGCGGTCGAGGAGTCGTTGCGCCGCCTCGACACCGACCACGTCGACCTCTGCTTCGCCCACTACCAGGACGACCGGACGCCCGTCGAGGAGAGCGCTGCGGCGTTCGACGCGCTGGTCCGCTCCGGCAAGGTCCGTGCCATCGGGTTGTCGAACTTCGACGTCGACACGGCCGCAGCCTGGGTCCAGGCGGCCTACGACGGCGGACTTGCGGCGCCCGTCGCTCTGCAGCCCCATTACAGCCTGGTGCACCGACAGCCGTTCGAGACCGGGCTGGCCACCGTCGCGGCCGCCTCCGACCTCGCTGTGCTTCCCTATCGTGCGCTCGGAGGCGGGTTCCTGTCCGGCAAGTACCGGACCCCCGCAGACACTGAGGGAAGGGCCCGCGGCGCCAACGTGGCACCACTCCTGACCGCGGACGGCCTGCGCCTGCTCGACGTCGTCGAGGCGGTCGCGCGTGACCACGGGGTCGCAGCGGCGAGCGTCGCGGTGGCCTGGCTCAGGCAGCAGCCCCACGTGGTCGCACCCCTGGCGTCGGCCACTGACGGAGACCAGCTGGACCAGCTGGTCGCCTCGAGCACGGTCGTGCTGAGCCCTGCCGAGCTCGCCCTCCTGGGCGCGGCGTCCGTCCCTCTCGGCTGACGCCGCGAGGGACGGCTGCCGCATGGTGACGCCGTGATGTCGGTGGGCCCATCCATGCTGGGCCCATGGACACCTTCCCCCTCCTGATGGTCCTGGCCCTGGTCCTGGCGGTCGGTCTCGCCCTCGGTGCGCTGATCGGCGTGCTGTGGGCCCGCAGCCGCCCCGGCGACGACGCTGCCGTCGCCGCGCTCGAGCAACGGGTGGCCGACCACGCGGTGGTGCAGGACGGCCTCGAGCGGCTCCAGGACCAGCTCAGCGACCTCGCCCACGACCGGGTCGCGTGGCAGGCCCAGCTGCACCAGCAGGTCGCCGACATGCGGCTGTCCACCGAGACGCTGCGCCGCGAGACGACCTCCCTCGCCACCGCTCTGCGCAAGCCGCAGGTGCGCGGCCAGTGGGGCGAGCTGCACCTGCGCCGCACCGTCGAGCTGGCCGGGCTGGTGGACCACTGCGACTTCGCCGAGCAGGTGCGGATGGACGACGGACGCCTGCGACCCGACCTCGTGGTGACCCTCGCCGGCGGGCGCACCATCGCCGTCGACGCCAAGGCGCCGCTCGCCGCGTTCCTCGACCTCACCGCGACCGACGACGCGGCCGAGCACGACCGGGCGCTCGCCCGGCTCGGCGAGCACATGCGCACCCACATCACCGACCTCGGCTCGCGCCGCTACTGGGAGGCGCTGGCCGGCACGCCGGAGTTCGTCGTGCTGTTCGTGCCCGGCGAGGCGATCCTCCAGGCGGCGCTGCAGGCGGTGCCCGACCTGGTCGAGCAGGCCTCGGCGAAGAACGTCGTGCTGGCCACGCCGTCCACCCTCATCGCGCTGCTGCGCACCGTGGCCCAGGGCTGGCAGCACGAGGTGCTCAACGAGCAGGCCCAGGCCGTGCAGCGGCTCGGCCAGGAGCTCCACGCCCGGCTCGGCTCGATGGCCGGCCACCTCGACAAGGTCGGCCGGTCCCTCAACGCGAGCGTCGTCGCCTACAACCAGGCGATGGGCTCCCTCGAGGGGCGTGTGCTGGTGTCCGCACGCCGCTTCGCCGAGCTCGGCGTCACCTCGGAGCCGCTCGACGAGCCGCGCCAGGTCGAGACCGTCCCGCGCTCGGCCGCGGCCCCCGAGCTGGCCGCGCTCGACGGCGTACGAGGTGCGACGCAGGAGCCCACGATCGACGACCTGCTCTCCCAGCAGGCCACGGAGCCCCCGGCGCGCCGCGCCCGGGGAGCGTGAGACCGGTCCTAGGTTGAAGGACGTGACACTGGCCGAGGCGTGGTGGCAGGTCGGGCGCGAGCCCGGCCGTCAGGTGGTGTCCCTCGGCGTCGCCGTCACCCTCACCGCGGTGAGCATCGACGTGCTGCTCGTCGGACGGCTGACGCTGTTCTTCGACCTGTGCTTCATGGTGCTCTGCTTGGGCCTGGCCGCGCTGGTGCGCCGGCGCGACTTCTTCATGGTGGCGCTGCTGCCGCCCGCGCTGCTGACGGCCGTCTTCGGCTTCATGGCGCTGGTGGCCCGCGACGCGATCGCCGACCCCAGCGACAGCGTGCTGCAGGCCGTCATCTCCGGGGTCGCCACCCACGGCATCGCCCTCGGCGTCGGCTACGCGTTGTGCCTGGGCTGGCTCGCCTGGCGCCTGCACCGCGAGGGCGAGGCCGACATCGCCACCGAGCTCGAGCGCGAGCTGACCCAGCCGACCGGCTGACCGGGCGCTTCGTGGCGCTGAACCTGGCCGACCGGGCACTTCGTGGCGGTGCACCCGGTCGACCGGGCGATCCGTTTCGCGAGGAAGTGCCCGCTCGGCGGGTCCCAGCGCGAGGAGGTGCCCGCTCGGGCTCAGGCCTCGAAGCGCTCCACGTCGCCCGCCCCGCGGCGTACGACGACAGGCTCGGCCTCCGACCAGTCGATGACCGAGGTCGGCTCGGCGGTGACCTCGCCGGACTCGACCACCACGTCGACGACGTGGTCGAGGTCCTCCTTGATCTCCCAGCCCATGGTCCGCGCCTCGGTCTCGCCCGGCAGGATCAGCGTGCTGGTGAGGATCGGCTCGCCGAGCTCCTCGAGCAGGGCGCACACGAGCGTGTGGTCGGGGATGCGGACCCCGACGGTGCGCTTCTTGGGGTGCATCAGCCGCTTCGGCACCTCGGTGGTGGCGGGCAGGATGAAGGTGTAAGGCCCCGGCGTGGCCGCCTTGATCGCGCGGAACGCGGCGTTGTCGACGTGGACGAACTGCCCGAGCTGGGAGAAGTCCTTGCACATCAGGGTGAAGTGGTGGCGGTCGTCGAGCTCGCGGATGCGGAGGATGCGGTCGCGCCCGTCCCGGTTGCCGAGCCGCGCACCGAGGGCGTAGCCGGAGTCGGTGGGATAGGCGATGAGCTGGTCGTCGCGGAGCGCGTCGACGACCTGGGTCACGAGCCGCGGCTGCGGGTTGTCGGGGTGGATGTCGACGAAGCGGGCCATGACCGGCTCCTCGCTCAGGCCTTCTGGGCGGCGCGCATGTCGCGGCGCAGCTCCGGGGGCAGCGCGAAGATCAGCGACTCCTCCGCGGAGTGCACCGCCTTGGCGTCGGGGTAGCCGCGCTCGGAGAGGTAGGCGAGCACGCCCTCGACGAGGTCCTCCGGCACCGATGCGCCCGAGGTCACCGACACCGTCTCGACGCCGTCGAGCCACGCCTCGTCGATCTCGGTGTGGTCGTCGACGAGGTAGGACGCCTTCGCGCCGGCCTCGAGGGCCACCTCGACCAGGCGCACCGAGTTCGACGAGTTGCGTGAGCCGACCACGATCACGAGGTCGGCGGCCGGCGAGATCTCCTTCACCGCGAGCTGGCGGTTCTGGGTGGCGTAGCAGATGTCGTCGCTCGGCGGGTCGAGCAGCAGCGGGAACTTCTTGCGGATCGCCGCCACCGTCTCGAGGGTCTCGTCGACGCTCAGCGTGGTCTGCGAGAGCCAGGCGACCTTCGCCGGGTCGCGTACGACGATGCCGTCCACGTCGTCGGGGCTCTGCACCAGCTGGATGTGGTCGGGAGCCTCGCCCGCGGTGCCCTCCACCTCCTCGTGCCCCTCGTGGCCGATGAGCAGGATGTCGTAGTCGTCGGAGGCGAAGCGACGCGCCTCGTGGTGGACCTTGGTCACCAGCGGGCACGTGGCGTCAATGGTCTTGAGACTGCGCTCCGCGGCCTGCGCGTGGACGGCGGGCGAGACGCCGTGGGCGGAGAACACCACGGTCTGGCCCTCCGGCACCTCGTCGAGCTCCTCGACGAAGATCGCCCCGCGGGACTCGAGGTTGGCCACGACGTGCTTGTTGTGCACGATCTGCTTGCGGACGTAGACCGGCGCGCCGTAGAGGTCGAGTGCCTTCTCCACGGTGATGACGGCCCGGTCCACGCCGGCGCAGTAGCCGCGGGGGGCCGCCAGCAGCACGTTCTTCGCGCTCTCGGGGTCGAGGACGGGAGGAAGGCCGAGGTCGGTGCTCATGGGTGCGAGTCTACGGGCCCACCCGCCACTGTCCCTCCCCTCGCCTATCCTCGCCGCGTGCCCTCACTCCGCGACGCCACGGCCGAGTCCCCGGCCCCGGTGCGCGCGGTGGCCAACGCGGTGGCCCAGTGGATCGACAAGCTCGGCGGCGTATGGGTGGAGGGACAGATCGCCCAGGTCAACCGGCGGCCCGGGGTCAACACCGTCTTCATGACCCTGCGCGACACCGTCGCCGACATCTCGGTGACGCTCACGTGCGCGCGATCGCTCTTCGACTCGATGAACCCGCCCCTGGTCGAAGGGGCGAGCGTCGTGGTCCACGCCCGCCCCAGCTTCTACGCCAACCGCGGTTCCTTCTCGCTGGCCGCGCGCGAGATCAAGATGGTCGGCCTCGGCGAGCTCCTCGCCCGTCTCGAGCGCCGCCGCCAGCTGCTGGCCGCCGAGGGGCTCTTCGCCCCCGAGCTCAAGCGGGACCTGCCGTTCCTCCCCGGCCGGGTCGGCCTGGTGACCGCGCCCAACAGCGCTGCAGAGCGCGACGTCCTGGAGAATGCGCGCCGCCGCTGGCCGGCCGTGCAGTTCGAGGTGGCCTACGCCGCGATGCAGGGCCAGCGGTGCGCGGCCGAGGTGATCGAGGCACTGCAGCGGCTCGAGCGCAACGCAGACGTCGACGTCGTCGTGGTCGCCCGCGGCGGCGGCTCGATCGAGGACCTGCTGCCCTTCTCCGACGAGGCCGTCATCCGCGCGGTCCACGCCATGCGCACCCCGGTCGTGTCGGCCATCGGCCACGAGCCCGACCAGCCGCTGCTCGACCTCGTCGCCGACGTGCGCGCCTCCACCCCCACCGACGCCGCCAAGCTGGTCGTGCCCGACATGGCCGAGGAGGCGCAGGGCGTCACCTGGGCGCGCGAGCGCCTGCGGCAGGTCATCACCCAGCGCATCGCGCGCGAGCAGGAGTGGCTCGTCCAGGTCCGCTCGCGCCCGGCGATGGCCGACCCGCGCAACCTGCTCGCCGTGCGGTCCGACGAGGTCGACGAGCTGCTGGCGCGCGCCCGGCGTACGCTCTCGCACCGCCTCGACCGCGCTGCCGACGACATCGGCCACCAGCGCGCCCGGGCCCAGGCCCTCTCGCCGCTCGCCACCCTCCAGCGGGGCTACGCCGTGCTCCAGGACGCCGACGGTCACGTCGTCACGTCCGTCGCGCAGGCCACCGCGGGCGCGGACGTCTCGGTCCGGGTCGCCGACGGCCGGATCCACGCCACCACCGACCGCGTCGAGCCCGACGCCCGCACGTCAGACCCCGCCCAGGAGGACCCCGATGAGTGACGCTCCCGCCCAGCCCGCCCCGGACCAGCTCAGCTACGAGGAGGCACGCGAGGAGCTCATCGAGGTGGTCCGCACCCTCGAGGCCGGCGGCACGACCCTCGAGGAGTCGCTCGCCCTGTGGGAGCGCGGCGAGGCGCTCGCCAAGGTCTGCCAGTCCTGGCTCGACGGCGCCCGCACCCGGCTCGACGAGGCAATCGGCAACGAGCCCGAGGACTAACGGGTCAGCAGCCCCATGAACGTCTCGATGTCCCCCGCCGGCGCGGAGCCGTAGACCAGCACCGCCTCGTCCCCGATCTCCGTGGCGTAGCCGGTGTCCCCGCCGTCGTCGGTGAAGGTCTGCCAGGTGTCACTGATGTCGGAGGTCACGCTCGCCTCGTCCCCGGCGTCCGCGTCCTCGTCGACGTACAGCTCCACGAGGTCGTCGACCGAGGTGTCCTGCTGGCGGATGCCGACGAAGTCGCCCTCGTCGGTGAGCACCCCGAGACCCCACCGCGGGTCGTCGCCGGCGGACAGGTCGACGCTCGTGGCCGTCCACCCGGCTGGCAGGTCGCGCGGGTGCACGACGGACAGGTTCGCCTGCTCGGCGACCTGCACGCTGTCGCGCCAGTCGACGGCCACCGGGGTGTCGTCGACCTCGCCGCGGAACAGCCCCCGCCAGGTCACGAACGCGAGCACGAAGAGCACGGTCACGATCAGTGCGCCGGTCATGCCGCCGAAGGAACGGTTGTACCTGCCCGGCTGTCCTTGCGCACTCACGGGCTCATCCTCCCAGCCCCCCGGTAGTCCGGAGGGCAGCGGGGCGACGTGGATGCGCAGGCACGGAGCGATCCCTGCCCTTGGACCCGCACGTGCGGCATACTGGCAGCGTGATCACCTACCGAATCGCGGAAGCCGCGGAGATCCTGGCGGTCAGCGACGACACCGTACGCCGCTGGGTGGACGCCGGCCGGCTCCCCTCCCAGCGCGACGGCGGGCGCACCACGGTGGCCGGGACGGACCTCGCGGAGCTGGCCGAGCACCTGGCCGAGACCGGCGAGGTCGCCGAGCGCGACCGGACCCGGGCCAGCTCGGTGAGCGCCCGCAACCGGATGAGCGGCATCGTGACCCGGGTCAAGCGCGACCACGTGATGGCCCAGGTCGAGATGATCTGCGGGCCCTACCGCGTGGTGTCCCTGATGAGCAGCGACGCCTCCGACGAGCTCGGGCTCGAGCCGGGCGTCCGGGCCATCGCCAGCGTGAAGTCGACCAACGTGATCGTCGAGGTCCCTTCGTGAGGAAGGCGGCGCTCCCCGGGCTTCTGCTGCTCCTGCCGCTCGCCGCCTGCGGCGGGGACGGCGACGACGGGCAGACCCTGACCGTGCTCGCCGCCGCCAGCCTCACCGAGACGTTCACCGAGCTGGCCGAGACCTTCGAGGACGAGCACCCCGGGGTCGACGTGCAGCTCGTCCTCGGCTCGTCGACCATGCTCGCCGAGCAGGCGGCCGACGGCGCGCCGGGCGACGTCCTGGCCACCGCCGACGAGATGTCGATGACGCTCGCTGAGGACGGCAACGCCCTCGCGGAGGTCCCCGACAGCTTCGTCAGCAACCGGATCGCACTCATCACCCCGCCCGGCAACCCCGCCGGGGTCGAGTCCCTGGCCGACCTCGACGACCCGGACGTCGACTACGTCGTGTGCGCTGACACCGCCCCCTGCGGGGCCGTCGCCGTTGCGGTCCTGGAGGACGCGGGAGTCAGTGCCAGCCCGGCCAGCGAGGAGGTCGACGTCAGGGCCGTGCTGGCTCGCGTCGTCCAGGGGGAGGCCGACGCGGGGCTGGTCTACCGCACGGACGCCGTGGCGGCCGGCGACGACGTCACCGAGGTCTCGGGCTCGGACATCGACGACTACGCAGCCGCCTACGCCACCAACTACTTCGTCGCCCCGCTGGTGTCGGACGACGCGCAGCGCGCCGACCTGGCCGCCGAGTTCGTCACTCTCGTGCGCAGCAACGCGGCACTCGAGGTCTTCACCGACGCCGGCTTCGGTGGGGTCGCGCGCACGTGACCGGCCCCCGCCTCGGCCGCGCACCCGCGGTCCTGCTCATCCCTGCCGTGGTCGGCGTCGCGCTGCTCGTGGTGCCACTGGCCACCCTCGTCCTGACCACCCCGTGGCGCACCCTGCCCGAGCACCTCGGGTCACGGGTGGTGCGCGAGGCGCTGGTGATCACCGCGCTCAGCAGCCTCCTGACCGTGGTGGCGTGCGTCCTGCTCGGCACCCCCCTGGCCTGGCTGCTGGCCCGCGTCGACTTCCGCGGCCGACGCGTCGTGCGTGCCCTCGTGCTGGTCCCCCTGGTCCTGCCCCCGGTCGTGGCGGGCGTCGCGCTGGTCACCGCGCTCGGGCGCAGCGGACTCATCGGGCAGCACCTGCCGTTCACGCTCCCCTACACGACCGCCGGCGTCGTCGTGGCCCACACCTTCGTGTCCCTCCCGTTCTACGTGCTCGCCGTGGAGGGGGCGTTGCGCACCCACGGGGCCTCGTACGACGTCGTGGCCGCGACGCTGGGCGCCGACCGGTGGACCGCCTTCCGCCGCGTCACCCTGCCGCTCGCGCTGCCGGGGGTGCTCGCGGGCAGCGCGCTGGCGTGGGCGCGCAGCCTTGGCGAGTTCGGCGCGACGATCACCTTCGCGGGCAACTACCCCGGCACCACCCAGACGATGCCGAGCCTGATCTACGTCGCCCTCAACTCCGACCCCACGGTCGCACGCACCCTCAGCCTGATCCTGCTGGTGCTGTCGGTCGGCGTGCTGGTGCTGCTGCGCGAGCGCTGGGCGGTGGGCCGGTGATGCACGTCGAGGTCGACCTCCCGGGTCGGGTGTGCGCCGGGGTGAGCGCCGCTGCCGGTGAGGTGCTGGTGGTCATCGGACCCAACGGCGCCGGCAAGTCCACCCTGCTGCGCGCGATCGCCGGCCTCGAGCCCGGACGGGTCCGGGTCGGGGACGACGACTGGACCGACCGCGACGTCCCCCGACGCCGGGTGGGCTACGTCTTCCAGGACCAGAGCCTCTTCCCGCACCTCTCGGCCCTCGACAACGTCGCCTTCGGACCGCGGGCGCGCGGGCGCAGCCGGCGCGAGGCCGACGCCGCCGCCCGCGCGTGGCTGGAGCGCTTCGGGATCGCCGACCTCGCCGGTCGCCGACCGCGTGAGCTCTCCGGCGGCCAGGCGCAGCGCGTGGCCATCGCCCGGGCACTGGCCACCGACCCGGACGTGCTGCTCCTCGACGAGCCCTTCACCGGCCTCGACGTGTCGGCGCAGATGGCGCTGCGCAACGAGCTCGGCGAGCATCTTCGCGACTTCGCCGGCGTCACCCTGCTCGTCAGCCACGACGCGATCGACGCCGTCACCCTGGCCGACCGGGTGCTCGTGCTCGACGGGGGCCGGGTGGCCCAGGTCGGACCTCCGGTCGAGGTCGCCGCCGAACCGCGTACGCCCCACGTCGCCCGCCTGGTCGGGCTCAACCTCGTCCGCGACGGTGACGAGCTGATCGCCTTCACCCCCGACGCGGTCACGGTGTCGCTGACGGAGCCGGAGGGGTCGTCGCGGCTTCGCTGGCGCGGCACGGTCGCCACCCTCGCGCCGCACGGGGACGCCGTACGCCTGCTGGTGCACGCCTCCCCCGACCTGCTCGCCGACCTCACCCCGGCCGCGGCGGCCGAGCTGGGCCTCGCGCCCGGGCGCGAGGTCTGGCTGTCGGCCAAGGCGACGGCGGTGAGCCGCTACGGAGCCCGTTCCTGACCGCGGCGAACGGTCGATAACATGCGCCCCATGAGCCCCTCTGCAGGCAAGCCCGACCGCAACCTCGCCCTCGAGCTGGTGCGGGTCACCGAGGCCGCCGCCATGGCTGCGGGCCGCTGGGTGGGCCGCGGCGACAAGAACGACGCCGACGGCGTGGCCGTCGAGGCGATGCGCGAGATGATCTCCACCATCGGCATGCGCGGCACCGTCGTGATCGGCGAGGGCGAGAAGGACAACGCCCCGATGCTCTTCAACGGCGAGGAGGTCGGCGACGGCACCGGCCCCGAGTGCGACGTCGCGGTCGACCCGATCGACGGCACCACGCTGACCGCCAAGGGCATGAACAACGCCATCGCCGTGCTCGCGGTGTCGCCGCGAGGCACGATGTACGACCCCAGCGCGGTCTTCTACATGGACAAGCTGGTCGCCGGGCCCGAGGCCGCCGACGTCGTCGACATCCGCCTTCCGGTGAAGGAGAACATCGCCCGCGTGGCGAAGGCCAAGGGCCTCTCGATCCACGACGTCACCGTCGTGCTGCTCGACCGCCCGCGCCACGCAAGGCTGGTGGAGGACATCCGCGAGACCGGCGCCCGCATCAAGTACATCACCGACGGCGACGTGGCCGGAGCGATCATGGCGGCCCGCCCCGACACCGGCGTCGACCTGATGCTCGGCGTCGGCGGCACACCGGAGGGCATCATCGCGGCCTGCGCGATGAAGTGCATCGGCGGCAAGATCCAGGGCAAGCTGTGGCCGCAGGACGACGACGAGCGCCAGCGCGCGCTGGACGCGGGACACAACCTCGACGCCGACTTCGTGCTCGGCACCGACGACCTCGTGACCGGCGACGACGCCTTCTTCGTGGCGACCGGCATCACCGACGGCGAGCTGATGCGCGGTGTGCGCTACCGCGGCGAGGGCGTCACGACGCACTCGCTGGTGATGCGCTCGCGCAGCGGCACCGTCCGCTCGATCACCGCCGAGCACCGGCTCTCGAAGCTACGCGATCTCTCCACGATCGACTTCGACAACTGAAGCCACGCCGACCGGCCGCAGCGCGGCCGCGACCGCGGTGATCACCACCGGGTCGAAGGCCATGCCCACGTGGGACGAGCGGACCTCGACGGCGACGGCCGCGGGGTCGACGCACGCGCGCCAGTCGACGATGCCGTCGCGGCGCGAGAAGATCGCGGTGAAGTCGACGTCGGCGACGAGCACCGCGCGTGCCTGCTCGAAGCTCTCCTGCGCGCACTGTCCGGCGACGCAGTCCTCGGCCATCAGGTTGCGCAGGCCCGCACGGTTGAGCCGCACCAGCAGGTCGACGCTGCGCGCCAGCGACGCGTGGTGCGCGCCGGGAGCGAGCATCGGGCTGCCCATGGTCACGATGCCGGACACGAGGTCCGGGCGCCGGGCCGCGACGCCGCGCGCGAGCATGCCGCCGAGGCTGTGGCCCACGACGCGCACCCGCGAGCCACGGCGCTGGGAGATCTCCTCCAGCCGTTCCTCGAGCTGGGCCGCGGCCGCCAGGGTGCACCCGACGTTGGCGCGGATGTCGGCGCGGTAGGTGCGGAAGCCCGCATGGCGCAGGGTGCGGCTCATCGGCGCGAGCGAGGAGTCGCCGGCGAGGAAGCCCGGGACCAGCAGCACGGGCTCGCCGACGCGCACCGGGCGCGAGCCGTAGGGCGTACGCCGTCGGGCACCGCGTGTCGTGAGGGCCTGCACGGCGTAGCGCGAGGCCTCTGTCACCAGCGACCCCTCGCGCAGCACCGCTGCCACCGACGGCTGGGAGAAGCCTTCCGGTGTCAGGAACGACGCCACTGTGCGCTGGGTCACAATCATCGAACCTAGCCCAGAACCCGCAAGGAACGGGGGACGTGGGTCACTCTTCCCCCTGTTGGGGTGATGCGTCGTGTTCACTGGAGGCATGTCACCGCGTCGCCCCAGCACCGAGGATCCTTCCGTCTCGGCGGAGCTGTTCGCGCCCGTCGGCAGCGAGGTCGAGCTGTGCTACCAGACCTTCGGGGACCCCGACGGCGAGCCGCTGCTGCTCGTGATGGGCCTCAGCGGACCTATGACGTGGTGGGACGAGGCCTTCTGCGCCCACCTCGCCGCGGCCGGCTTCCACGTGGTGCGCTACGACAACCGCGACACCGGCCGCTCCTCGCGGATCAACGCGCCGGCCCGCCCGGACCAGCTGGTCAAGGCGTTCGCCACCGGCCGGGCCAGCACGCCGTACACGATGTCGGACCTGGCCGCCGACGCCGTCGCGCTGCTCGACCACCTCGGCCTGGAGTCGGCGCACCTCGTGGGCGTGTCGATGGGCGGGATGATCGCCCAGACCGTCGCCATCGAGCACAACGCCCGGGTGCGCTCCCTGACGAGCATCAGCTCCACGACGGGTCGCCGGACGGTCGGATGGCAGCATCCCTCGCTGCTGCCCCGCCTCATCGCCCCCCGCAAGGCCGGGCGCGACGCCTACGTCGAGAGCAGCCTGGCGATGTGGTCGCTGATCGGCTCCGCCGCCTATGCCTCGGACCCCGACGTGCTGCGCACCCGGGCGGAGGCCACCTTCGACCGCGGCGTCAGCGCCAGCGGTGCGGTGCGCCAGATGCTGGCCATCCTGACCCAGGACGACCGCACCCCGCGGCTGCGCAGCCTGCGGGTCCCGGCACTCGTGATCCACGGGACGGCCGACAAGATGGTCCACGTCAGCGGCGGCCGCTCCACCGCCTCCGCGATCCCCGGCGCCGAGCTGCTGCTGGTCGACGGCATGGGCCACGACCTGCCGGCGGAGCTGTTCGAGACGTTCGTCGAGGCGATCGCGCGGACCGCCGACCGGGCGTCCTGACCCTCGAGGGATCCCCGGATATCCGGGGACTCTGGAGGTTCCAGTGCGAAGTTTCGGGGGTGAGGCTTCAGTTTCCCCGGATATCCGGGGAAAGCGACCGCGCCCCCGCCGCGGGCGCCGCGGTGAACAGGCTCGGCTCGCCGAAGCCGGCCTCCGCGAAGGCACGGCGTACGCCGTCGCCGGCCGCGTCGAGCAGCGTGTCGGGCACCAGGCCGATCACGCAGCCGCCGAACCCGCCGCCGGTCATCCGGGCGCCGAGCGCCCCCGACTCGTGGAGGGCGTCGACCGCGGTGTCGACCTCGGGCACGGTGATGCGGAAGTCCTCGCGCATCGAGACGTGGGAGGCGCTCAGCAGTGGGCCGAGGTCCTCCACACGACCCTCGCGCAGCACCTCGACGGCCGCGAGGACCCGCGCGTCCTCGGTCACGACGTGGCGGACGTAGCGCCGCAGCTCGTCGTCGTTCAGCTCGGCGAGCGCGGCGTCGAGGTCGGCCTCGCCCACGTCGCGCAGCGCCGGCACGCCGAGGCGGCGAGCAGCCTCCTCGCAGCCGTCGCGGCGCGCGGCGTACTCCCCGTCGGCGTGGCGGTGCGGTGCGCGGGTGTCGACGACCAGCACCGCGAGCCCCGAGGCCGCGGGGTCGAAGGGCACGGACTCCGACGTGAGGTCGCGCATGTCGCAGAAGAGCACGTGGCCGGCCTCTCCGCGCAGGCTGGCCAGCTGGTCCATCCCGCCGGTGGGCGCACCGACGGCGTCGTTCTCCACCCGGCGGCTCAGCGAGAGCCGGCCGTCGGGGCCGAGGTCGAGGCCGAGGTGGTCGTCGAGCGCACACACGACCGAGCAGACCAGCGCGGCCGAGGACGACAGGCCGGCGCCGGTCGGGACGTCGGAGTCGACCTCGATGCGCAGCGCCGGGACGTCCACGCCGTCGTCGTGCAGCAGCCACAGTGCACCGAGGACGTACGCCGCCCAGTCCGGGACCGACTGCCGGCCGGACAGACCGGAGGGCCGCACGACCACGTCGCCGGCCGCCTGTGCGGAGGAGACCGCCCAGCCGTCGGACGCGTCGGTCACCGTGGCGGTGCACCCGGCCTCGAGGGCGAAGGGCAGGACGAAGCCGTCGTTGTAGTCGGTGTGCTCACCGATGAGGTTGATGCGTCCGGGCGCGATCCAGCGACTCACGACAGGTCCTTCCGGGGGCTCATGCGAAGGGCGGTGGTGCGGTTGCCAAACCCTATCGCCAGCCGCTAGACCAGTGACCCGAGTCACTCATGAGGAGGACGCATGACATCCCGATCCACGACCCGCACACGAGGTCGACCAGGAGCGAGGCGGATCGGAGGGTCGGTGGCCGCGCTCGCCCTTGCGAGCAGCCTGCTCGCCGCCTGCGGAGGCGACGGCGGCAAGGCGAGCCTGAACTGGTACGTCAACCCCGACGGGGTGGACACCTTCCGCACCTATGCCGAGGAGTGCAGCACCGACCAGTACGACATCGCGGTCCAGCAGCTGCCGGCCAGCGCGACCGACCAGCGCACCCAGCTCGCGCGGCGCCTGGCGGCCGAGGACTCCTCGACCGACCTGATGAACCTGGACCCGGTCTTCGTCGCGGAGTTCGCCAACGCCGGCTGGCTCGAGGAAGTGCCTGAGGAGCTCGCCTCGAAGATCACCGACGGTGACGACTACCTCGAGGGCGCTGCGGACACCGTCGTGTGGGACGAGACCGTCTACGCGATCCCGCTCTGGGCCAACACGCAGGTCCTCTGGTACCGCAAGTCGCTCGCCGAGGCCGCCGGCCTCGACATGGGCAACCCCGTCACCTGGGACCAGGTCATCGAGGCCGCGGCCGCCGAGGGCGGCACCGTCGGTGTGCAGGCCAACCGCTACGAGGCCTACGTCGTGTGGATCAACGCGCTGATGCAGGGCGCGGGCGGCGCGATCGTCACCGACACCGAGGCCGGTCGCGAGGCGAACGTCGAGCTCGACAGCGAGGCCGGCCAGCAGGCGGCGGCGATCATCCAGAAGCTCGCCGACAGCGAGGCCGCCCAGACCGACCTCACGGTCTCCAACGAGGGCACCAGCCTGGGCCAGATGTTCCCCGAGGAGGGCCCCGGGGAGTTCATGGTGAACTGGACCTTCGTCTACGCCAACTACAAGGGTCTCGTCGGCTCCCCCGGCGGTCCTGCGGACGAGCAGGAGTTCGAGGACCTCGGCTGGGCGCGCTACCCCCAGACGGTCGAGGGCGAGACGTCCAGGCCGCCGATCGGCGGGATCGACATCGGCGTCGGTGCGTTCTCCGAGAACGCCGACTGGGCCATGGAGGCGGCCCAGTGCATCACCTCGACCGAGGCGCAGGTCGACCTGGCGATCAACGACGGCCTGATGCCGTCGACCAACTCCGCCTATGACGAGGTCGCGGCCAGCGGCGAGTTCCCCGAGGACCTCCTCGAGCTCTACCGCACCAGCGTCGACGAGGGCGGGCCTCGCCCCAAGAGCCCGTTCTACAGCCAGATCTCCAGTGCCGTGCAGTCGGTCTGGCACTCGCCGACGTCGGTCGACCCCGACTCGACCCCGGAGGAGTCGGCCGAGTTCCTCACCGACGTCCTCGCCGGAAGGAGACTGCTGTGAGCACGACCGTGGCACCCGACGACAAGCGCGAGGTGCGCAAGGCCAACAAGGTCGCTGCCAGCGACCGGTCCAAGGCGGAGAACAACCTCGGCATGAAGCTGGTGGCCCCGGCCATCTTCCTGATGCTGCTGGTGACTGCGTTCCCCATGCTGCGCGCGCTCTACCTCAGTCTCTTCGACTACAGCCTCACCTCACCCGAGGAGCGTGAGTTCCTCGGGCTGGCCAACTACTGGACGGCCCTGACCGACCCGCTGTTCTGGGAGACGACCCTCAACACGGTCTTCATCATGGTCGTGACGGTCGCGTTCGAGCTCGTGATCGGCTTCGCCTTCGCGATGGTGATGCACCGGGTGATCTTCGCGCGCGGCATCATCCGCACCTCGATCCTGATCCCCTACGGCATCATCACCGTCGTCTCGGGCTTCGCCTGGCAGTTCGCGTTCAGCAACAACAACGGCTTCGTCAACGCGTGGCTGCCGTTCGTCGAGGACGGCTTCAACTGGTTCGGCCAGTACGGCTCGGCCATGGCGGCGATCATGGTCTCGGAGATCTGGAAGACGACGCCCTTCATGTCGCTGCTGCTCCTGGCCGGCCTGGCCCAGGTCTCCGAGGACATGCTCGAGGCGGCCAAGGTCGACGGAGCCACCTGGTGGCAGCGGCTGTGGAAGGTGATCCTGCCCAACATGCGCTCGGCGATCATGGTCGCGGTGCTCTTCCGTGCCCTCGACGCCTACCGCATCTTCGACAACATCTACGTCATGACCGCGGGCGCCCAGGGCACCGAGTCGATCTCGTTCCTGACCTATCGACAAGTCATCGAGCAGTTCCAGCTCGGGATCGGGTCGGCGCTGTCGGTGCTGTTGTTCATCTCGGTGCTGATCATCGCGTTCCTGATCGTCAAGATATTCCGCGTCGACCTGGCCTCGGCCCGACAGGAGGGATGACATGTCTGCCAAGAACAAGATCGGCATCGTCGTCGGTGCCGTGCTCATCCTCGTGTGGTGCCTGCTGCCCGTCGCGTGGATCATCTCGCTGTCGTTCAAGAGCCAGGCGGCCATCACCAACGGCAGCCCCGGCTTCTTCCCGTCCGAGGGTGGCGGGGCCGGCTGGCAGAACTACCGTGACGTGCTGGCCGACGACCAGTTCCTGCGCGCGATCCTGAACTCGATCGGCATCTCGCTGATCGCCACGCTGCTCTCGGTGATCATCGCCACCCTGGCGGCGTACGCCGTCGCGCGCCTGGAGTTCACCGGCAAGAAGTTCGTGCTGACGCTCGCGCTGGTCATCGCGATGTTCCCCGTGGTGTCGCTGGTGGGTCCGCTGTTCGACATGTGGCGCACCTTCGGCATCTACGACACGTGGCCGGGACTGATCATCCCCTACATGTCCTTCACCCTCCCGCTGGCGATCTGGACGCTGTCGGCCTTCTTCCGCGAGATCCCGTGGGAGATGGAGCAGGCGGCGCAGGTCGACGGCGCCACGTCGTGGCAGGCGTTCCGGAAGGTGATCGTCCCCCTGGCTGCGCCGGGGGTGTTCACCGCGGCGATCCTCACGTTCTTCTTCGCGTGGAACGACTTCGTCTTCGGCATCTCGCTGACGTCCACGGAGAACGCGCGGCCGATCCCGGCGGCGCTGTCGTTCTTCGTCGGCTCCGACCCGTTCAACCGGCCCGCCTCGCTGCTGGCCGCAGGAGCCGTCGTCTCGACGATTCCGATCATCGTCATTGTCCTGCTGTTCCAGCGCAAGATCGTCGCCGGCCTCACCTCCGGCGCAGTGAAGGGGTGATCAGCTCATGGCTGGCATCGAGATGAAGAACATCGTCAAGCAGTACGGCGACGGCTTCCCCGCCGTCAACGACGTGAGCATCGACGTGGAGGACGGCGAGTTCCTGATCCTGGTCGGGCCCTCGGGGTGCGGGAAGTCGACCCTGTTGCGGATGATCGTGGGACTGGAGGACATCACCGACGGCGACATGATGATCGGTGGAAAGAAGGTCAACGACCTCGCCCCGCGTGAGCGCAACCTGTCGATGGTGTTCCAGAACTACGCGCTCTACCCCCACCTCACCGTCTACGAGAACATCGCCTTCCCGCTGCGGCTGGCCAACAAGTCGGACGCCGAGGTCGACGAGAAGGTGCGCGAGGCGTCCAAGACGCTCGAGCTCGACGAGCACCTCGAGCGCAAGCCCGGCAACCTGTCGGGAGGTCAGCGCCAGCGCGTGGCGATGGGCCGCGCGATCGTGCGAGACGCGGAGGCGTTCCTCTTCGACGAGCCGCTGTCCAACCTCGACGCCAAGCTCCGCGGGCAGATGCGCACCGAGATCTCCCGCCTGCAGAAGCGCCTGGGCATCACCACGGTCTACGTCACGCACGACCAGACCGAGGCGATGACGCTGGGCGACCGGGTCGCGGTGCTCAAGCGCGGTGTGCTCCAGCAGCACGCCACCCCGCGCGAGCTCTACGAGAACCCCGCCAACCTCTTCGTCGCCGGCTTCATCGGCTCGCCGCCGATGAACTTCCTGCCGGCGAGGGTCGAGGGCAACCGGGTCGAGCTGCCGTTCGGCACGGTGACGATCCCCGAGGAGCGGGCCGCCAAGGCCCAGGGCAAGGACCTGCTGATCGCCGGCATCCGTCCCGAGCACTTCGAGGACGCGAGCGTCGTGGACCCCGACAAGGTCACCGACGAGGCGACCTTCAAGGCCACCATCGACGTCGTGGAGTGGCTCGGCAACGAGGCCTACGCCTACATCCCGTTCGAGGCACCCGACGAGGTCCGCGAACAGCTGGCGCAGCTGGAGAAGGACCTCGACGGCGAGTCGCTGCGCACCCAGCTGGTGGTGTCGCTCGACGGCGCCAGCCGGGTCGCCGAGGGTGACGAGGCCACCATCTGGGTCGATGCCCGCAAGATGCACCTCTTCGACCCGGCGACGGGTGACAACCTCACCATCGACCTCGACAACGCCGGGATCATCCCCGGCGGCAACGCGATGGCGAAGGCCGAGGAGGTCGGGCACGAGCAGGACGACGTCAAGCCCGCGTCCGAGCAGGCCACGAGCTGACCCCACCGCACGACGACGTCCGGCCCCGCAGGTCGGCGCGGAACCGGGGCCCCGCGAGCGCTGCTCGCGGGGCCCCGCCACGTCGGGAGCCGCGTCAGGAGCCCGCGTGCAGCCAGGCGGCGGCGTACGGTGCGAGTCGCACGGCCCCTTCGTGCACCGAGGGCGCCGCACCCGTCAGCGCGTCGTGCAGGTCATCCGGGTCGAGGCCGAGCCACAGCAGGACGTCGGCGGCCACCCAGGCCTCCTCGCCCGACACGTTGTGCGCGGCCAGCAGGGGACCGTCGGGGTGGCGGCGCACGACCAGCAGCACCCGCGGGTCGCGGGGGTCCCAGACCTCGGTGGGCGAGGCCGCGTGCAGCTGCGGCAGGCGAGCACGTACGTCGAGCAGGTGCCGCAGGCCGGCCGTGATGCCGTGCGGGTCCTCCCCCGCCGCGACGACGTCCCACGGCATCCGGGGGCGGTGCACCCAGCGGTTGTCGTCGGCGCGCGCCGGGTCGTCGGCCCAGTCGGGGTCGTTGAGCAGGCCGAGCTCGTCGCCCATCCAGACCACGGGGATGCCGCCGAAGGAGCACACCACGGCGTACGCCAGCAGGATCCGCGCCGCCGCCCCCGGGTCGCCGGCCTCGAGGCCGGCGAGGGACGCGGTGCTGCCGGAGATACGACGGTCGCCGGTCGTCTCGTTGTGCTGGAAGACCAGGCCGCGCGCCCACGAGCCCGGGAAGGACCCGCTGTACCAGTCGGACAGGAAGCGGCGGTGCGCGGACGGGTCGATGCCGACCGCGCGCGCGTCGTCGTCGGCGATCGCCCAACCGATGTCGTCGTGGCAGCGGACGTAGGTGATCCAGGCGGTGGTGGAGGGCGGCTGCGGGAGCCGCTGGAGGGCGTGGGTGGCGAGGCGCACCTCCCCCGAGGCGAGCATCGACCAGACCTGGACCATCAGCCCGTTGTGGTAGGCCAGGTCGCTCACCCGACCGGCGTGCTCGCCGACACCGAGGTAGGCCGGCAGGTCAGCAGGACCGACGATCGCCTCGGCCTTGAAGGCCACTGCGGGCGCGGCCACCCGGGCCACCGTGCGCAGCGCCCGGGTCAGCTCGTGCACCTCCGGCTGGTTCTGGCAGTCGGTGCCCAGCCGCTTCCAGAGGAAGGCGATCGCGTCGAGGCGGAACACCTCGACGCCGACGTTGGCCAGAGCCAGGATGATGTCGGCGAACTCGCACAGCACGGCGGGGTTCGACCAGTCGAGGTCCCACTGGTAGTCGTTGAAGGTGGTCCACACCCAGGCGTCGAGCTCGTCGTCGAAGGTGAAGCTTCCGGGCGCGAAGTCCGGGAACACCTCCGGCAGCGTGGCCTCGTAGGCATCGGGCACGGCCCGGTCCTCGTGGACGTGGAAGTAGGCGCGACGGTCCCGGTCGCCGGCGCGCGCGGCCGCGGCCCAGGCGTGCTCGCGGGCCACGTGGTTGAGCACCAGGTCCAGGCACAGGCTGATGCCCTCGGCGCGCAGGGTCGTGGCGAGCGCGCGCAGGTCGTCGACGTCGCCGAGGTCGGGGCGCACGGAGCGGTAGTCCATGACGGCGTAGCCGCCGTCGTTGGGGGCCGGCCGCGGCGTCAGCAGCGGCATCAGGTGGAGGTAGCCCACCCCCAGGTCGCGGAGGTACGCCGTGCGCTCGCCCACGCCGCGCAGCGTGCCGGCGAAGCGGTCCGCGTAGGCGGCGTAGCCGACCATCGAGGGTCGCTGGAACCAGTCCGGCTGGCGCAGCCGCTGGTCATCGAGCGCGCGCAGGTCGTCGGGGCGCTCGGCATGGGCCGCGCGCGCGATCGCGACCAGGCGCTCGGCGACGTCGGGTGCGGCGTCGCCGTAGACCCGCTCGAGGGTGGCGCGGAGGTCGGGCAGGTGGGCCTGGAGCCGGGCGGCGAAGGCCGGGTCGGGACCCGGGTCAGGGGTGGTCACGGGAGCGGAGGGGACGCGCTGTCCGGTGGCGCCGGGTCGTGGCGCGCTGGTCGCTGGGACCCGCGCGCCACGGACCGGGGACGCTCAGTCCGACAGGCGCTCACCGGTCTCGGTGTCGAACGCGTGGACGTGCTCGGGGTCGGTGGTGACGTGGAGCATCTCGCCCTTCTGCGGGTGGTGGCGCCCGGCGATCCGGACGATCACGTTGGAGGGCACGCCCTCCACGTCGCAGGTGCCGTAGACGAAGCTGTCGGCGCCGAGCTCCTCCACGACCGTGACCTTGACAGGCAGACCGCCCTCCTCGGGCGTGACCAGGCGCCAGTTCTCGGGGCGTACGCCGACGGTCACCTTGCCGCGCATCTTCTTCTCCGCCGCGGGGTCCACCGGCACGGCGTAGCCGCCGACCTTGACGGTGCCGTCCTCGGCAGCGACGCCCTCGAGGAGATTCATCTGCGGCGAGCCGATGAAGCTGGCGACGAAGAGGTTGGCGGGCTTGTCGTAGAGCTTGAGCGGGGTGTCGACCTGCTGGAGCACGCCGAGCTTCATGACGGCCACGCGGTCGCCCATCGTCATCGCCTCGACCTGGTCGTGGGTGACGTAGACGGTGGTGACGCCGAGGTCCTGCTGGAGGCGCGCGATGTCGGTGCGGGTCTGCACGCGCATCTTCGCGTCGAGGTTGGACAGCGGCTCGTCCATGCAGAAGACCTGTGGGGCGCGCACGATCGCACGGCCCATCGCCACGCGCTGGCGCTGACCGCCCGAGAGCGCCTTGGGCTTGCGCTGGAGGAACTCGGTCAGGCCGAGGATCTCGGCGGCCTTCGCGACGCGCTGCTTGCGCTCCTCGGTAGGGACCTTGGCCATCTTGAGCGAGAACGCCATGTTCTCCTCGACCGACATGTGCGGGTAGAGGGCGTAGTTCTGGAACACCATCGCGATGTCGCGGTCCTTGGGCGGGACGTTGGTGACGTCGCGGTCACCGATGTAGATGTGCCCCTCGTTGACCTCCTCGAGGCCCGCGAGCATGCGCAGCGTGGTGGACTTGCCGCAGCCCGACGGGCCGACGAGCACCATGAACTCGCCGTCCTTGATCTCGAGGCTGATGCCGGGGACTGCCGGCTCGTCGGCCCCGGGATACCACCGCTGGGCCTTGTCGAACGTCACTGTTGCCATAGCTGTTCTTCTCCTTCACCGGCAGGCACGTGCCGGACGATCCGAGTGGAAGGTGTGGCGTGGACGCGCGTGATGCGTGTCACACGTGCCGACACCCTAGCCCCCACCGGCGCCGCCGTCATCGGGCGGTGGCCCGACGGACTCCCACTGGTCCAGAGTTATCCAACCGTGACATCGCCCAGCGTTGACGTACCGTCACGCAAACGTTTTCATCTTCGGTGACGGCTGTCACATCCAGGGACGGCCACCCGCGCAGACCAGGAGCCGGGGCGCAGATCCCGCCGTGGCCGCACCCAGAGGAGAGGGAAACCGCGACATGAGAAACATTCGGACCCGAAAGGGCATCGCGACGATCGCAGTCGTGGCGATGTCCGGACTCGGACTCGCCGCATGCGCCGACGACAGCAGCGACGGCGGCAGCAACGAAGCCGGCGGCACCGCCCCCGGTGCTGGGCGCGAGGAGTGCGCCCAGCTCGAGGAGTTCGGCGACCTGAGCGGTCGCGAGGTGAGCGTCTACACCTCGATCATCGCCCCGGAGGACGCCGTCCACAAGGAGTCCTACAAGGTCTTCGAGGAGTGCACCGGCGCGACCGTCGCCTACGAGGGCTCCTCGGAGTTCGAGGCCCAGCTGGTCGTGCGCGTCCAGGGCGGCAACGCCCCCGACATCGCCTACATCCCGCAGCCCGGCCTGCTCCAGACGTTGGTGCGCGACACCGACGCCGTGGTCGCAGCGCCCGACAGCGTGTCCGAGAACGTCGACGAGTTCTTCGGCGAGGACTGGAAGGCCTACGGCACGGTCGACGACACCTTCTACGCCGCGCCGCTCGGCGCCAACGTGAAGTCCTTCGTGTGGTACTCCCCCAGCCAGTTCGAGGAGAACGGCTGGGAGGTCCCCGAGACCTGGGACGACATGCTCGCCCTGTCCGACGAGATGGTCGACGCGGGCGTCAAGCCCTGGTGCGCGGGCATCGAGTCCGGCGACGCGACCGGCTGGCCGGCCACCGACTGGCTCGAGGACGCGGTCCTGCGCGACGCCGGCCCGGACGTCTACGACCAGTGGGTCAACCACGACATCCCCTTCAACGACCCGGCGATCGTCGAGTCGCTCGACCGCGTCGGCGGCATCCTCAAGAACGAGGACTACGTCAACGGCGGCATCGGCGACGTGAAGTCGATCGCGACCACCGCGTTCCAGGAGGGCGGCCTGCCGATCCTCGACGGTGAGTGCGGCCTGCACCGCCAGGCGTCCTTCTACGCCGCGCAGTGGCCCGAGGGCACCGACGTGTCGGAGACCGGCGACGTGTTCGCCTTCTACCTGCCGACCACCAGCGACGAGTTCGGCACCCCGGTCCTCGGCGGCGGCGAGTTCGTGGCGGCGTTCTCCGACGAGCCGGAGGTCCAGGCGTTCCAGACCTACCTGTCCTCCGACGTCTGGGCCAACGAGAAGGCCATCGCGACGCCGGGCGGCTGGGTGAGCGCCAACACCGGCCTCGACATCGCCAACCTGAAGAGCCCGATCGACCAGCTGTCGGCGGAGATCCTGCAGGACCCCGAGGCGGTCTTCCGCTTCGACGGCTCCGACCAGATGCCGGGTGCCGTGGGTGCCGGGTCCTTCTGGTCCGAGATGACCAACTGGATCACGGGGGCGGAGACCCAGGCCACCCTCGACAACATCGAGGACTCCTGGCCGAGCTGACCAGGTGAACGGGGCGCTCGGGCCAGGCCCGGGCGCCCCGTTCCCTCTCTCCCCCGACCCAGGAGGTCCGGATGACATCCACTGACAAGCTCATCCAGATGGCGATCGCCGTCGTGCTCTTCTTCGCCGTGACCGGCCTGATCCTGGTCCTCACCGCCCGGCTGCGCTCGCGCAACGGGGAGCGGGTCCAGGCCGCCGCCTTCATCGCCCCCTCGCTCCTGCTGATCGCCGTGGGGCTGCTCTACCCGGCGGTCGGCACCATCTACCAGTCCTTCTTCGGCTCGTCCTACCAACCGATCCTCGGCGGCGGTAACGAGGGCAACTTCGTCGGCCTGGACAACTACCGCAGGATCTTCACCAACGGCGACCTGCTCCAGGTCCTGCAGAACACTGCCTTGTGGGTGGTGCTGACACCGCTGGTGGCGACGACCATCGGGCTGGTCTACGCGGTGCTCATCGACCGCTCGCGCTTCGAGAAGGTCGCCAAGGCGCTGATCTTCCTGCCGATGGCGATCTCCCTGGTCGGTGCGTCGATCATCTGGAAGTTCATGTACGACTACAAGGGCACCGACCAGGACCAGCTCGGCGTCCTCAACGCCCTGCTCAAGGCCGTCGGTTTCGACACCTACCGCTTCCTGCTCACCGAGCCGTGGAACACGTTCTTCCTGATCGTGATCATCGTCTGGGTCCAGGCCGGCTTCGCCATGACGATCCTCTCCGCGGCGATCAAGGCGATCCCCGACGACATCGTCGAGGCGGCCAAGCTCGACGGCGTCAACGGGCTCAAGCTGTTCCGCTACATCACGGTCCCCAGCATCCGGCCTTCGCTGATCGTCGTGCTCACCACGATCAGCATCACCACCCTGAAGGTGTTCGACATCGTCCGCACCGCCACGGGCGGCCAGTTCGGCACGAGCGTCCTGGCCTACGAGTTCTACGTCCAGAGCTTCCGCTCCTTCGACTTCGGGCTGGGTGCGGCGCTCGCGACGCTGATCTTCGTCCTGGTGACCCCGATCGTCGTCTACAACATCCGTCAGATGCGTCGCCTGGAGGCACGATGACCACCACGACACCCACGGCTCCGCAGGCCGGGCTCAAGACCGCTCCCCCCAGGAGCGCGAGCAGCGCGGCCCGGGAGAGCCTGTCCGGACGGTGGGCCTCGGCCGCGGCGATCGTGATCGCCGTGCTCTGGACCCTGCCCACCTTCGGCCTCCTGGTCTCCTCGTTCCGCCCGGAGGGAGAGGTCAAGACCAACGGCTGGTGGAACGCCGTCACCGACCCGCAGTTCACGCTCGACTCCTACCGGCAGGTCATCAGCGGCGCGGACATCGACCTGGCCACCTATCTGATCAACTCGGTGGTCATCACGATCCCCGCGGTCCTGATCCCGATCAGCCTGGCGGTGATGGCGGCCTACGCCTTTGCGTGGATCCCGTTCAAGGGCCGTGACACGCTCTTCGTCGCGGTCTTCGCGCTGCAGATCGTCCCCATCCAGGTGACGATGATCCCGCTGCTGCGCCTCTACGTGGACCCGCCGTTCAACCTGATGCCGCTGGCGGGCAACGATGCCCCGGGGGGCGGCTTCTACACCGTGTGGCTCTCGCACACGATCTTCGCGCTGCCGCTGGCGATCTTCCTGCTGCACAACTTCATGCGGGAGATCCCCGGGGAGCTGATCGAGTCGGCCCGCGTCGACGGCGCCGGGCACGTGCAGATCTTCTCGAAGATCATGCTCCCGCTGATGACGCCGGCGATCGCGGCGTTCGGCATCTTCCAGTTCCTGTGGGTCTGGAACGACCTCCTGGTCGCGCTCGTCTTCGCCGGCGGCAACCCGTCGGTGTCGCCGTTGACGGTGCGCCTGGCGGCCCTGGCCGGCCAGCGGGGAGAGGACTGGCACCTGCTGTCGGCAGGCGCGTTCGTCTCCCTGGTGGTCCCGCTGATCGTGTTCCTGTCGCTGCAGCGCTACTTCGTGCGCGGCCTGCTGGCCGGCAGCGTCAAGGGGTGAGCAGGCCGGCGGCGCCTCGCCCCTGAGCGGGCGCCGCCACCTGCTCGGCGAACCAGTGGTAGGACGCCTTGGGCGTCCGCGTGAGAGACGGAGAGGAGCGGTCGACGTGGACCAGGCCGAACGTCTTGGCGTACCCCTCGGCCCACTCGAAGTTGTCGAGGAGGGTCCACACGAAGTAGCCACGCACGTCGGCGCCGGCGTCGCGTGCCCGGTCCACCGCGGCCAGGTGGCCGCGCAGGTAGTCGATGCGGTCGGTGTCCTCGACCCGGCCGTCGACGACGTCGGTGTCGGCGCACGCGGCGCCGTTCTCGGTGATCACCAGCGGCAGCCCGGTGCGGCGGTGGGTGTCGACCAGCAGCTCCTCGAGCCCGCGGGGCTCGACCTCCCAGCCGATGTCGGTGCGCGGCTCGCGCACCGCCAGGTCGAGTCGTTCGACGCCGGGGTAGGCACCCTGCTCGGGGTGCTCGCCCTCGCCGGTCCCCAGCGCGGGCCGGATCGGCGTGTAGTAGTTGATGCCGAGCCAGTCGGCGGAGCCCTTGATCGCGTCGAGGTCGCCGGGGCGGACCAGCTCGGGGTCGGACAGGACGGGCGCGATCGCGAGCAGGCGCTCGTCGTACGCCCCGTCGACCAGCGGCCCCAGCCACACGCGGTTGCGGATGGCGTCGACGCCGTCGGCGACGTCCGCGGCCTCGGGCGACTCCGGCCAGACGGGCGCCAGGTTGAGCACGATCCCGACGTGGGCGCCCGGCAGCGCCTCGCGGGCCCAGGCGTGGCCCAGCAGCAGGTGGTGGGCGGCCCGGTGCCCGGCCGCGCCCTCGCTGCGGCCCGGCGCGTGCACGCCGGCGGCGTAGCCGAGGTAGGCCGCGCACCACGGCTCGTTGTGGGTCGCCCACGACGTCACCCGGTCGCCGAGTCGCTGGTGCACCACGCCGGCGTACTCGACGAACGCCTCGGCGGTCCGCCGCTCGAGCCAGCCGCCCTCGTCCTCGAGCGCCTGGGGCAGGTCCCAGTGGTAGAGCGTGGCGACCGGCTCGATGCCGGCCTCCAGCAGCCCGTCGACGAGGCGCTCGTAGTAGTCGAGGCCGCGCGTCTCGACGCGGCCACGGCCCTCGGGAAGGATGCGCGGCCACGCCAGGGAGAAGCGGTAGGCGTCCACCCCCAGGCCGCGGATGAGCGCGATGTCGTCCTCGACGCGGTGGTAGGAGTCGCACGCCTCGGCACCGTCGTCGCCGCCGACGACCCGGCCGGGCTCGGCGGTGAAGGTGTCCCAGATCGACGGGCCGCGGCCGTCCTCGGCCACCGCTCCCTCGATCTGGTAGGACGCCGTGGCGACGCCGAGGGACAGCGGGGACGGAGTGGTGGGCGTGTTCACGCTCACACCCTAGTGGCGCGGCGGAAGAGCGGACGCTGATGACCGGCGAGCCAGATCCCGCCCCCGGCACGCACACCGGCCAGGTCACCAGCCAGGTGAACATGGCCGACGTGGCGCGTCGGGCGGGGGTGTCGATCGCCACCGTCTCGCGTGCCCTGCGCGGGCTGCCCGGTGTCAGCCCGCGCACCCGCAGCCGGGTGCTGTCCACGGTCGAGGAGCTCGACTACGTCGTCTCCCCCGCCGCGTCCTCGCTGCGCGGCGCGACGCGTCGGGTCGCGGTCGTGCTCCCCCGCCTCGACAGCTGGTTCTCCTCCACGATGCTCGCCACCGTCGAGTCGACGCTGCGGCAGGCCGACCTCGACGTGCTCGTCTACCAGGTCGGCACCGAGGAGAAGCGCAGCCACTTCTTCCGCGACCTGCCCACCCGCCGCAAGGTCGACGCGGTCGTGCTGATCACCCTGCCGATCCGTGCCGAGGAGGAGGAGCGGCTCGACCTGATGGGCGTCGAGGTCGTCGTGGCGGGGTCACGGCTGCGCGACTTCCCCTCGGTCAGCGTCGACGACGTGGCGATCGGCCGTGAGGCGGTCGAACACCTGGTCGCGCTGGGCCACACCCGCATCGGCATGATCCGCACCAGCGACACCGACGGCGCCACGTGGGCCAGCGACGCGCACCGGCGCGCCGGCTACCTCGAGGCGCTGGCGCGCCACGGACTGCCGCTCGACCCGGCGCTCGTCGTGACGGCCGCCTACGGCGTGGACGCGGGCGCCGTGGGCATGGAGCAGCTGCTGGCGCTTCCCGACCCGCCGACCGCGGTCTTCTGCTACTCCGACGAC
The DNA here is from genome assembly GCF_017310035.1 of Nocardioides sp. S5. Classification (NCBI taxonomy): domain Bacteria; kingdom Bacillati; phylum Actinomycetota; class Actinomycetes; order Propionibacteriales; family Nocardioidaceae; genus Nocardioides; species Nocardioides sp. S5. The sequence goes on from NZ_CP022296.1 coordinate 3,775,119, forward strand.
ATCGCGGTCGCCGCGACCACGTCGCTGCGCCACCACGGGCTGCGGGTGCCGGAGGACATGTCGCTCGTCGGTGTCGACGGCCACGCCCTCGGCGCCCTCTTCGACCTGACCACCATCGACCAGCACGTCGTCGAGCAGGCGCGGGCCGCGAGCACGATGGTGCTGGACCTCCTCGCCGGACACGACCTCGCCCAGGACCGCCTCACGCTCCCCACCCACCTGGTCGTGCGCGGGTCCACCGCGGCGCCGGCGCGCTCGCGCAGCAGCGGACGCCAGCAGGTCCGCCACTAGCCCGCGCGCGGTCCCTCAGTAGGTGCCGAGGTACTTGCGGGGCGTGCCGGGCGCGGGCAGGCGCTGCACCTGGACCGAGCCCATGAGCGCGACGCCGCGCACCCGCACGGTCGGCGAGTCGGGTCCCAGCTCGGCCGGCACCCGGTCCTTGGCCTCGCCGTAGTCGCCCATGATGGGCGTGCCGTCGACGACCACGTGCATGTGCGCGGGGACCGGGATCTTCACGTCGCCCATGATCGCGCTGGCGTTGATCTGGGTGTGCGGTCCGGCCAGGATCGCCTCGCGCAGGTCGAGCACGACGCTGCCCATCAGGGAGAACGCCGAGTGGTTCTCGGGGACGTGCCACACGCCGCGCCGCTTGCAGTCGCCCATGATCGCGACGGACGAGGCGTGGCCGACGGCGGGCACCCCGGACGGCGTACGCCGCACGGGAGCCGCAGCCGGGGGCGCGACCGGTCCGGCGGCCTGCAGGTCGAGGGTGATGGGCACCAGCTCGCCGTAGGTCTTGGCCTGCCAGGTCAGCTCCAGCCGCTCCTCGAGCTCGTCGAGGTCGATGCGTCCCTCTCCCGCGGCGTCGCGCAGCACGTCGGCCACGCGCTGGCGGTCGGCGTCGGAGATGCGCATCTGCGACGGGTCGTACGGGCGGTTCTCGATCTCCCCCATGCCGGTCAGGATAGCGAGGCCGCGCGGGACTGCTCCGTGACAGTCGTCAGGGGCCTGCGAAGTGCTGGTAGTCCTTGGAGCTGACCCATGAGCCGCCCCACTCCCAGCCGATGCGGTCGAACTCGCGGACCAGCAGGTCGCCCTCGCGGATCACCCCCGTCGGCACCGGCGCCGAGCGGCCGCGGTCGATGAAGGCGTAGCGGCGACCGGCCGGCGGGTCGATCGAGCCCGCGCGGACGTAGGGGTTCTGCACCGGGTTGATGTCGATGGCCGCCCCGCGCGCGTGGTCGGACCAGCTCGTCTGGCCCGCGACGCGTCGGCAGTTGTAGCCCGAGGTGTTGTTGTCGGCCATCGACGCGTCGTCGTCGCCGTCGTAGTGGTCGACGAGCCGCATCCGTGCGATCGGGTAGCCCACGTCGTACAACCTGCCGAAGACCTCGGTCACGTCGCGGGCGAAGCGGCGGTGCACCACCATCTCGCCGGTGCGGGCCAGGCCGCCGAACCCGCGGTAGGTCATGGTGAGGTGGCGCAGGTCGGCCAGCCTGACCGGGCAGCCCGCCCGGTGGCTGCTGCCTCGCATCCGGGCGGCGAGCTCGGCGTCGATCGGCGCGATGGTCGCTGCGTACTCCGGGTCGTCGGTCTGCGCCTCGCCGCGCTCGGCGCCCAGGCCGGCGCACCGCGCACCGGCCCGCCAGTCGCGGACGGCCGCGGACCGCGCCGCTCCCGTCACGGGCAGCGGACGGCCGTCAGCGGCGATGCGCGCCGGCACCCACTCCTCCTCGACCACGCCGTCGGCGTCGAGGCGCAGCACCAGCACGCCGGTGTCGGGCTGGCGCGAGTGGTACCAGACGAAGTTTCCCAGGCCGTAGGAGACGTAGGTGTCGCCGGAGAAGCCGGCGCCGCCGACCACGTGGGAGTGGCTGCCGACGACGACGTCGGCCCCCGCGGCCGCTAGGTCGCGCGAGAGCTCCCGCTGGCTCTGGGTCGGGCAGGCCTCGTTCTCCCGGCCCCAGTGGAGGTAGACGACCACCAGGTCCTGGCGCACGGACGCCTTCTCGACGGCGCCGAGGAGCTGGTCGGTACGACTTCCGCGGGCCGCGGCGATGCCGGGGGTGTCCGGGCCGGCGGACCACACGTCACTGCCGCCCTCGCGCTGCACGGTGTCGGCGCCGAGGAAGGCCACGTCGAGGCCGTCGACCCGGACCACGTGCGGCGCGAACGCCTCCGCGGCGTCTCGCCCGCCACCGACCACCGCGACCCGGTTGCGTCGGGCGGCCCGGATCGTGTCCGCCAGCCCCACCTGTCCGTAGTCGCCGGCGTGGTTGTTGGCGACGGTCACCACGTCGATGCCGGCGTCGGCCAGCGCGCCCAGCGCGCGGGGCGGGGTGCGGAAGTAGTAGCGGTCGGTGGCGAACTCCAGCTCCTTGGGGTCGCGGCGTCCCCGCTCGGTGACCGGCGTCTCGAGGTTCACCATCGCCACGTCGGCCGAGCGCAGCGTCCGCGCGATCGGGCCGAGGCCGCGCCGCAGCAGGGCGCCCACGTGCGCCTCGAAGTGGACGTCGCCCCCGAAGGCCAGGGTCACCTCGCCCGACGGCGTCGCCGGGGCCGCGGCCACGTCTTCGGCCACCCGGGCGGGGTCATCTTCCCCGGTGCGGGTGTCGGCGGGCGTGGCCGAGGTGCAGGCCGAGAGCGCGAGCGCGCACACCACCACTGCTGCACGGTGACGACCCCGTCCCTCCATCCCTCGATTGTGCCCCGGGGGTGGTTGAAGGTTTGTCCAGCCTTGCTCGGGCTCCGCCTCAGGCGGCGGCCGCGGCCAGGTGTCGCGACACCGCGAGAGCCGCCTGGCGACCCGCGCGGGATGCACCGACGGTGCTGGCCGAGGGCCCGTAGCCGACCAGCTGCACCCGCGGGTCCCGCACGGCCGTGGTCGCGCCCTGCACGTTGCCGCGCACCGGCTCGAGGGCGATCCCGCCAGCGGCCGAACGCAGGCCCAGCGGGGCCAGGTGGTCGAGCGCGGGACGGAAGCCGGTGGCCCACACGATCGCGTCGACCGCCTCGAAGCGGCCGTCTGCCCAGCGCACGCCGTCGGCCTCGATGCGCGCGAACACCGGCAGCCGGTCGTACGCCCCGAGCCGGGCCGCCTCCTGCTCCTGGGGCCGCAGCGCCAGACCGGTCACGCTGACCACGCTGGCCGGCGGCAGCCCGCGGCGTACGCGCTCCTCGACCGCGGTCACCGCGGCGAGCCCGGCGGCGGCGTCGAAGCCGTCCCTCCACACCGGCTCGCGCCGCGTCACCCACAGGGTGTCGGCCACCGGCGCGAGCTCGCCGAGGTGCTGCACCGCGGACGCACCACCGCCCACCACCAGCACCCTCCGGCCGCGGAAGTGCGCGGGCCCGGGGTAGTCGGCGGTGTGCACCTGCTCGCCCGCGAAGGTGTCGATGCCCGGGTAGTAGGGCACGAACGGCCGGGTCCAGGTGCCGGTGGCGTTGACCAGCGTGCGGGTCCGCCACTCCCCGCGGTCGGTCCGCACGACCAGCAGGTCGTCCTCGCTGTCGACGCGATCGACGCGCACCGGACGCACCACCGGCAGGTCGTGACGTCGCTCGTAGTCGTCGAACCAGTCCGGCACCACGACGTTGGCCGGCAGCCGTGAGACCTGCGGCGCCTCGGAGCCGGGGAGGTCCGCGACACCGTGCACGTCGTCCATGCCGAGCGACTCCCAACGGTGCTGCCAGGCGCCCCCGGCACGCGGGTTGGCGTCGAGCACCCGGTGCTCGATCCCGCGGCGACGCAGGAAGTACGACGACGCGAGGCCGGCCTGTCCGGCGCCGACGACGAGCGAGTCCCAGACCTCCACGCCGGCAGAACGCCCGGCGAGGAGCATCTATGCCCGCCTGTCGCCGCGCCCAGCACCGTGGCAGCCTCGGGGCATGGACACCGCCACTCGCGCCACCACCCTCCTCGAGCTCCACCACACCGGCTCCACGCTGGTCCTGCCCAACGTCTGGGACGCCTGGTCGGCGCGCGTCGTCGCCGACGCCGGCTTCGCCGCCCTGAGCATCGGCAGCCACCCGCTCGCCGACTCGCGGGGGCAGGGCGACAACGAGGACATGACGCTCGACGACGCCCTCGACGGCGTACGCCGCATCTGCTCGGCGGTGCCCGACGTGCCGGTCACCGCCGACATGGAGGCCGGCTACGGCGTCTCCCCCGCCGAGCTGGTCGAGCGGCTGCTCGAGGCCGGGGCCGTCGGCCTCAACGTCGAGGACACCGTGCACTCCGAGGGTGGCCGGCTGCGGTCGGTCGCCGAGCACGCCGACTACATCGGTGGGCTGCGCCAGGCGGCCGACGCGGCAGGGGTCGACCTCGTGGTCAACGCCCGCACCGACGCCTTCATCAAGGCCGACCGCTTCGAGGACCCGGTGGCCGAGGCGATCACCCGGCTCCGGGCCTGCGAGGAGGCGGGCGCCCGATGCGTCTACCCCGTCAAGGTCCCCGATGCCGCTTCCCTCCAGCGGATCCTCGACGCCCTGTCCGGGCCGGTGAACGTCATCGCCAACCCCCGCACGGGCTCGGCGGCCGGCTCGCTGGAGGACCTCCAGGTCATGGGCGTGCACCGGGTCACCTTCGGGCCGCTGCTGCAGAAAGAGCTGGCGCCCGACCTCGCCGCGCTCGTCGCCCCCTGGGCGTAGGACGCCGTCAGGCCACGACCAGGACGGGCACCGCAGCCACCTCGAGGCGTACGGCGTCGCCCGGCTGCAGCCGCAGCGCGTCCGGGCTGGCCAGCTGGGCGACGACGTCCGTCCCGTCGGCCAGGGTGCTGGTGACGCGCGACAGCGGGCCGAGGAACATCACGGTCGCCACGGTGGCGGTGCCGGCAGCGTCCGCCACCACCGACACCGACTCGGGCCGGACGAGCGCATGTCCCGCACCGGTCGTCGACCCGGGCAGGACCGGCACCTCGCGCCCCAGCACCGCGGCGACACCGTCCCTCACCTGGGCCGGAAGCCGGTTGCTGAGTCCGACGAACTCCCCCACGAAGCGGCTGGCCGGGGCGGAGTAGAGCTCGGCAGGCGGAGCCAGCTGCTCGAGGCGGCCTGCGTTCATCACTCCGACCCGGTCGGCGACGGCGAGCGCCTCCTCCTGGTCGTGGGTGACGAAGAGCGTCGTGGTGCCGACCTCGATCTGGACGCGCCTGATCTCGTCGCGCAGCTGCACCCGCACCTTGGCGTCGAGGGCCGACAGCGGCTCGTCGAGGAGCAGGACGGACGGCTCGATCGCCAGCGCCCGGGCCAGGGCCACCCGCTGCTGCTGGCCGCCGGAGAGCTGGTGGGCGTAGCGGTCTGCGTGCTCGCCGAGGCCCACCAGCTCGAGCATGTCGCCCGCGCGCCCACGACGGGTGGCGCCGTCGCGCCCGCGCATCTTGAGGCCGAAGGCGACGTTGTCGATCACCGTCATGTGCGGGAAGAGGCTGTAGGCCTGGAACACCATCCCCATGTCGCGCTTGCTGGCCGGCACCCGGGTCAGGTCCTTGCCGCCAACCGACACCGTGCCCGACGTGGCACGGTCGAGCCCCGCAAGGATGCGCAGCGCCGTGGTCTTGCCGCAGCCGGAGGGGCCGAGCAGGGCGACGAGCTCGCCGGGCGCGAGGTCCAGGGTGAACCCGTCCAACGCCTTCACGGGACCGTAGACGCGGGTGAGGTCGGACAGGGCGACGGCGAGACCGCGCGACGAGGTCTGGTCGGTCATGAGGAGACTCCTTGGTTGCGCCGGTGCCGGTCACGGCTGAGGAAGGTGAGGCCGACGAGCAGCACGGACACCAGCAGCATCGAGGCCAGCGCGGCGGCCATGGCAGCGGGCCCGTTGCTCTTGTAGAGGGCGGCCATCGCCACCGGCAGGGTGTCGAAGCGGAGCAGCGAGGCGAAGACGTACTCCCCGAGCACCAGGGCGACTGAGATGAACGCGGCACCGAGGATGCCGCCGGCGATGTTGGGCATGATGACCCGCACGATGACGGTGAACCACCCGGCGCCGAGCGACCGGGCCGCCTCCGACAGCGTGGTCGCATCGATCCCCGAGAGCGAGGCGTCCACGGCGCGGAACGAGTAGGGCAGCACCAGCACGACGTAGGCGAAGGTCAGCACCAGCGCGCTGTCGCCCAGCAGGTAGGTCACCCACGAGTAGACGTTGCCGATGCCCACCACGATCACCAGCGCCGGGATGGTCAGCGGGAGCAGGCACAGGAACTCGATCAGCCCCTTCGCGCGGGGGACGCGCAGCCGGACCCACACCATCGTCGGCACCAGCAGGGCGACCATCAGCACGACGGTGAAGAGCGCGAGCAGGAGCGAGGCGACGATCGACGAGCGCAGGTCCTCGTCGCGGAACATGAAGGTCCAGTTGTCCCACGTGCGCCCCGGGGCGCTTCCGCGGACCTGGGTGGAGAAGTCGAACATCGCCAGCAGCGGGACGAAGAAGTAGGCCGCGAACGCCAGCAGCAGCACTGCGCGGACGACGCGGGAGACGGGCGACGCCTTCATCGCATCCACCTCGACGTGCGCCTGAGGAGCAGGTTGTAGGCCACCATCACCATGGTCACCACGACGATCATCTCCAGCGCGAGCGCGTAGCCCACGTTGGCCTGGCCCAGGAGGACCTCGCTCGTGATGGCCTGGCGGATGAGGAGCGGCACGATCGGCTGCCCCTGGCTGACCAGCACGGCGGCAGTGGCGTAGGCCGCGAAGGCGTTGGCGAAGAGCAGCAGCAACGCGCCGAGGAAGGCGGGGGTCAGCAGGGGGATCGCCACGTGCCTCCAGTAGGCCCACGTGCTCGCGCCGAGGTTGACCGCGGCCTCGCGCCACTGCGGGCGCAGGCCCTCGAAGGCGGGAGCGAAGACGATCACCATGAGCGGGATCTGGAAGTAGCTGTAGACGACGACCAGCCCGGGAAGCCCGAAGAGCCAGCCAGAACCGTAGAGATCGACGCCGGTGAGCTCCATGACCGCGTTGGTGACGACACCCACCGGGCCGATGGTCGCGATCCAGGCGAAGGCGAGGACGACACCGCCGAACTGGGCGAGCACGCCGCTCACGGCGAGCGTGGCTCGGCGCGGCAGGCTGTGCGCGGGCATCGAGACGATGAGGTAGGCGAGGAGCGCGCCGAGCACGGCGCCGATCACCGCTGTGGACGCCGACAGGATCAGCGACCCCTTCAGCGCCGAGACGGCCGCGTCGCCCGTCAGGGCGTCGAGGTTGCCCAGCGTCAGCGCGCCGTCCTCGTCCTGGAACGCGCCGAGGACGACGGTGAGCGTCGGGACGACGAGGAACACCAGGACGAACACGAGGAACGGCAGCAGCGGAAGGGCGGGAGCGACGGCGAGCCGTCGTCCCCGCCCCTCAGAAGTGGTCGGCGTGCTCAGCGGATGGCCTTGGACCAGTTCGCTGCGAGGTACTCACCGGCCGTGACGGTCTGCTCGTCGGTCGGGACCACCGGGTCGCCGCTGACCTCCGGGAGGGCACCCCAGAGCTCGGCGTCGATCGTGCCGGCCTCGGCCATCGCGTCGCCGCGGACCGGGCGGGCGCCGCCCTCGAGCCAGAGGTTCTGCCCCTCGTCGCTGTAGAGGAACTCCTGCCACAGCCGCGCGGCGGCCGGGTTCGGCGCGTCGGCGTTGATGGCCTGGAAGTAGTAGCCGGCGACGACGGCCTCCTCAGGGACCACGGTCCTCCAGGTGTCGACGTTGGCCGCGGCGGCCGCGCCGAGGTAGTCCCAGTCGATGACGACCGGCGTCGTGCCCTGCTCGATGGTGGTCGAGTCGGGGTCGACGGTGAGGAAGTTGCCGGCCTCCTTGAGCTCGGTGAAGAAGTCCACGCCGGGTGCGATGTCGTCGGCGGACCCGCCGTTGGCGATGGCCGCCATCATCACGCCGCTGAAGGCCGCGCCTGCCTGCGTCGGGTCACCGTTGAGGGCGACCTTGCCCTCGAACTCGGGCCCCAGCAGGTCGGACAGCGACGTCACCTCGGGGACCACGGCCGAGTCGTAGCCGATCGACATGTAGCCGCCGTAGTCGTTGACCCAGGCGCCGTCCGCGTCCTTGAACTCGTCGGGGATGTCGTCCCAGGTCTCGACCTGGTAGGGCGCGAACATGTCGGTGTTGGCGAGGGCGACCGACTGGCCGAGGTCGAAGACGTCGGGCGCGCGGTCGGTGCCGGCGAGCTCGTTGGCGGCATTGATCTCGTCCTGCGAGGCGGCGTCGGGCTGGGCGGAGTTGACCTCGATGTCGTACTTCTCCTCGAAGGTCGAGATCACCTCGCCGTAGTTGGCCCAGTCCGGCGGGAGGGCGATGACGTTGAGCTCGCCCTCGTCCTGGGCGGCCCGGACGAGCTCGTCCATGCCACCGAAGTCCTCGGCCGACGTGGCCGCCGCAGCGTCCACCCCGCTCTCGGTGGTGGTGTCGTTCTCCTCCTCGGGAGCGGCGCAGGCCGCCACGGACATGAGCGTGGCCGTCGCCGTGAGCGAGACGAGCATCTTGCGGGTGTTCATCGGACCTCCAGTGAGCATCTGCCGGGGGATCGGCGGGGTGTGCCGCGCGGAGCCTCGTAGGTCCCGTCGTTGCGGAGGCTACTCCCGGATGGCCGCCACGCGTCCGACCAGTGAACACCCGGTCCTCGGTCGCACCGGTCCGGGCGCGCGGATGAGCCACTGGCGACGACCCCTGAGCGCTAGGCTGCCGCCGCGCTGGACCGTCGTCGGCGTCCGCGGCCCCGGCAGGGCCGACCTGCGGGGGTCCTGACATGCGGATCGTGCTGTTCCTCGTCCCACTCGTGCTGGGCATCTACTGCCTCGTCGACGCAATCACCAGCCGCGACGACGAGGTGCGCCACCTCCAGAAGACGTGGTGGGTCCTGCTGATCCTGTTCTTCCCCGTCGTCGGGTCGGTCGCCTGGCTCGTCGCCGGACGACCGCAGCGCGGCCCGCGCCACCACGGTCCCCACCAGCAGGCAGCGAGCGCCTACCCCGAGTACGACCGTCCCGGTCGTTTCGCGGCATCGGACCCGGCTGCGGACGAGGAGTTCCTGCGGAAGGTGAGTGAGCGCGCGGAGAGCCAGCGGCGCGGCACGGCGAAGCCGGAGCCGGCACCGGCGCCGCAGGTCGTCATCGACGAGGGCGTCCTGGACGCGGAGTCGGAGTCCTTCCTGGTCTCCAGCGCCGCCCCGGAGTCGGCCGTGGTCGCAGCGATCAGGCGGGCCAACGACCGGTTCATGCTCGTGGACGAGCTAGGGCGCGAGCACGCCGACGGCGCGGCGCTCGACGCCGCGTTCGAGGCCCACGACGAGGGGGACCTCTACACCCCCAACTACACCGCCGACCCGGTCGTGACCGATGCCGGCGTCCGCGGCTACGTCGACTGCAAGGGCGGGATCGATCCCGCCATGGGAGAGACGATGCGCCGGATCCTGCGCGAGGAGCTCAGGAAGCTCGGGGCGAGCGTGCACGTCCGGGAGCACGACGGGACCTGAGCCGCGTCGCACCACGGCCCGAGCGCGGCGTACGCTCAGGTCCCGTGACGACCGCTGCCGCCGGCCCCGAGTTCCACTACTCCGACCTCCTCCCCACCGCCGGGTCCAACGGCGCGGACGAGACCCCCTACCGGTTGATCACCACCGAGGGCGTCTCCACGACCGAGGTCGACGGACGCACCTTCCTGAAGGTCGAGCCCGAGGCGATCCGCCGGCTCACCGAGGAGGCGATGCACGACATCAGCCACTACCTGCGCCCCGGCCACCTCGCGCAGCTGCGCAAGATCATCGACGACCCCGAGGCCTCGGGCAACGACCGCTTCGTCGCGCTCGACCTGCTCAAGAACGTCAACATCTCCGCCGGCGGCGTGCTGCCGATGTGCCAGGACACCGGCACCGCGATCGTGATGGGCAAGAAGTCCGAGGGCGTGCTGACCGGCGCCGACGACGGCGAGGCGATCAGCCGCGGCGTGTACGACGCCTACACCCGGCTCAACCTCCGCTACTCCCAGCTCGCGCCGCTGACGACCTTCGAGGAGAAGAACACCGGCACCAACCTCCCGGCCCAGATCGAGCTCTACTCCACCCCCGCGAAGGACGTGCCGGAGTACAAGTTCCTCTTCATGGCCAAGGGCGGCGGGTCGGCCAACAAGTCGTTCCTCTTCCAGGAGACCAAGGCCGTCCTCAACCCGACGCGCCTGATGGAGTTCCTCGACGAGAAGATCCGCTCCCTCGGCACCGCCGCCTGCCCGCCCTACCACCTCGCCGTCGTCATCGGCGGCACGAGCGCGGAGTTCGCGCTCAAGACCGCGAAGTACGCCTCCGCGCACTACCTCGACGACCTCCCGACCGAGGGGTCGATGAGCGCGCACGGCATCCGCGACGTCGAGCTGGAGGAGAAGGTCTTCGAGCTGACCCAGTCCTTCGGCATCGGCGCGCAGTTCGGCGGCAAGTACTTCTGCCACGACGTCCGGGTCGTGCGCCTGCCCCGCCACGGCGCCTCGTGCCCCGTCGCGATCGCCGTCTCGTGCTCGGCGGACCGGCAGGCGCTCGGCAGGATCACGCCGGAGGGCGTCTTCCTCGAGCAGCTCGAGACCGACCCGGCGCACTACATGCCCGACGCCGGCCTCGCCCACGACATCGAGGGCGGCGCGGTCGTGCCGATCGACCTCAACCAGCCGATGCCGGACATCCTCGCCGAGCTGTCGAAGCACCCGGTCAAGACCCGCCTCTCGCTGACCGGGCCGCTCGTCGTGGCGCGCGACATCGCGCACGCCAAGATCAAGGAGCGCCTCGACGCCGGCGAGGAGATGCCGGCCTACCTGAAGGACCACCCGGTCTACTACGCCGGTCCGGCCAAGACCCCTGAGGGCATGCCGTCGGGCTCGTTCGGCCCGACCACCGCCGGACGCATGGACTCCTACGTCGAGCAGTTCCAGGCCGCGGGCGGCTCGATGGTGATGCTCGCCAAGGGCAACCGCTCCAAACAGGTCACCGAGGCGTGCGGCACGCACGGCGGCTTCTACCTCGGCTCCATCGGTGGCCCGGCCGCCCGCCTCGCCCAGGACTGCATCCGGTCCGTGGAGGTCGTGGAGTACGAGGAGCTCGGCATGGAGGCGGTCTGGAAGATCGAGGTCGAGGACTTCCCCGCCTTCATCGTCGTCGACGACAAGGGCAACGACTTCTTCACCGACCCGTCCGGAGCCGTGACCGTGCCGCTGAGCTCGTTGACCGGAGCCGGGATCCGGGTGCGCTCGGCGGAGTAGTCCCTCAGCCCGCGGTGAGGCGGTCGGCCAGTGACGCGGCCGCCGCGCCGGGCTGGTGGCCGAGCGCCTCGGCACCCTCGATGCGCCCCTGGTGGGCACCACCGAGGAGGACGGTCGTCGAGGTGCAGATCGCCTCCACCGCCTCGCGGACCGCCGGGAGGTCCTCGACCGTCGGGACGGCGAGCACCACGGCGTCCGGGCCCAGCTCGCGCACGGTCTCGACCCAGGCCTCGACGGGCAGGTCGGCCCCGAGGTAGGTGACCTGCACCCCGCGGCTGCGGAGCACCATCGCGAAGCCCATCACGCCGAGCTCGTGACGCGAGCCGCGCGCCAGCCCGACCAGCACACGAGGCGACTCACCGTCGGGGTGCGGGAGCTGGTGGAAGGCCTGCGAGAGGCGTCGCAGCACCGCGGCGCTGACGAAGTGCTCCCCGGCCACCGTCACGTCACCGCGCTGCCAGGCCTCGCCCAGCCGCACCAGCGAGGGCATCAGCCACTCGTCCACCACGTCGGCGAGGTCGGCCTGCGCGAAGACCTTGTCCAGGGTGCTCTCGAGGCGCACGAGGTCGAAGCCCTGCCCGCAGGTCACGAGCTCGTCGAGGTGCGACAGCGGCGAGCCCGGGGGCGGTGCGGCGCCGGCGATGGCGCCCGACCGGTCCTCGAGGACCCTCCTGGCGGCCTCGCGCGGGGCCCACCCGGAGTCGACGAGGTCACGCATAACGGCCAGTCGCCGCACCGCCTCGTCGTCGTACAGGCGGTAGTTGCCCTCGGAGCGCACGGGCTCGACGACCCCGTAGCGCTGCTCCCACTTGCGGAGCGTCTCGCGGGGTACGCCGGTGAGCTGCGAGGTGCGGCCGACGGTGTACACACCCCAAAAGGTACACCACGTTGGACAAACCCTGTACATACCCTCTACGTTCAGCTTACCCACAACAGTGGACAAACTGTGGACAACCCGGGAGCGCGACATGTCGGACACCTACCAGCTCACCGCAGAGGACCAGCGCCTCGGCGTGTGGCTGCGCTCCGCCGGCATCACAGTCATCGCCGCCGCTGCCCTCGGCTCGGTCCTCTACGCCCACCCGGCCGCCTCCGAGGTGCCCGGCACCGACAGCACCTGCCAGATCAAGGTCGTCGGCGACGCCTGGACCGGCCAGGGCTGCGAGGACGCAGCAGAGGGAGCCGCGGAGAGCGCCGCGAACTGAAGTCGTCAGGCCCGCACAGGGATGCCGCTGAGCCGGTGTGCCAGCGCCACGGCCGCCGCACCCGGCAGGTGGCCGAGGTGCTCCCCCGCGGCCACCGCGTCCTGGTGGGCCCCGCCGAGCAGCACCTGCGTCAACGCCCCGAGGGCCTCCGCCGCCTCGCGCACCGCGGGCAGGTCCTCCACCGACGGCACGGCGAGCACGGCGGCTGCGGGCTCGATCAGCCCGACCGCCCCGAGCCAGGCCTCCAGCGGCAGGTCCGCGCCGAGGTAGGTGACCGCGACGCCACGCGAGCGGAGCACCGTCGCGAAGGCGAGGACACCCATCTCGTGCCGGGACCCGCGCGCCAGGCCGACGACCACGCGAGGACTCGCAGGAGGAGCAGGCGGGAGCGTCTGGAAGAGCAGGCCGAGCCTGCGGTGCACCGCAGCCGTCACGAAGTGCTCGCCGGCCACCGACACCTCGCCGCGCTGCCACGCCCGCCCCAGGCCACCCAACGCCGGCATCAGCCAGTCGTCGACGACGCGAGCGAGGTAGGGGTCGGCGAAGGCGCCGGCGAGCAGCCGCTCCAGCCGCGGGACGTCGAAGTCGACCGCGCACGCCACGAGCTCCTCGACGCGCGCGTCGGTGCTGGTCGCCTCCCGGCGGGGCAGCTGCGCCTCAGCCGCCGCCGGGTCCTCGACCACGTGCCGCGCGGCCTCCTGCGCCGACCACCCGGCGTCGACCAGGCTGCGCATGACGCTGAGGCGGCGCACCGCGTCGTCGTTGTAGAGCCGGTAGTTGCCCGCGGACCGCTGCGGGACCACCACGCCGTAGCGCTGCTCCCACTTGCGCAGCGTGCCGGTCGGCACGCCGGTGAGCTCAGCGGTCCTCCCGACGGTGTACACCTGACCACCGTAGAACGCGAACGGCCCCGCGAGAAGGACTTTCGCACCGTCCGCCAGCACCCCGGGGTGAGGCCCCACCGCCGCGACGTGGGCAGGATGGCGGAGTGGACAGTGTGGACAGCGTCGAGATCGCCCGGGCCGAGACCGAGCGCGGAGAGGTCGTGCTGCGCCGTCGTACGTCCGACAGCGCCGCCGACGTGCTGGAGCTGCGCGTCAACGGCGTCTTCGTGATGGACACCCTCGAGACGACCAGCGAGATCGAGCTGGCCGCGCAGGCGCTCGCCCTCGTCGAGCAGCCCTCGTCGGTGCTCATCGGCGGTCTGGGGCTGGGCTTCACCCTCCAGCGTGTCCTCGCCGACCCCCGCGTGGAGCGCGCGGTGGTGGTCGAGATCGAGGAGGTCCTCGTCCGCTGGATGCGCGACGGCACCGTGCCCCACGGCCCCGCGGTGCTCGCCGACACCCGCGCGACGGTGCTCAACGCCGACATCACGATGGCGATCGCCGAGGCCCGCTCGACCTACGACCTCGTGCTGCTCGACGTCGACAACGGACCGGGCTACCTCGTCCACGACGGCAACGAGTCGGTCTACGAGGCCGAGTTCCTCACCCGCTGCCGCGAGCTGCTGAGCCCCGGCGGGGTGCTCGTGGTGTGGTCGGCCAGCGCCGCACCGGAGCTGCTGGCAGTGCTGCGCGACGTCTTCGGAGCAGCCGAGGAGCAGGCCCACCACGTGCTGCTCCAGGACCGTCCCGAGGACTACTTCCTCTACCTCGCACGCCGCACCTGAGGCCTCAGCGCAGGAACGCCTCCAGCACCGGGCCGGCGGTCTGCGACCCCGAGACGCCGGTCTCCACGAACACCGCCACCGCGAGGTCGCCGCGGGTGGCGATCATCCAGGCGTGGGTGGGCAGGTCACCGGCCGCACCGGGCTCGCCGTACTCCGCGGTGCCGGTCTTGGCCCCGACCTCCCCCGGTACGTCGAGCAGGAACCGCCCCGAGCCCGTGGTCACCACGGCCCGCATCAGCCCGCGGAGGGTGCCGGCCTCCTGGCCGGTCAGCGGCACCTCCGGCGCCACCTGCTGCACCTCGTGGTCCGGCAGCAGGACCGGCAGGACCGTGCGGCCCGCGGCGACGGAGGAGGCGACGGTGGCCATCGCGAACGGGCTGGCGAGCACCGTCCCCTGGCCGATCAGGTCGGCCGCAGCGCCGGTCTCGGTCTCGGCCGGCGGCACCTGGCCGAAGTAGACGCCGAAGCCGAGGTCGTGGTCGACCCCGAGCCCCAGCGCGGCCGCCGCGGCGGAGAGGTCGCCCGGGCCGAGGCGGTCGGCGTTGGCGATGAGGGCGGTGTTGCACGACTGCGCGATCGCCTGGACGAAGGGGATGTCGCCGAGCGCGGAGGACGGGTAGTCGTCGTAGTTCTTGAAGGAGCGGCCGTCGACCACCGTGGTCGCCGGGCAGGACACGGTGTCGTCGACGGCGAGCCCGCTGCGCAGCAGCGCCAGCGAGCTGACCACCTTGAAGGTCGAGCCCGGGGCGTACTGCCCGGTCGCGGCGAGGTCGGCGCCGGCGGCGCCCTCGCCGTTGGCGGTGGCGAGGATCGCCCCGTCCGAGGGACGGATCGCGACCAGCGCCGCAGCCGGAGCACCGGCGCCGAGGGTGGCGAGCGCGTCCTCTGCACGCTGCTGGAGGTCCGGGGACAGCGTGGTGACCAGGTCGGCGCCATCGGTGGCCGGCACCTCGAAGAGCGTGCGGAGCACGTCGTCGGCGCCCCGGGCGACCACGGCCGTGCCGGGACTGCCGCGCAGCTGGTCGTCGTAGCGCGCCTGGAGGCCGGACAGCCCGACCTCGTCGCCGGCGACGATGCTGCCACCGGACTCCTCGACCACCTCGGCGGTCGCGGGGCCCACGCGGCCGAGCAGGGCTGCGGCGAACTCGCGGGTCGGGGCCAGCGGGAGGGTGTCGCGCACCGCGAGGGCGCCGGGCACCCGACGGAAGGCGGGCAGCACGTCGAGGGCGTCGTCCTCGCGGAGCACCACCGCCTCGACGAAGGCCTCTGCCCCCATCGCCTCCGCGCGCTCGGCGTACGCCGCCGCGTCGACGTCGAGGATGCGGGCGATCCGCCGCGCGCTGCGCGCGACCTGCGGGCCCTCGACCTTCGTCTTGTCGAGGCCGTAGCGCAGGACCGGGCGCTCGGTGACGAGCACCGCTCCCCCGTCGCCGGTGATGTCACCGCGCTGGGACGTCAGCGTCCGCAACCCGACCGTCTCGCCCTCGGCGAGCCCGGGGGCGAACGCCTCGGGAGACCACTCGACCCGCCACTCCTGGGGGTCCTCGCCGCCCTGCGCGAGGCGTACGGAGGTGTCGTACTCCCAGGGCGCGTCGGCGGTCACGTCCCACCGCCACGCGAGCGTGACGTCGGCCCAGCCCTCCTCCTCGACCACCTCGACCGAGGTGGCCTCGACGGCGACCGGCACCTCGTCGAGTGGCGCGACCAGCTCGGCGAAGGCGGTCCTCTGCGCCTCGTCACCCAGCGGCACCTCACCCAGCGAGTGCTCCGAGAGCGCCGCGGCGAGGTCGTCGGCGAGGTCGGCGGCGGGGTCGGTGTCGTCGCCGCCGAGCGCGGAGCAGGCCGAGGCGACCCCCACGAGCACGGCGGTCATCCCGAGACGGAGTGAGCGCATGGCTCCATCGTGCCGGGGTACGGTCGATGTCGTGAGCGAGACACGCACCGAGCACGACTCGATGGGCGAGGTCGAGGTTCCTCGCGAGGCACTCTGGCGGGCGCAGACGCAGCGCGCGATCGAGAACTTCCCGATCAGTGGCCTGACCCTCCAGCCGCGCCACGTCCAGGCGCTGGCGCACGTGAAGGCGGCGGCCGCGAGCGCGAACGCCGCGCTCGGCGTCGTCAGCCACGAGCAGGCCCATGCGATCGTGGCGGCCGCCGACGCGATCGTCGCCGGGGAGCACGACGGCGAGTTCCCCCTCGACGTGTTCCAGACCGGCTCGGGCACCAGCTCCAACATGAACGCCAACGAGGTGATCGCCACCCTCGCCGCGCAGGCCGGCGTCGAGGTGCACCCCAACGACCACGTCAACGCCTCGCAGAGCAGCAACGACACCTTCCCGACGAGCATCCACGTCGCGGCGACGCTGGCCGTGGTCGACGACCTCGTCCCGGCCCTGGAGCGCCTCGCGTCGTCGTTCGAGGCGAAGGCCGAGGAGTTCGCCGACACGGTCAAGGCCGGGCGCACCCACCTCATGGACGCCACCCCGGTGACCCTCGGCCAGGAGATGGGGGCGTACGCCGCCACGCTGCGCCTCGGCGTCGAACGGCTCGAGGCGGTGCTGCCGCGCGTGCGCGAGCTGCCGCTGGGCGGCACCGCGGTCGGCACCGGGATCAACACCCCCGCCGCCTTTGCCGAGCGCGCCATCGCTGCGCTGGCGGAGCGCACCGGGCAACCCTTCACCGAGGCTCGCGACCACTTCGAGGCCCAGGGCACCCGCGACTCGCTCGTCGAGCTGTCCGGGGTGCTGCGCACGGTCGCGGTCGGCCTGACCAAGATCTGCAACGACCTGCGCTGGATGTCGTCGGGACCGACCACGGGCCTGGCCGAGATCCACCTGCCCGACCTGCAGCCCGGGTCGAGCATCATGCCCGGCAAGGTGAACCCGGTCCTGCCCGAGGCGACCCTCATGGTCTGCGCCCGGGTGGTCGGCAACGACGCGACGATCGCGTGGGCCGGCGCGTCGGGCAGCTTCGAGCTCAACGTGATGATGCCGGTGATGGCGCACGCGCTCCTGGAGTCGGTCCACGTCCTGTCCACGTCGACGGTCCTGCTCGCCGAGCGCTGCGTCGACGGCATCACTGCCGACAGCGAGCGGATGCGGCGCTACGCCGAGTCGTCGCCGTCGGTCGTGACGCCGCTCAACGCGCACATCGGCTACGAGCAGGCCGCCACGGTGGCGAAGAAGGCGCTCGCCGACGGCGCGACCATCCGCGAGACGGTGATCGCGATGGGCTTCGTCCAGCGCGGCGAGCTCACCGAGGAACAGCTCGACGCAGCACTCGACGTGGACTCGATGACCGGACGCTGAACCGCTCTTCCTCTTGACCTTCATACCCCCCGGGGGTATGTTCCGAACCATGGAACACACCACCCGCCACGACGTGCACCCCGAGGGGGACCACGACTCGCACCACGACATGCACCACGACATGGGCACCAACGCCATGGCGCTCTCCGCAACCCTGCTGCCTCACCGGCTGCGCCATCGGCGAGATCCTCGGCCTGATGATCGGCACCGCGCTCGGACTGGGCACGTGGGCCACGATCGGGATCGCGGTGGGCCTGGCCTTCCTCTTCGGCTACGTCCTGTCGACGCTGCCGCTGCTGCGGGCCGGGCTCGGCGTCGGCGCCGCGCTCGGCATCGTGCTCGCCGCCGACACGCTCTCGATCGCGACGATGGAGCTGGTCGACAACTCCGTCATGGCCCTGGTGCCCGGCGCGATGGAGGCGGGCCTGGTCAACCCGGTCTTCTGGCTGTCGATGATGCTCGCGCTGACCGTGGCCTTCTTCGCGGCGTGGCCGGTCAACCGCTACCTGCTGGCCCGCGGCAAGGGCCACGCGCTGACCCACGAGTACCACGGCGCCGAGCCCAGCGGGGCCCGTCGCTTCATCCCCGACCTGGCGACGCCGACGCTGGTGGCCGCCATCACGGCCTTCATGCTCGGCGGGCTCGTGGTCTCCGTCGCCGACGACCTGGACGCGGAGCCGACGTCGCCGCACTCGGCGTCCGCGCTCCGATGAGGACCGTCCCGATCAGTACCAGTTGTTGCCCTGCTTGAAGCTCCACGCGCTGCACGGGGTGCCGTAGGTGTCCTGGATGTACTCCAGCCCCCACCGGATCTGGGACTCCGCGGAGGTCATGTAGTCGGCCGGCAGGTCGTGGAGCTGCGTCAGCGCCTGCGGGATGCCGTACGCCGACGACGTCGGGTTGTCGGCGTCAACGCGCCAGTCGGACTCGCTGACGTAGAGCGAGTCGAGGCAGGAGAACTGGTCGGAGGAGAAACCGTACGCCGGCAGCAGCGCGCGGGCGATGTCGCGCGGGTCGCCCTCGGACAGCGTCTCGGAGCGGGTCACTGCGGAGCCCGCGGACATCGCGAGGGCCGTGGCCTTGGTGGCGTCGGTCCGGCGCGCGGAGCGGGAGACCGTCGTGCGCTCCCGGGGCTGCTCGGCTCCGGCCGCGCCGCCGCCGGCCACACCGGACCCGTCGGTGGCCTGCGTACCACTGGAGACCTCGGCGGCCGTCGGCTCGGCGACGTCGGCAGCAGCCGGGGTGAGCACGTCGGGGTCCTGCGCAGCCAGGCCGCCGCTGACGCTCACGCCGGTCGCCGCGGCCGCGAGGCCGGACAGGACGAGGCCGGTGCGCAGGGCTCGGCGCGGGGCACGCGCGGCCTTGTGCTTGCCAGGGGCGCGGTGCGTGGGGACGTACGTGTCGGGCTTGGGCACGAGAGCTCACGGGGGTCGACGACGGGGGTGCACGCGCCACGAGGACGCGCGGTCGACCGTCCCGGCCCCGGGCGACGGAACGAGGTGCTGGCACGGTCCCCCGACCCTGCCGACGACCAAGATCACGAAACGGTCACGAGCAACCATGCATGAGGCGCGGAGGCCGTGCAAACCGAACCCCACAACTGCTCACGCGTCATCCGTCACATGGGCCCCTGGGGTCGCTCCGACCCCATCCGCCCCTCGGTGCGCGGTCCGGGGCGCGCCTTCGGGATCCCCGGTCGGCCGGTGATCCCGCACGTTGTCGGCCTTTGCAGAGCCTGACAACCTACGGAATCACCGGCCAGCCGGGGATCCCTCGAGGGGGCAGCCCTCAGAGCGTGACGTCCTCCAGCATCTCCGTCACGAGCGCCGCGATGGGCGAGCGCTCGGAGCGGGTGAGCGTGACGTGGGCGAAGAGCGGGTGGCCCTTGAGCTTCTCGACCACCGCCACGATGCCGTCGTGGCGTCCGACGCGCAGGTTGTCGCGCTGCGCGACGTCGTGGGTGAGCACGACCTTGGAGTTGGCGCCGATGCGCGAGAGCACCGTCAGCAGCACGTTGCGCTCCAGCGACTGCGCCTCGTCGACGATGACGAAGGCGTCGTGCAGCGACCGGCCGCGGATGTGCGTCAGCGGCAGCACCTCGAGCATCCCGCGGTCCATCACCTCGTCGATGACGTCCTTGCCGGTGAGCGCGCCCAGGGTGTCGAAGACGGCCTGGGCCCAGGGCGACATCTTCTCGTTCTCCGAGCCGGGGAGGTAGCCGAGCTCCTGGCCGCCGACGGCGAAGAGCGGGCGGAAGACGACGACCTTCTTGTGCTGGCGACGCTCCATCACCGCCTCGAGCCCGGCGCACAGCGCCATCGCCGACTTGCCGGTGCCGGCGCGCCCGCCGAGGGAGACGATGCCGACCTCGGGGTCGAGGAGCATCTCCAGCGCCACCCGCTGCTCGGCCGAGCGGCCGTGGATGCCGAAGGCGTCGCGGTCGCCGCGCACCAGGTGGACCCGCTTGTCGGCGCCGACCCGGCCCAGGGCCGTGCCCCGCTCCGACAGCAGCACGAGGCCGTTGTGGCACGGCAGGTCGCGCGCGTCCGCGAGGTCGATGACGCCGTCCTCGTAGAGCTCGTCGAGGTCGGCGGCCGGCACCTCCAGCTCCGTCATGCCGGTGTAGCCGGAGTCGCTGATCGTCTCGGCGCGGTACTCCTGGGCGTCGAGGCCGACGGCCGAGGCCTTGATCCGCAGCGGCAGGTCCTTGGACACCAGCGTGACGCGGTGGCCCTCGTTGGCCAGGTTGCGCGCCACCGCGAGGATCCGGGTGTCGTTGTCGCCCAGCCGGAAGCCCGAGGGCAGCGAGGCGGCGTCGGTGTGGTTGAGCTCGACGCGGAGGCTGCCGCCCTGCGAACCGATCGAGACCGGCTCGTCGAGGCGGCCGTTGACGACCCGCAGGTCGTCGAGCGCCCGCAGCGCCGCCCGGGCGAAGTAGCCCAGCTCGGGGTGGTGGCGCTTGCCCTCGAGCTCGGTGATCACCACCACGGGGAGCACGACCTCGTGCTCGGCGAAGCGGGTCAGCGCGCCCGGATCGGCGAGCAGGACGCTGGTGTCCAGGACGTAGGTCTGACGGTCACCGCTGGTGGAGCCGGGCGATGCGGAGCTGGATGAGGACTTGCTGGCCACGACTAACCCCTTGCTGCGGGTCGGCGCGCGCACTCCTCGCCCGGCCCGTGTCATTCAACGGACCGGAGAGCTCCCATTCGAGTGCTCAAGGCTGCCTCCCGGTTCAGCAGGCTTCCCCACCTGCCGATGTCGCGAAAGTACGCCCGCCGGCGGGCCGATCCGGGGCGACACGCCCGAACGCGAGGTGACGCCTCGGATGACGTCTGGCGACCAGCGGGTCAGCCGCCGAAGCGGCGCTCGCGCGCGGCGTACGCACGGATCGCGCGCAGGAAGTCGACGCGGCGGAAGTCGGGCCACAGCGCCTCGCAGAAGTAGAACTCCGAGTTCGCCGACTGCCACAGCAGGAAGCCGCCCAGGCGCTGCTCGCCCGAGGTGCGGATCACGAGGTCCGGGTCGGGCTGGCCCTTGGTGTAGAGGTGCTCGGCGATGTGCTCGACGTCGATGAGGTCGGCGAGCTCCTCCAGCGAGGTGCCGCGCGTGGCGTGCTCGGCGAGCAGTGCGCGTACGGCGTCGGCGATCTCGCGGCGCCCGCCGTAGCCGACGGCGACGTTGACCAGGATCCCTTCGATGTCGCGGGTCGCCTCCTCGGCGGCCTTGAGCCGGGCGGCGGTCTCGGGCGGCAGCAGGTCCAGGGCCCCCACCGGGTGGATGCGCCAGCGACCGGCCTCGGCCAGCGACTCGACGGCGCCCTCGATGATCGTCAGCAGACCGGTGAGCTGCTCGGGCGGTCGGTTGGTGAGGTTGTCGCTGGACAGCAGCCACAGCGTGACGACCTCGACCCCGACCTCCTCGCACCAGCCCAGGAGCGGGCGGATGTTGTCGGCCCCGGCCTGGTAGCCCTCGGCGGTGTTGAGGCCGACGGCCTTGGCCCAGCGCCGGTTGCCGTCGAGCATGACGCCGACGTGCTTCGGGATCTGGTCGGTCGGGAGGAACTTCACCACCCGGGACTCGTAGGCCGGGTAGAGCACCCGTCGCACCGCGTCCTTGAGCCTCACCACCCACCGATGGTAGCGCCGTGTGACGGAGGCCTCCGCGTCGCTCGCGTGCGCGCGTCACCGCTGAACGGGTAATTTCGTCCCATGGAGACCACGACATGACGCCGCGCGACCGTGTCGAGCACGCCGTCGAGCGCGCCGGCGAGGTCATGGCCGACAAGATGGCCGAGGTCAAGCCCCACCTCCGCGGCTGGCTCCACGCCGGGACCGCACCGCTGGCCCTCGCGGCAGGGATCGTCCTCGTGGCCCTGTCGCCCACCCCGTCGACCCGCATCGGCTCGCTGGCCTTCGCCCTGTCGGCCCTGCTCGTCTTCACCGTGTCCGCGATCTACCACCGCGGCAACTGGTCCCCGCGCACGTGGGCGTTCCTGCGGCGCTTCGACCACGCCAACATCTTCGTGCTCATCGCCGGCACCTACACGCCGTACGCGCTGCTGTTCCTCGACGGAACCGCGCGCACGACGCTGCTGGTCGTGGTCTGGGTGGCCGCGATCGCGGGCGTGATCTTCCGCGTGTTCTGGACCGACGCACCGCGCTGGCTCTACACCCCGATGTACATCGCCCTCGGCTGGGCGGCGGTCTTCTTCATCCCCCAGTTCATGGAGGGCGCCGACCGCTTCAGCAGCGGCGTCGCCATCGCCACCCTGGTGCTGGTCGCCGCGGGCGGCATCCTCTACACGCTCGGTGGCGTGGTCTACGGCCTCAAGCGCCCGAACCCCTCACCGCGCTGGTTCGGCTTCCACGAGGTCTTCCACTCCTTCACCGTCCTGGCGTTCGCCGCGCACTACGTCGGCGTCTCGCTGGCGACGTACTCCCTGCGCTGAGCCGTCACACGGGTGAGGTCGCTCACGATCGGAAACGATCGGCGGGTCGCGGGCGTCGTACAGGGGTACGCCCTGTCGCCGACCTGAACCTGTGAGATGACCCAGCCCGAGATGACCGAGCCCGACGCCGCGGACGCCCGCAAGCCCTTCCTCGACCTGTCCCTGCCCCAGCTCGTGGCCGGCGCCGTGGCCGCTGCCACGGCCGCGATCCTGAGCAGCCAGATCGGCCTGCTCGGCACCGTCGTCGGCGCCGCCTTCGCCAGTGTGGTGTCGGCGATCGTCACCTCCGGCCTGGTCGGCGGGTGGCAGCGCGTGCGCACCGTCCCGGGCCGCTTCCCGCGCAACGTCAACGGCGTGCTGGTGACCGCGACCGCCCTCGGACTGGTGGCCTTCGCCCTCCACACCGGGGTCGACCTGCTGACCCAGGACCTCCCGCGCGACACCTTCGCCGCGCGCTGGCTCGCCGAGATCGGTGTCAGTCCGGGCTGACAACGGCGAGGGTGGCGAACACCGCGATCGCCCCGACCACGACCACCGCGGCCAGCGCCCACGCCAGGAGTGCGGAGCGGCGGGCGAGCCGCTCGAGCGCGAGGTAGGTCGCCCCGATGACGGCCACCCCGACCGTCACGTGGAGCAGGACCGCGAGCATGACCCCGGCGATGGCGCCGGCCATCCGCAGCCGCCCCCACAGCAGGCTCAGCGCGAGCGGCAGCACGATTGCCCCCGACAGCCCGCCGAGGAGCTCCTGCCACCACGGCCGGTCCCCCATCCACGGCACGTCCACGGCACCGGCCCACGACCGGTCGAACAGGTCGCTGGTGGCGCTCCAGCCGAGCCAGAGGATGGTCACGATCGTGACGGCGGCCGCCACCCGGTAGGACCAGTGACGCGCCCGCGACCACGGCACGGCACGGCCGACGAAGATCGTGGCGACCGTGACCGCGGTCCACACGATCCAGCGCCGGACCACCCCGGTGCCGGTGTCGGCCATCGCGTCGCGGAAGACCCGGTCGGCCTCGACCCGGTCGACCGTGCGCCCGTCGCTGGAGACGTACGACGTCGAGTCGTCGCGACCGGCCACCAGCGCGTCGTGCAGCAGCGCCGCCGGCAGGTGGGCTCCGGTCTTGGGCACCAGCCACGTGAAGATCACCGGCACGGAGGTCAGGTCGGTGCGGAACGACGCGTCGGCCGGCACCAGCAGCTCGCCGAGGTGGCGGTCGCGGTAGGCCAGCCGGCGCTCGAGCGAGAACGTCTCGACGCCCTCCTCGGCGTGGCGCTCGAGGACGATCCGCATCTCCTCGGCGGGGTCGGCCGGCTGCCCCGGAACGCCGTCCCGGGGCAGCGTGCCGCCGTCGTAGAACCGGCTGACCTGGGCCTGCACCTGGTCGGCCATCCGGCTGACGCGCTCCCGAGACTGCATGTCCCCAGTGTGGCGCGGCGCACCGACATCCGTCCGTAGGGTGGCGCCACCATGCGCATCCTCTGCACCTTCGTCGGTGGCCTCGGGCACCTCACCCCGCTCCTGCCCGTGGCCCACGCCGCGCGGGACGCCGGTCACGACGTGGCGATCGCCGGGTCCGGCGGCCTGGTGCCGCGGATCGAGGACGAGGGCTTCGCGGCGTACGCCACCAGCGAGACGTCCCACCACGGGGCGGCCGTGAGCCGCGACCCTGCACCGTTGGCAGTGATGGGGGCCGCGGCGAGCGAGGTGGAGTTCGCGCAGAACTTCGCCAGCCGGGGCGCACGACGCATGGCCGGGGCCGTCCCGCCGGTCATCGAGGACTTCGGACCGGACCTGGTGCTGCGTGACGAGACCGACCTCGGCACGACCGTCGCCGCCGAGCTGGCCGGCGTGCCGGTCGCGACCCATCTCGTGCTCGCCTCCGGCCTGTTGCTGCGTCCCGAGCTCGTGGCCCCGGAGCTGGACGCCGTACGCATGGAGCACGGGCTGGACGCCGACCCCGGCCTGCGCCGGCTGACCTCCGGCCTTGTCCTGTCCGACGCGCCTCCCGCCTTCCGCAGCCCCCACGCGCCGCTGCGCCTCGAACCCACCCACTACCGGTCGGGCGACGTGGTGCGGTCGCGCCGCACGAGCAGCAGGCCCCGCGTCTACGTCACGCTCGGCACCATCTTCAACAAGACGTCCGGAGACCTCTTCGAGCGCCTCCTCGACGGGCTGGCCGAGCTCGACGCCGACGCGATCGTCACGATCGGCCGCGGACTCGACCCCGCTGACCTCGGCGCGCAGCCCCCGCACGTCCGCGTGGTGCCCTTCGTCCCCCAGTCCCAGGTGCTGCCCGAGGTCGACCTGGTGGTCTCCCACGGCGGTTCGGGCAGTCTTCTCTCCGCACTCGCCCACGGCCTCCCGTCGGTCCTGCTGCCGCTCGGCGCCGACCAGCCGCACAACGCCGTCCGCGCGGGCGAGCTCGGTCTCGCGACGTCGCTGGACGCGGCCGGCGCCACCCCGGAGGCCATCGCCGAGCAGGTGGACACGGCGCTGCGGGACGACGCGATGCGCGCCCGCTGCGCCGCGGTGGCCGACGAGGTACGCGCTCTGCCGGACCTCACCTCGGCCGTGGCGGCGCTGGAGGACGCCGCCGGCTGACTCAGCGCGGCAGCAGGTCGTTGCGGAACACGCCGCCCGGGTCGAGACGCCGGCGAAGGGCCTCGAAGGCGGCCAGGTCGTACGCCCCGGCCGGTGCGCGCAGCTCGGGGGTGGCCGTGATCTTGCCCCAGTGCGCGCGCGGCTCCCAGGGCGCCAGTGCGTCCTCCACGGCGCGCAGCGCCGGCATCACCAGCTCGGGCTCGGGCCGCCAGGTGAAGTGCGCCATGACCGAGTCACGACCACGCAGCGGGCTGAGCCACAGCTCGTCCGAGGCGGCGGACCGGATCTCGTGGACGAGCAGCGCGGGGGCGACGACGTCGCGGATGCTCGCGAGCGCGGGCAGCAGGTGCGGGGCGGCCTCCCGGGGCAGGAAGAGCTCGCTCTGGAGCTCCTCCCCCACGCTGGGCAGGTGCGAGGCGCGGAAGTGCGGCAGGCGTTCGTGCCACGGCCCCGGCCTCCCTTGCTGGGGGGAGGCGGCGGACGGGTCCACCCCCGGGACCGGGTGCAGCTCGCGGGTGGCCGGGGCGCGCGAGGCCAGGCACGGCGCCAGCGTGCCCGGGCGGTCGAGCCTCTCCTTGACCCACACCGAAGAGACCGTGGCCGGGTCGGACAGGTCGGTGAAGACGCTCACGCTGGTGCCGCTGCCCAGCACGGCGAGCAGCTGCTCGGCCACCTCGGTCGCCGGCAGCCCCTCCCACACCCGCTGGCGGACCTCGTAGGTCGGCTCGGTGCGCAGCCACAGGCGGGTCACCACGCCCAGCGCGCCGAGCGCGACCACCGCACCGCGGAAGTCGGCGTGCGCGGGGTCGAGGCGCACCAGCTCGCCCGAGGCGGTCACGAGCTCGACCGCGACCACGGCCGTCGCCAGGGATCCGAGGTCGTCGCCGGACCCGTGGGTGCCGGTCGCGCAGGCGCCCGCCACGCTGATGTGCGGCAGCGAGCCGAGGTTGTGCAGCGCACGGCCGCGGGCGTGCAGCACGGGAGCGACCTCCGCGTACGTCATCGCGCCGGGCACGACCGCGACCTCGCCGTCGGCGCCCTCGAGCTCGACGAACAGGTCGAGGTCGCGGGTGCTGACGTGCACCCCGTCGGTGTCGGCCACGCTCGAGAAGGAGTGCCGGGAGCCGAGTGCCCGCACCCGGTCGCCGGCGGCGGCCGCGGCCGCGACCACGTCCTGCAGCTCGGCGACGCTCCCGGGGCGGACGAGCTCCCGGGCGGAGTACGTCAGGTTCCCGGCCCAGTTGGCCCGGCGGCGGTGGTCGGGCGTGCTCACAGGTGCTCCTCGAGGTGGGGCTGGCAGGTGCCACCGACCGGCAGCGTGAAGGTGAAGCCTGCCTCGATCTTCTCAGGGAGGACTGCGGCCACGGCGTCGACCGTCGCGGCACGGTCGCCCCCGCCGTCGTGAGCGAGGACGATCGACCCCGGGGTGATGGCGTCGCGCAGGTGACGCGAGAGCGTCGCGACGCTGCGGTCGGCGTGGTCGTCCCAGTCGTGGATCACGTTGCCGAGTCCGAGCGGCTGCATGCCGAGCGCCGCGGCCACCTCACCGGTGCAGCCGAAGCTCGCGTTGGGAGCACGGAAGTACGGGACCGGGGCGCGTGGGTCGCCGAGCGCCGAGCGGATGATCCGCAGGTTCGCGAGCAGCACCGCCTCCACCTCGGACACCGACGCGCGGCCGAGGTCTGCGAAGTCGACCGAGTGGTTGCCCAGGACATGTCCCTCCGCGACGATGCGCCGCACCAGCGCCGCGCCGCCAGGTGCGAGCACGTTGCGCCCGACCACGCAGAAGGTGGCGCGCACGCCCAGCGCGGCGAGCAGGTCGAGCAGCCGCCCCGTGTGGGCGGAAGGACCGTCGTCGAAGGTGAGGGCCGCGACCCGTCCGGTGCCACGGGCCCGCTCGACCGGTCTCGCGGTCGGGTCCACGGCACCGCCGGGCCAGGGACCGTGGGTCACGCCACCATCTCGACCACGATCCCGGGCTCCAGCACCCGGTCAGGACCCGCGCACCTCTCCGAGCCGACGAGCTCGAGCTCCAGCACCGCCTCGTGGTCGGCGCTCGACCGGCCGACCCTGAGCTCGACGGCGCCGGGCTCGACGATCCGCGCGTGGTCACGACCGGTGAACGAGGTGAGGTCGGCGTGCAGCCGGAGGTCCACCCGGCTCCGCGCACCGGCAGCCAGGTCCACCCGCACTGCCGCGACCAGGCGCTGCACCGGGCGCACGACCGACGCGGCGCGGTCGTGGAGGTAGACCTGCACGACCTCCGAGACCTCCCGGTCGGTCCCGTTGGACAGCTCGACCCGCAGGTGCGTCTCACCGTCGGTGGCCCAGCTCCGCCCGGAGACCAGCTCGATGCCGTCCCAAGTGGCTTCGGCGTACCCCCGCCCGTGCCCGAAGGGGAACAGGGACGTCGGGTCGAGCGTGGACACCTCCGTGCGGTGCGCCAGGGCCGAGCCGAGGTACGTCGACGGCTGCGCGGAGCCGGCCGAGGGGAAGCTGACGGGCAGGCGACCCGA
This sequence comes from Nocardioides sp. S5, assembly GCF_017310035.1. Lineage (NCBI taxonomy): Bacteria > Bacillati > Actinomycetota > Actinomycetes > Propionibacteriales > Nocardioidaceae > Nocardioides > Nocardioides sp. S5. Next base: position 3,802,610 of record NZ_CP022296.1, read on the forward strand.
GGGGTTGGTCGTCCCGGCGAGCACCTCGCCGACGGCGGTGGCACCCTCCTCGCCGAGGAAGAACCCGCACACGACGGCGGCGAGCCGGTCGGCATACCTGCTGAGGTCGTACGGACGGCCCACCAGCAGCACAGCGACGACCGGCGTGCCCGTCGCGAGCAGCCGCTCGAGCAGCTCCTCCTGCCGACCGGGCAGGCGAAGGTCGGCTGCGTCGCACCCCTCGCCGGAGGTGCCGTTGCCGAAGAGCCCTGCGCGGTCACCCAGCACCGCGACGCACACGTCGGCGCCGGCGGCAGCCGCCACGGCCGCCTCGAGCGCGGCCTCCGGATCGGTCGCCTCGTCACCCGGGCGCCCGGGGACGCCGACCGCACAGCCGCGCTCGTGCACCACGTCGTACGACGCTGCGAGCACCTCGCGCACCGTGGGGATCGCCAGCCCCGGCTCGGTGCCGGCGTGGTGCGGCAGGACGTGCATCGGGAACGAGTAGCAGCCGAGCATCGCCTCGCCGGTGTCGGCGTTGGGGCCGACCAGCGCGACCCTGCTGCCCGCGGGCAGCGGGAGGGCGCCGTCGTTGGCCAGGAGCACGACCGAGCGGCGAGCCATGTCGAGCGCCAGCGCCCGGGCCTCCGGCGGGTCCAGGTCGACGGGCCCCACAGCGACGGGGGCCCAGTCCGGGTCGAGCAGGCCGAGCTCGCACTTCTGGCGCAGCACGCGCCGCAGCGCACGGTCGACGACCTTCTCGTCGACGCGTCCGTCGGCCATCGCCTCCAGCAGCGGCGCGCCGTAGGCGTCGACCGTCGGCAGCTCGACGTCGATCCCGGCCTCGAGGGCGAGCCCCGCTGCCTGTCCGAGGTCGGCGGCCATCGCGTGGAGCGAGTGCAGGAACGCCACGGAGAAGTAGTCGGCCGCGACGGTGCCCTCGAAGCCGAGGGTGTCGCGCAGCAAGGTGGTGAGCAGGTGCGAGTCGGCCGCCGAGGGCACGCCGTCGATGTCGGTGTAGGCGTTCATCACCGAGCGGGCACCGGCTCGCAGGGCCATCTCGAACGGCGGGAGCATCACGTCGTGGAGCTCCCGCATGCCCATGCTGACCGGGGCCAGGTTGCGGCCGCCGCGGGACGCGGAGTAGCCCAGGAAGTGCTTCAGCGTGGCCACGACGCCGGCGGACTGCAGGCCACGCACGTAGGCCGAGGCCATCACCCCGGCCAGGAAGGGGTCCTCGCCCATCGTCTCCTCGACCCGGCCCCACCGGAGGTCGCGGGCCACGTCGAGCACCGGGGCCAGTCCCTGGTGGATTCCGAGCCGGGCCATCAGCGTGCCGATCTGCTCTCCCATGCGCTCGACGAGAGCCGGGTCGAACGCCGCCGCCCAGCTGACCGGCGTGGGGTAGATCGTCGCGCCCCAGGCGTTCAGCCCCGTCAGGCACTCCTCGTGGACCTGCGCCGGGATGCCGAACCGATTGGCGCGGCGGACCTGGTCCTGCCGCTCGGCGAGGATGGCGAGCCCGTGCTCGACCTCGACCGGCGACGTGCCGAAGGGGCGGGTCAGCTGTCCGAGCCCGTCCGCGACGAGGTCCTCCCAGGCGAGCTCGGGTGCCGACTCGTGGAGCATCGGGGCCATCTCGCCCGCGTCGGCAGCGAGCAACCAGACCCCCGACAGCTGCGCGACCTTCTCGACACGCGTCATCCGTCCCAGCAGGTCGTCGACCCGGTCGTCGACGGCCACTGTCGTGTCACGCCAGGGCTCGGGACGCTCGGACGATGAGGACGGGACGGTCACGACGGGATACCTCCGGGGGCTCGGGTGGAACGACGCAGCACCAGGTCGGTGCCGAGCGTGCGATGCAGGTCCGTGGGCTCGACGCCCGCGATCAGCTCGATGAGCAGCGCGACGGCGGTGCGACCCATCTCGCGGATGGGCTGCTCGACCGTCGTGAGCGGGGGCTCCGACAGGGCGGACTCCGGGATGTTGTCGAACCCCACCAGGGAGAGGTCGGTCGGCACGTCGATGTCGAGCTCACGGGCCACCTCGAGCACGGCGAGGGCCATCTGGTCGCTCGCAGCGAAGATGGCCGTCGGCCGGTCCGGCCGGCGCAGCAGCTCGTACGCCGCCTCGCGGGCCACGTCGGCCTCGAACGCGCCGTGCACGACGAGCGACTCGTCGACGGGGACGCCGGCCTCGGCAAGGGCGTCACGGAAGCCCTGCTCGCGCAGCTGGGCCGAGATCAGGTCGACGCGGCCGGTCACCATCGCGATGTGGGTGTGCCCGAGGTCGAGCAGGTGCCGGACCCCGGCGTGAGCGCCCTGCAGGTTGTGGGCCGTGACGGTGGGGATCGTGGTGCTTCCCGTGTGGGGATCGATGGCGACGACCGGCCCGTCGCTGTCGACGTCGGTGACGGTCGGCGTCACCAGGACGGCACCGTCGACCAGGGTGCCCATCAGACGGGAGAGGTAGCGCCGCTCCCAGCCGACGTGCTCGTCGACACGGCCACCGGCCGAGTAGGCGACCAGCTCGAAGCCTGATCCGCGGATCGCGTCGGCGGCGCCCTTGAGGACCTCGGTGCTGAACGGCTCGAAGTCCGCCACCAGCACGCCGACCACGTTGGTGCGCTGGTTGCGCAGGCTGCGGGCCACCAGGCTCGTCTCGTAGCCGAGCCTCTCGATCACGCCGCTGACGTGCGCGGCGGTGGCCACCGAGATGCCGTACCGACCGTTGATCACCTTGGACACCGTCGAGACGGACACGCCCGCCTCGACGGCGACCTGCTGCATCGTCACGCGCCGGTTCGACCGCGGTCCCGTCAGGGCCGCCAGGTCGTCGACCCCGTCGCGATGACCAGTCATCTCCACCATCCTCATCAGCCCTTCACCGCGCCTTGCAGACCATTCACGATCCGTCCCTGCAGGGCTAGGAAGAGTATGAGCGCCGGCAGCGTCGCCACCGTGGTGAAGGCCAGCACGCCGGCTGTGTCGGCCGAGTACTGGGTCGAGTAGTCGGCGACGCCGAGCGGCAGGGTGCGCATCTCCCCCTGGAGGAGCAGCAGGGGCAGCAGGTAGGAGTTCCACGACCCGACGAACGCCAGCACCCCCACGGTGATCAGCGCGGGCCGGCTGAGCGGGAGCGCGATCCGCCAGAAGACGCCGATGCGCGACGAGCCGTCGATGAGAGCCGCCTCCTCGAGCTCCCGCGGCAGCGCCATCAGGAACGGTCGCAGGATGACCACCGTCACCGGGAGCGCGAAGGCTGCCTGGGGCAGCGCCACTCCCCACCAGGTGTTGGACAGCTGGAGGTCGCGACTCACGAAGATGGACAGGGGGATGATCGCGGTTGCCAGCGGGAAGAGGAGCCCGAGCACGAAGACCATGAAGACGGGCTCGCGGAACCGGAAGTCGTACCGGGCCAGCGGGTACGCCGCCATCACTCCGGCGCCGACCGCGACGAGGGTGGTCAGCGCCGCCACCGCCATCGAGTTCGTCGCGTAGCGCCAGAACTCGCCGCTGGTGAGGACGGAGCTGTAGTTGTCGAGCCGCCACGGGTCCGGCAGGCCGGCCGGGTTGCTCGCCAGCTGCTCGTTGGACCGGAAGCCGTTGAGCGCGCCGTAGAGCACCGGGCCGACGCTCAGCGCGACGACGGCGAGCGCGATCACGTAGACGGCGGGGTTGCCTCCTCCACGAGCCCGGTCGGACACGGTGCTCACCTCTCGATCCGGGTGTCGCGCCGGAGCACGAGTCGCTGGTAGAGCGCGGCCATCACCACGCCGATGACGAAGAGCACGACGGAGGCGGCTCCGGCGATGCCGTAGTTGCCGCGCTGGGTGCCCTGGGTGATCAGGTAGGTCGCCATGGTCGTCGTCGCGTTGGCAGGACCACCACCGGTGAGCACCCAGACCATGTCGAAGAGCTGGAGCGAGCCGATCATCGACAGGAAGCACCACGTACGGATCGTCGGACCGAGCAACGGCACCACCACCCGCCACTGGGTCTGCCACCACGAGGCACCGTCGAGCTGGGCTGCCTCGTAGACCTCCTCCGGGACCGACTGCAACCCGGCGAGGAACAGCAGGATCGCCAGCCCGAGGTACTTCCACGTGAGGACGGCCATCACCGTCCCCAGGGCCAGGCCGGGGGTGCCCAGGAAGCCCTGGTCGGGTGCGGCGACCCCGACACCGCCCAGGAGGCCGTCGACCACACCCGTCTCGGGGATCAGCAGCTGGAACCAGATGACGCCCGCGATCACCTCGGCCAGCACGTACGGGACGAAGATGAGCGTGCGAACCACCCCGCGGCCACGCATCCTTCGGTTGAGCAGGAGCGCGGCCCCGAGCCCCAGGGGCAGCTGGATGAGGATGCTGAGCACGACGATGGTCAGGTTGTGCGTCACCGCCTGGGTGAACACGTCGTCGGTGAGGACCCGCCGGTAGTTGTCCAGCCCGACGAAGTCATCCATCGGACCGAAACCGCGCCACCGGTAGAGCGACATCCGCACCGCCGACAGCACCGGCCACCCGACGAACAACGCCATCAGCACCAGGGCGGGCAGGACGAAGACCAGGATCTCCAGGCGCTCGCGCCCGGTGGTGCGGCGCACCGCCCGGGGGCGACGACGCGAGGACAGCTCGTCGGGTCGTACCCCCGGGGCGGGGTCGCCGACGCCCTGGTCGGGGGCGACGATCGGTGGAGTCAGGCTCACGGCTTCTCTCGCGTGGTCAGGAGCGGGCGGTCGGCCCTGCTCAGCCCTGCTGGTCAGCGGCCTGCTGCATCGCGTCGACGATGTCCTGCGGCGTCGACTCGCCCGCGAACATGAGGGCGATCTCGTCGTTCATCGCACCTCCGATCGACTCACCGAACGCGGTGTCGAAGTAGAGCTGGACGTAGGGCGCGCTGTCGCGGACCTCGATCAGGTCGGCGAGGACGGGGTCGCTCACCGCGTCGGTCGCCGCAGGCACCGTCGGCAATCCCATGTCGTTCTCCGCGAAACCGCGCTGCACGTCCTCACTGAGGAGGTACTTGACCAGGTCGACAGCCGTGTCGGGTGCGCCTTCGGACACCGCCCAGGCGTCGCCGCCACCGAGGGCAGCCGTCGGGTCGCCGGCTCCACCCTCGACCTCGGGGAACGGGAACCAGCCGGTCCGGTCACCCAGGCCCTCACCGTCGTCGGTCAGGCCCTGCATGACACCCGGCTCCCAGTGGCCCTGCATCTCGCTGGCCACCTTGCCCGTCGCCAGCAGGCCGGAGGCGGAGGTCGCCCCCTCCTGCGCCGGGGTGGCGAGGAAGCCCTTGTTGAAGGGCTCGGTCCCGATGAAGTCCTCGACCACCTCGCCTGCCTCGACGAAGCACGGGTCGGAGAAGTCGAGGTCCGACACCGCCTGGGTCAGCACGTCCTGGCTGCAGGTGCGCACGGCCGCGTAGTACCAGTAGTGGGCGGCGGGCCACTTGTCACCGGCGCCGAGGGAGAGCGGCGCGATGCCGGCGGACTTGAGGTCGTCGTTGACCTGCTCCCATTCCGTCATCGTGGTGGGCGGCGTGACGCCAGCCTCCTCGAACTCCGCGGTGTTGTACCAGACGCCGACCACGCCGAGGGAGAACGGCAGGGCGTAGGTGCGGTCGTCGACCTGCCACCCGGCGACGGAGCCGCCGATGGCCTCGATCTCTTCGGCGGCGTCCTCGGTGAGGTCGCGGGTCAGCCCGGCATCGACGTGCGCGGCGAGCTCGCCGCCACCACGTTCCATGTAGAGGTCTGGAAGGTCCCCGCTCTGGAAGGCCGCCGCGAGCTTGTCCACCATGTCCTCGTGCGCCATGGCGGTCACCTCGACCGTGACGCCTGGGTTGTCGGCCTCGAAGTCGGCCGCGACCTGCTCGTAGTAGCCCTTGCCGGGCTCGTTGTTGGAGTTGTGCCACCACGTGACGGTGTTCCCGTCGCCGCCACCGGCGGTGTCGTCACTGCCGCACGCTGCTGTCAGCGTCGTCCCGGCGCACAGCAAGGCCAGCGCCGCGACCCGTGTCTGCTTCCGCATGTCGATCGATCCTCTCCGCCCACCGTCCCTATGACGTAGGTCACACGCAGGCAGCGTGCATCACTCGCCGCGGCCTTGTCAATCGATGTCGATAACGATTTCCGTCCGTGCAAATCGCTGCCGCAGTTCCCGAGGCGACCCGCCACTACGTCCGACCCCGCACCTGCACCCGACGCGCAGCAGGAGCCGGCGGAACCCCTAGTCTGCCGCCATGACCACCGCGCGCACCGTGCCCGTCACCACCGAGATGGACGGTGACGAGCTCGACGCCGAGGACGCCTGGCACCTGGCCCGCCACCACGGCCTGCGCAAGATCGCGGTCGAGTCCTTCGTCCGGTTCCGCTACGGCGACGGCTTCACCAACTCCCGCGCGCTCGCGCTCCAGGCGTGCCTGGCGGTCGTGCCGTTCATGCTCGCGCTGACCGGTCTCGCCTCCGACATCGACGAGGAGCGCCCGGCTGCCGTCGTGGCTCACGTGGTCGACGCCCTCTCCCCCGGCTCCGGCGACGGCGACGCGCTGGCCACCGCGGTGGACGACTCCGACACCTCCGAGACCGCGGGCGAGGTGGCGCTGGTCCTCGGCCTCGGCTTCGCCCTGCTCTCGATGACGACCGCCTTCGCCCAGGTCGAGCGTGGTGCCAACCGCATCTACGGCATCCGGCGTGACCGCAAGGCGCTGCACAAGTACGGCCGCGCCGCCGTGCTGACGGCCGTGCTCGCGGTGCCGGTCGGCATCGGGTTCGTGATGATCGTCGGGGGCAACGCGCTGGGCGACGCGATGGCCGAGAACTACGGCTGGTCCGAGCGCTCCGTCCTGTGGTGGAACATCCTCCGCTGGCCGCTCGGCCTCGGCCTGCTGGTGTTCGCCATCGCGGTGCTGCTCGACCACGCCCCGCGACGCCGGCAACCCGCCCTCTCCTGGCTGGCCCTCGGCTCGGGCATCGCGGTGGCACTCACCGCCGTCGCGACCGCCGGGCTGGCGGCGTACGTCTCGCTGAGCGGGTCGTTCGGCAGCGTCTACGGCCCGCTGGCCGGCATCTTCGCCCTGCTGCTGTGGGCGCTGCTGTCGTCGGTCGCGTTCTTCTACGGCACTGCGGTCTGCGCGCAGCTCGAGGCGCTGCGAGCCGGCGAGACCACCCCGGCCCTCGACGACCCCGGCCGACCGCACGCGCGGACCGTCGGCGACGGCGCCGTCGACTGATGCTCCTCGCGGCGGCAGCGGTGATGACCCCCGCGCGGGTCCTCGCGCCGGGCTGGCTGCAGGTCGACGGCGAGCGCATCGTCGAGGTCGGGGAGGGTGCACCGCCGAGCCCTCCGGACCTCGACCTCGGTGCGGCCACGGTCGTGCCCGGCTTCGTCGACCTCCACGTCCACGGCGGCGGTGGCGCGTCGTTCGACGCCGGCACCGCCGAGGCCGCGGAGACCGTCGTGGCGACCCACCTCGCCCGGGGGACGACGACCATGGCGGCCAGCCTGGTGACAGACTCTCCGGACCGGACGGGCGGGGCGGCGCGGGAGCTCGCCCTGCTCGTCCGGGACGGCCGGCTCGCCGGGCTGCACCTCGAGGGGCCGTGGCTGAGTCCCCGCGGGGCGGGCGCCCACCGCCGCGACCTGCTCACCGCGCCGGACGCGGCGAGCGTCGACGCGCTGCTCACCGCGGGCGAGGGGACCGTCCGGATGGTCACGATCGCCCCCGAGCTGGCCGGGGGTCTCGACGCCGTACGCCGCCTCGTCGACGCCGGCGTGGTCGTCGCCATCGGCCACACCGATGCGTCGTACGACGTCGTGCGGGCCGCGATCGACGCAGGCGCGCGCGTCGGCACCCACCTCTTCAACGCCATGCCCGCCCTGCACCACCGCGACCCCGGGCCGGTCGGCGCGCTGCTCGAGGCGCCGGTCGACGTCGAGCTGGTCGCCGACGGCGTGCACCTGCACCCGTCGGTGCTGCGCGCGGTCTTCGCCGCGAAGCCGGGACGGTGCCTCCTCGTCTCCGACGCGATGGCGGCGGCCGGCCTGGGCGACGGCGATCACCGCCTCGGCACCGCGCCTGTGGAGGTCCGCGACGGCGTGGCCCGGCTCGCCGACGGTCCCGGGGCCGGGGTGCTCGCCGGCTCGACGCTCACCCTGGACGCGGCAGTCCGCCACGCCGTGCGCACCGTCGGCCTGCCCCTGCTCGAGGTGGTGCACGCCGCCAGCACGGCGCCCGCCCGCGCGTGGGGCCTGGACGACGTCGGTGCGCTGGACGCCGGCCGCCGCGCCGACCTCGTGGTCCTCGACGAGGACCTCGAGGTCGGGCGCGTGATGCGGGCCGGGGTCTGGCTCAGCCCTTGGTCGACCCGAGCGTGAGCCCCGAGACGAACTGCTTCTGCAGGGCGAAGAACACCACCAGCACCGGCAGCGCGACGATGATCGAGCCGGCCGCGACGAGGTTGGTGTCGGTGAAGAACTGCCCGCGCAGGTTGTTGAGCGCCGAGGTCACCGGCAGCTTGTTGCCCTGCTGGATGAGCACCGTCGCCCAGAAGAACTCGTTGTAGACCCACGTCACCTGCAAGGTGGCCAGGGCCGCCAGCGCGGGGCGTACGAGTGGCATCGTGAGCTGCCAGTACTGACGCCACACGCTGGCGCCGTCGAGCTCGGCGGACTCGTAGATCTCGTGCGGCAGCGTCTTCATGTAGTTGCTGAGCACGAAGGTGCAGAACCCCATCTGGAACGCGGTGTTGACCAGGATCAGCGCCCAGAAGCTGTTGAGCATCGAGCCGGAGTCGCTCATGAACAGCGGGAGCGGGATCTCGCGGAACATCCGGAACACCGGGATCAGCAGCGCCTGCGGAGGGAGCAGGTTGGCAGCGAGGAAGACCCCGAGCAGCGTCAGGTTGAAGCGGTAGCTGAACCGGGCGAGCACGAAGGCGACCATCGACGACAGCCACAGCGTCAGGAGCACGGCCGGGATCGTGATGAGCAGCGAGTTGCGCATGTGGAGCCCGAAGTTGCCGCGCGACCACGCCTCCTCGTAGTTGGACGTGGTCCACCCGCCGAAGGAGAGGTAGCCGTTGACCTGGGTGTACTCGTACTCGCGGAACGAGTTGATCAGCGCCCACAGCAACGGGAACAGCCAGGCCAGGGCCAGGAGCGCGATGATCACGGTGACCACGACGCCGCGGGGCTTGCTCATCACGCCGCCCTCGACGCGCCTGGGCGGGGTGGAGCGCGCGGCGTCCGTCGACGGGGTCGGGCCCGTCGTGGGCGGGACTGCCTGGGTGGTCATCCTCGACGCTCCTCACGGAAGACGTTGCGCAGGTAGATGGTGATGAAGATCGACGAGATCAGCATCATGATCACCGCGAGCGCCGACCCGAAGCCGTACCTCGTCGCCTCGCCGATGACGTTCTGCGCCACCAGGGCACCGATCAGCTCGAGGCCGTTGCGCCCCTTGTTGACCACCCACACCAGGTCGAAGGCACGCAGCGACTCGATGACGACGATGACGATCACGACCATGTTGATCGGCCGCATCACCGGGAAGATCACGTGGAAGAACGTCTTCACCTCGCTCGCGCCGTCGACCGCCGCGGCCTCGCGGAGGCTGGCGTCGACACCCTTCAGGCCGGCCAGGTAGATCAGCATGATGTAGCCGGTGTGGCGCCAGGCCGTGGCGACCAGCACCGCCCACAGGTTGACGTCGGGGTCGCCGTACCAGTCGACCTGCGAGCCGAAGACGTCGTTGATCAGGCCCTGGTCACGGGAGTAGAAGAGCTGCCAGATGAAGCCGATGAGGGCCAGTGACAGCACGACCGGCATGTAGAACGCGGTCTGGTAGATCCGGCTGCCGCGCACCTCACGGTCGAGCAGGACCGCGAGGAACATCCCGAACAGGGTCGGCAGGAAGAACAGGAACGCCAACCAGATGAGGTTGTGCCGGATCGCGGGCCAGAAGGCCGGGTAGATGGTGACGATGTCCTCGTAGTTCTGGAGGCCGACCCACTCGATGGTGTCGAGGTCGCCGAAGCCGTTCCACTTGCCGAAGGACAGCACCACCGAGAGCAGCGCCGGGACCCAGACCAGTGCGAGCACCAGGAACAGCGGGATCGCCACCATCGTGATGACGGTGAACCGGTCCCGCCCCGGGAGCTTCTTCTCCCGGCCCTGGGGCGGTGCGCTCGTCTGCTCCCGGGGCGGCGCCTCGTCGATGTGTGCCATGGCTCAGCCGAAGATCGAGGCGGCCTGCTCCTGGATGCTGGCCGTGATCCCGTCGATGTCGTCGGGGTTCTTCAGGAAGTCCTGGATCGAGGGGATCATCACCGTGTTGGCGAAGTCGGCGTTGGTGTCGCGGTCCATGAACTGCGCGATGTTGGCCGCCGCGCCCACGACCTCGGCCGACTTCTTCTGCAGGTCGCTGTAGGTCGAGGTGCTGGCATTTTCGTTGGCGGCGATGAAGGGGGCGTCCGCGGCGTTGTTGCCGGCGTCGGCCGCAGCCGCGCTGCCGAGCCACTTCGCCATCGCCTTGCCGGCCTCCACGTTCTGGCCGGCCGACGACACGCAGAAGCCGTCGATCGGGGCGTCGAGGGCGTCGGAGCCGATGGAGGAGTCGAGCTCGGGGAAGGTGAAGAAGTCGAGGTCCTCACCGTTCTCGCCGAGGGCGTCGACGACGAAGGTGCCGAGGAGGTACATGCCGCACTCGCCCTTGCCCATCGCGGTCGCGGCCTCCTGCCAGGTGCGGCCCAGCGGGTCCTCCTGGTGGTAGGGCAGCAGCTGGCGCCAGGTGTCGAAGACCAGCTTGACCTCGTCGCCGTCCCACTGCTCGTCGCCGGCCATCAGGCTCATGTGGAAGTCGAAGCCGTTGAGGCGCATGTTGAGGATGTCGAAGGTGCCCATCGCGGGCCAGCCGTCCTTGTCGCCGAAGGCGAACGGGGTGACGCCCTTGCCCTGCATGTCGTCCATGAGGGCCATGAAGTCGTCGTTGGTCTCCGGCGGCGCCCAGCCGTTCTTCTCGAAGACGGACTTCCGGTAGAACACCGCCCACGGGTAGTAGCTGATCGGCACGAAGTACTGCTTGCCGTCCGAGGCGGTGGCGGCCTGCTTGAAGGAGTCGCCGAGGCCGTCGATGGGCCACTGGTCGCTCAGGTCGGTGATCAGCCCGTTCTCGGCGAACTGTGACATCCGGAAGCCGGCGAACCAGGTGAAGACGTCGTCAGGGGTGCCCTGGAGGTAGGTGTTGATGCTCTCCTGGAACGTGTTGTGGTCGACGGCGTTGAGCGCGACCTCGGTGCCGCTCTCCTTCGCGTAGGCGTCGGCGATCGCCTTGAGGCGGTCGTAGGCGGCGCCCACACCCTCGGCCTCGTTGATGCCGAACTTCACCGTGGCCCCGGAGCCGGTGGCGGGTCCGGACTCGCCACCGCAGGCGGCGAGCAGGTTGGCCCCGCCGACCGCCAGGCCGCTCAGCGCCATGCCCCGCAGGACGGAGCGGCGTGATGCGGCCATGGTGGTGAGCGCCGAGCGGGGGATGGCGCTGGAACGGGAAAGCGACACGAGTGCCTCCTGAGACAAAACCAAACAGGGATGGACAGCATGTGACGACCAGCACACCCCCGTCAAGGGTCACACGGGAGAGAATTCGCACCAGTTCCAACATTTCCGAACCTTTTTGGGCGATCAGACGTTGACTTTCGCGTGTGAGGGTCGACACAGTGCTGCCATGCCGACTTCCCTGCCCCCCTTGGCCTTCGGCGGCGACTACAACCCCGAGCAGTGGTCCCGCGACGCCCACGTCGAGGACCGCGACCTCATGCGCGAGGCCGGGGTCGACCTGGTCACCCTCGGCGTCTTCTCGTGGGCGTGGCTCCAGCCCACCGCCGACACGTGGGACTTCGCGTGGCTGGACGCGCAGATGGACGAGCTGCACGCCGCGGGCATCCGTGTCGACCTCGCCACCGCCACCGCCTCCCCGCCGCCGTGGCTGACGCACCGCCACCCGGAGATGCTGCCGGTGACCCAGGACGGGCGCACGCTGTCCCCGGGCGGCCGCCAGGCCTTCTGCCCCAGCTCGCCGGTCTACCGCGAGCACGCCCTCGCGCTCTGCACCGCGCTCGCCGAGCGCTACAGGGACCACCCGGCCCTCGCGCTGTGGCACGTGTCCAACGAGATCGGCTGCCACAACGCGCGGTGCTACTGCGACGTGAGCGCGGCGGCGTTCCGCACCTGGCTGCGCGCCCGCTACGACGACGACGTGGCGCGCCTCAACGACGCGTGGGGCACGGCGTTCTGGTCGCAGCGCTACGACGACTTCGAGCAGGTGCTCCCCCCGCGGGTGGCCCCCACGCACGCCAACCCCACCCAGCAGCTGGACTTCCTGCGCTTCTCCTCCGACCAGCTCCTCGACAACTTCGTCGTCGAGCGCGACGTGCTGCACCGCCTGTCCCCCGGCGTCCCGGTGACGACGAACTTCATGGTGATGCGCCAGACGATGGAGATGGACTACCTGCGCTGGGGCCGCGAGCTCGACGTGGTCTCCAACGACCACTACGTGATCGCCGCGGAGGGCGACGCGCACCGCGAGCTCGCCTTCAGCGCCGACCTCACCAGGGGCACCGCGGACGGCAGGCCGTGGCTGCTCATGGAGCACTCCACCAGCGCGGTCAACTGGCAGCCGCGCAACCGCGCGAAGAAGCCCGGCGAGATGATCCGCAACAGCCTCTCCCACGTCGCCCACGGCGCGGACGCGGTGCTGTTCTTCCAGTGGCGCGCCTCGCGCGCCGGGGCCGAGAAGTTCCACTCCGGGCTGCTCCCCCACGCCGGCACCGACACCCGCCAGTGGCGCGAGGTGGTCGAGCTCTCGCGCGTCCTCGACGCGGTCGAGGACGTCACCGGCAGCACTTCGCGCAACGAGGCCGCGATCCTGTTCGACTACGAGGCGTGGTGGGGCTGCGAGCTCGACTCCCATCCCAGCGTCGACGTGCGCTACCGAGACCGCGCCGAGGACCTGCACCGGGCGCTGTCGGCCGCGGGCGTGGGCGTCGACGTGGTCCACCCCAGCGCCGACCTGTCGGCGTACCGCCTCGTCGTGGTGCCCACCCTCTACCTCGTCAGCGACGAGACCGTCGCGTCGATCGAGGCGGCCGCGGAGTCGGGGGCGACCGTGGTCGTGACCTACTTCAGCGGCATCGTCGACGAGCATGACCACATCCGCCTCGGCGGCTACCCGGGCGCGTTCCGCGACCTGCTCGGCGTGCGCACGACCGAGTTCCTGCCGCTGCTGACCGGCGAGTCGGTGCACGTCGAGGGACTCGGCGACACGGTCGGCGCCGACACCTGGACCGAGGACCTCGAGCTCGCCGGCGCCGAGGCCGTGGCGACGTACGCCGACGGGCCCGCCGCCGGGCTGCCGGCGATCACCCGCCGCGAGGCGGGCAGCGGGACCGCGTGGTACGTCGCGACCCGCCTCGACCCGGCCGGCACCGACCGCCTCGTCGAGCGTCTGGTCGCCGAGACGGGCCTGGAGCAGCTGCCGGGCGCCGCCGTCGACGTCGAGGTGACGCGACGCGTCGGCGACGACGCGAGCTGGCTGTTCGTGATCAACCACGGCGATGCCGAGGCCCCGGTGCCGGTCCACGGCCAGGAGCTGGTGACGGGGCGGGCGGTCGAGGGCGACCTCGTCGTGCCCGCCGGAGGAGTCGCGGTGGTGCGCGAGCCCGCCGGGGACCAGGGGGCCTGATGCTCGCCGCCCAGCGCCGGGGCCGCATCCTCACCGAGCTCAGCCGCGACGGGACGGTGCGCGTCACCGACCTCGTCGAGCTGCTGGGCGTCTCCGACATGACGGTGCGGCGCGACCTCGTGGCGCTGCACCGCGACGGCCTCCTGGAGAAGGTGCACGGCGGCGCGCTGGCGGTGGCCGAGCCCTCGTCGTCCGAGCCGGGCTTCGCCGCCAAGTCGGTGCAGCGCCGGCGGGAGAAGGAGGCCATCGCCGCCGCGGCGGCCGAGCTGGTCCACACCGGCATGGCGATCGCCGTCTCCGCCGGCACCACCACCCACGCCCTCACCGAGCACATCGCCCGCATCCCCCACCTCACCGTGGTCACCAACTCGGTGTGGGTGGCCGACGTGCTGCACCGCACGGGCGAGGCGACCACGTCGGTGCTGCTCACCGGCGGCCTCCGCACGCCGTCGGACGCGCTCGTGGGGCCGGTGGCGGTGTCGTCGCTGCGCAGCCTGCACGTCGACGCCTTCTTCATGGGCGTGCACGGCATGGACGTGCGCGCCGGCTTCAGCACCCCCAACCTGCTCGAGTCGGAGACCAACCGCGCGATGATCGAGCGCTCGCGCCGCCTCATCGTCTGCGCCGACTCCAGCAAGTGGGGCGTGGTCGGGCTGAGCAGCATGGCCGCGCTGTCCGAGGCCGCGGTGCTGGTCACCGACTCCGGCCTCTCCGCACAGGCCAGCGGAGCCCTCGCCGACCACGTCGGCGAGCTGGTCGTGGTCGACCCGGTCGACGATGACGACGACACGTTCGAGGAGGAGCACGACGCATGAGCCGCGATCCCGTCCACCTGACCCGCGGCGGCGTCAGCGTCGTCCTGGCGCGCGACGACGCCGGCATCCCCTCCGTCGTCCACTGGGGCGCCGCCCTCGGTGACCTCGACGGCCGAGCCCTCACCGCGCTGACCGCGGCCCGCCGCCCCGGCGTCTCGCGCTCGTCGTACGACGTCCCGCGCCGCACCGGCGTGGTGCCCGACGTGACGCGCGGGTTCTCCGGCACGCCCGCGCTGTCGGGCCACCGGGTCGGTGGCAGTGCGCGCGCCGCCGCCCCGAGTCTCGTGGACTGGGAGGTCCTCGTCGGCGACGCCGCCATCACCGCCACGTCGGAGGACGACGAGGCCGGCTGGTCGGTGACGCTCCAGCTAGGGCTCGACGACGCCGGGCTGCTCCACGCCCGCACCTCCGTCACCAACACCGCCGACGGCGACCTCCACCTCGCCTCGGCCCTCACCGCGCTGCCCGTCGCCGCGCACGCCACCGAGCTGCTCGACCTCACGGGTCGCTGGTGCAAGGAGCGCACCCCCCAGCGGCACCGCTGGGTGCAGGGCACCCACCGCCGCGATGCCCGCCACGGCCGCACCGGCCACGACGCCACCCTGCTGATGGTCGCCGGGACGCCCGGCTTCACCTTCGGCTCGGGCGAGGTCTGGGCGGTGCACACCGCGTGGAGCGGCAACCACACCCACTACGCCGAGCGCGCGCCCGAGGGCGACTGCCTCGTCGGCGGTGGCGAGCTGCTCGAGCCGGGCGAGGTGGTGCTGGCGCCGGGTGAGACCTACCGCTCGCCGTGGCTGCTGGGCTCCTGGTCGGGTGCCGGTCTCGACACGATGAGCCACCGCCTCCACGCCCACCTGCGCGCGGTGACGCCGCGGGCGCGCACCGAGCGCCCCGTCATCGCCAACTCGTGGGAGGCGGTCTACTTCGACCACTCCCTCGAGCGGATCGCCGAGCTGGCCGACGCCGCGGCCGGGGTCGGGGTCGAGCGCTTCGTGCTGGACGACGGCTGGTTCCTCGGCCGCCGCGACGACACCGCAGGCCTCGGCGACTGGCAGGTCGACGCAGAGGTCTGGCCCCACGGCCTGGCGCCGCTGGTGGAGCACGTCACCGGGCGCGGCATGGAGTTCGGCCTGTGGGTCGAGCCGGAGATGGTCAACCTCGACTCCGAGACCGCTCGGCGGCACCCCGAGCGGGTGCTGCGCGGACGGTCGGAGGTGCCACCGTCGTGGCGCCAGCAGCAGGTGCTCGACCTCCAGGACGAGGCGGCGTACGACGACCTGCGCGACGCCCTGCTCGCCCTGCTCGACGACCTCGACATCGCCTACCTCAAGTGGGACCACAACCGCGACCTCACCGACGTCACGCACGCCGGCCGTCCGGCGGTGCACGGGCAGACGCTCGCCGCCTACCGGCTCCTCGACGAGCTGCGCGACGCGCACCCGGAGCTGGAGATCGAGTCGTGCTCCTCCGGCGGCGGTCGCGTCGACGCCGAGGTGCTCACCCGCACCGACCGGATCTGGCCCAGCGACACCATCGACCCGCTCGAGCGCCAGCACCTCCAGCGCTGGACCTCGCTGCTGGTGCCGCCGGAGCTGATGGGCTCGCACGTGGGTGGACCGACCTCGCACACCACCGGGCGCACCCACGCACTGCGCTACCGCGCGGCGACGGCGCTGCTCCACTCCTTCGGCATCGAGTGGGACATGTCCCGCCTCGACGAGGCGACGCTCGCCGAGCTGGCCGAATGGATCGACCTGCACAAGCAGGTCCGACCGCTCATCGGCACCGGCTCCCTGGTGCACCCCGACCACCCGGACCCCGCCGTGCTGGTGACGGGCGTGGTGGCCGCGGACCGATCGGAGGCGTGGTACGTCGTCGCGACGGTCGCGGCGACCGAGACCCAGCACCCGGCGCCGCTGCTGCTCACCGGGCTCGACCCCGACCGCACCTACCGGCTCTCCGAGGAGCTGCCGCCCACGCCGGGCGGCGCGGACCTCAGCGGGACCTGGGCGGCGCGCGGTGCGGAGCTCGGCGGGCGCGTGCTGGCCACTGTGGGCGTCGCGCTCCCCGTCCTCGACCCCGAGGAGGCGCGGGTGCTGCGTCTGGTGGCCGTCGCCTGAGCCGAGGTCCCGCGGACCGGCCTAGGCTGTCGGACATGGACGCCGACGCCTGGGACCAGCGCTACTCCGCCAGCGAGCTGGTCTGGTCGCGCGAGCCCAACCAGTTCGTCGCCACCGAGCTCGCCGACCTGCCGCCCGGCACGGCGGTCGACCTCGCCGCCGGCGAGGGGCGCAACGCCATCTGGCTCGCCTCGCGCGGCTGGTCGGCGACCGCCGTCGACTTCTCGCAGGTGGCGCTCGACAAGGGGGCCCGGCTCGCCGACGGCCTCGACGTCACGTGGGTCCGCGCCGACGCCACGACGTGGCAGCCGCCCGCACCCGTCGACCTCGTCGTGATGGCCTACTTCCAGGTGCCGGCCGACGACCGTCGCCGCGCGGTGCGCGGTGCCGCGACGATGCTGGCGCCGGGCGGCACCCTGCTGCTGGTGGCGCACGACTCGACCAACCTCGCCGAGGGCACCGGTGGCCCGCAGGACCCGGCGGTGCTGATGAGCGCCGAGGACGTGCTGGCCGACCTCGAGGGGATCGAGGTCGAGGTGGTGCGCGCGGAGCGGGTGGCGCGGGAGGTCAGCGCGGCCGACGAGCACGGCGGCACCGAGCGGCGTACGGCCTGGGACTGCCTGGTGCGGGTGGTCCGGGCCCCCGAGCAGGCCTAACGGTCCTCGGAGTCGCTCGGGGTGGCGGAGCGGTCGACCGGCTCGTCACCGAACATCCCGGCGTCCTTGTTGGCCTGCGCCCTGCGCAGCTGCCGGACGAGGAAGAAGCCGATCGCCACCACGGCGAGGATCATGAAGATCCAGATCGCGAAGGCCAGCGGGCCGGCCTTGACCTCGGTGGGCTCGGGCGTCGGGTCGTCCACCAGCAGGATGAGCATCAGGTCGAGCATGGCTCCAGTCTCCCACCGACCGCCTAGGGCGCGGGCGTCGGGATGCCGGCGAACAGGTCGTCCTCCGGCAGGGCGCTCTCGACCTGGGAGTGCACGAGCTCGTAGTCCTCGGTCGGCCAGACCTTCTGCTGGATCTCACGCGGGATCGCGAACCACATGCCGTCGGGGTCGATCTGGGTGGCGTGGGCCAGCAGCGCCTGGTCGCGGACGCCGAAGAAGTCACCGCACGGCACCCGGGTGGTGATGCGGTCGTCCCACTCGGGCTCGCGCTCCCAGCTGGCCAGGCGCTCGGTGTAGGGCGACTCGAGGTCGTGGGCGAGCATCGCCTCGTGCAGGGCGTTGGTCTTCGCCCAGCTCCAGCCGTGGTGGTAGTAGAGCTTCAGCGGCTGCCACGGCTCCCCCGCGTCGGGGAACCGCTCGGGGGCCCCGGCCGCGTGGTAGGCGGCGACGGAGACCTCGTGGCAGCGGATGTGGTCGGGGTGCGGGTAGCCACCGCGCTCGTCGTACGTCGTCAGCACGTGGGGGCGGAAGTCGCGGATCAGCCGCACCAGGCGCTCGGTGGCCTGCTCGAGCGGGACGAGCGCGAAGCAGCCCTCCGGCAGCGGGGGCCTGGGGTCGCCCTCGGGCCAGCCGGAGTCGACGAAGCCGAGCCAGTCCTGGCGGATGCCGAGGATGTCGCGGGCGCGGTGCATCTCCTCGCGCCGGATCTCGGTGATGTTCTCCCACACCTCGGGGCGGTCCATCTTGGCGTTGAGCACCGACCCGCGCTCGCCGCCGGTGCAGGTGGCGACGTGGACGTCGACGCCCTCGGCGACGTACTTCGCCGTCGACGCGGCGCCCTTGCTCGACTCGTCGTCGGGGTGGGCGTGGACGTGCATCAGCCGGAGCCCGGTGCGGGGCTTTGCGGCAGGGGGTTGGGCCATGGGCGTGAGTCTAGGAGGCGCCGCTTAGGCTTGGACGCGTGACCACCGACCTCGCCGACCGCTACGGCGCTCCCGCCCGGTGGCGGCGACCGGTGACCATCACCCTCGCGGTGGCCCTCGCCGTGGTCGGCCTCGGCTGGCTCGGCTGGACGGCCTGGTTCCACAGCACCCCGGCGGCGACGTCCGAGCTGGTGACGTTCGAAGTCACCAGCGACTACGAGGTGGCCGCCCGCCTCGACGTGCAGCTCGACGACGGCGTCGACGCCAGCTGCCGCCTGCGGGCGCTGGCGGAGGACAAGACGGCCGTCGGCGAGCTCGAGTTCTCCCCCGTCGCAGGCGTCAACGAGGTGGTCATCCGCACCGAGCGGCGGGCCACGAGCGTGGAGAAGCTCGGCTGCACCGCACCCGGCCAGCCGCGCCCGCGCTGACGTCGGCCTGCGCTTTCGCGCCCGACTTGCTAACCTGATCGTTCTGCCCGTCCGGGTGCGCTGGCCGATCTCAGTCGCCGCGCCGACTCCGATCGGACGGATGACACCAACCGACCCGGTGCGGGGCCGCTGAGGCACACCCGCACGTGGTCCGACGCGAAGCAGGAGCAACGACATGACCGACCAGGGCACCATCTGGCTGACCCAGGAGGCCTACGACAAGCTGCAGGCCGAGCTCGACGACCTCAAGGGCCCCAAGCGCCAGGAGATCATCGAGAAGATCGCCGCCGCGCGCGACGAGGGCGACCTGAAGGAGAACAGCGGCTACCACGCCGCCAAGGACGACCAGGGCAAGCAGGAGGCCCGGATCCGCCAGCTCGAGGACATGCTGCGGCGTGCCGAGGTGGGCGAGACGCCTCCCGACGACGGTGTCGTCGAGCCCGGCATGGTCGTCACCGTCGACTTCGGTGGCGGCGACACCGAGAAGTTCCTCCTCGGCGCCCGCGAGAACCTCTCCGAGGGCGACACCCTCGACGTCTACTCGCCCGAGTCGGCGATGGGCGCCGCGATCAACGGCAAGTCCAAGGGCGACAAGGTGTCCTACACCGCGCCCACCGGCAAGGAGCTGAGCGTGACGATCGTCGACGCGGAGCCCTACAAGGCCTGAGCGTCACCGCTGCCGCCACTCCTCGGAGCGGTGAGTGAGACAGGTTCTGGAACCACAGAACCTGCAACACTCACCGCTCCACGGCATTTGGGCGTACGAGCGGTGTGTGCGGCAGGTTCCGACCGCTTGACGTCACCCGCGCAGAACCTGCGTCACTCACCGCTCAGTCGGCGAGGCGGTAGCCCCGCTCGCGCAGCCGGGACTTCAGGTGCTCGGCGTGCGCCTCGCCGCGGGTCTCGAGCTGGATCCGCACCTCGACCTCGTTGAGGGTCAGCGACGGGGAGATCCGCTCGTGGGCGACCTCGAGCACGTTGGCGCCCTCGGCGCCGACCTCGGCGAGCAGGGATGCGAGCCCGCCGGGGAGGTCGGGGATGCACACGCGGAGGTAGAGGTAGCGACCCGCGGCGGCGAGGCCGTGCCGGATCACCTTGCTCAGCAGCAGCGGGTCGATGTTGCCGCCCGACAGCACCGCGACGGCCGGCGTCTCGAAACCGGTCGGGTTGTCCAGCAGCGCCGCGACGGCGGCCGCGCCGGCAGGCTCGACCACCTGCTTGGCGCGCTCGATGAGGGCGAGGAGCGCGCGGGAGAGCGACTCCTCGGAGACCGTCACGACCTCGTCGACGTGGTCGCGCACGGCCGCGAAGGTGATGTCGCCGGGGCGACCGACCGCGATGCCGTCGGCCATCGTCTGCATCGACTCCAACGCCACCGGCTCCCCCGCGGCGAGCGAGCCGGGGTAGGCGGCGGCACCCTCGGCCTGGACCCCCACCACGCGTACGTCGGGTCGCAGCGCCTTGATCGCGATCGCGACCCCGGCCAGCAGCCCGCCGCCGCCGGTCGGCACCAGCACGGTGCGTACGTCGGGCGCCTGCTCGAGCACCTCGAGGCCGAGCGTGCCCTGGCCGGCGACGATGTCGACGTGGTCGAAGGGGTGGATCAGCACCGCCCCGGTCTCCTCGGCGAAGGCGCGCGCCGCGGCGAGCGAGTCCTCGAGGTAGCGGCCGTGGAAGACGACGTCGGCGCCGTAGCCGCGGGTCGCCTTCTCCTTGGGGATGGGCGCCCCCTCCGGCATGAAGACGGTGGAGGGGATGCCGAGCGTGGTCGCGGCGAGGGCGACGCCCTGCGCGTGGTTGCCCGCGGAGGCCGCCACCACGCCGTGCGCGCGCTCGTCGGCGGAGAGTCCGGCGATGCGGACGTAGGCGCCGCGCGACTTGAAGGACCCGGTGCGCTGGAGGTTCTCGCACTTCAGCGACACCCGGCCGCCGACGAGCGCGGAGAGCCAGCGCGACTCCTCCATCGGCGTGGTGACGGTGACGCCCTCGAGGAGCTCACGCGCGGCCACGATGTCGGCCAGGGTCACCTGCTCGGTCATGACGGGTCCTTGTGCGGCTGGAGGTCGGGCTGGAGGTCGGGGTGGTTGTCGCGCTCGGCGGACTCCCCGACCGGGCTGTCGTTGTCTGGCACCGCGTCGGGTGGGATCCCGTCGGTGGCGAGGTCGTCCAGGAGCGCCTCGTCGGCTTCGTCGCCGACGCCGGTGTAGGTCGCGAGGTGCTGCGCGACGGCGTTGGCGGCCGCGGCGAGGGGTACGGCGATGAGCGCGCCCGCGATGCCGGCCACCAGCACGCCGCAGCCGATCGCCACGATCACCCCCAGCGGGTGGAGGGAGACGAAGCGACCCATCAGGAAGGGCTGGAGGATGTGGCCCTCGATCTGCTGGACGACGATGACGCCGATCAGCATGAAGAGCGCGGTCAGCGGGCCCTGGTCGACGAGCGCGACGAGGATCGCGACACTGCCGGCGATGGTCGCGCCGATCATCGGGACGAAGGCGCCGAGGAAGACCAGCACGCCGATGGCGACCACGAAGGGCACGTCGAGGAACCAGGCGACGGCCATGATGCCGATCGCGTCGGCCATCGCCACCAGCACCGTCGCGCGGACGAACTGCGTGAGCGAGACCCACGCCACCCGGCCCGAGGCGTCGACGCGCTCGCGGGCGGCGCGGGGTGCCAGCCGCACGATCCACGACCAGATGCGGTCGCCGTCGGCGAGGAAGAAGTAGGTGGAGAACAGCACGATGAAGAACCCGGCCACCACGTGCCCGACCGCGGTGCCCACCTCGGTGACGCGGGTGACGACGCCGTCGGTGCCGGTGCTGTCGGTGACGGCGCTCTGGATCTCCTTGATGTAGCCGTCGAGCTGGGACTCGGAGACGTCGAGCGGTCCGCTGCGCAGCCAGTCGCGCACCTGGTCGAGGCCGGTGACGACCGAGTCGGCGAGGTCGCTGGCGCCCTGGGCGACCTGCTGGCCGACGAAGGTGAGCAGGAGCGCGACGGTGCCGATGCCCAGGACCATCACGATCCCGGCCGAGGGCCCGCGCGGCAGGCCGATGCGGCGCAGTGCGCTGACCACGGGCACCGCGAGGGCGGCGATGAGCAGCGAGATCGCGAGCGGCAGCGTGATGACGGCGAAGTAGCGCATCGTCCACAGCAGCCCGAGGGTGGCGACCACGATGACGATGAGGCGCCACGACCAGGCGGCGGCGAGGTCGAGGCCCCACGGCACCTGGGCGCGGCTGAAGTTGGAGGGGCCGGTCGTGAAGGCCGGCTCGCTGCGGCGCTCGGCGCGGGCCTGGACCCACTGCGCGACGATCCGCTCGGTCAGGCCGTCCTCGTCGTCACCGCGGCCCAGGGCGGCGAAGAGCCGACGGCGCCGCGACTCGTCGCTCTCCTCGGTCCCGTCGCGTCCGGACGGCTGGTCGCTCACGCCGCTCACGGTAGGCGATCCCCCGCCGTGGCGAGGCGGCGCACCAGCCGGTGCGCCGCGAGGGGGTGCTGCTCGGCGAGCAGCCCGGCGGCGGCCAGCACGTAGTCGCGGTCGACGACGACCTCCGGGTCGCGCGGGAGCTGCCAGCCGCCCTCGAAGGCGTCGCCGGTCGCGGGCAGCAGCACGCGGCGTACGGCGTCAGGGCCGCCGTGGCGCAGCACGCCACCGGAGCCGACCAGCAGGTCGACCTCGCGCAGGTCCTTGCCGCTGCGCTCGACGACGCGGCCCTCGGGGCTCACCACGACCTTGCTGCGTCCGGCGTGGCGCTCCAGCGCGATCCGCACCGCAGCGGCCGCGATCTCGAGGTCGGCGTCGCGCTCGTGGGCGTCGGCGGGGAGGAGGTCGGGCTGCTCGCGGCGGCGTACGGCGGCGACGTGCAGGTCGTCGCGGCCCGCGGCCTCCACCGTCGAGATCGCCGACCAGCGCATCCCGAGGTCCCCCTCGACGGTGCGGGTCACGGGCGTCGTCGCGACCACCTCGCGGGCGAGCCGGCTCTCCTCCGGGTCGAGCTCGACCACGCTGTGCACGTCTGTCGTGGCGCCGCCGACGTCGACGACGACCACGTCGCCCGCACCGGGGTGCTCGTCGTCGAGCCCGCGCGCGAGCAGCTCGACGCCGGTGAGCACGACGTCCGGGGTGGCACCGCGCACCAGGTCGGTGAAGGCACGGCCGCGGGAGTCGGTGCGGCTGCTGAGGTGCTTGCCGCCGATGACGTGGCTGAGGAAGATCTCGCGGATCGCACGCCGGGCACTGTCGGGGGCGAGCACACCGATGCGCGGGACGACGTTGTCGGCGAGGACGTACGGCGTCTGCGACTCCGCGAGCAGCTCGGCGACCAGCGGCTGGGAGTCGACGTTGCCGGCCACCACCACCGGCCCCGCCCACGGGGCCGCGGAGAGGAAGGCCGCATCGCCCTCGAGCACCTCGGCGTTGCCGCCGTCGGTGCCGCCGACGAGCAGGACGACGTCGGGCTCGGCCTGCCGGAGCGCGACGAGCTTGTCGGCGTCGAGGCCCCCATGGAGCACCAGCACCACCTTGCCGCCGCTGGACAGCGCGACGCGGCGCCCGGCCTCGGCGGTCACGAGCTCCTCGTTGCCGACGACCGCGATGCGCAGCCCGCCGCCGGCGCTGGAGCAGGCCAGCACGTCGGACTCGGGGGCGCGGGGGTCCTGCTCGGTGAGTGCGCGCATGCAGGCGTCGTACCCGTCGAGCACGTCGCCATCCCCCGCCGCGTCCGGGAGGGTGGTCGGGTGGCTGGCCGACGCGAGCAGGTCGCCGGTCGCCAGGTCGACCAGGGCGGCCTTGGTGAAGGTCGAACCGAAGTCGACGCAGACCACGGACGTCGCTGCGGTGCTCACACCACCACCGAGATGCCGGCGGCCACGACGACGACCAGGACGGCGAGGGCCATCAGGTGGACCGTGGTGCCGGCGGGCAGGTCGTGGCCGGCACGGATCGCGCGGTCCGCCTGCCGGAAGCGCAGCCAGCCCCCGGCGGCCGCCACGGCCGCGGAGGCGAGGAGCAGCAGGCCCAGCAGGCGCTGCGACCACGACGGCTCGAGCAGGTGGAAGACCGCCAGGGAGGCGGCGACCAGGCCGACGGCGGTGCGCTCGTAGGCCAGGAAGGTCCGCTCGTTGGCGAGCGAGAAACGGATGTCGGGCTCGACGGGAGTGGCCACCGGGCTCAGCCCAGCGACCGGTCGAGGTCGGCGACGAGGTCCTCGATGCTCTCGATGCCGACGCTGAGCCGGATGAGGTCGGCCGGGACCTCGAGGTCCGTGCCGGCCACGCTGGCGTGGGTCATCCGCCCGGGGTGCTCGATGAGCGACTCGACGCCGCCGAGCGACTCGCCGAGGGTGAAGACCTCCGCGCGCTCGCAGACCGCGAGGGCCTGCTGCTCGCCGCCGGCGACGCGGAAGGAGATCATCCCGCCGAAGCGCTTCATCTGGCGCGCGGCGACGTCGTGGCCCGGGTGGGCGGCGAGGCCGGGGTAGATGACCTCGGTGACCCGAGGGTCGCCGTCGAGGAACTCCACGACCCGCTCCGCGTTGTCGCAGTGGCGGTCCATGCGGACGCCGAGCGTCTTGAGGCCCCGGTGGGTGAGGAAGGCGTCGAAGGGCCCGGCCACCGCGCCCATGGCGTTCTGGTGGAAGCCGATCTTCTCGGCGAGGTCGAGGTCACGGACCACGACCGCGCCGCCCACCACGTCGCTGTGCCCGCCGACGTACTTGGTGGTGGAGTGGACCACCACGTCGGCGCCGAGCGTCAGCGGCTGCTGGAGGTAGGGCGAGGCGAAGGTGTTGTCGACGACCAGCAGCGCACCGGCGTCGTGGGCCGCCGCCGCCAGCGCCTCGATGTCGCCGATGGTGAGCATCGGGTTGGTGGGCGTCTCGACCCACACCAGCTTCGTGCGTCCGGGCTCGATCGCCGCGGCGACGGCATCGGTGTCGGCAACGGGCGCGGGGGTGTGGGCGGTGCCCCAGAGCCTCGCGACCTTGTCGAAGAGGCGGAACGTGCCGCCGTAGGCGTCGTCCGGGATCACGACATGGTCGCCGGGAGCGGTGAGCGCCCGGATGATGGCGTCCTCGGCGGCGAGGCCGGAGGCGAAGGCGAACCCCTTCTCGCCGTCCTCGACGGCCGCGAGCGCCCCCTCGAGCGCCGTACGCGTGGGGTTGGCCGAGCGGCTGTACTCGTAGCCGCCGCGGAGGCCGCCGACACCGTCCTGCTTGTAGGTGCTGCTGGCGTAGATGGGCGGGTTGACCGCCCCGGTCATCGCGTCGGGCTCGTAGCCGGCGTGGATCGCACGCGTCTCGAACCCGGACTTGTTGGCATGTTCCTGGCTCACACCGCGAGCGTAGACCCCGCGGGCCCCGCTGCGGACAGCGGAACGGCCGCCGTGCCCCCCGGCGCGGCGGCCGTTTGCCGGCCGAGCGAGGTCCGTCCCTACTCGACGCTGGCGGGTGACCCCCGGTCCGGCGTGGTGAGCGAGCCGCCGTCGGGCCGTGTGGTCGAGACACCGGCCGCGCCGCCGGGGTTGAGTGCCCAGCTGCCGTAGGCCTGGGCACGACCAGCCGCGGCCGAGACGGCGTACATCGTCAGACCCCACGGGTCGGCGGTGCCGGTCGCGCCGAGAACGCAGTTCGCGCCAGCTCCCTTGCACGTGTAGTAGCCGCTCACGTTCTGCTTGCCAGCGACGAAGATGCACAGGTTGCCCGGCAAGGCACCCGGCGTGGCAGCGTTGCCCGAGCAACCGGCGGGCACCACCCCGGTGTCGATCACGTGGACAGTTGGCGCGACCTTCAGCTGGACCGGAAAGGCGATGTCCGCCGTGGCGTACGCGCCCGCCCCCGGTACATAGGAATGGGCAAGGAAGGAACCGCGGTAGGTGGTCGGGACGGGAACGTACTTCGCGTCGGTCTCGGCCTTGGTGTACGACGACCCGGCGCCGGCGTACTTCGCGTCGCTCTCGGCCTTGGTGTAGCCCGAGCCGGCGGTCTCGTAGGACCCCTTCGGCTGGTACTTCGCGTTGCTCTGCGCCTTGGTGTAGTAGCGCTTGTCCGCGAGGGGCTTGAGGTTCTTCTTCCAGATCTTCTTCCAGCTGGTGGCCACTGCGCTGCTGACCTGGGCACCGGCGGGCGTGACGGCCATCAGGCCTCCACCGACCAGGACCCCGACCAGGAGGGCGACGAGGGCCCTCCGCGCCGATCGACGAGACGACATGGGCGTTCCTTTCCACGAGACGAGCTGTTGGGACCACCGTCCTCCTGCCCGTCGCCCCGCGCATCGGTGGCAGTACGACGACTAGACCGCGTAATTTCACCGATGCCCGCGCCTCGTCGCGGAGGACTTGTCCGCCGAGGGAGGATGGGGCCATGTTCGGATTCGGCAAGCCCAGCACCCTGCCCACCCCCGACCAGGCCCTGCCGGGTCGCGCGGAGTCGATGTGGAGCCTCGGGGAGCACGTCGTCCTGCACACGCCGGTGGTCACCGACGAGGCGCCCGCCGGCCACGAGGTCGCGATCCTCGGCCTCGGCTGCTTCTGGGGCGCGGAGGAGATCTATTGGCAGCTGCCCGGCGTGTGGTCCACGTCGGTCGGCTACGCCGGCGGCAGCACGCCGCACCCGACCTACGAGGAGGTGTGCAGCGGCCGCACCGGCCACACCGAGGCGATCCGTGTGGTCTTCGACCCGACGGTCGTGTCCTACGCCGACCTGCTCAAGAAGTTCTTCGAGATCCACGACCCGACCCAGGGCATGCGCCAGGGCAACGACGTCGGCACCCAGTACCGCTCCGCGATCTACTGGACGACCCCCGAGCAGGAGCAGACCGCCCGCGAGCTGACCAAGGTGTACGGCGAGGAGCTCGCACGCCGCGGCCTCGGCGAGATCACCACGGAGATCCGCCCGTCGAGCCAGACGCCGTACTTCTACGCCGAGGACGCCCACCAGCAGTACCTGGCCAAGAACCCCTTCGGCTACCGCTGCCACGCCAACACGGGAGTGAAGTTCCCCGAGACCGCCTGACCGGGCTGTCGATCTCCGGGGTCCTCGTCCGTCACAGTGGTGACAGGCCGCACGCGGCGGCCCCGACGGAGGAGGTCCCATGACCCGGTACGCCATCTACTTCCACCAGCAGTGGGTCGGGGACCACGACGAGGAGTGGTTCCGGAGCCGGGTCGAGCCGTCCACGGCCGTGGTCCGCGAGATGGAGGAGGCAGGCGTCCTCGTCTTCGCGGGCGGGCTCGTGGAGGACATGGACCACGCCTTCAGCGCCGACGGGACCAGCGGGACGATGGTCGTCACCGACGGGCCCTACACCGAGACGACCGAGCAGCTCGGCGGGATCACGGTCATCGAGGTCCCCGACGTCGACACCGCGAAGATGTGGGCGGCCCGGGTCGCCGAGGGGTGCGGGTGGCCTCAGGAGGTCCGGGTCGTCATGTGACGACCCGGACCACGCTCACCGCGCGACCCACTCGGTGAAGCTGCGCGGCTCGCCGAGCCAGTCGCGTCGCGTGTTGCTGCCGTCGGGGCGCGAGCCCGCGACCTTCACCGCGACGCGGACCTCGTCGGGCGAGCCGAGCGCCGCGCGGGAGATCCGCATCCGCACCTGCTCGCGGTCGTAGTCGATCCGCATCGCGTACGACCCCTCGACGGGTTCGCCCCACGAGGCGTTGGAGAAGCCGTCGACCTCGACCAGCTGGTAGTCCGTGCCGACGAAGTAGCCGCCGGCGAAGACGTGCTCCGGGCCGGGGTCGGCGGGGTCGGTGTCGAGGTAGACCGCGCCGGACGAGCCGGAGCGGAAGGACTCGCGCAGGTCGGTGTGGGTCGTCGTGACGACGATGTTGCGGGCCTTGTGCTCGACCTGCACCGACCGGAGGTCGGCGCCGTGGGCGAGGTCCTTCGGGTCCTTGACGCCGATGCTGTCGGCGCTGGCCGGGGCGAGCTGGGTCAGGGCGAGGGTGGCGGCGAGCGCCAGGGTGGCGGAGCCGAGGATGGTGGTGCGCATGGTGCTTGTTCCGTTCTCACAGGTGCCCCCGCGAGCCGGGGTGCACAGTGAGGACGCGTCCACGCCGCCGGAGGTTGCCTCTGATCCTTCGTCCGCCTGACATGATCCGGTTGCGCAGCAGGACCCGTCCGACCGAGGAGTCGCGTGCCCGCCCCATCGCCGTACCGTCACACCGTCGCCGCCTGGCTGGTCCACGCCTACACGGCCTCCGGGGTCGTCCTGGCCTTCCTGATGTTCGTCGCCGTCATGGAGGGCGACACCGTCCGCGCGCTCTGGCTGTTCCTCGTCGCGATGGTCGTCGACGGCACCGACGGCATGCTCGCGCGCTGGGTGCAGGTCAAGCGGTACGTCCCGTCGTTCGACGGCGCGCTCCTGGACAACATCGTCGACTACATCACCTACGCCTTCATGCCGATGCTCCTGCTGTGGAGCGCGGGCTACCTCGGCGACGGGACCTCGGCGACCGTGCTCGCGGCGATCCCGCTGCTCGCCTCGGCCTACCAGTTCTGCCGGGTCGACGCGAAGACCGAGGACCACCTGTTCCTCGGCTTCCCCAGCTACTGGAACATCGCCGCGTTCTACGTCGTGGTGCTCGACCTCCGGCCCGCCACCGTCGCCGTCGTGCTGCTGGTGTGCGCGGTGCTCGTCTTCGTGCCCGTCGGCTACGTCTACCCCTCGCGCACCACGATGCTGCAGAGGACGACGCTCGCGCTGACCTGCCTGTGGCTGGCGAGCTACGCCGTGCTCCTGGTCCAGCTCCCCGACCCCAGTCCCGTGTGGCTGGCGATCTCGGTGGCCTACGTCGTCTACTACGTCGCGCTCAGCCTCCACCTGACGACGCGTCGCAGCCGCGCTGTCCCCGCAGGCACCTGACTACCTGCCGACGGAGAGGCGTACGTCGACCACGTCGCCGAGGCCGACACCCTCGGCACGGCGTACGGCGTCCTTCACGGGGAGGAACCACGTCTCCTCGCGGGGGAACATCGACGTGGTGAACCCGGTGTCCCCGATGCGGGCGCGCACTGGCACCACGCCCCAGTAGACGACCTCGGCCTTCACCTCGTCGACGAGGTCGGCCGCGTCCAGCGGCAGGCGTACGAAGTGGAAGGGCGCGGGTCCGCGCCACTCGACCACCTCGCCGCTGAACTCGATCTCCATGTCCGCCTCCCGGTGCCACTCAACCAAATGGCAGACGCGGGCGGGAGTCCGAGAACTCCCGCCCGCAGGTCCACCGCGCCCCTGTTGCGCAGTGTCCCTCCCCCTGGAGAGGGTCTGTGGTCAGCCCCGGTGGGTCACCCGAGGGCTGCGACGGCGGCCACGACATCGACCAGGCCGTAGCCCTTGTCGTACGACGTGGTGCCGAGCGGGCCGGCCTCGTAGGCCGCGCCGTCGGCGTACTTGTGCGCCGAGACCTTCAGCGCCTGCTCGATCTCGGCCGGCGTCGCGGACGGGTCGGCCTGGAACAGCTGGGCGACGATGCCCGCGATGTGCGGGGCTGCCATCGAGGTGCCGCTGATGGTGTTGAACGTGCCGAGGTCGAGCGCGCCCGGACCGTTGCGGAAGTCGAGGCCGGTCGAGCAGATGGCGAGGTAGAGCCGGCACGAGGAGGTGATGTTCTCCCCCGGCGCCGAGATGTCCGGCCAGGTGGAGGCGTCGGACGACAGGCCGCGCGAGCTGTACTCGGAGACGACGCCCTCGCGGGTGCCGGTGTCCTGGTCGTAGTAGGAGGCGACCGAGAGGATGCCGCCGGTCGGGTCCTGGCCGGGCGGGTTGGTCAGGCTGGTCGAGCCGTCGCCGCCGTCGTTGCCTGCCGCCCAGACGGTCACGACGCCCTCGGCCGCCAGCGCACGCTGGAGCTTCACGGTCGCGGACTCCGGGTCGAACTCCCCGCCGCCGGTGGGGCCGTACGAGTTGTTGGTGACCTTGATGGGCGGGCAGGTCGTCGCGGGGACGCCGGCGCCGCACGGCGCCTCGTGGTTCTCCAGGACCCAGTTGAGGGCGGAGTCGGCGCCGAGGATGACGATGCCCGCGCCGGTGGAGACGGACACCAGCTTGGCGCCGGGTGCGGCGCCCTGGAGCTTGCCGCCGTCGGTCAGCGTGGTCGGCCGGCCGGCGACGATGCCGCTGACGTGGGTGCCGTGGCCGCCGACGGAGAGGGTGTCGGTGTCGATGACGTTGGGGAGCCGCTGGACCGAGCAGGTCTCGGTCAGGGGCTCGCACAGCGCCTTGAGGTTGGCGACGACGGCGCTCGAGCCGTCGGCCTCCCGGAAGTAGGGGTGGGTCGGGTCGACGCCGGAGTCGATCACCGCGACGCTGACGCCCCTGCCGGTCAGGGCGGTGCCGTCGGCGCCGGTCAGCGTGGTGGCCGCCTCGGCGCCGCGGGTGGCGGTGTTGGAGGTCTCCTGGAAGAACTCGATCGGCTGTGCCCCGCCCTCGACGTACGTCACGCCGGGTGCGCTGCGCACGGCCTGGACCTGGCTCTTGGTCGCATTGGCGATGACCACGCCGATCGACGCGAACTCGCCCTTCTTCGCCATGCCCGCGGCCACGACGGCGTCGCGTGCCGCGGTGAGCGAGGTGCCGTGCACCATCACGGTCGTCCGGCCGGACAGGGTCGTCAGCTGGCGGGCGAGGAAGTCGGACACGTTGGCCGGGGTCGTCGTCGCGCCGGCCGGGTCGGCTGCCGAGGCGGTGCCGCCGACGGCGAAGGTCGCCGAGGCGGCGAGGACGCTCGCCGCGCAGGCGAGGAGGGGCTTGTGACGCACGGGGTCCTCCCGAGGTTGGAGTGTGGTTGCTCCGACAACGAGGCACCGTGGCCCGGGTCACGGCGTACGGCCGCACGGGTTTGGCGCACCGACGACAATGGGCCCATGACCGAGCTCCCCCGCAAGGCCGCCGCGCGCACCGCCCGGCTCGCAGCCCTCCCACTGGGCTACGCCGGACGACAGGCCATGGGCTTCGGCAAGCGGCTGGGCGGCAGGTCCGCGGAGTCGGTGCTCACCGAGGTGCAGCAGCGCACGGCCGAGCAGCTCTTCCGCACGCTGGGCGAGCTCAAGGGCGGGGCGATGAAGTTCGGCCAGGCGCTGAGCGTCCTCGAGGCCGCGCTGCCGGAGGACGTCGCTGCCCCCTACCGCGAGCACCTCACTGCGCTGCAGGACTCCGCCCCGCCGATGCCGACCGCGACCGTGCGCCAGCAGCTCGCCACCCACCTCGGCGCCGACTGGGCCGAGCGCCTCGTGTGGCTCGACGGCGCGCCCACGGCCGCCGCTTCCATCGGCCAGGTCCACCGCGGCCGGTGGCTCGACCACACGACGGGCGAGGAGCGCGAGGTCGCGGTCAAGGTGCAGTACCCCGGCGCCGGCGAGGCGTTGATGAGCGACCTGCGCCAGATCTCGAGGCTGGCCCGCGGGGTCGCCCCCGTCTTCCCCGGGCTCGACATCAAGCCGCTCGTGGCCGAGCTGCAGGCGCGCGCGGCCGACGAGCTCGACTACCACCTCGAGGCGGAGGCGCAGTCGGCGTACGCCGAGGCGTTCGAGGGGCACCCGGACATCTCCGTCCCGCCGGTGGTCGCCGTCGGTGGCGAGGTGCTGGTGACCGAGTGGATGGACTCCGCCCACTCGCTCGCCCACGTCATCCGGGAGGGGACGCAGGAGGAGCGCGACCACTACGGCGAGCTGTTCGTGCGGTTCCTCTTCGAGGGCCCCCGGCTCACCGGGATGCTCCACGCTGACCCGCACCCCGGCAACTTCCGGATCCTGCCCGGTCCCGACGGCGGCCTCGGGCGGCTGGGCGTGCTCGACTTCGGCGCCGTGGCCCGCCTCGAGGACGGCGGCATGCCACCGGCCACAGGTCGGCTCATGCGGATCGCGCTCGACGCCGACGAGGAGTCGCTCGTGGCCGGGCTGCGCGCCGAGGGCTTCATCAAGGACCGCATCGAGGTCGACGCACGCCAGGTGATGGACTACCTCGCGCCCTTCGTCGAACCGGCCGCGCAGGAGCGCTTCACCTTCACGAGGGAGTGGATGCGCGAGCAGTTCGAGCGGGTCAACGACCCCCGCTCGGAGGAGTTCACGCTCGCGATGAAGCTCAACCTCCCCACGTCCTACCTCCTCATCCACCGGACCTGGATCGGCGCCATCGGACTGCTCAGCCAGCTGGGGGCGACCGCGCCCTTCCGCGAGATCCTCGAGGAGTCGCTGCCGGGGTTCGGGACCGACTGACCCCGGTAGTCCACCGGGAAGTGGTCGTCCCGAGGCTCGGCCGACGACCACTCCCGGTGGACTACTCGCCGTCGGGCGGCGGGGTCCCGCTGTCGGGTTCCCCGGCTACCCGGGGAACCCGACCGCTGTGCGGTCACCGTGGTGCGGGAGGCGCACCACGGTGACCGCGCAGTGCCCGACGCCGGGCCCCGACGATGGCACGATGGCGCCATGGACACAGCCACCCCGGCCGAGCAGGCCCTGGCCCGCTGGCACGCCGTCGTCGAGACCCGCGACCCGGCCGGCCTGCCGGGCCTGATCGCCGAGGACGCGGTCTTCCGCAGCCCGGCGGTCCACACCCCGCAGGTCGGGCGCGACACCGTCGTCGGCTACCTCACCGCCGCCTTCACCGTCCTCGGCCCGGAGCTGACCTACGAGCGCGAGTGGCTGGGCGAGGACTCGGCGGTGCTGCAGTTCCGCACCGAGGTCGGCGGCCTCGACGTCTCCGGCATCGACATGATCACGTGGGACGCCGACGGGCAGATCGTCGACTTCACCGTGATGGTGCGCCCCGCCAAGGCGCTCCAGGCCGTGATCGAGCACATGGGCGCCGAGCTGCTGCGGATGCTCGAGGCCGCGGGTCGCTAGACCCAGAACCCGCGCCCGCCGCCCCAGTCGCCGAAGTGGTCGCGGTACGACGACGCAGGCCCGCGCGAGCCGAGGTAGGACCCGACGACCGCGGCACCGAGGTCGTCGAGCTCGGGGCTCACCATCCGACCGCCGACCCGACGCGCCATCGAGTCGATGAAGCGGGCCAGACCGGGGTCCTCGCCCAGGCGGAAGAAGGTCACCTGCGCCCCCAGCCGGGAGGCCGCATCGAGCTCGCGCACCGCGTGGGAGATCGTCAGCGGGTGCGGCGGGTAGGAGAACCACACCTCGCCGTCGGCCTCGAGGTGGGCGGTGGGCTCGCCGTCGGTGACGACCAGCAGCACGGGCTGGGCGTTGGGGTGCTTGCGGAAGAAGCGGTTGGCCAGCAGCAGCCCGTGGTGGAGGTTGGTGCCCTTGTCCCAGCGCGCGTCGAGACCGGTCAGCTCCTCGATCTCCATCACCTGGGCGTGGCGACCGAAGGCGATCAGCTGGAGGTCGTCGCCGCGGAAGCGGGAGCGTACGAGCTGGTGCAGGGCGAGCGCGGTGCGCTTCATCGGCACCCAGCGCCCGTCCATCGCCATCGAGAAGGACGTGTCGACCAGGAGGGCGACGGCCGCCTGGGTGCGCGCCTCGGTCTCGACGACCTCGATGTCGTCGACCTGGATCCGCACCGGCGAGCTGCCGTGCTGCCGCAGCACCGCGTTGGTGATGGTGCGCGGCACGTCCCACGGCTCGGTGTCCCCGAACTCCCACCGCCGGCTCGCGCCGGACGGCTCGCCGGCGAGCCCGGTCGTACGCGTCTCGCGGGCGCCGGAGCGTCCGCTCATCCGCTCCGCCACGTCGCGCAGCAGCGCCTTGCCGAGCTGGCGCATCGCGCGCGGCGACAGGCGCAGCTCACCGTCGGAACCGCGCTTGAGGTAGCCGCTGTCGCGCAGCGCCCGCTCGAGGTCCTGCAGGGTCCTGGCCGACACGGCCGCGTCGGCGCCGAGCTGCTGGGCGAGCGCGTCGAGGTCGACGTCGTCGAGCCGCGCGCCGCGGTGCGACTGGGCGAGCTGGTCGGCCAGCGCGTCGAGCTGGGCGAGGTCCTGGAGCGCACCGGTCCCGTCGCCGAGGCCCATCCCCTGGTCACCCTCGAAGCTCTCCGAGCCCGACCAGTCCTCACCGGGCCGGAGCGCCTGGAGGTTGGCGTCCATGCGCGCGAGCTGCTCCATCAGCTGTGGCGAGCCGAAGGCCTGCTGCGAGAGCTCCATGAGCTCCTGACGCTGCTCGGGCGTCATCGAGTTCATCATCCGCTGGGCGGCGGCCGCGCGCTGAGCGAGGGAGTCGAGCAGCTCGTCCATGTCACGGGGATTCTCGGGAAAGAAGTCCCCGTGCTTGTCCATGAAGTCACCGAACTCCTCGTCGGTGACGCCCCCTGCGGCGTGCTTCTCGAGCAGGTCGTTGAGGTCGGACAGCATCTCGTTGACGGCGGCGCGGTCCTCGTCGGTCGCGCCCTCGAGGGCCTGCTTCATGCCGGCGAAGCGCTGGTCCAGCAGCTCACGGCCGAGCAGGTCCTTGATCTCTCCGTACGCCTCACGCGCCTGCGAGGACTGCCAGTCGTACGACGCCAGCTCGCTCACCGCGGCCGCCGTCGACGGCGACAGGTTGTCGAGCACCACCTCGCGGAAGGCCCGGTCGCCGTCGTCCATCGTGGTGTCGCGGGCGAGCTGCCCGCGCTCGGCCAGCACCGCCTTGTCGAGCAGCTCGCGCACCTCGCGCATGGTCCCGTCGAGGTTGTTGCGCTGGAGGATCTCGCGTCGCTTCTCCGCCACCCGCCGGGCGAGCTCGTCGAGGCCCGCCTGGTCGCTGCTGCCGCGGCGCAGGAACTCGCGCATCGCGTGCTCGGGCGAGTAGCCGGCCATCACGTCCTGGCCGATCGCGTCCAGCGCCTCGGCGAGGTCGACGGGCGGGGCGAGCGGGTCGCCGCCGTCGTACTTCGTGAACCGGCTCATCGGTCGGTCCGCTCCAGGCTCTTGCGGAGCCAGACGTCGTCGGGCCAGCGGCCGTCGCTGACCCGCTCGACCTCGACGAAGCCGCGGGCGAGGTAGAAGTCGTACGCCTGGTCGTTGCCGTCGACGACCTCGAGCCACAGCTCGTCGCCCTCGACGAGCGCCTCGACTTCGGCGAGCAGGCGGCTGCCGATGCCCAGACCCTGGTGGTCGGGGTGGACGTAGAGCTTCCACATCACCTCGCGGTCGCCGGTCACGTGCGGGAACTCGCGGTACGAACGAGCGAGGCGGCCGAGGTTGGCCAGCGCGACGACCTCGCCGTCGCGCTCGGCGACGAGGTGGGTGTTGCGCTCCAGGGACTTCTCGAAGACCTCGGGGATCCACCACTCGTCGAGCATCCGCTGGGCGTACGCCGCGTCGATGGGGCCGTAGGTCACCGGCACCACCGCCTCGCCGAGCGCGCGGAAGGCCGGGATGTCCGCGACCGTGCCGGCGCGCAGGCGGACCGCGGGCCCAGCCGTGGCGGACTCAGCCATAGACGGTCTCCCCGGCCTCGGTGTCCTTGCCGATCCTGCGGGCGAGGTAGAGCCCCTCGAGCGCGAGCTCCAGGGCGGCCGCACGCTCGCCGTCGTTGGTGGCACCGAGCCGGTCGCACACCTCGTCGTAGAGCTCGGACTCCCCCAGCACCGGCAGGCCGGCGAGGAAGTCGCGGGCGCCGACCCTGGCGCCCGTGCTGACCATCGCGCCGGCCTCGATGGCGTCGACGAGCAGGCGCAGGTCGATGCCGGCGAGGTGTGCGCGGACGGTCTCCGCGACCGCGGTGCGCAGCAGGTGGGTGAGGATCTCGGTCTCGCGACCTTCCTCGCCGGTCTCGAACTCGATCTTGCCGCCGAGCACGTCGACCGCGGTCTCGAGATCGACCACGCGGGCCACCGCCTCGTCCTCGCCCTGGGTGGTCGCGCGGTGCAGCGCCGCCGCCGCGATGGTCTCCGCGCCGGCGATCGCGAACCGGGCGCTGACGCCGGAGCGTTGGTCGACGGCCTGCGACTCGCGCAGCTTGCGGGTGAAGCGGGCCAGCACCTCGAGCAGGTAGGCCGGGACCTCGGCGACGAGCTCGGCCTCCTGCCGCACGACGGCGATCTCCTCCTCGATCTCGCGCGGGTAGTGCGTGCGGATCTCGGCGCCGAAGCGGTCCTTGAGCGGGGTGATGATGCGGCCGCGGTTGGTGTAGTCCTCCGGGTTGGCGCTGGCCACCACGAGCACGTCGAGCGGCAGCCGCAGGACGTAGCCGCGGATCTGGATGTCGCGCTCCTCCATCACGTTGAGCATCGCGACCTGGATCCGCTCGGCGAGGTCGGGCAGCTCGTTGATGGCGACGATGCCGCGGTGGCTGCGCGGGATGAGGCCGAAGTGGATGGTCTCCGGGTCGCCGAGGTGGCGCCCCTCCGCGACCTTCATCGGGTCGACGTCGCCGATCAGGTCGGCGACCGAGGTGTCCGGCGTCGCCAGCTTCTCGGCGTACCTCTCGTCGCGGTGGCGCCACGAGACGCGCAGGTCGTCGCCGTAGGTCGCCACGGCCTGCTGCGACGTCACCGAGATCGGGTCGTAGGGGTGCTCGCCGAGCTCGGACCCGGAGATGACCGGGCTCCACTCGTCGAGCAGA
Source organism: Nocardioides sp. S5 (assembly GCF_017310035.1). Taxonomy (NCBI): domain Bacteria; kingdom Bacillati; phylum Actinomycetota; class Actinomycetes; order Propionibacteriales; family Nocardioidaceae; genus Nocardioides; species Nocardioides sp. S5. The sequence goes on from NZ_CP022296.1 coordinate 3,839,001, forward strand.
CCGACCAGCGAGCGCAGCAGCCGGGTCTTGCCCTGGCCGCGCTCACCGAGGAGCACGATGTCGTGGCCGGCGAGCAGCGCGCGCTCGACCTGCGGGATCACCGAGTCGGCGAAGCCGTGCAGCCCCGGCCACGGGTCCTCGCCGGCCCGCAGGCGCGCGAGGAGGTTGTCGCGGATCTCCTGGCGCAGCGGCTTCAGCTGGTGGCCGCTCGCGCGGAGCTCGCCGAGGGTGCTGGCTGCGGGGGGCTGCGTCTGGTGGCTCTGCGTCTGATCACTCTGGGTCTGCTGCAGGTCGGTCACGTCCTCCACGCTAGACCGGCGGGTCAACGTCGAGCGCGCTCGAAGCAGGCAGCACCACGACGGACTCCGGCCCCTGCCCCCTCGGGACCTTCGACCCTGCCCGCTGTCCCCTGTTCGGGCGAGGCTGGAGGTCCAGCTGAAGGAGGCCCGATGACCACCACGACCCACGACCTTTCCCGGGAGGACTGTGCGCGTCTGCTCACCGCCGGCGTCGCCGGCCGGGTGGCCATGGTCACGCCCACAGGTCCGCACATCGTCCCGGTGAACTACGCCGTCGACGGCGAGTCGATCCTGCTGCGCACCAGCGCGTACAGCCTGCTCGGGACCTACGGCCGCGACGCGTTGCTGTGCTTCGAGGTCGACCAGTTCGACTACGAGCTCAAGCGCGGCTGGAGCGTCGTGGTGCGCGGTCGGGCCTCGTTCGTCGACGACCAGGACGAGCTCGCGGAGATCGCCCGCACGTGGCAGCCGCGGCCGTGGGCGGCGGGCCAGCGCCACCTCGTCGTACGCATCCCGTGGACCGAGATCACCGGTCGCCAGCTCGGCGGTGGCTGGGACCCGTGGGAGCACCTGCCCGTGCGGCGTTTCGCCTGACGACTGACACCGCACGCCGCGGGGGGACAGACTGGGTCCGTGACGGATCATCACCAGACCCCTGACCTCGGAGCCGACGGCCGCCTGCTGCTGGAGGCCGTCACGGCGATCTCCAGCGACCTCGACCTGGCCAGCGTGCTGACCCGCATCGTCGAAGCGGCCACGGCGCTGACCGGGGCGCGCTACGGCGCCCTCGGCGTGCTGGGCAGCACCGGCGACCTGGTCGAGTTCGTCACCACCGGCCTCGACGAGCGGACCCGCGCGCTGATCGGCGACCTGCCGCGCGGGCGCGGGATCCTGGGCGTCATCATCGACGACCCGTCGGGCCTGCGCCTGGCCGACCTGTCGGCGCACCCCTCGTCGGTCGGCTTCCCGCCGAACCACCCGCCGATGACGTCCTTCCTCGGCATGCCGGTGCGCATCCGCGGCACGGTCTTCGGCAACCTCTACCTCACCGAGAAGACCGGCGACGGTCCGTTCACCGAGGCCGACGAGCAGCTCGTGGAGGAGCTGGCGCGCACCGCCGGCTACGTCATCAGCAACGCCCGATCGTTCGCGCTGAGCGAGCGCCGGCGCCAGTGGCTGGAGGCGTCCGCCGAGCTGTCCGAGCTGCTCCAGCCGCCGGTCGACCTCCCCTCTGCCCTCGACCAGATCGTCTCCACCGCGCGGCAGGTGTCGCACGCACGCGCAGTGGCCCTGTGGTCCTCGCGCGGCCCCGAGCACGACACCGTGAGCGTGGCCCCTGACGCCGACACCGACCGGGTCGAGGAGCTCCTCGCCCGTGCCCGGGTCGTCGCGGCGCCGGACGCCGGCGGTCCGGTGCACACCAGCACCGTCGACGGGGTGCCCGTGGTGGTGGTGCCGCTGCGCTCCCACCTCGCGCCGGTGACCGCACTGGTCGCGGTGGCGCAGCCCGGTGCCGGGCTGCTCGACGTGCAGGACCGCGACCTCTTCGCCGGCTTCGCCGACCAGGTCGCGCTCTCCCTCGACCGCACCCAGGCGCTGGCCGACCGCCAGGAGCTGGCGCTCATCTCCGACCGGGAGCGGATCGCCCGCGACCTGCACGACGTCGTCATCCAGCGGCTGTTCGCGACCGGGCTCCAGCTCCAGGGCGTCGCCGCGATGGCGGGCGACGGCGCCGTCACCGAGCGGCTGGACAGCTCCGTGGCCGAGCTGGACGACACGATCAAGGCGATCCGCGGCACGATCTTCGAGCTCCAGGACCGCCGCGGCGACTCGCTGCGCGCGTCCGTGCGCCGCCTGGTCAAGGAGTACGTCCCGGTGCTGGGCTTCGCGCCGGTCGTGCGCACGTCCGGTCCCGTCGACACCGTCGTGCCGCCTGCCATCGGCACCCAGCTGCTCGCGGTGCTGCGCGAGGCGATCTCCAACGTGGCCCGTCACGCGCTGGCCGACAGCGCCCAGGTGGACGTCTCGGTGACCTCCGAGCAGCTCGAGCTGCGGGTCGCCGACGATGGCGTCGGCCTGCCCGAGGACGTCACCGAGAGCGGGCTGCGCAACGCGCGCCGGCGCGCCGCCGACCTCGGCGGCACGCTGGAGATCTCACGGCTGGGCGAGCGCGGGACCGTCCTGGTCTGGCACGTCCCGCTGGGCTGATGAAGGCACAGGTCTGAGCTGGACCTGGACATGCCGAAGGGCCCGGCGCCGGGGAGGCACCGGGCCCCTGGGGGCCTGCTGTCACCGCAGGACGGGGTGGTTCTCGACCACCTCGGTGCGGTTCCACCAGTGACCCAGCCCCCACGTGGTGCCGGCCGCGCCGAGCGCGAGCACCGCCATCACGATGATGCCGACGAGGTGGTCGTCGACGACCGGGTTGTTCTCCAGCGGGAGCGCGGCGGCGTACATGAACGCGTACATCAGCGCGCCTGCCGCGGTGCCGATCCGCATGCCCACCCCGAGGAGGAGGGTGACACCGATGCCGAGCAGGCCGAGCATGAACAGCCAGTCGACCACGGCGCTGCCGGCGAGGCCGTTGAAGAAGCCCTTGAAGGGGTTGTTCTCCGGGATCGCGAAGCTGAGGAATCCCTCGGTGGGGCTGCCGCCGTTGATCCAGGCCGCGTCCCCGAACCGGTCGAGGTTGCCCTCCTGGTCGTAGCCGGTGTGGAAGCCCAGCGCGAAGGTCTTGTCGAGGAAGGCCCACAGGAAGGTGATCCCGAAGGCGATCCGCAGGGTGGCCAGGGCCCGGTCGAACCAGGGGTTCTGGTCGTGGTGGGCCGGAACCTGAACTGCATCTGTCTCGTCGCTGCGACGGTGGATGACGCTCATCGTCATCCCCTCCTTCTGTGGTGTGTTTTCTGGGTCACCACCAGAGTCGCGTGGGGCGCAGGCGCGCAGCAGGGTCTCCGGTCACCGTCCGGAGGGACCTTGGTCCCCCAGCAGCTTGGAGGCCAGCACCGCTGCCTGGGTGCGCCGCTCGAGGCCGAGCTTGGCCAGGATGCTGGAGACGTAGTTCTTGACCGTCTTCTCGGCGAGGAACATCTGCTCGGCGATCTGCCGGTTGGTCAAGCCCTCGGCGATGTGGCCGAGCAGGATCCGCTCCTGGTCGGTCAGCGATGCCAGCTCGTCGGGGGTGCTGGGGCCGCTGCGGATCCGCTCGAGGACGGTCGCGGTCATCGCGGGGTCGATGAGCGACCTGCCCGACGCCACGTGGCGCACCGCGGTGACCAGGTCGGAGCTGCGGATCTCCTTGAGGACGTAGCCCGAGGCGCCGGCCATGATCGCGGCGAAGAGCGCCTCGTCGTCGTCGTACGAGGTGAGGATGAGGGCGTTGATCGTCGGGTCCACGGCCCGCACCGCGCGGCACACCTCGATGCCGGAGCCGTCGGGCAGGCGGGCGTCGAGGACCGCCACGTGGGGTCGGAGCGCGGGGATCCGCGCCGTGGCCTCGGTGGCGCTGGCGGACTCACCGACCACCTCGATGTCGTCCTGCTGCTCGAGCAGGAACCTGAGCCCCTGTCGTACGACGTCGTGGTCGTCGAGGAGGTAGACGCGGATCGTTTCGGGCATGGGGGACATTCCACCAGAAGGTCGCGCCGCCATGGGGACATCGGCACGGCAGACCTGAGGCCTCAGACGTCCGTCGCGCCGTCGATCGACTGGCGGACCAGGTCCGCGTGGCCGGCGTGGCGGGCGTACTCCTCGAGCATGTGCACCAGGACCCACCGCACGGTGACGGTCGGGCCCCTGGCCGGGTCGCGCGGTCGTGCGACCGGACGGCCCAGGTCCGGGTCCTCGGCCAGCACCGCGTCGAGGCACGCGTCCGAGTGCACGATCGCGGCGGCGAGCAGCGCGTCCAGCTCGGCGTGGGCCTCACCCGACGCGCTGTGCCAGTCCCAGTCCGGGTCGTCGTCCCAGGGTGCGGTGTCCCACGGCGGGGACGGCTCGTGGCCGGCGAGGTTGTAGGAGAACCAGTAGTCCTCGACGAAGGCGAGGTGCTTGAGCATCCCGCCGAGCGTCAGGTCGCTCGGCGCGAGCCGCTGGTCGAGCTGCGCGTCGTCCAGGCCCGCTGCCTGGAGCCGGATCGTCGCGCGGTAGTGGTCGAGGAAGCCGCGCAGCATCCCGACCTCGTCGGCGCTGTGGGGCGGGTCGGGCCGCTCGATCGTCATGCGCCGCACGGTATCCGCGTGCGGCCGGCACGGCCATCGGATTGCAGGCCGGGTCGCAGGGCCGCCGGCTCGTCGGCGGCGAGGATAGGCTCGCCTCCGTGCTGACCACCCCCTGTCCGTGCGGCACCGGCGAGGCGTACGACGCCTGCTGCGGACCGCTGCTGGCCAACACCTCGCAGGCGAGCTCTCCCGAGCAGCTGATGCGCTCGCGCTACACCGCCAACATCTGCAACGACGCCGACCACCTCTTCCGGACCTGGCACCCGCGCACCCGCCCCGACGACGTCACGCCCGATCCCGCGACGAGGTGGACCGGGCTCCGGGTCCTCGCCGCCGAGGGCGACACGGTGGAGTTCGTCGCGTCCTTCGACGGCGGCTCGATGCACGAGGTGAGCCGGTTCGAGCAGCGCGCCGGCCGGTGGGTCTACGTCGACGGCGAGGTCAGCTAGCGCCTGCGTCCAGGTCCACCCAGCGCTCGCCCACGGGCTCGGGCACCGACGCGCCGCCGGTGGCGGCGGCGACCATCTCCACCACGCGGACCACCTCGTCGGCGGGCGCGGCGAGCAGCAGCCGGACCCGGGCGTCGTACGCCGTCTCGAGCACCGTCACGCCCCGCGACCTCAGCTCGCCCTCCACCCGCCCGGCGTCGGCGTGGTCGAGGTCGAGCGCGAGCTCGGTGAACAGCGCACGTCGCAGCGTGCCCGCCTCGGCCAGCGCAGCGCGTACGGCGTCCCCGTAGGCCCGCACCAGTCCTCCGGCGCCGAGCAGCGTCCCGCCGAACCACCGGGTGACCACGGCCGCGACGTCACTGACCCCGGCACCGCGGAGCACGTCGAGCATCGGCGCACCGGCCGTGCCGGCGGGCTCACCGTCGTCGGAGGAGCGCTGGACCGCGCCGCCCGGACCGAGCACGAAGGCCGAGCAGTGGTGGCGGGCGTCCCAGTGCTCGCGACGCAGCGACGCCACGAGCGCACGGGCCTCGTCCTCCTCGGCGACGCGGCGCAGCGTGCACAGGAAGCGCGAGCCGCGGTCCTCCACCTCGCCGGTCGCGTCGCGGGCGACGGTGACGTAGGTCGTCACGCCGGCTTGTCGGACCGCTCGTCCGGCTCCCGCTCGGACGGCCCCGGCTCCCAGCGCACGACCACCTTCTCGAAGCCCTTGTGGCGCTGCATGCGGGCATAGAGGGCGTACGCCTCGCGGTCGGCGTCGGTGAGCTGCACGTTGTCGGTGAAGGGCGTGAGCAGGGCCCGGGGCCACAGCCGCCGCGCGAGCACCACGTTGATCTCGGTCGCGAGCACCGCCATCACCGCCCCGATCCAGAGGAAGCCGATGAGGCCGAGGACCAGTCCGAAGGTGCTGGTCATCGACGAGGTGTTGACCAGGACGCGGTCGACGTAGGCGGCGCCGCCGAGCTGGAGCAGCTGCCACAGCACCGCGAGGGTGAAGCCGCCGGGCGCGGCACGCCAGAACGAGTGCTGGCCGGTCGCGGCGAAGCGGAACAGGTAGCTGAGCCCGGTGCCGACGACCAGCACCGTCAGCACCGGGAGCAGGGCCTTGAGGCCGCCGCCGATGACCTCGGTGAACACGTCGGTGGTGCTGGCGATGGTGGAGACGATCGTGACGGCGAGCAGCGACAGGCCGGCGGTCAGGAGCAGCAACAGCGTCTTGACCCGGGCGTAGAACGGGTTGGGACGGCTGTTGCGCGGGACGGACCAGGCCACGTGCTGGGTGTTCTGCAGCGCCTGGCCGAGCCCCAGCGCGCCGTAGAGGGCGGCAAGCCCACCGACCGCGACACCGGCGAACGAACCCTGGAGTCCCTCGGGGCGACCGAGCTCGTCGCCGATGATCGGGAACTGGGCGAGCGCGGAGTCGAGGATGGACTCCTGCCAGTTGGGCTCGCCGCGCAGGATGATGCCGAGGATCGACGTGCCGAGCAGCATCAGCGGGAAGATCGCGATGAAGGCGTAGTAGGTCAGCGCCGCCGCGAGGTAGGGACCCTGGTCGTCGAAGTACTTGTAGACCACCGCGAGGGGGAAGCCGAGGACAGGGTGGCGGCGCTGGAACGCGTCGACTGACCCCACGGCTCCCACGAGGGGAGGCTACCGCCTGGGTGAGCGGCGCCCGGTCACCACCAGCCGAGCAGCTGCCCGCCGAGCCGCACCACGAAGCCGGCGACGACGACGAGGAAGAACGCGCGGACGAACTTCGCGCCGCGCGCCATCGCCAGCCTCGCTCCGAGGTAGCCGCCGGTGATGTTGGCCGCCGCCATCGGCAGGGCCAGCTCCCAGATGACTGCGCCCTGCGGGACGAAGACGACCAGCGCGGCCAGGTTGGTCGCCCAGTTGGCGAGCTTGGCCTTGGCCGAGGCCTCGAGGAAGTTGTAACCGAGCAGGCCGACGAGGGCGAAGACGAGGAACGAGCCGGTGCCGGGCCCGATGGCGCCGTCGTAGAAGCCGATCGTCAGGCCGGTGAGCACGACGACGGTCAGGTGCTGGCCGCCGGCGAAGCGCAGGCTGGTGAGCTCGCCGACGCTGGGGCGGAACCAGACGTAGCCGCCGACGAGCACCAGCACGGCCAGGATGATCGGGTCGAAGGCGCTGCGCGGCAGCAGCGAGGCCACCAGCGCCCCGCCCGCCGAGCCGGCGAAGGCCGCACCCATCAGCGGCAGGAACGTCCGCGGGTCGGGGCGGATGCGCCGGACGTACGTCGCCGCGCTGATCGACGTGCCGCAGAAGGACGCCAGCTTGTTGGTGGCCGCGATCTGCACGACCGAGGCCCCCGGCAGGCCGACGAGCAGGGCGGGGAGCTGGACCAGTCCGCCGCCGCCGACCACGGCGTCGACGAAGCCAGCCACCAGGGCCGCGAGGACCAGGAAGCTGATGACCTCGCCCGAGAGGTCCCCCACGTCAGCGCACGAGCTCCTGGACGACCACGGCGTCGTACTCCTCCGGCATGACGGCGCCCAGGCCCGGGCACAGGAACTGCTGGGACTGGTCGGTGACCATGCTCGCGGCCGAGCAGCTCAGCGTCGCGACGGGCTCCCCGTCGGCGGAGAACACCATCTCGAAGATGGCCGTCCGCTCCTCCTCGAGGGTGTTGGTGATCGTGCCCTTGACCTCGGGGGTGGTCACCTCCTCCATGTTGACCGCGCGGTCAATGCCGTTGATCTCCCAGCCGTCGTCGACGGTGAAGCCGTTCCACTCGAAGGCCTCGCCGACCTCGACCTCGACCGGGTCGGTGCTGGTGTTCACGTCGTCGCCGCACGCCGCGAGGGCGCCGAGGCAGGTGAGGGCGAGCAGCGCCCGCGTCAGGCGCGTCACGACGCCGCCACGAAGGTGAGGAGGTCCTGGCGGGTGAGCACCCCGATGGGCTTGCCGTCCTCGTGGACCAGGACGGCGTCGGCCTTCTCCAGCAGGGAGACGGCGTCGGCGGCCGACTCGGTCGAGCCGACGGTCGGCAGGGGCGCGGACATGTGGTCCTCCACCTGGTCGGTCATCTTGGCGGTGCCGGTGAACAGCGCGTCGAGCAACGTCCGCTCGGACACCGACCCGGCGACCTCGGCGGCCACGATCGGCGGCTCGGCGCGCACGACGGGCATCTGCGAGACGCCGTACTCCTGCAGGATGTGGACCGCCTCGGCGATGGTCTCGCCGGGGTGCGTGTGCACCAGGTCGGGCAGCTGGCCGGACTTGCCGCGCAGCACCTCGCCGACGGTGCGCGAGTCGCCGCCGGCGCCGGTGGCGAAGCCGTACTGCGCGAGCCACTCGTCGTTGAAGATCTTGGTGAGGTAGCCGCGGCCCGAGTCGGGCAGCAGCACCACGATGACCGCGGACTCGCCCTCCGGGGTGCCGGCGAGCTCCTGCGCCACCTGGCGCGCGGCCCAGGCGGCCATGCCGCACGAGCCACCCACGAGCAGCGCCTCCTCACGGGCCAGGCGGCGGGTGAACGCGAAGGAGTCGGCGTCGGAGACCTCGATGACGCGGTCCGCGACCCCACGGTCGTAGGTGTCGGGCCAGAAGTCCTCGCCCACGCCCTCGACGAGGTAGGGGCGACCGGTGCCACCGGAGTAGACCGAGCCAGCCGGGTCGGCGCCGATCACCTGGATGTCGGGGTTCTTCTCCTTGAGGTAGCGACCGACGCCGCTGATCGTGCCGCCGGTGCCCATCCCGCACACGAAGTGGGTGATGCGCCCCTCGGTCTGCTCCCAGATCTCCGGGCCGGTGGTCTCGTAGTGCGAGCGCGGGTTGTGCGGGTTGGAGTACTGGTCGGGCTTCCAGGCTCCGGGCGCAGAGGCGAGCCGGTCGCTGACGTTGTAGTAGGAGTCCGGGTGCTCCGGCGCGACGGCGGTCGGGCAGACCACGACCTCGGCGCCGTAGGCCTTGAGGACGTTGCGCTTGTCGACGCTGACCTTGTCGGGGCAGACGAAGACGCACTTGTAGCCCTTCTGCTGCGCCACCATCGCCAGGCCGACACCGGTGTTGCCGGAGGTGGGCTCGACGATCGTGCCGCCGGGCTGGAGCGCGCCCGAGGCCTCGGCCGCCTCGATCATCCGCGTCGCGATGCGGTCCTTCACCGACCCGCCGGGGTTGAGGTACTCGACCTTGGCGAGCACCAGCGGGCCTCCCACGGCGGTCGCGTCACCCCCCTCTGCGAGGTCGAGGGTGCGGCTGAGCCGGACCAGCGGGGTGTTGCCGATGAGGTCGAGGACGGAGTTCGCGTACTGCACCTGCTCAGGCTACCCATCCACCGATCCGGAGCGCGCAACGCCGCTTGCGTAGCATCGTGGGCGTGGGGGCAACTGGAGCAGCACGCAAGCTGGCGTCGGCCGCCGCCCTGGGCGGGGGCGGACTGTCCGTGCTCGGGGCCGGGCTCTACGGCGTCCTGGTCGCCGAGGCGAGGTTCGCGCGCAAGGTGATCGGCGTGATCGGCGACGGCCCGCCGCCCGACGCGACCGGCTGGTACGGCCGCGGACGCCCCGGCCCGGCCATCCGGATCGCCCTGCTCGGCGACTCCAGCGCGGCCGGCTACGGCGTCGAGCGGGTCGAGGAGACCCCGGGCGCCCACCTGGCCAGCGGCATCGCCGCCCAGGCCCACCGACGGGTCCACCTGCGCTCGTTCGCCGTCGTCGGTGCCATGTCGAGTGCGCTCGCCGACCAGGTCGACACCGCGATCGCGACCCACCCCGACCTCGCCGTCGTGCTCATCGGGGCCAACGACGTCACCCACACCGTGCTGCCCTCCGCGTCCGTGCGCCACCTCGCCGAGGGCGTACGCCGCCTGCGTGAGGAGGGCATCCACGTCGTGGTCGGCACCTGCCCCGACCTCGGCACCATCCGGCCGATCCCACCGCCGCTCAAGCAGGTGGCCCGCGAGTGGTCGCGCCGGCTGGCGGCCGCCCAGACGATCACCGTGGTGGAGAACGGCGGTCGCACGGTCTCCCTCGGCGACGTCCTCGGCCCGGAGTTCGAGGCCGCGCCCGCCGTGCTGTTCGGCCCGGACCGCTTCCACCCCTCGGCCGACGGCTACGAGCAGCTCGCGGCCGTGCTGGTCCCCTCCTGCCTCGCGGCCCTCGACCTGCTCCCCGAGGACGAGGCACAGCCCGAGCCCCTGCGTCGCGAGGGCATCCTCCCCGTGGCGGCTGCGGCCGTGCGCGCCGCGCGTACGCCCGGCACCGAGGTCGACGGCACCGAGGTCGGTGGCAACCAGCGCGGCCTGCGCGGACGCTGGGTCGAGCTGCGCCACCGCCGCCGCCGCCCGTCCACGGACGCGGAGTCCCCGGGCGAGCACGAGGACGAGGCCGTCCAGCAGGACGCCTGAGGTCCGACCCCTCCTGAAATGCCGCCGGCCCGCCCGAGAGGACTCGGGCGGGCCGGCGGATCAGGCAGGTCGATCAGTGATCAGTCGCCACCGCGGATGATCGCGAGGATGCGGAGCAGGTTGGTGTAGATCCACACCAGGCTGACCGTGAGGCCGAAGGCCGCACGCCACGACTCGCGCTCCGGCAGACCGGCGGCGACGCCGTTCTCGACGAAGTCGAAGTCGAGGATCAGCATGAAGACACCGAGCACGAGGCCGGCGACGGCCATCAGCAGGCCGAGGGCACCGAAGCCGAAGAGGCCGGTGCTGATGCCGAAGAAGCTGAGCACCAGCGACAGCAGGCCGAGGCCCACCATGCCGAACATGCCGGCGATCACGAAGGTGCGGAACTTCTGGCCGACCTTGATGTCGAAGAACTTGTAGGCCGCGAGCGTGCCGGCGAAGGCCGCGAACGTGCCGAGCACGGCCTGCGTCACGATGCCGTCACCGAACTGGGCGTCGAAGAACTTGCTGATCGCGCCGAGGGCCACACCCTCGACCGCCGCGAACGCCATGACCAGCGCCGGGCTGATGACCTTCTTGAACGAGTTGACCAGCGACAGGATGAACGCACCACCGGCACCGATGACGGACAGCGTGGACGCGAGGGCGAAGGCGTCGTTGTCGACGATCGTGTTGCCGAGCGAGTCCGTCGTGGTCATGTCGCCGATGAACCACCACGTGGCGAACGCGGTCGCGAACACCAGGGCGATCGAGATGGCGGTCTTCTGCACGACGGAGTCGACCGTCATCCGGCCCTGGTCGACCTGGCCGGGCGTGCCGGTGCCCCAGGTGGCGGGGTCGGTCGAGGTCTCGCCGTAGCCGGGGTAGGCGGCGCCCCCACCGGCGTACGTCTGGTTGCCGTAGGCGTTCGAGGAGCGGTTGAACTCCTCGGAACGGTTGAAAATGGGATTGCTGCTCTTCATGGTCTCTCCTTGGAGGCCGCCCCTGCGTGTCCGGGGCTCCGACGCCGTCGCGGTGACGGCACCTGTCGCGTCACACCACTCTAGCCGGGGTGACACCAGGTCAAACGTGCACCACGGGCCCGCTGTTCCCACCACAGGAACTTCTCAGGTCGGTCGCTCCTGCTGCGAGACTGGGCGCGGTACGCCGACGGACTGAGGGGGACGGGGCGATGGTGCTGGCACTGGTCGGTGCGTGGGGGCTGGTGACGGTGGCCGCGGCGATGTGGTTCGTCGCGCGGGCCGGTGGACGAGGTGATCTGCCGCGCAACGGGCTGGTCGGGATCCGTACGTCGGCCACGCGCGCCTCGGACCTCGCCTGGGCTGCCGGCCACCGCGCCGCGGCCGGGCCGGCCCGCGCGACGGCGCGGGTGGTCGTCGGGTTCGCCGTCGCGCTGGCGGCCTCGGCGCTGCTGCCCCAGGGCGAGCAACCGCACCCGGTCACGATCGGGCTCTTCGCCCTCGGCTACGCCACGGTCCTGCTCGGCGCCGTGCTGGTGACGCGTACGGCGAACCGGGCTGCGCGGGGCGCCAGCCGCGGCTGAGGTGTGCAGCACGCGTCAGGTCAGGCCTCGGGCACGAGGAGGTTGACCGTGGTGATGCGTCCCCCTTCGTCGATCCAGAGCCAGATCGACCAGTCGTCGTCACAGGACTGCAGCTCGGCCGGGTACAACACGATCTGTCGCTCGACGAGAAGGCCGCTGGGCAGACCACCGAGGTCGATGAGCTCGCACGTCTCACCGTCGGGGAATCGGGTCACGTCGCTGAACTCATCGGTCTCGACCTCACCGTCGCGTGCGGCGACGAGCAAGGGCGAGACCGCACAGTCCTCCGGCGAGCCCGTGGAGCAGAGGGCCCACGTGGCCGGATCGTCGGCGGCGCTCGCGGCGACCGTGTCCCACAGGGCGTGGCCGAGCAGCTGCTGGACCTCCGGGGCCCACGCCGGAGGGGGTCCACCGCGTGCGAAGCGCAGGAACCCGTGCGCGGCCGCGTCGAGGCGGTCACAGTCGCGCACCGTGTGCGGCACCTCCACGACCAGGGTGACCGCCCCGTACCAGCTGGGGTCGTCATCACCGTCCTCGTCCACGGCCCGCTGGGTCGGCGCCTGCTCCACGACCCCACGGCGCGGATGACACGTCTCGAGCTCCTCGAGCAGGCTGGGGTAGCCAGCGGCAGTGACGTCGTCTCGCGCCTGCGCGAGGGACAGGCCGACCACGTCGGGGACCGGCTCCGGCCGACTGCCGCGCGCACTCTCCGACCAGGCGACCACGGCGTCGATCGCCCCGGCGGTGTCGTACAACGCCACCCGGGCCGGACAGCGCGTCTTCGTGGCGGTCTCCGCGAAGGCCACGCTGAGAGTCAGCGCCTCGCGGTCGGCGAGCTCCTGCGGCCGCGCGACTCCGCACCAGGTGTCGGGCGGAGTCCCTGCGATCACCTGCAGCTCGGGCATGCGGTAGGTGTCCCCGACGCGCAACACCTGCTCGCTGCCGCGACGGAGGATGTCCAACGCGGAGCCCTCTCCCCAACCGCCACGGGCCGCGTCCGCGCCGGACACCGTCGCAGTCCGCACGCCGTCCACGAAGAGGTTCACCTCGTCGGCGAAACGCGGGGACGGGCCCCGACCCGTGGCGAAGTCGACGAACAGCCACGGCTGCCGGAAGTCACCTGCGCAGTCGGTGGTGGCAGCCTGGTAGGACAACAGGACCGTGACGGCATCCCCGGGAGACACCGCGGTCCCGGCGGCGGGCTCGGTCCCCACTGGCCGACCGGCCGGGGCACAGCTGACCTGCTCGCCGAAGCGCACATCCAGCCCCTGCTCCGCGAGCAGGAGGCCGGCCGACCCCCGGGTGTGCCCGAAGACGGACGGCACCGCGTTGTCCGGAGTGCCGGGAAGGACGACAGGGACCGCCCTCCCATCGGCCCCTCCATCGGCGGGGCTGTTGGAGGTGTCGGTGCCGCACCCCGCCAGGGCGACGACCAGAAGGGCGCACCCCGCAGTGACCGCTCGGCGGGTGCGCATGCTCATGGCCCCGATGATGACGTATCGGCCGCTTCTCCGGTCGTCGAACCACGGACCGGCTCGCGCCTCTCGCGAGGCGAACGCGCACTAGGACGCGAGGGTGAAGCTGCTGGCGAGCTGGCGCTCGGCCGGTGAGTAGTCGGGGGCTCCCGCAGGCCCACCCGGGAGGGGTGGCGAGGTCGACCTGGTGATCCGGAGGTGCTCGGTGACGCCCTGGACCTCGTGGCGGGCGCCGGGAGGAAGAGTCGGCACCCAGGACGTCCAGCCGGGGCTCTCCTTGACGTAGTTGCAGCGCTCGCAGAGCCCCTGGCCGTTGACGGCAGTGGTGCGCCCACCGTCGGCGTCACGCTGGACGTGGTCGAGGTGGCGGACGTGGGCGGCCGCGGCTGCGGCCTTGATCCGCTCCAGGGCCTCGAGCTGGTCGAGGAGGTCGACGGGGGGCCCGGACGCGACGGTGGCGGTGAGGGGCTGCCGGATGCCGGCCGCGACGTCCAGGCCCTTGTCGAGGAACACCGTCGAGCCCTACTCGCCCCGCACGATCTCGGCGTGCCGGAGGGTGCGGGTGAGGTAGAGGTCGTACGCCGAGCCACGCTTGACGCCGATGCGCACGCCCGGGCGGTCGACGTCGGCCGGCGCCTGCACGAGGGAGTCCGTGAGGACCGCGAACACGCCTTCGATCACAACGTAGGCGGGGGTGAACGCGACCTCGGCCTCCCGCGCGGGCTCGATCGCCAGGAAGCAGATGTCGGCGTCGCCGGCCACCATCGCCTCGTAGGAGCGGCGAGCCGCGTCGAAGCAGGAGAGCTCGACCGGCAGGCCCAGGCGCCGGCCGATCTCGCGCGCGAGGTCGACCGTGACGCCCGACGGGTCGGCAGCGGTGCCCTGCGCCAGCACCGGGTTGCCCAGGCTGATCGAGGCGCGGAGGACGCCCGTGGGCGCGAGGTCGGAGGCGATCTCCTGCAGGGTGGCGGCCATTCCGGCGACCCTAGTCGGGCCCACCGACCCTGTGCCCCGGCTGGGGTTCGAACCCAGACTGTGCGGTTTTTAAGACCGCTTCCTCTACCGGTTGGGATACCGGGGCTGGCCTCCGGGCGACGCCCTAGAGGTAGGTCTTGCGAGCGTAGACCGCGTGCGCCCCGGCAGCGCGGTCGAGGAAGAGCAGGCCGTCGCAGTGGTCGATCTCGTGCTGGAGCGCGCGCGCCTCGAAGGCCTCCGCCTCGAGCTCGACCTCCTCGCCGGTGCCGGGCAGCTGGCCGCGTACGACGATGCGGCTGGGGCGCTTGACGTCTCCGGTGAAGTCCGGGACCGACATGCAGCCCTCACGGGCCTTCTCGTTGCGGCTGCCGGAGACGACCTCGGCGTTGCAGAGCACGAAGGTGCCGTGGTGCTCGCGGGTCTTGGGGTGCTCGGAGACGTCGACGCAGAAGACCTTCACGCCCACCCCGACCTGCGGTGCGGCCAGACCGACGCAGCCGGGCGAGACCCGCATCGTGGCGACGAGGTCGGCGGCGAGCCGGACGACCTCGGGGGCGGTGGGGTCGACGCGCTCGCCGACGGTGGACAGCACCGGCGCGGGGGCCCGGACGACCTCGAGGAGCTCACCGGGCACGTCGAGCTCGGCCTCGGTCCAGTCACGGACCCGGGGGTTGGCGGTCATCGGCGCGGCTCAGAGCTCGTCGGTCTCGGCGGCGCGCAACGTCACGCCGACGCCGAGGTCCGCGGCGACCTCGGTGAGGTCGCGCTCCACGGCGGAGGCGTCCGCGTCCGCCGGCAGGTCGACCTCGGCGACGAGGAGGTAGAGGTCGCCGGCCAGGCGCGTGGTGAGGTCGGTGATGTTGCCGCCGACGCCCGCGATCACCGCGACGACCGCGGACACGATGCCAGGGCGGTCGCCGCCGTGGACGGACAGGATCCACGACGTGCCGTCGGCGCTCGCTGTCTCCTCCGCCGGCACCTCGCGCACCGTCACCGTGAGGCTGCCGTCCGCGGCCAGCGGGGCGAGGGCCGACTCGATGGCCTCGGCGCCGGCATCACCGGCGCAGATGAGGGTCATCGCGAAGTGGCCGCGCAGCAGCGTCATCGTGGAGTCCTCGAGGTTGAGACCGAGGCCGGCGAGCCTGTCGGTGGTCTCGGCGATGATGCCGGGACGGTCGTGGCCGAGGACGGTGATGGCGTGGAGGGTCACGGCGTCATTGTGTCAGCGCCCGCGCCCGCTCGAAGACCTCGTCCGTCATCTCGCGGGTGAGGCGTCCGGTGTAGGTGTTGTGCGGGGACGGGTGGTAGCAGCCGACGAGGGTCACGGCGCCCAGCGCGACCTCGACGCCGTGGCCGAACTTCGGGCGGCGTTCCGGCGCAGGCGCTCCTGCTGCGACCAGCGAGCGAAGGGCGCCGTCCCAGCCGAAGGAGCCCAGCGCGACCACCGCCCGCACGCTCGGCAGCAGCGCCAGCTCGGCGGCGATCCACGGGGCGCAGGTGTCGCGCTCGAGCGCCGTCGGCTTGTTCTCGGGTGGGGCGCAGCGAACGGTCGCGATCATCCGTGCGTCGAGGAGGCGCTGCCCGTCGCCGGCGTGCTCGCTGGTGGGCCGGCTCGCCCAGCCGGTGCGGTGCAGGCTGGCGAAGAGCCAGTCGGCGCTCGGGTCGCCGGTGAAGATGCGGCCGGTGCGGTTGCCGCCGTTGGCGGCCGGTGCGAGCCCGACGATCAGCAACGACGGGTCCGGATCGCCCCAACCCGGGATCGGCCGACCCCAGTAGGGCTGGTCGGCGAACGACGCCCGCTTCACCACCGCCACGTCCTCGCGCCACTGCACCAGCCGGGGGCAGGCCGCGCAGACGCTCACCCGGGCGTCGAGCTCGGCCAGGTCGTCGGTCCGCGCGAGACGGCGTACGTCGTCGGCGTCGCGCGCGACCGTCGTGCGGGGCGCGGCCGGGTCGTCGGGCCAGCCGGTGCCGGGCTCGACGGGGCTGGTGAACTCCTCCCCCGTCAGCGGGTGCGGGAGCATCATCGGCCGATGGCGGCAGCCATGCCGTGCAGGATGTCGGCCTCGGAGACCAGGTGCTCCGGCACCGGCACCCGCGCCAGGATGCGGCTCCAGATCAGCGCGCCGGCCCCGATCACGTCGGCGCGTCCGGGGTGCATGAAGGGCAGGCCTCGCCGCTCCTCGACCGTCATCGCCAGCAGCCGGTCGACGTGCGCCATCGTGTGGTCGTTGGAGAGCACCGCGCCGTCGAAGGCGTCGCGGTCGTAGGACCCCAGGGCGAGGACCCCGCAGGCGATCGTCTTGATGGTCCCGGAGGTGCCGATGGCGGTGCGGGTGCGGCCGAGGTCGACGCCGCAGTCGTCGAGGTGGCGGTCGATGTCCGCGACGCACGCGGCGACCTCGGCCCGGGTGGGCGGATCGCCGTGCAGGTGGCGCTCGTGGAGGCGGACCGACCCGATGTCCATCGAGGTGGCCTGCCGCGCGCTCCCCTCCCCCAGCACCAGCTCGGTCGACCCACCGCCGATGTCGACCACGAGCACCGGCTCGGCCGGCAGCGGGTCCTGTGCCGCGATGGCACCGGCGAAGACCAGCGCGGCCTCCTCGTCGCCCGACAGCACCTCGGGCTCGACACCCAGGCGACGGCGTACGCCCTCCCGGAAGACGTCGGCGTTGCTCGCGTCGCGGCTCGCGGAGGTGGCGCAGAAGCGCACCCGGGCGGGGTCCACGCCGTGCTCGCGGATCACCGCGCCGAACTCGTCGACCGCGGCGAACGTTCGCTCGAGCGCCTCGTCGGCCAGCACCCCGGTCCGGTCGACGTCCTGGCCGAGGCGTACGACGCGGGAGTCGCGCAGCACCACGTCGAGCGTGCCGTCGGCGCGCACGTCGCCCACCAGGACCTTGATCGAGTTGGTCCCGCAGTCGATGGCCGCGACGGTGCTCATGCGCCCATTGTGCCGACCGGGCACTTCGTGGCGGACAGAAGGCTCGAACGGGCACTTGCTTGCCATGGAGGGCAAGCCCGGACGAAAGGAAGTGCCCGGTCAGCGCCTCGCAGCGCGAGGAAGTGCCCGGTCAGCGCGGGGATGAGTCCGGGCGCTGCACGCAGGGCCCCGACGCCCACCACTCGCCGAGGGCGTCGAGCACCTCGTCGCCCAGCGGGTTCACGCCACGACCCATGGCCAGCGACTGGCCGGCCAGGACGTGCAGGCACTTGACCCGGTCGGGCATGCCACCGGCGGAGATGCCGTCGATCTCCGGGACGTCGAGCCCGGCCCGCTCGCCGACCTCGGCACGGAGCTCGAGGTAGCGCTCGTGGGCCCCGCGGTAGGCCGCTGCGAGCTCCTCGTCGGCGCCGAGGCGCTCCTCCATCTCCTTCATCACGTGGGTGCCCTCGAGCGTGCCGATGCGCGAGGCCGCGCGCGGGCAGGTGAGGTAGAAGGTCGTCGGGAACGGCGTGCCGTCGGGCAGCCGCGGCTCGGTCGTGACGACGTCGGGATTGCCGCAGGGGCAGCGGTGGCCGACCGAGTCGATGCCACGGGGACGACGCTTGAGCTGCGCCTGGATGGCGGCCTCGTCGGCGGCGTCGATGCGGGGGTTGTCGCGGTGGACCACGCCCGGCTCGTGCGGGGGGACGTCCTTGTGGGTCACTGTCGGGTCCCGTCGATCAGGTCGGCCGGCTCCTGGTCCGGCGGGGGTGGGTTGCCGGCGAGCTCGACCGACTCCCACGCGGCGGTCCACCAGGCCTTCGGCACCGTGCGGATCACCTCGTCGGGGTCGTTGAGGCTCGCCTGGGCCTCGAGCGGCCTGCCGTCGGCGCCGATGACCTCGAAGCCGGACTCGCCGGGCATCAGGTAGCCGAAGCGCGCCCGCGCCTGCGCCTTGACGTACGCCGGGTCGTCCCAGCGACGCTTCTCGCGCTCGAGCTGGTCGATGCTGGCCTCGCGCTCGGCGATCTGCGCCTTCAGGTCACCGATGTGGGAGCGCTGCTGGAGGTAGGCGCGCAGCGACGAGGCGTAGGACACCGTGAGCACGGCCAGCACCAGCACGAGCACCGCCGCACGCCCGGTGAACCGGGGACGACGCGTGCCCGCAACGGGTCGCACCTGGGTGGACGCGGGGTCGGTGCGCGCGTCGGACCGGACCTGAGGCGTACGCACGCCCGTCCGCGGCCGGGAGCCGCGGACACCGGGGTGCGAGCTGCGCGGTCCACTGCCCGGCCCGTTGCGCGGAGATCGGCGCTGGGAAGGCATGCGCCCCAGTCTGCCTGCTCAGGCCCCGAATCGCGGGAAGGCACCCCGACCGGCGTAGCGAGCTGCGTCACCGAGCTCGTCCTCGATGCGGAGGAGCTGGTTGTACTTCGCCACGCGGTCCGAGCGGGCCGGCGCGCCGGTCTTGATCTGACCGCAGTTGGTGGCGACCGCGAGGTCGGCGATGGTGGTGTCCTCGGTCTCGCCGGAGCGGTGGCTCATCATGTTGCGGAAGCCCGCACGGTGGGCGAGCTCGACGGCGTCGAGGGTCTCGGTGAGCGAGCCGATCTGGTTGACCTTGACGAGCATCGCGTTGGCCTGGCCGCCGTCGATGCCGCGCTGGAGGCGCTGGACGTTGGTGACGAACAGGTCGTCGCCGACGATCTGGGTCTGCGCGCCGAGGCTGTCGGTGATGGCCTTCCAGCCGTCCCAGTCCTCCTCGTCGAGCGGGTCCTCGATGGAGACGATCGGGTAGGCCGCGACGAGCTCGGTGTAGTAGGCGACCATGTCGTCGCTCTTCAGCTTCTTTCCCTCGAAGGTGTACTTGCCCTTGTCGTGGAACTCGCTGGCCGCGACGTCCATCGCGAGCGCGATGTCCTTGCCGAGCGTGAAGCCGGCAGCCTTGACCGCCTCAGCGATCAGGTCGAGCGCGGCGCGGTTGCTGTCGAGGTTGGGCGCGAAGCCGCCCTCGTCGCCGAGGCCGGTGGACAGGCCTTTCTTCTTCAGCACCGACTTGAGCGCGTGGTAGACCTCCGCACCCTGCTGGAGCGCCTCGCGGAAGGTCGGGGCGCCGATCGGCGCGATCATGAACTCCTGGACGTCGACGTTGGAGTCGGCGTGCGAGCCGCCGTTGAGGATGTTCATCATCGGCACCGGCAGCAGGTGGGCGTTGGGGCCGCCCACGTAGCGGAAGAGCGGGAGGCCGGCGGACTCGGCCGCGGCCTTCGCGGTGGCGAGGGAGACACCGAGGATCGCGTTGGCGCCGAGCTTGGCCTTGTTGTCGGTGCCGTCGAGGTCGAGCATGACCTGGTCGAGCAGGCGCTGGTCGTCGGCGTCGAGGCCGACGACGGCCCCGGCGATGGTGTCACCGACGGCGTCCACGGCCTTCTGCACGCCCTTGCCGAGGTAGCGCTTGCCGCCGTCGCGCAGCTCGACGGCCTCGAAGGCGCCGGTGGAGGCACCGCTGGGCACCGCCGCGCGACCGAACGCGCCGTCCTCGAGGAGGACCTCCACCTCGACGGTGGGGTTGCCGCGCGAATCGAGAATCTCGCGGGCGCCTACTGCAGCGATGATCGACATGGGAGAGCTCCTGAGGAGGGACGTCGTGGGACAGCCGTCAGCCTAGCCACGTCGGTGCCCGGCGTCGTGGGGTGTCCGGGTCAGCGCACGTAGCGCGCCACCCGCGGCGCGGTCTGCTTGATCACCCGTGTGTTGTCGGTCCTGTCGTTGTCGGCCAGCGGCTGTCCGCCGTAGGTGTTCGTGGGGCTGGAGAACCACGGGATCCGCACGCAGGAGTAGTTGCCCGCGTCGACGCACGGGTCGTAGTAGCCCATCACCGAGATGTAGTTGCCGGCCGGGTTGGCGAAGCCGCGGGCGTAGGGGACGCGCGAGGCACGGGTGACGCCGGGGTAGGAGAAGTGGTCGGCGCCAAGGTTGTGGCCGATCTCGTGGGTGGCCACGAGGTAGGGCAGGCACCCCACGCGGGTCACCGAGGCGCCGGCCAGCGGCGTCGCCCGCCGCGGCGTGAGCGGGATCAGCCCGCCCCCGCAGATGCCGCTGGTCGGGCCGGTCGTGAGCAGGTGGACGATGTCGCCGCCCTTCTTCCGACGCACCCGCTGGAGGTTGTCGAAGTGGCCGTCGCGCGGGCGACCGACGCGGAAGGCGTCCTTGACCGCGTCGGCGCTCTCCTTGCCCCGCGCCTTGACCAGGCCGCGGTAGCGGAAGGTGGCCCTGACGCCGGAGTTGGACAGCGCCTCGTTGGTCTGCGCGACCACCAGGACGGCCGCCGCCTTCAGCGCCTCCTTGCTCCCGGCCTCCGCCTTGGCGCCGGCGGTGTAGCCGAACATCACGCCGATCCTCACCCGACGCGCACGGCGGTCGCCGGCGCCGGCCGCGGTGCGCGGAGTGACCTCGGCCGTACGCGTACGCGCAGACGCGACGACGCCCGCGGAGTCGTCGCCGTCGAGGCCCTCACGGTCCCGCAGCTCGGTCCACCAGTAGCGGTCGCCGCCCGCACCGGTGAGCGACCACAGGCCGTCGGGCGAGACGAGCGAGCCGCGGAAGGTGCCGTCGACCTCGACCAGCGTGAACGAGGCGAGGTCCTCACCGGGCACCCGGCCGCTCCAGGCGGTGAAGCCCGGCGCTGTCTCGACGTCGCCGATGCGTACGACGGTGCTGCCCGACGTCCCCGGGAGCGCGAGGCGCTGCCCGTCGGCCACCCGCGGCAGCACGTCGGCGTCGAGCTCGACGAGCTGGTGTCGCCCCGACAGCCCCGCCCGCTCGCCGCTCACGCGGGCGGTGGTGGCCACCCCGGAGAGCAGCGGTCGCACCGGTGCCGCGGCCCCGGCCCGCTCCCCCGGCCGTGCCTCGGCCGGCGTGGCGGTGGCCGCGCCGGCCAGCGCCGACGCGACGAGCGCGAGCAGCCCCAGGGCGAGGGCAGGACGGCGTCGGGCGGCGGCGAGTCGACTCATGCAGGGGCACCTACCGCTCCGGCCCGCGCCTCAAACCTCCCCGGCCTCCCCGTCTCGCTGGGCAGCAGCTGCTTTCTCGGCGGCCTTGGCCGCATTCCAGAGGGTCAGCACCTCGGCCGCGTCGGCCGCTACGGCGTCGCCGAAGACATGCGGGTTGCGGCGCTCCATCTTGGCGATGACACCGCGGGCGACGTCGTCGAGCGTGAAGTGGCCCGCCTCCTCGGCGATCACCGCGTGGATGACCACCTGCAGGAGCAGGTCGCCGAGCTCGTCGCAGAGCGCCGCGGGGTCGCCGGACTCGATGGCCTCGACCACCTCCTCGGCCTCCTCGCGGACGAAAGGGACGAGCGAGGTGTGGGTCTGCTCGCGCTTCCAGGCGCACTCGCGCCGCAGGAGGCGCATCTGGTCGGCGAAGGCCTCCAGCGGCGAGTCCTGCCCGGCGGGCTCCGTCACGACGACGGCCTGCTCAGCCGCAGCGGTGGGTCAGCGGCAGCGTCCGCGCGAAGGCGGGGTCGGGCTCGGTCGACAGGCCGGCCTTCGCCGTCTCGCCGACCGCGACGGAGGTGTTGGTGTCGATCGGGGTCAGCACGCCGTCGACGCTCTCGAGGCCGTAGCGCGGGTCGATCTCGATGCCGTTGGCGTCCGGCCACTGGTTGAACACGTCGACCCCGGCCTGGGTGACCTCGTCGGTGGTCGGCTCGGTGACACCACGGTCCTCGAGGACGATCTCGCCGACCTGGTTCACGATGTCGGTCGCGAGCGCGTTGGCCGAGGTGAGCTCGACGTAGGTGTCCTGCGCCTCCTCCGGCATCGTCGCGGCCGTACGGCTGCGCTGCGCCAGGTCATTGGCGTAGCCCGAGCCCGGCTCGACGCCGTACTCCTCGGCGATCTCCATCGCCTGGGCGCGCAGCGTCATCAGCTGGACGGTGCCCTGGCGCACGAAGCTCATCGGCAGGACGGTGTTCTGCGCGGCGAACTGCTCGCCGAGCGCGGTGCACATCTCCGCCGCCGCCGCGTCGACCTCGCGGACCGTGAGCTCCCGGTCTCCGACCTTGACCGCCACCCCCGGGGAGGCGCTGCCGCAGCCGGTCAGCAGCACGCCGGACAGGCCCACGGCCAGCCAGGTGGGCACGGCCGTCATCAGGCGGGTCTTGCTCACGGGGTCACTCCTTGGTCGTTGCGCTTGCCGGGGCCGGCACGTCGATCACGTCGTCGATCACGCCGCGGGCCCATTCAAGCAGGGCCACACCCGACACCGGGGTCACGGGGAAGCCGCTGGTCTGCGGCCGCGGCACCAGGATCGTACTGATCGGAGCCTTGACGATGCTGCGCGGATGCAGCCGCTGGAGGCGTACGACGCGGGACTCGGGCAGGTCGACCGGCGCGAACCGGACGTACTTGCCGGCCACCGTGACCTCCTTGACGCCGACCTGGCGGCACCGCGCCCGGAAGCGGGCGACGACCAGCAGCGACTCCACCACCTCGGGCGGGTTGCCGTAGCGGTCGACCAGCTCGGCGCGCACCTCGTCGACGTCGGCGTCGGTGCGCACCTCCGCCAGGCGCTTGTAGATCTCCAGGCGCAGGCGCTCGCTCGGGATGTAGTCGTGGGGCAGGTGGGCGTCGACCGGCAGCTCGATGCGCACCTCCTGGAGCTGGTCGTCCTCGCCGCCGCCCTTGAAGTCGGCGACGGCCTCGCCCACGAGGCGGACGTAGAGGTCGAAGCCGACGTCGGCGATGTGGCCGGACTGCTCGCCGCCGAGCAGGTTGCCGGCGCCGCGGATCTCGAGGTCCTTCATGGCGATCGCCATGCCGCCGCCGAGGTCGGAGTGCTGGGCCAGGGTCGCGAGGCGCTCGTGGGCGGTCTCGGTGAGCGGCTTCTCCGAGGGATAGAGGAAGTAGGCGTAGGCGCGCTCGCGGGAGCGGCCGACGCGACCGCGCAGCTGGTGGAGCTGGGAGAGACCGAGGGTGTCGGAGCGCTCGATGATCATCGTGTTGGCGTTGGAGACGTCGAGGCCGCTCTCGACGATGGTCGTGCAGACCAGCACGTCGAAGCGCTTCTCCCAGAAGTCGAGCATGACCTGCTCCAGGGCGTGCTCGCCCATCTGGCCGTGCGCGGTGGCCACGCGCGCCTCGGGCACCAGCTCGCGGATCCGTGCGGCGGCCTTCTCGATCGACTGCACCCGGTTGTGGATGTAGAAGACCTGGCCCTCGCGCAGCAGCTCACGGCGTACGGCTGCGACGACCTGGCGGTCCTCGTAGGCACCGACATAGGTCAGGACCGGGTGCCGCTCCTCCGGGGGCGTGGTGATGGTGGACATCTCCCGGATGCCGGTGACCGCCATCTCCAGGGTGCGCGGGATCGGCGTCGCGCTCATCGACAGCACGTCGACGGACGTGCGCATCCGCTTCATCTGCTCCTTGTGCTCGACACCGAAGCGCTGCTCCTCGTCGACGATGATGAGGCCGAGGTCCTTCATCTTGATGTCGGGGTTGAGCAGGCGGTGGGTGCCGACGACGATGTCGACCGAGCCGTCCTCGAGACCGGCGATGACCTCCTTGGCCTCCTTGTCGGTCTGGAACCGCGAGAGGCCCTTGATGACGACCGGGAAGCCCGACATCCGCTCGGCGAAGGTCGACATGTGCTGGGTGACGAGCAGCGTCGTCGGCACCAGCAACGCCACCTGCTTGCCGTCCTGCACCGCCTTGAAGGCCGCGCGGACCGCGATCTCGGTCTTGCCGTAGCCGACGTCGCCGCAGACGAGCCGGTCCATCGGGACGACCTGGCGCATGTCGGCCTTGACCTCGTCGACGGTCGTCAGCTGGTCGACGGTCTCGGTGAAGGGGAACGCGTCCTCGAGCTCGCGCTGCCACGGGGTGTCGGGGCCGTAGGCGTGGCCCTTGGTGGCCTGGCGGGCGGCGTAGAGCTTGATCAGCTCGGCAGCGATCTCGCGGACCGCGCGGCGCGCCTTGTTCTTGCGCTTGGTCCAGTCGCCGCCGCCGAGGCGGTCGAGGCTCGGGTTCTCGCCGCCGACGTAGCGGGTGACCTGGTCCAGGGTGTCGGCCGGGACGTAGAGCATGTCGTTGGGGCCGCCGCGCTTGCTGGGGCCGTACTCGAGGACGAGGTACTCGCGCACCGCGCCCCCGATCTCGCGCTGCTTCATCTCCACGAAGCGGCCCACGCCGTGCTGCTCGTGGACGACGTAGTCGCCGGCCTTGAGCTCGAGTGGGTCGATCTGCTTCTTGCGCCGCGTCGGCATCCGACGCATGTCGCGCGTCGAGGTCTTCTGGCCCGACAGGTCGTCGCCGGTCACCACCGAGATGCGCGCCTCGTCGTCGACGAGGCCGTGCACGACGTGGCCGCAGGTCACCGTGACGACGCCGGGGCCCGCGGTGTCGCCCTCCTCCACCAGCCGGGCGGCGATGTCGTGCTCGCCGAGCAGCTCGACGAAGCGCTGCGCCGGACCGTGGCCGGCGTGGACCACCACGACGTCGCTCGACTCCTCGAGCCAGCCGCGGATGTCGGCGATCGCCTGCTCGAGGTCGCCGCGGTAGGCCTCGGCGCCGTTGATCGGAAGCGTGAGCGAGCCGTCGTCGTCCTCGGCCTCAATGCCGAAGGGACTCACCGCCCACCACGCGTGGCCCAGCGCAAGGGCGTGCTGGCGCACGTCGGCGATCTCGC
This sequence comes from Nocardioides sp. S5, assembly GCF_017310035.1. Taxonomy (NCBI): domain Bacteria; kingdom Bacillati; phylum Actinomycetota; class Actinomycetes; order Propionibacteriales; family Nocardioidaceae; genus Nocardioides; species Nocardioides sp. S5. Next base: position 3,863,948 of record NZ_CP022296.1, read on the forward strand.
GGTAGGACGCGGCGCCGAGGTCGATCGGGGCCGTGCCGCCACCGGCCGCAGCGGCCCACGACGCACCGAGGAACTCCTCGCTCGTCGCGACCAGGTCGTGCGCGCGGCTGCGGGCGCGCTCGGGGTCGAGCACCAGCACGGTGGTGCCGGCCGGCATGAGGTCGACCAGGAGCTCCATCTCCTCGACCAGGACCGGGGCGAGGGACTCCATGCCCTCGACGGCGATGCCGGCGGCCATCTTGTCGGTGAGCTCGAGCAGCTGCGGGTGCGCCCGGCCGAGCTCGGCGGCGCGACGGCGTACGTCATCGGTGAGCAGCAGCTCACGGCACGGCGGCGCCCAGAGCCGCGGCACCGTCTCGAGGGTGCGCTGGTCGGCGACGGAGAAGGCCCGGATCTCCTCGACGTCGTCGCCCCAGAACTCCACGCGCAGCGGGTGCTCCTCGGTGGGCGGGAAGACGTCGACGATGCCGCCGCGCACCGCGAACTCGCCGCGCCGCTCGACCATGTCGACGCGGGTGTACGCCGCCTCGGCCAGGCCGCGGACCACGTCCTCCATGGCCCGGGCCTCGCCCGGGGCCAGCTCGACCGGCTCGATGTCGGCCAGGCCGGGGACCTGTGGTTGGAGCAGGCTGCGGATCGGGGCGACGACGACCTTCAGCGGACCGTTGGCAGCGTCGGTGCCGGGGTGGCGCAGCCTGCGCAGCACCGCGAGGCGTCGCCCGACGGTGTCGCTGCGCGGGCTCAGCCGCTCGTGCGGGAGCGTCTCCCAGCTCGGGTAGTAGGCCACCGTGTCGGGGTCGACGAGGTCACCCAGCTCCTCGACCAGGTCCTCGGCCTCGCGCGACGTGGCGGTGACCGCGAGGACCGTCCGACCGCGCTCGACCAGGCCGTGGACGACGTAGGGGCGCACGGCGGCGGGGCCGGTGAGGTCGAGTGCGGGCTGCACCGCGGCGTCGGCCAGCGCACCGCCCAGGGTAGGGGCGGCGACCAGCCGCCGGGCGACGGCGAGCAGGGGCGTGGACGGCACCGGGATCCCTTCGAGAGCGCGCGTGAGAGCCCCCACGATCGAGCGGGTGGGGGGAGGGTGAAAGTCTACGGGGGCTGCCCGACACGGGCTCGCGGGGGACTCACGGGGAAAGAGGCGGTCACGACGGCCTCGATCAGGGGTTTGTCCCACGCGTCACGGGGGTAGCAGGCACCACAGCGTCCGGCGCCCGAGCGTCGGACGACATCGAACGTCCACCTTGAAGGGAAACAACGGGGACATGCGCATCACTCGTCTCGTGGCCGGCACGGTCACCGCCGGCCTGCTCGGCATCACGCCCATCGCGATCTCGGCTCCGGCCCAGGCCGCCGTCACGGTCGTCACCGCGACCTCGCTCAGCTCGGCCCAGGTCGAGTACACCTACGGCGACCGGATCTTCTTCGACGCCGCCGTCACCACGACCGACCCCAACAACGCCTACGCGCCCGGCAGCGCCACGCTCTACATGATGCGCGCCGGCTCCACCGCGTGGGAGGCCGTGTCGATCGACGAGGGCGTCAGCTACCTCTACTTCACCAACCTCACCGCCGTGGCGAACGCCCAGTACAAGGTCGTCTACCCCGGTGGCACCGACGGCACCGGTGACGTCTACCTGCCGAGCGAGTCCCCGATCTTCTCGATCTCGACCGCCCGCAAGATGACGATCAAGAACCCGCGCGGCACCTTCGTCAAGGGCAAGATCTCGCCGGACTACAAGAAGAAGAAGGTCCTGATCCAGAAGAAGGTCGGGAAGAAGTGGAAGAAGTTCCGCACCCTCAAGACCAACAAGAAGAGCAAGTTCCAGACCACGCTCCCCGCGACCCGCAAGCGCACCTACTGGCGCTTCCTGGTCAAGGGCAACACCGAGTTCGCGACCGCCACGTTCGAGGGCTCGACCATCCGCTACCGCTCCGCGGCCCCGCGCGTCACGATCCGCTGACCACCAGCGGGTCGCTGCTCCACTCCTGAGCCGACCGGGCACCGGGTCGTCACCGACGACCGGGTGCCCGGTCGACTTCTCTCCCGACGCGGGAGAGGATCACCCCATGCGCACCAGTCGTCTCGTCACCGGCGTCGTCGCCGCCAGCCTGCTCGGCGCCACCCCGCTGGCCGTCGCCGCGCCCGCCGAGGCACGCGAGACCTGGTCCACCACCACGACCGCCGAGCCGAGCGCGGACCTCGTCGAGTTCGGCGAGCAGATCGACGTCGGCCTCCAGGTCGACAGCGCGACCGGGTCCTCGCCGCTGGTCGGCACCTCCACCCTCTACGCCCGCCGTGCGGGCACGACGGACTGGGTCGCCGTGGCCACCAGCTCCTTGCCCGGCGAGGACTTCCTCGACGTGGCTCCCCGGATGACGACCACCTACAAGGTCGCCTACGGCGGTGGCACCGAGACCGACACCGCCAAGGGCGACCGCTACGCCCCGAGCGAGTCCGCGCCCTTCACCGTCGCGGTCAAGCGCCGCATCACGCACCCGTCGGCCGGCTTCGAGCTCGAGGGCCGGGTGACGCCGCGCTACCGGAGGAAGCCGGTGCGGATCCGGGCCAGCCGCGACCAGGAGGCGGGCTACGAGCTCGTCCGGGTGGTGCGCACCGACCGCCGCGGGCGCTACTCCTTCCGGCTCCCCCGGCGCAGCGGCACGTGGTACTGGATCATCAGCGTGCGCGGCGACAAGCGCTTCCGCGGCGCCGCGTTCGGCTACGAGACCAGCGTCTTCTGAGCCGTCACGGCGTCGCGGTTGCTGCCGCGTCGATCTCGCCCTGCGAGCGCAGCACGCAGAACTGGTTGCCCTCCGGGTCGGTGAGGACGACCCACCCGGCGCCCGGGCCGTGCACGTCGCGCTGGTCGTCCACCTGCACCGCGCCGAGGGCGCGCACCCGCTCGACCTCCTCGTCGCGGGTGCCCGTGCGCGGGCGTAGGTCGAAGTGGACCCTCTTGGCCGGCAGCTCGGCGTCGGGCACCTCGATGAACAGGATCGCGTGGCCGGTCCCCGGGTCCACGACCATGCACTCCTCGTGACCGGGCTCGTTCGGGTCCCCCTCGACGTCGACGTAGCCCAGCACCTGCTTCCACCACTCGGAGAGCTCGTAGGCGCGGTGGCAGTCGACGGTGGTGTGGGCGACGAAGGAGGTCATGGCGCCACGGTAGTCTCGGCTCGCCCCGCGACGTGGGCGACCGGACGAGGGAGCCGTACCCGGAGAGCGACAAGACGGCCGTCGAGGAGATGGTCATGTCGTGGTTCGTGCTCGTGCTCTCAGGCGTCCTGGAGGCGGTGTGGGCCACCGCCCTCGGTCGCTCCGAGGGCCTCACCCGTCCGGTGCCGACCGCCACCTTCCTGGTGGCGCTGGTGCTCAGCATGGGCGGCCTGGGCTACGCCATGCGGACGCTGCCCGTCGGCACGTCGTACGCCGTCTGGGTCGGGATCGGCGCGGTGCTGACGGTGGTGGTCGCCATGGTCACCGGCACCGAGTCGTTCTCGGTCGTGAAGGCGCTGCTGCTGACCGGGCTCGTGGCGTGCATCGTGGGCCTCAAGCTCGTGCACTGAGAGCCCGGGTGCCTACTCCGTTCCGTGGCGGCGGACGAAGTCGACGATCTGCTCGGCCAGCTCGGGACGGCACACGATGAGGTCCGGCAGCGAGGTGTCGTCCTCGTTGTAGACCAACGGTGAGCCGTCGACGCGGCTGCAGTGGAGGCCGGCGGCGCGGGCGACCGCGACGGGAGCGGCGTTGTCCCACTGGTACTGACCACCGGCGTGGACGTAGGCGTCGGCGACGTCGCGCACCACGCTCATCACCTTCACCCCGGCGCTGCCCATCGGGACCAGCTCGGCGTCGAGCTCGGCGGCCAGCGCCTCCACGAAGGCCGGCGGACGGCTGCGCGAGACCGCGATGCGCGGGCGCTGCGAGGTGCGGGGCGGCACCACGCTGGGGCGCCCGGTGCTGAAGGTCTCCCCCAGCGCCGGCTGCGCGACGGCGCCGGCGACGAGGTCGCCGTCGGCCCACAGCGCGACGTGGACGGCCCAGTCGTCGCGCGGGGGCTCGGAGAACTCTCGGGTGCCGTCGAGGGGGTCGATGATCCAGACCCGCGGGGCCGTGAGCCGCGACTTGTCGTCGGCCGCCTCCTCCGACAGCACCGCGTCGTCGGGTCGGTGCGCGGTGAGGAGGCGGTCGAGCTCAGCCTGCGCGGCGGCGTCGCCGGCGTCCTTGAGGGCCTTGCCCTCCAGACCGTCCGCGGCGGCTCCGGCGCGTACGTCGAGCAGCACGGCGCCGGCTCGCTCGGCCGCCCAGACGGCGAAGGCGTGGTCGTCGAGCGTGGTGGGATCGATCATGCGCGAACCCTATCGATGCGGTGCCGTGACCCGTGGCCTCCCCTGCAGGGCCAGCGGGGCCCGGCGCGGGCGGGGCACCAGGTCGGCGGTTCCCCCGGCGTCGTAGACCTGGCGGAGCATCGCCACCGCCTCGAGCTGCGTCCTGGCCCCGAGCTTGGCCCGCAGCGCCTTCACGTGGCTGCGGACGGTGCCGACGCTGACGTCCATGAGCGCCGCCACCTCGACGACGCGTTGACCCGCGGCGAGCAGCTCGAGCACCCGCATCTGCTGCGGCGACAGCGTCCGCATCAGCGCGATGAGCACGCGACGGCTGTCAAGGGCCTGCACCCACGCCGCTCGCAGGGCCAGACGCCGGGCGGGGTCCATCAGCAGGTCGCCCGTGGTGAGCCGCTCGACGACCTCGAGCAACTGACTGATCGAGGTCGCCCCGGTGACCACGTCGACGGCCCCTCCCTCGAGGAGGCCGCCCCACCAGATCGCCGTCTGTCCGGGGGCCACCACCGCCACGCGCACGTCACCGACCGCCACCAGCCGACTGATCTCCTCCACGACGGTCAGGCTGTCCTCGCCCTCGAAGATCGCCACGATGTAGCGCGTGATGCCGGTGTCCCGACCCTCCCAGGCATTGCGCGCCACCGTCTCCCACGGCCGGACGGCCACTGCGGCGCCTGCGGAGGTGAGGGCCGCGGCCACCGCCTGCGCCACCAGCAGGTGCGGCGAGACGATCCACGTGGTCGCGCGGTCGTCAGGGGCAGGTGCTGCTCCGGCGCCGGTGCCGATGCCGGACGGTGGACCGTCCATCCCTCCTCCTCGGGCCGAGATGGGACAAACCCTTGCCGTGCTGAGCGGGTGACGGGCGTTCACGGGCGCAAGGTGCACCGAATTGGGGACGTGGAGCGCCTGCCTCGACGGTCCGCGGGCCACGACGACTTGCCTCAATTCTTGTCGCGGGCTAGCGCCCTGCTGGGAGGACAGTGGGACAGGACTTGACCAAGACTGCAGGAGCCCTGAACCAGGCGGACCAGACCGCCGTTGCCCCATTTGAGGTACGCGCCACACACTCGCTGGATCGCCCCGGGAGAAGGTGGTTTCACTGATCCCGGGCACCTGCTCAGCGGGTGTTCCTGGTCCGGCAGCACGGGAGAGCCGTCGGACATGCACCACAGGGAGCTCGGGGAAACGCTTCACGCACAGGGGGGATGGCCATGCACAGGCCGTTCAGGGAGAACGTACGTCACAGGGTCGGGATGCAGGTCGCCACGGCGGCCTCGTTCGCGGTCCTCATCTGGCTCGGCACACGAGACGCCCACGAGTGGTACGTCTGGCCGGTCGTCCGGACGCTGTCGTCGCTCGGCGACGGCGTCGTCAGCGTGGCCTTCATCATCGGCGCCATCTGCGCCGCCGTGGTGACCTGGCGACGCCATGCGGGTCTCCAGCGCGACGCGGGTGTCGGCGACCAGCTCGAGGCTCGCATGGCGGCCGAGATCGACCTCGCCGTGCAGGCCAGCAGCCGCGACCAGAGCGAGCGGCTGCACGAGCTGCGCAGCACGGTGGCCGGCCTGGTCAACGGTTCCGCGCTGCTCGACAACGCCGACATCCCCGACGAGGCGCGCCGCCACCTCTGCGGGTCGGTGCACCGCGAGCTCCTGCGCATGCAGCGCCTGCTCGCGGGTGAGCACGGCGCCACCACCGACCTCGACCTCGACGAGACGCTGCGCCTGATCCTGGACCTCCAGCGGCTGAAGGGCCGCCACGTCGAGCTCCACACCAGCGGCGGCACCGTGCGGGCGCGCTACGACTCCCTCGCTGAGGTGGTCAACATCCTCATGGACAACGCCGCCACCCACGGCGGCTGCGACACCAGCCTGGTCGAGGTGGTGCGTCGCGACGAGGAGACGGTGGACATCACGGTCTCGGACAACGGGCGCGGCATCCCCGAGGACCAGCGCGAGCGGATCTTCGACTGGGGCAACCGCGGCACGGACTCCCCCGGCCAGGGGATCGGGCTGCACGTCGCCCAGCGCCTCATGGCCGAGGACGGCGGCACGCTGCGCCTCGCCGAGGCCCGGGGCCCGGGGTCGGCTTTCGTCATCTCACTGCCCTCGGCACGCCGCTCACCCGAGAATCACGTCCCCCGGGAGGACTTCCATGGCGCCTGGCGCATCTCGGGCTGAGCACCGCGTCCTGATCCTCGACGACCACGTGCTCTTCGCGGAGGCGCTCGAGCTCGCGCTGTCGCTGGAGCAGTACGACGTACGCCGCCTCGAGCTGCCCGAGGAGGGTGGGTCCATGGCGACCTTGCGGTCGATGGCGCTGCGCGCCAACCCCCGCACCGTGATCCTCGACCTCGACCTCGGCCGCTTCGGCGACGGCGTCAACCTCGTGGCCCCCCTGGCCCGGGCGCACGTCAACGTCGTCGTGGTCACGGCGTCGCAGGACATCGGCCGATGGGGCGAGTGCATGCGGCTGGGGGCGCGCAAGGTGCTCACCAAGAGCGGGGCGCTCCAGCAAGCCCTCTCGACCGTGCGCCGGCTGCACCAGGGCCTGCCCGTGGTGACGCGGGAGGAGCTGGAGTCGCTCCTGGACGCGTGGTCGCAGCAGAGCCGTGCCGACGAGGACATCCGCCGGCGGCTAGACCGGCTCACCCCGCGCGAGCGCCAGGTGCTCGGCGCGCTCATCGAGGGGCGCACCGTGCGCGCCATCTCCCAGGACAGCGTCGTCTCCGAGGCGACGGTGCGCACGCAGGTGAAGTCGATCCTCAACAAGCTCGAGGTGTCGTCGCAGCTGGCGGCGGTCGGGATGGCCAACCAGATCCGGTGGAGGCAGGGCGCGTGAGCGGGCTGAGCGGCGTCCGCTCGTTCTCCCCCTCCGGGCCCACCCGCGACGTCCTCGACCGGATGGCCGCGGCGCAGGAGCACCGCGGGACCGACGGCTTCGAGGCGTGGGTCGGCCCCGGCGTCGGGCTGTCCGGTCCGGTGCACTCGGTCGACGGGCGCTGGGTGGTGGTGCTCGACGGCCGCATCCACCATCTCGTCCGGCTGCGGTCCCACCTGAACCACCGCTTCCGCACCGACGACCCGGGCGAGGTGGTGGCGGCCGGCCTCGCCGTGGAGGGCATCAGCTTCGTCGATCGGCTGCAGGGAGCGTTCAGCCTCGTCGCGCACGACCTGCGCGCCAACACCACGTACCTGGTGCGCGACCGCCTCGGTGTGCTCCCGCTGCACTACCGGCACCTCCCGGGCGGCATCGCGTTCGCCTCGGAGGTCAAGGCGCTGCTCACGGTCGGGGCCGCCCCGGAGGTCGACCACCGCAGCCTCGACGCCTACCTGGCCTTCCGCGTGGTGCCGGCCCCCGACACCCTCTTCGAGGGCGTCAAGACGGTGCGCCCGGCCCACCGACTTGCGATCATGTCGGGCGGCCACCTCGAGGAGGTCGCCTGGTGGTCCGCGCCGGAGACCGACCCTGGCGGCACATGGGAGGCGGACGACGCGATCGAGGCCGTCCGCGACGGCGTACGCGTGGCGGTCGGGTCCGCGCTCGACCCGGGCGTCCCGACCGGGGTCAACCTGACCGGGGGGCTCGCCAGCAGCCTGCTCACCGCCCAGGCCCAACAGCTGTGCGGCGAGGAGCCGGTGCACACCTACACGGTGGCGTTCGGCGACGAAGACCCGGACGAGCAGGCCCGAACCGGTCGACTCAGCAGTCTGCTCGGCACCCGCCACCACGTCGTCCGACTGCATCGTGACGACCTGAAGGATCTCTGGGGCCCTCTCACATGGCACCGCGACACACCCCTTTCCCACGCGGCGGACCTCGCCACGTACGTCCTCGCCCGAGCGGCGGGCCGGCACGTCTCGGCGCTCCTGTGCGCGGAGGGAGCCGACGAGCTCTTCGGCGGCCAGCCGCGACACCGACTGGCAGGGCTCGCGAGGCGCTCGTCCGTGCTGAACGGCCTGCCTTCACCGGTGCGCTCGAGCTTGGCCCAGCGCGTCGAGCGCCGCCTCGGCGCCACCTTCTCCGCGGCCGAGCGCCGACGGCTCCTCGGCCACGCGCCCACTCCTGAGCGGCGAACGGCACCGGTCGTCGGCGTCGACGACGTCGACGCCGACCCCGGGCTGCGCCACGGCCTGCGCCACACCTTTCCCGACGACGCCCTCCAACGACTCGACCGGATGTCTGCGGCGGCGTCGCTGGAGGTGCGCCTGCCCCTGCTCGACCACCGTTTGGTCGACCTCGCGTTCCGCTTGCCGACGTCGGCGAGGTCGCGCGCGGGGTGCCCCTCCTGGGTCCTGCGGGAGGCCGCCCGCACCCTGCTGCCAGACGAGATCATCGAGCGTCGGGTGCCGGAGCGAGGCGCCGGGTCATGGTGGTACGCCGGCCATCGCGACAACATTCGGGAGCACCTCACCGCGTCCGACTCGTGGGTAGCGGCGACCTTCGACCCCACGATGCTGCGTGAGCTCCTGCATCGCCACGAGCACGGAGGGCACGAGCAGGAGCGCATCTGGGCGCTCGTGTCCCTCGAGATCTGGCACCAGACCTTCTTCTCCGACCCTCCGTCCGTACCACGCCCACGTGGGACATGACGGCGCGGCACCGGGGCCTCGTCCGGACCTCGTGACGTACTGCGGCGGCCGAGGAGGGGGAGCCTCGACCGCCGCCGCCGGTGCGCTTCGTCGTCCCTGGCGAGGTGTGGGGCCACTCGCCATCAACTCGGTCACACAGACCATCTGCTGGGAGAATCAGCGTCGCGAACCAGCGTGGTGCACCTCTTCGAGGGTAGGGCCCCGGACGGGGTCGGGCCAATCCCACGTACTGGGTAACTCCCCCGTGTCCGTAGCCGCACGCGTGTCCGCAGCCGCCCGCGTGTCCCCAGCCGCACCCGAGATCGCCCCGTGCAGGCCTTTCGTTGATTTGCGGCATGAGCCGAAGGTGCCATCTCCCTAGGCTCGCAAGCACTGTCAGCACAGGGTGACCACCGGGGGGCACCTCGCAAGAGGTTGGGAAGCGATGACGCAGATCTCGTTGGGGACCGCCAGGCTCGGCCTCGAGTCGGTCACGACCGTTCCCAGGCCCCGGGAGTCGGTACCGGGTCGCCCGTCGCACCACCCTGTCGACCTCCTGCCTCCCCGGGGCGGTCCCAGGGACGACGCAGACCCGCCACGCACTGCTTCGGTCGAACCGTGCCGGCCCGTCTCCCCTGCGGGAACCCGTGGCCACAACGTCAGCGTGCGATCACTGGGCGTCGATGCGCTCCTGGCGGCCGGGCTGGCTGCCAGCTGGGCCACCTCAGGTGCGCTGTCGACCGGCGCGGCGGGTGCAGCCGCCCTCGCCTGGCCGGTGCTCCTGCTCGCGACAGGCCACTACCGACGCGGAGCGCTCGGCGAGAGCCGCGCCGGCCGCGTGCGCGCCATCCTCGGAGCTGGGGTGCGCGGGTCGATCCTGGCCCTCGCCGCCTCGCCCTTCCTCACCACCATCGACCTGGTCCCGCTCGCGCAGCTGGTGGTCGCCTTCGCCGTGGCGAGCGGTGTCCACCACCTCGTCGACGTACGCCGCTCGCGCCCGCGGCTGGTGCTCGCCGGGGAGGACTCCGACGTACGCGCCGCGGTGGCCGAGCTCGACGCGGCCGGGATCCACGAGGTGGTGGCGGTCTGTCTGACCCCGGGCTCGCGGAACACCAGCAATGAGCTTCCAGCCTACGACGGCCTCGAGTCCGCGGTCCGGGCTGCGGACGAGCACCAAGCCGACGCCCTGGTGGTCCTGCCGAGCGCACGCCCCACGCCGGTCGAGATGCGTCGCCTCCACTGGGCGTTGGCCGGCATCGGCGCTGAGCTGTGTGTCGGCACCGGGCTCCTGGACGTCGGGCCGCAACGAACCCGGGTGCTGTCCGGGGCGGGGCTCGACGTCCTGCACGTCAGCGGACCCGTCCTCGACGGTCCGCGGCGACTCCTCAAGGACGTCCTGGAACGCTGGGCCGCCCTGGTCGCCATCGTCCTCGCCCTGCCGCTGCTCGCCGCCCTCGCACTGGCGATCCGCCTCGAGACCCCGGGCGCCGCCCTCTTCCGGCAGCAGCGCATCGGACGCGACGGGGTGCCCTTCACGATGCTGAAGCTGCGCTCGATGGGCGTGGACGCCGAGGCGCAGCGCATCGCGCTCAACGGGAGCAACGAGAAGGACGCCGTGCTCTTCAAGATCCAGCTCGACCCCCGGGTCACGCCGATCGGTCGGGTGCTCCGCAAGTACTCCCTCGACGAGCTGCCCCAGCTGTGGAACGTCGTGCGCGGCGACATGTCCCTCGTCGGACCGCGACCGGCCCTGCCCGGCGAGGTGGCCCGCTACGACGTGGACCCCCACCGGCGCCTCGTCGTCAAGCCCGGCGTCACCGGCCTCTGGCAGGTGTCCGGACGGTCGGACCTGAGCTGGGAAGAGTCCGTGCGCCTCGACCTCAGGTACGTCGACAACTGGTCGCTCGGCCTCGACCTCTCCATCCTGGTCCGCACCGTCCGGGCCGTGCTGGGGCACCGCGGTGCGTACTGACTCGCCCGCCATCCGCTGCACCGCGTGCAGCCCGGCTGCAGGGGGCGCTCAACCATGACGACGACCAGCACCCTCCTGCGGCGCACCCTCAGCCTGTTGACGGCGTCCGTCGTGGCGGGCACCGTGCTCACGGCCTGCAGCGGCGTGTCACCCCGGCCGGCGGACGAGACCCCGAACACCCGGGCGTCGGGAGATACGACAGCCACGACGAGCCCCTCCCACGACGGCGCCACGCCGGCAGACGACCCCCGAGCCTCTCCGAGCGGGTCTTCCGTCGGCGACGACGGCGATGCGGGCGATGCCGGAGGCAACGACGGGAGCGACGGGAGCGACAACGGCGACGGTGACGGCGGCGGCGGCGGTGCAGACTCCGGTGCGGGCCTCGAGATGCCCGAGGTGCCCGAGGAGGAGGTGGCCAGCCTGTCCGAGCTGCTCGAGCCCGCCAGCACCGCGCCCCTCGTCAGCGCTCCCCTCCCTCGCCCGGCGAGCGCACGTGGCCGCCTGGTCGTGGGCTTCCCCGCCGTGCTCCGGCCGACGCCGGGCACCGCTGTGGAGTCCAGCAGCGTGTCACCGTCCGGCCACCGGCTACAGGCGGGACTGACCGGCTCCAGCTCACGGTCACCCGACGCGGTGCTGCTGGGCTACCGGACCAGGTGGACACGACGAGGGCTGCTCGAGCAGGCGGCGCCAGTCGCCGCTCCCGGCTCGTGGGCGGCAGCCTTCCGACGTGGACGCAGCGTCGTCACCCTCACCGTCTCGACCCGCGGGTCGCGCACGACGTACGTCGTCCACGCGAGCCTGCGCGCGGAGGACGACTGACAGATGTACATCAGTCTGCGCGACCGGCCGGTCCACGACGAGCTCACGTCCCCCCGATCGACCCGCTCTCCTGTGGGCCGGGTGGTCATCGTCCTCGGCCTCGTGTCGCTGCTCACCGACGTCTCGTCCGAGTCCGTCTCGGCCATCCTGCCGCTCTACCTCACGATGGTCGTCGGCCTCACGCCAGTGGCGTACGGCCTCATCGACGGTCTCTACCAAGGCGTCAGTGCCCTGGTCCGCCTCGGCGGCGGTTGGCTCTCCGACGCCACCGACCGACCCAAGTGGGTGGCGTTCCTCGGTTACGGGCTGTCCGCGGTGGCCCGGGTGTTCCTCCTGTTCGCCTCGGGTGCGGCCGGAATCGCGGCCGTCGTGACCACCGACCGCATCGGCAAGGGCATCCGTACGGCTCCGCGCGACGCGATGATCAGCTCGTCGACACCCACCGAGCACCTCGGTCGTGCGTTCGGGGTGCACCGGATGCTCGACACGATCGGGGCCGCGCTCGGGCCGCTGATCGCCTTTGTTCTGCTGTGGCTCGTGCCGGGCGGCTACTCCGTGGTCCTCGTCGTCTCGCTCGCCTTCGCCCTCGCGGGAGTCGCCCTGCTCGGCCTCCTCGGGCCCGACATACGCACCCGCCGAGAAGAGGCGGAGAAGACCGGACCGACTCCCCCTCCGTTCCGGTGGCGCGACCTGACCGACCGCCGGCTGCGTCCACTGCTCGCCGTGTGCGGCCTGCTCGGCCTGCTGACGGTGGGCGACGGCTTCATCTACCTCGCGCTCCTCGACCACGGTGACGTCAACGTCTACTGGTTCCCGCTGTTCTACGTCGGCACCAACCTCGCCTACCTGCTGCTCGCCGTGCCGGTGGGCCGGCTGGCCGACCGTGTCGGACGGGCCCGGATCCTGGTCATGGGCCACCTTGCGCTGGTCGGCGCCTACCTGTGCTCGGTGCTGCCCACGTCGATGGCCGCAGCAACCGTCGGGACGCTGCTCCTTCTCGGCACCTTCTACGCCGCGACGGACGGCGTGGTCGCCGCTCTCGCCGGTAGGCTCGTCCCCGTGCAGGCACGCACCAGCGGCATCGCCGCTGCGCAGACAGTGGTCGCGCTGACCCGGATGTTCGCTTCCGCAGGCTTCGGGATGCTGTGGTACCTGCTGGGCCCAGGAGCCGCCATGATGACCGTGGCCGCTCTCCTTGCGGGGGCTGTGCTCCTCGCGGCCACGCGGATCGCCCGCCTCGATCATGCGGTGGTCACGCCGTGAGCCGGTCGTGACCGCGCGCGTACGACTCCTGGCGTTCGTCGTGGTCGTGGTCGCCCTGGTCGTCGCTGCCGGCGTCTATGCGGTCACTGAGGGGCGCGAGGTTCGTGCCCAGCGGAGCGCAGAGCCCGAGGCCCCCCAGACTCCCGTGATGTCCGTGGTCGACGAACCAAGGATCGTCTTCCGCCACACCGGTTTGGACAACGAGTACGGCACCGTCGCCGTGGTCCCGCTGGATGACCCGGGCGGCGCCCGCGCGTTCACCGGCGCGGCCTGCGACCGGGTGGCGGCCAGGGCCGAAGGCGTGTCCTGCCTCATCACCGACCCCGGCGTCGCGACGTCCTTCGAGGTGCAGGAACTCGACGCGGACTGGAACGAGGTCGCGTCCACCCCCCTTCCGGGCGTGCCCAGCCGGACCCGGCTGTCCCCGGACGGGACGCTGGTCGCCACGACCGTGTTCGTGAGCGGCCACTCCTACATGTCGACCGGCTTCTCCACCGCCACGGAGGTGCACGAGTTCGGTGGCGGCACCCGCTGGGGCAACCTGGAGAAGTTCGACCTCGTTCTCGACGGCCGCGCGGTCAACCCGGTCGACCGCAACATCTGGGGCGTGACGTTCGCGGACAACGAGACCTTCTACGCGACAGCAGCGACCGGCGGCCGCACCTGGCTGGTGGAAGGCAACCTCACCGAACGGACCCTGACGTCGGTGTCCGCAGACGCCGAGTGCCCTGCCCTGTCACCGGACGGCTCCCGGGTTGCCTTCAAGGTCGACGTGGACCCGGGGCGAGCCGTGGTGTGGCAGATCGCCGTGCAGGACCTGGCCACCGGCGAGCGGACGTTGCTGGAGCGGGGTCCGCGCGGTCTCGACGACCAGGTGGAGTGGCTCGACGACGACACCATCCTCTACGGGCTTCCCCGCGCCGACCAGCCCGGCGTGACCGACGTATGGTCGGTCGACGCGGATGCTGATGCCGAGCCCGAGCTGCTCATCGAGCAGGCGTGGTCGCCCACGGTCGTGCGCTGACCGACCTGCCTGCCTCTCCACCAATTGGGGGAAATGGCGGAGACCGCGCGCTGGCCCCCACCGCTGCCGACAAGACTGGCTCGTGACGTAGGTCGATCCGCTGATCATGTCAGGGGGACGGTCGACCTGAACTTCGAGAGGGGAAACGTTCCATGCTTGTCGACCAGACCTTCACCTTCCGGCGCGAACAACTCTTTCCGCTGGCAGACGCCCACCGTGAGGAGTTCCTCGCGGCGGACCCGTTCCCGCACGTGGTGTTCGACGACTTCCTGCCGCCCGACGTCCTTGAAGGGGTGCTGAGCGAGTTCCCGGCTCCTGAGCAGCCCGACTGGGACACCTACGACAACTCGCGCGAGGTGAAGCTCGCCCTCGCCGACACCGAGCAGATGGGACCGGCGACGCGGCACCTGCTCGCAGAGTTCAACTCCGGTCCCTTCGTGGACTTCATGGAGCGCCTCACCGGCATCGACGCGCTGATCCCAGACCCGCACTACTTCGGTGGTGGCCTTCACCAGATCAGGCCCGGAGGATTCCTCAAGGTGCACGCCGACTTCAACCGGCACACGCGCCTTGACCTCGAGCGCCGGCTCAACGCCATCCTCTATCTCAACAAGGACTGGGAGGAGAGCTACGGCGGCCACCTGCAGATCTGGGACAACGACATGGCCCGGTGCGTGGAGAAGGTGCTGCCCGTCTTCAACAGGCTGCTGGTGTTCGCCACGCTCGACACGGCCAACCACGGTCACCCGGACCCGCTGACGTGCCCGTCCGACCGCGCTCGCCGGTCGATGGCCCTGTACTACTACACCAGCGACCGCCCCAAGCACGAGCAGAACAGCGAGCACACCACCATCTTCCGGCAGCGGCCGGGTGAGGAGTGGAACAGCAACGCGCGCCAGATCGCGAAGCGCTGGCTGCCTCCGGCCCTGGTCGACCTGGCACGGTCCCGCAAGCGCAACGACTGACGGACACGCGCGAAGGTCGGCTGTCCTCCTGCGCAGACAAGCGGGGGGCAGCAGCCGACCTGCCGCGTCCGGGCGGCAGCCGCTCGAACCGGGTGGGGATGGTGGT
Organism: Nocardioides sp. S5; assembly: GCF_017310035.1. Taxonomy (NCBI): domain Bacteria; kingdom Bacillati; phylum Actinomycetota; class Actinomycetes; order Propionibacteriales; family Nocardioidaceae; genus Nocardioides; species Nocardioides sp. S5. The sequence continues at coordinate 3,879,015 of NZ_CP022296.1, forward strand.
CAGCTGATGCTGGGTGCGTACGACGCCACGCTGCCGCGGATCGCTGCGAGCACCTGGTCCCCGGCGCCATCCCAGCTGCGCGACGTCACGCTGGCCGCCGCGGCCTGCGCCCGCGAAGCCCGCTCCTGGTCGGAGGCCGACACGAGGTCACCGAGGGCGGCGGCTAGGCCGAAGGGCGAGGCGTAACGCACGTGGTCGTTGTCCAGCACCAGACGGCTGTGCTCGCCCTCGTTGACGACCGGGATGCACCCGGCAGCCAGCATCTCGTGCGGCACGAGGGAGACGTTGGTCGCCGAGAGCGTCAGTCCTGCGATGCAGGTGTTGTAGAGCTCGCCGAGGTCCGCAGGCGTCAGCAGTCCGTGGTGCGTGGCCTCGAAGCCCGGGTCGGGGACGGCCTCCCCGTAGAGATGGATGTCGACGTCCGGGTGCTGCTCTGCGAAGACCCCCAGGGCCACGAGCGCGAGCTCGTGCGCACGCCGAGGCGTGGATGGTCGGCAGTAGTAGGCGACGCCGGTCCGTCTGGCCGCCGCGCCCGGCGACTGGTCGATCCGGTAGTGGGTGAGGTCGCAGCCGAAGTCGAAGTGGTCGGCGATCATGCCGTGCTCGCGTGCCAGACGCTCGGAGAGCCACCTGCCAGCGGTGATCGCGCGGAAGCCGAAGTCGTAGGTCGCCTCGGCCAGCATTGCCAGCGAGCCCGCCGGGTAGAACATCGGCTCGTAGTCCTGGACGAAGTACATGCGCGCCCCCAGGGCCGGTGAGGCAAGGACCGGGTAGGCGCTCTCCCAGCACGTGGCCATCACGACGTGGGCGTCCTCGATGCCGTCGGCCAGGTCGCGGACCTCGGCCCGCACGCCGGGCCACCAGGTGACAATCGTGCGACGGTGTGTCTCCAGGTCCCACCCGTGGTGGTCCATGAGATACATCGTGCACTCGACGCCGTTGCGCTCGAGGTGCTCGATCATCCGGTAGATCGTCGTCTGCCCGCCCGAACCCTTGCTGGGCGGGACGTCCACCCAGGCGACGCGGAGCGGCTCCCCCGGCGTCACGTGGGCCGGCCCCGGAAGCGGGAGCCCGCTGGAAAGCACCCGGGAGGCGCCCACCAGGTCCGCCTGCTCTACGGGCAGGGGCGTGCCCGTAGACGGGGCCACGAGCTGGGCGCCGCGGGAACGGACGCGCCGCACCACGCCGGCGGTTCCCTCACGCTCGATCAAGCGCCGGGTCTGCCGGACGCGTTCGACCGCGGTGACGTCGTGCCGCTTCATGTAGGACCCCCCATCACAGGGGACGTTAACGAGCCTCGGCGCTCACCGCGGTCGACGACGCTGGCCTTACCCAATTGGGGCTAGGCCGCCGGTGCGCAGGGGTCTACTGCCCACCTTCGGTGTTGCAGCGCTGGCGCCGCAGGGTGACGGGCTGGCCGGCCTTGTCCAACCGGACGATCTCGGCCTGCCACTCGTCGAGAACGGAGCACTTGACGTCGATGGGGCCGTAGAAGTACCCGCCACGGACCACCTTGAGACCCGTGACCCGGCCGGGCGTGCCCAGGCGGAACGAGTAGCCGCCACCTTCCACGAGGAGCCCGTCGATGTCGACGCGGGTGTTGCCCTGGTCGGCGGGGTAGAAGAACGGCGCGGTGCCACCACACGAGTCCCGCTCCACGAGCTCCAGCCTGCTTGTCCTCAGCGTGAGGTGGCCACCGTCGTATCCCTGCAGCGCGTCGCCGTGCCAGTCGCCGCAGACATCTGGAGACACCACGGTCGCGTAGGAGCGCTGGATGACGACCGGACCGCACTCGTCCTTGCCACCGACCCTGAACCCCTCGGGCAGTCCGTCGATGCGGACGCGGTAGGCCCGGTAGCCCCCGGCGTTGAAGGTCGGCTCGTCGCCGGAAGTGGTCTGCCCCGGAGCCCGGCGGATGGTCGTACGACGCACCTTCAGCCCGGACTGGCACACCGAGCCCGCCCAATTGTTGATCTGGCCGCCCACCACGTCGGTGCGTTCGACCGTCACGTTCGGGGCGGCGATGACCAGGTCGCCGTTGATGCGCAGGTCCTTCACGACGGTACCTGCTCGGCGCACCACGTAGTCACCGTTGACGGTGCGACGCGGGCTCCACCCGCGGGGAACGCCCGTGTTGCGTGCGGTGGGGAACGCCGCGGCGCGCTTCGCCGACCGGTGCCCGCTCGACACGTCGACGTCAGCACTGGTCGTCGCGGACGCGCGCGTCGCGATCGCCTCGGCGGAGGCGGTCGACAGCAGGGCACCACCCAGGACCAGGCCGCAGGTCATGGCCAGTAACCGCCGCATCAGTTTCCCTCCTCCGTCGTGCAGCCCACGGCGCGAACCGGCGTGGCCACTCCGTCGGCGGCAACGGTGACGACGTCTGCCTGCCACTCGCCCACGGCCGAGCACTTGACGTTGATCGGACCGTAATACCAGCTCTTGTCGACGATCGCCAGGTTGCGGACCGATCCGGGCATCCCGAGCCGGAACGCGTAGCCTCCGCCGTCGACGAGGAGTCCGTCGATGTCGACGCTGGTGTTCCCCTGGCTGTGCGGGTAGAAGAACGGCGCGGTGCCGCCACAGCCCGTCTCGTCGAGGATCAGGCTGGTCTGTCGAACCGTGAGCGCCGGGCCGTCGTACCCCTGGATCCCGTCCCCGTGCCAGTCGCCGCACTCGTCGGGTCGCACGACGCGGGCCCACGAGCTCTCGATCACGACGGGGCCGCAGCCTGAGGCACGCCCGCCGACGCGGAAGCCTTCGGGCTTCCCGTCGATCTCGACGCGCCTGGCGGTGTAGCCGCCCGCGCCCAGTGCCGGCGGATCGGTGGCGCGGGTCGTGCCGGTCCCGCGCCGGATCGTGGTGTCCTCGACGAGCAGTCCACCTTGGCACGTCGGACCGACGAAGTTGTCGATCGATCCTCCGATGACCTCCACGCGGCGGATCGTCACGTTCGGGGCCGCGACCTCGATGCTGCCGCTGACGCGGAGGTCCTCGACGACCGCTCCGGGCGTGGTGATGCGGTAGGCGCCGTCCACGACCTGCGTGGGGGACCAACCGGCGGGAACGCCCGTGGTGTCCTGCGTGGGAAAGGCACCCTCGTTGGTCGTCGGGGTGGCAGTCGGGGTGGCAGTCGGGGTGGGCATCGGGGTCGGGGCGTTACCCGACCGCCGGAACAGGACGTCCACCCAGTGGTTGGAGTCCTGAGCGGCCCTGCGCGGGAACCTGGAAGAGGTGCTGTAGGCGTGGACGCCGCCAAGCTTGCCGCCAGCGGTGAGCGGTCCGCGCTGCTTCGGCTTGCGGAGGCCGCCCTTCGTGATGGCGGTCCTGCCCTTCGGTGCGAACACCGAGACGGTGTAGGTGCGGTTGGCCTTGATCGCGACGGCAGTCGGGAAGCGGACACTCACCCAGCCCGCACCTCGACGGGGGGTGAGCCGAGCCGCGGCGAGCCGCTCGCCGCGAGCGTTCCACAGCGAGGCACGTCGTGGCGTCGCGCCCTTGCCCCGGGCGGTCTTGTAGACCTGCGCGCCCGTCACGACGCCGGTCGCTCTGGACCGGAACTGAAGGCCCACCTCGACAGGGCGGCGGCCACGGCTCGTGACGGCACGGCGAGGCTCGGTGTCGGCGAACAGCCCGACCTCGTCGGCGCGGGCACGGGTGGTGTCGACAGCGTCGGCGGGGGCTGCCGACAGCGGCGTCAGCGCGGCGGCACCGAGTCCGAAGGCGGCCACCAGGGCTGCGGCCGACACACCCAGCAGACCGCGCCGCTGCCGATCGGGGGCGGGTACGGGGGGGCGCTCGTGGGGGTGGGGGGCATGCGTGTACGACCTCTGGCTGTAGGGGGTGTCCAGTCGGGTCACTATGGCCACGGGCTCCGTCACGCACAAAATGTCTGCCGCGCCACACGCGCCGTCCCGGCCGGGAGACCGCGGCATCTGCGCAGGTCACCCGCTCGGGTTCCCCCAATCTGGGTAACTCGCTGCTCGCCGCGTTCAGTCACGGCCCGCCGGGAACGAACGGCTCCCGGCGATGGCGATGATCGACTTCGTCAGTCCGCCGATGCGCTCGTGGTGAACGGCTGAGTCAGGGAAGTACGAGCGCAGTTCGGCGACGCCGACCAGCTCGGTCCACTGCACCTCCGCCATCGAGTCCTCCAACGAGTCCGGGCGACTGTGTGCCAGCGGCCATGCGGCAGCAAGGCGCGCCCGTGCCGGCATCGGCAGGAACTGCAGCCCCGGGAAGAGCCAGTGCGGTTCCAGGGGGAAGTAGCGGTAGGGCGTCTGGACCCAGTGACACGGGGCCAACGACCGGATCTCCCGGGCCAGCGCCACGCGCTGGGCATGACCACCGACGTGCTCGAGCAGGGAGTTGGAGAACACCACGTCGTACGACGTCGCTGCACCGGCCGTTGCCAGGGCCTGCGTAGCGGCGCAGGCGTCGCCACGGACCGGGTGGACGGACGGCTCGTCCGACTCGCCGGGCTCGAAGAGGTTCAGCACAGTGACGTCCTTGGGACGGACGGGCGCACGTCGCCACCACTCGACCGTCCCGCCGAGGTCGAGGACCGACATGGTCGCGAGGTCGGGGAACGCCCGCTCGACCAGCTGCCACCGGCGTGCGCGCATCCGGGCACCGGCAGACCCCGGGGCATCGACCAGCGTGTGCCTGAGGCGGCCCGCGACGCCTCCAGCGGCTGTCATCGCCGCCGTCCCGCGCTCGCCCCGGTCATCGCTCGGTCCGCTTCTGGGCGACGAACCCGGCCAGGCTCCCGACCGTCTGGAAGACGTCACCGGTGACGTCGTCGTCGGCGACCTCGATGTCGAATCGCTCCTCGAGCGCTGCGGCCAGCTCGACCACGCCGAGCGAGTCGAGCTCGGGGAGCTCGCCGAAGAGGGGCGTCGAGGCGTCGAGGCTCTGGGCCTGGTCCTCGATCCCTAGCGTGCTGACGAGCACATCGATCACGGCGCTGACGTCATGCTGGGTGGTCTGCACGGTTCCTCCACGGGGTGCTGGTTCTGTCATCGGGTCTGTCTGCTCGAGCACTCACACGAGGACCTCGGTCGGCGCGGGGTGACCCAGGAACGCCGTCGGGCTGGCGCTGAGACCGTAGGCGCCGGCCTGGAACACGACGACCAGGTCGCCCACCTCCACGCGCGGGAGCCGCAGCCGGTCGCCGAGCAGGTCCAGGGGCGTGCAGAGGCAGCCCACCACCGTCACCTCCTCGGCGTCCCGGCCCACGACGTCGGCCGCGAGCGGGTAGTTGCGACGGATCACCTGCCCGAAGTTCCCGGAGGCGGCGAGCTGGTGGTGCATGCCGCCGTCAACGACGGCGTACGTCGTGCCTCGCGACACCTTCCGGTCGACGACCCGCGTGACGTAGAGGCCCGACTCGCCCACGAGGTAGCGACCCAGCTCCACCCCGATCCGGACGTCGCCGAGGACGGGGCGTAGCCGCTCGGCGCACAGACGTTCGAGGTTCGCGCCGACCGCGGCCAGGTCGAGGGGCTCGTCCTTCTCGAAGTAGGGGATGCCGAAGCCGCCGCCGAGGTTGACGTAGCGGATCGGCTCGGGCGAACGCTTGGCCAGGTCCAGCACGAGGTCCACCGTGCGCTTCTGCGCCTCGACCAGGATCGGGGCGTGCAGGTTCTGCGAGCCTGCAAAGACGTGGAACCCCTCGAGGGGCAGCTCCAGACCGGCCATCAGGTCCATCAGGTCCGGGACCGCTTCGGCGTCCACGCCGAACTGCTGCGGGCCACCACCCATGCGCATGCCCGACCCCTTCACCGCGAAGTCCGGGTTGACCCGTACTGCGGCACGCGGCGTGAGTCCGAGCTCGCGCCCGGCGTCGACGAGCCGACGTGCCTCGCCCTCCGACTCCACCTCGACGAGTGCGCCCGCGGCGACCGCGCGCCTCAACTCGTCGGTCGTCTTGCCCGGTCCGGCGAAGGTGATCCGCTCGGCCGAGGTGCCGGTGTCCAAGGCGACCGCCATCTCACCGGCGGAGGCGACGTCGAGCGTGTCGACCAGGCCGGCCAGGTGCTGGACCACGGCCGGCATGGGGTTCGCCTTGACGGCGTAGCCGAGGTCGAGGTCGTCCGGCAGCGCCTCTCGGACCTCGGCAACACGCCGGGAGATGGCTGCGCGGTCGTAGGCGAAGAACGGCGTCGAGCCGACGCGCGCTGCCAGCCGCTCGAGGGCGACCCCGCCGACCTCCAACCGGTCCCCCGAGCGCATGAAGACGCTGGCGTGCTCCTCCGCGATCACGACGCCACGCCCTCCCGCTCCGTGCGGTCCATCGACATCCCGGCCACCTCCCGCGCGAGCCCCACGCGGTCGAACTTGCCGTTCGGCGAGCGCGGCAGCTCCGCGCGCACGACGACCTCGGCAGGGACCATGAAGAGGGGCAGGTCGCGGCGCAGCGCCTTGAGCAGGACGGCCGTGTCGACCCCGTCCCCGGCGACTGCGAGGACGATCCGGTGGCCGAGTCCCTCCTCCGGCACGCCGAGCGCGACGGCGTCTCGGACCAACCCTGTCTGGTAGGCCGCCTCCTCGATCTCGGTGGGGCTCACCCGGTAGCCCGAGGTCTTGATCATCTCGTCGCTCCGGCCGACGAAGTAGAGGAACCCCTCGTCGTCGGCGACGACCGTGTCACCGGACCACACGGCCAGCTCGGGCGTCTGCCAGTCGGCCGCGCCGGGCAGGGGACGGAATCGTTGCGCGGTGCGCTCGGGGTCGTTCCAGTAGCCGAGGGCGACCAGAGGTCCGCGGTGGACCAGCTCGCCCTCCTCGCCGGGCCCGCACTCGGTGCCGTCCGGGCGCAGCACGAGGATCTCGGCGTTGGGGATGGCCTTGCCGATGGAGTCGGGGCGTCGGTCCACCTCGGCTGGGTCGAGGTAGGTCGAGCGGAAGGCCTCGGTGAGCCCGTACATGAGGAAGGGTGCGGCCGAAGGGAAGACGCGTCGCAAGCGCCCCAGCGTGGCGGCCGGCATCTTGCCGCCGGTGTTGGCGAAGTAGCGCAACGATCGGGTCGCCTCCGCGGGCCACTGCTGGTCGACGAGCTGGATCCACAGGGGTGGCACGCAGGTCAGTCCGGTGACCCGGTGACGCGCGCAAAGGGCGACGAGTTCGCGGGCGACCAGGTAGTTCGCCAGGACGACGTGGGCGCCCACGGCCATCGCGGTGGTGACCTGGCTGAGACCTGCGTCGAAGCTCAGCGGCAGCGCTGCCAGCACCACGTCGTCGGCGGTGTTGCCGAGATAGGTGCTGACACTCTCCGCCCCGACCAGCAGGTTGCGGTGGCTCAGCACGACGCCCTTGGGCGACCCCGTGCTGCCCGACGTGTAGAGGATGGCCGCCAGGTCACCGTCCGGGGGTCGGGGTGTGGGGGCATGGAGCGGGTCGTGGCCCGACAGCGTGGCGTAGCTGTGCACGGCCACCGGACCGGGGGCGGCCGGCACGTCGTCGTCGACCAGGACGACGTGGCGGAGCCCGGTCCCCACGAGCGAGTCGGCCAGGGTCGCCCAGCGGCGCCCCGTGGTTACCAGGACTGCAGCACCGCTGTCCGCGACCACGTGCGTGACCTGGCGAGGCTTGAAGACCGGGTTGACCGGCACGAAGACCGCGTCCGCCACGGACGCGGCGAGCAGGCTGCACACCGTCTCGATGCGCTTGTCCAGGAACACCGCGACCCGGTCACCGGGACTGACGCCGAGCCGGACCAGGCCCGCGGCGACGGCCCGTACGTCGCGCCACGCGTGCTCGTAGGTGAGTGTCGTCTCCCCAGCCGTCAGGGCCGGACGGCTGGCGTGGAGCGTGACCGCTTGCTCGAGGAGGTGGTGCACGCGCGTCCTCATCGTCGGTTCCCTCTCATCTGCGCGTCTTTCCTTCCAGCGCTCACCAGGCCACGCACGTGAGCTCGCTGTAGAGGTAGTCGATGTCATCGGCCACGAGGTCGTCGCTGCGGAACATCTTGGGGCGGGGACGAGCGACGAGCCGCGCGCCCGGTGGTGCCCAACCGGTCACACGCTCCTCCACCAGCGTGGCCACGGCCCCGTGCGCGAGCAGGTGGCCGGACAGCCGGGCCCAGGCCCGCGGCAGCAGCTCCGGGCGGGACACGTGCAGAAGCGAGGCGAAGACCGGCAGGCCCTTGCGGCGGTCCCTCCGGTAGAGGACGTACAGCGGGACGCCGTCGACGTCGAGCACGACGTGGCGGGAAGCGCCCGCCTCGCGGTGGTCGTCGAAGATCCGGCGCTGCCTGCCGGAGAGGCGGTCCGCGATCCGGTCCGGATCGGTGATCGCCCGCACTCCGCGTGGCGGCAGCGGCACGTTCAGAGCCAGCGTGGTCGACGTGTCGAGGTGCTGGAACTTTAGCCGCTCGTTGAGCGCCACCACGTTGCCGCTCGGCGAGAGGTCCGTGAAGGTGTAGCCGCGCTGGCCCAGGAGCGCGCGCAGCAACCTCAGGCCGTGCGACCGGTGCTCGTCGTCAACGCACCACGCCGCGAGGTTGCACACCATCTCGGGCCGACCGGCCACGGTGCGGTCCGCGTAGAACGCCAGCGCCGCACCCACGACCGCCCCACCGTCACGCAGGTGGAAACCGTGGTTGGGCGCGTCGCACGACCACGACGGCACCATCGACCGTGCCCACTGCTCGGCAGTGAGCCGGCTGTTCAGCGCGCGGTGCAGGTACGCCGCCACGTCCGGCACGTCTGCCGCGGTGGTAGGCGCAACCACGACGGTCGAGTCCCCCATGACGTCGAGCATCCTGCGAGACCGTTGCCCACCGCCGCACTGGGCCCGGGTTACCCCCATTTGGGGTATCGCCCTCCACGGCCGCCGCGCTCGACGGGCACCGGTCCTAGCGTCTGCGGCATGACTGCGGGGGGACGGACGCGCATCAACGTGTGCTTCCACGGCATCGGCACGCCCGCCCGCTCGCTCGAGCCGGGTGAGGCGCCCTACTGGGTGGCCCACGACGTCTTCCTCGAGATCCTCGACGTGCTAGCCGAGGAGCCACAGGTGCACATCAGCTTCGACGACGGCAACGCCTCCGACGTGCAGCTCGGCCTTCCTGCCCTCGTCGAGCGAGACCTGCGGGCCACGTTCTTCGTGCTCGCCGGACGACTCGATCGGCCGGGCAGCCTGTCGGACGCGGACGTGAAGTCGCTCGCAACCGCGGGCATGGCCATCGGCACGCACGGCATGGACCACCGACCGTGGCGGGGCCTGGACCCCGGTGGCCGGCGGCGAGAGCTCGAGCACGCCAGGAGGGTCCTCGCCGACGTGGTGGGCAGACCGGTGGACGAAGCCGCGCTCCCGCTCGGTCGCTATGACCGAGAGCTGCTCGACCGCCTGCGGCGGCTGCGCTACACCGCCGTCCACACGAGCGACCGCCGCTGGGCCCAGGAGGGGGACTGGCTCCAGCCACGGTTCTCCGTGCGCGACGGCGACACCGCGGACAGCGTCCGGTCCGGCATGCTCCGCCGCCAGCACCTCGGGCGCCGCGCGGAGCGTTCCCTGGTGGGCACGGTCAAGCGCTGGCGCTGACCGCGTCGAGCCACTCCGGGCCACGCGGCGCGCGCATCAGCGACGGCCGCAGGAGGACGCGTGCGGCGCGCCGGCACGTCACGTGTCCCAGCACGGCGCGGCTGCCCTCGCGGGCGAGCAGCGCTGCCCAGAAAGCGGCGCTGTGGGCAGCGCCGTGCCGGGCGCGGAAGAGTCGCCATCGGTTGGCCACCAGCAGGGGCCACAGCCGGGTCGACGTCGCCGATGCGCCCTCGAGGTGGACCGCCCCGGCTGACGGTACGTACCGGACGGCCAGGCCCCGGTCTCCTGCTCGCAGATGGAACTCCGTCTCCTCGGAGTACAGGAAGTAGCCCTCGTCCCAGGCTCCGCACGTCTGCCAGCACTCGGCGTCGACGAGCTGGGTGGACCCCTCGGCCCAGTCGACGTCCTGCTCGTGCTCGTAGGCACGCGGATCGGTGACCACTTCACCGAGCAGCGGTCGGCGCCCCGCCCGGGTGGCGCCGAGGAACGCGTCGCCGAGCGTGCGCAGGACCGTAGGCTCCCGACGCATCGAGTGGATCAGCTCGCCGCGGGCGTCCTGCAGCCGTGGCACGACGATGCCGGCCCGGGTTCGTCGCATGGCGGCGAGCAGGGTCGGAACACACTCGGGCTGCAGCCGGACGTCCGGGTTGAGCACGAGGACGGCCGAGTGGGGTGGGGCCGCAGCCACGGCGGCGTTGATTCCCGCGGCGTAGCCACGGTTGTCGGGGAGGTCGAGGACCGTGGCATCCGGCGCCACCCGACGCACGACGGCGAGGGTGTCGTCCGTGGACGCGTTGTCGGCGACCACGAGGTGCCAGGGCACCTCACCCATCCCCGGCCCGAGGGAGGCGACGAGGCCCGGGACCACGTCGGCACTGCCGAACGTGACGACCACGACGACTACGTGCTCGCTCACGCGACGCCCCTCGCGTGGACGGGGGACATCGAGCGCAAACCCGGGCGGTCACCGGCCGTGCGGAGGTCGTGCGGCCGGTAGGGGCTGTCGGGGTCCTCGACCGTGCTGAGCCGCCAGCACGCCCCGGCGAGGCCGACCAGCGTCATCGTCAGTCCGGATGCCATCGGGTAGGCGAGGGCGTCGAAGGTGACGAAGCTGACCATGATGCCGAGGAGCGAGGCGGACACGGCCAGGCTCAGGTACTGCGAGGACGTCTGCAACGCCCTCCGACGAGCAGCCACTGCCTGGAAGAACGCCCCACCCAGGAAGAGCAGCACGGCCACCAGGCCGATGACACCGAGCTCGACGGCGAACATGAGGTACTGGTTGTCGACGATCCGGTAGTAGCGCGGGACGAAGGTGAACAACCCGCGGCCGAGGAGCGGATTGTCCGCCATGACTCCGAAGACGACGCCGTAGTCGCTGGTGCGTCCGCTGATGCTCGGGTCGTTGGCGAGGTTCTTGAACAACGAGATCAGCGTGCCCACGAGCCCGGGGATCGCCAGCCGGAGGCCCACGATGGCGAACGGCATGGTCAACAGGGCGTTGATCCGCCACCGCGCGGGCCACCCGACGAGCAGCACGATGAACGCCACGCCGACCACGAGCACCGCCGACCGCGACACGGACATGAAGCACCCAACGAAGATGACGAGCGCAGGCAGTGCGGCGAGGGGGCGGCCCCAACGGTGGATCATCCGGTGCGCCGCCAGCGGGAGCAGTCCCCCCAGCACGACCCCGTACTCGATCGGGTGAACCGCCGTCGCGGACACACGATTGAGGACGGACCGGGAGTCCACGCCCCCGAAGTCGGAGTTGGCGCTCAGCCCCGGGATGGTGAAGAAGGAGGCGATGTTGAGCCCGGTGGTGAACTGCAGGATGCCGATGGCGCCGACGAAGGCGCCGAGCCAGACCAGCCACTCGACCACCAGCTCGACGTCGCGCCAGGACCGCAGCCCCTCAGCCGTCATCAGGACGATTCCCATCCATCCCGCGAACGACAGCAGCCCTCGGTCGGCGGCACTGATCATGACCCCCGTGGTCTCACCGACGCTCGGAGGCACCAGGGTCCAGAACTCGTCCGTGGCCTGACGGACGTCCGGCGGTGCGTACCAGCCTTGCACCATCCCGCTCGCGTAACTTGCGAGCACGGTCGCGGCGAGCAGGCCGACAGCGATGCGCGTGGGCGTGAACCGCTTGACGGGGTTGAGGCCACCGATCGTCGCTGCCAGCCACCACGCCAGCGCGCACATGCCCAGCATGTTGGCGGGCGTGCCCGGGGCGCCCAGGGGGCGGAAGACCAGCTGCGAGGGGATGCACAGCAGCAGCACCGCGTAGAGGGCGACGAACCCGCACGCGGGCAGGCGCAACGGGGGGTGACCCCTCCGGGTCGGGTCGGTCGCGCCGCGTTCTCGGCGCGCGCGCCGCACCTTCACCCGTCTGACCCAAGCCGTGGCGTCCCGTTGAGGCTGGTCTGGGCGCCGGCCGGCTCGCGCTGCTCGGCGGGAGTCGGCCGCTTGGAGTGGAACCGGAGCACCAGACCGTCCCGACCCACGCTGTCCGGCGCGTCGTCGCCGGTCCCCGGATCCGGCATCGACCCGTCGGTCACATCCTGGCCGGTGTCGTCTTCCGTGTCGACGTCCGGACGGGGCGCACGCCGCGCCGGGCGCCGTGACAGCAGCCGGTCGATGCCGAAGGTGAGCGCCAGGGTCAGCAGGCCCACCACGGCGCCGAGCGCCGCCAGCGCACGCAGCTTGCTGCCGGGCAGGGCCTCGGCCGTGCTGCTGACGCTGGACCTGGTGGCGCTGATGTATTGCGCCTGAGGGACGTCGACCTCGACCTGGATCCGCTGCAGCTCACGGTCCACCCAGGCCATCAGGGCGTCCCGTGTGGCGGTCGCGAGAGCCGGGTCGCTGTCCTTGGCCGTGATGCTGATGACCGGACCAGCGCCCGGCACCACGGCGATGGCGTATTCCGCGTCGTGGCCCTGGTCCTTCATCGCCTCCTCGACGTCCTTGGTCGAGGCGGAGCCCGAGACCAGCGACGCCGCAGTGGTGAGACCGGTCTGGAGGTTGAGCCAGGGGCTGACGGGCCTTCCCGTACCCGAGGCGCCCGGCGGGAGGAGCAGCACCATCTGCCCCGAGGCCTGGTAGGTGGTCGGGACGTACTTCACCACCACCGCCGCACCTCCGGCCAGGACCAGGACGCCGGCGAGCACGATGTACCACCGCCGCACGAGGACGGTCAGAGCATCAACGAGGTACACGGTCGGTCACTCCCTCAACGTGGTAGACAACAGCGGGCAGGTTGCGCAGCTCGCCCAGGCGCTTCCGGCACCACGGGGCAAGGGGAGCCAGGTACAGGAGCAGTGCGGCTGCGCTGCCGAGCAGCAGGGCCGCCGGTGCCGGTAGGGCGGAGGAGCCGATCCACCAGCACGCCGCAGTGGCCGGGATGCAGGCGAGCAGCGGGACGGCGCTCCCCCGGGCGAGGCGGACGACGTCGACCCCCGCCTTGTGCAGGTAGTGGCCGTAGGCCGGGAGCACCACGAGGACCGTCACCGCAACGTGGGCCCACCCCGCACCCACGAGTCCCCACTGCCGCACGGCGAGCACCATCGACGGCACCATCGCCGCGAGCCACACGACCTGCACGACGAGGACCTGCCTGGTCGCACCGGCCGCGATGAGGAAGGTCGCAAACAGGTCGAGCACCACCCGGGTGGCACCGAAGACCGCGAGTCCGGTCAGCGCGGTCGCGGCCGCGCTCCAGCGGTCCCCGAAGAGGACGGCCACGACCGGTTCGGCGAGCGTCGCGAGCCCCAGTCCCATGAAAGCGGCGACCAGCACGACCGGCCCCATGCAGCGGACCAGGCCGTCGTTGCGCTGCCGGACCGACTCGGTGTCCGAGAAGGCCGGCAGTGCCACCACCCGGACGGCCTGGCCCACGGCCGACATCGGCCACGACGAGACGTTGAAGGCCAGCACGTAGACACCCAGGGCGACCGGTGAGAGCTCGCGCGACACGATGAGGTTGTCGAGCGTGATCAACAACCACGACACGAGGTTGGCGACCGCGAGCGGGGCAGAGAATGCCAACGACTCCCGCGCGATGGCGCTGTCGAACCCGAAACGGGGACGCCACCGACAGGCGACGTGCAGCCCGAGGAGCACCACCGCCTGGCTGGCGACCTGGCCCCACGCCAGGGCGACCGGACCGACGTCGGCGAGCGTCAGGGCGATGATCGTGGTCGCCGAGACGAGGAGCCCTGCACCGTTCACCGCGAACAACGCGCGCTGCCGGTAGGCCCGCTGCAGCAACGCCGCCGGAACTATGGTGAGGCCGAACAGGGCAGGCGCGAGCGCCATCACGACGAGGACCTCGTCAGACTCAGGACTGCGGAAGGCAGCCGCGATCGGGCTCGCTCCGAAGGCCATCGCCAGCGCCGCGACCAGGCCGATCACGCCGCCGAGGGTCGCCACGGTCGGCGCCCGACGCTCGGGGTCACGGGCCCGGACCAGGTCAGCACCCAGACCGAACTCGGACAGCGCGCTCAACACGGTCCACACGGTGAGCGACACCGCAAACACGCCGTAGGCCTCAGGGGCCACCAGGCGGGCGATGACGATGCTCAGCAGCAGGTTGCCCATGCGGAGCGCGATGCTGCTGACCAGGCTCCACCCCAGGCCCCTGGCGACCTGCTGCGCCTTGTCGGCCTGCGTCGCCGTGCCCGTCCCACCCTCCGCGAGGCTCACACTCCCCACCGCCGCTCGCGTCGCCACGCCAGGTGGTCGTGGACGCGCGTGGCCTGCCGTCGGGCGGCGGCGGCGCGCGCGTGGTTGCCGCCGGTGAGCGTGAGGCGGGTGGCGTGCCACCCAGCCGTCGAGGTGATCGCCTGCCAGGTCTCACGAGCGAAACCCACGTAGGCCTCGGCCGCGTCCGCGGAGCCCTGCTCGCGGGCGGCGTGTCTGGCCCGGCGCAGGGCCTCGCGCGCGAGCGCACGGTGGGCGACGGGGCTCAGCGCCGTCACGGCCGGGACGTCGGGCGCCCGCTCCTCGAAGAGGATGTCGAAGGTGAGCCGCCTCGCCTCGAGGTCGGTGAGCCATCCCGCGTACGAAGTGAGGTGCATGTTGGCGGCGTGGACACGGTAGTGCGCCTGGATCGGCCCGTTGACCCGGCCCACGTCCCAGCGCGCTGCGGTGCGCATCCACATGTCGAAGTCACCGGAGTGCGGGAGCCGAGGGTCGTAGAGGTCGGTCTCTGCGAGCGCCTCGCGGCGCATGACGGCCTCCGGGCTGGCCAGGAAGCACCGGCCGGACCGCGCGGTGCGGCGCAGCCAGTCGTGCCCCTGCCACACCGTCCAGCTCCGCGTCGTGTCGGGCACGGCCTCGGGCTCGTCGGTGAACGAGCGGGCGTACCCGTAGACGAGCCCGACGCGGGGGTGCGCCTCCATCAGGGCGACTGCGCGAGTCAGCGAGTTGCGCGGGAGCAGGTCGTCGGCCGACAGCAGCACCACGTAGTCACCGGTCGCCCGGGACAGACCGTCGTTGTAGGTCTGGATGTGCCCGGCGTTGCGCTCGTGCACCAGCACCGAGACCCGGGGATCCGTGGCTGCGAGCCTGCGGGCGACCTCGGCACTGTCGTCGGGCGACGCGTCGTCGACGACCAGCACGTCGACGTCAAGGCCGTCCTGGTCGAGCACGCTGGCGACGGCGTCCGGGAGGTAGCCGCCGTAGCGGTAGCAGGGGATGACGACCGACACGCGCGGCGCGCCGTAGAACGGCGTGGGCCTGTGCAACCGCATGGCTTCGCCCTCCCCTTGTCCCCTGTGTGCTGTCCCCTGGGCGAGGGCATGGACCCCTCGCCGCCGCCATCGTCGTCGCGCCCGTGCCACTCCTGCGCCCGGTTGCCTCGCATATCCCCAAATTGGGTGGGCCCTCAGCCGCCAGCCCGGAACAGCACGTCCACGAAGTAGTTCGTGGAGTTCCACGAGCCGGTCGGGAACCCGCCTCCCGCGCCGTAGCGGTAGAGGCCGTTGTTGCCCGCCGGGGCCGTGAGCGGCCCCACCGTCCGCAGGCTCGCGAAGTAGGCGCCCGTCGCCGAGAACCGTCCGGTGGGCGAGTAGTAGGAAACGACGTAGGTCTGGCCCGCGGCGACGGGGACGGGGCTGGAGAAGTCGGCTGCCTGCCAACCGTCGGTGGTCTCGTCGGTGAACGTGACCGTCCCCACCCGGGTGCCGTCACTGCTCCACAGCGACCCCGTGTGGGTGCCCGTGTTGCCGGTGCCCTTCCAGAAGCGCACGCCGGTCACCACCCCGGCGGTCGAGGGGGTGAAGGCCATGCCGAGCTCGATCGGGTCGGAGTCTTGGGCGTGGATCGCGGGCGTCTCGCCGTCGAGCAACCGCGAGATCGGCGCTGTGACGGCCGCCGTCGTGAAGGACCACGACTGCGAGGACAGGGCGATCCCGTCGGTCGACCTCACCTCGGTCACCTCGACGGTGTAGGTGGTGCTGGCCGCCAGCGCGGCGGACGGCCTGAACGTCAGCTGCTTCCCGTCGGACGACAGCGCCGCCGATCCCAGCACCGTGGTGGTGCCTCGACGCATCGTCATCGACCAGCCCGAGGCCTGGATGGCGTCGGAGAAGGTCATCCTCGGCGTCACGTCGGTCGCTACGCCGGTGGCGTCCGCCCCCGGCGTACGCGACGCGACCGTCACGGCGCTCGGGTCCTTCTCGAAGACGACGTCGACCCAGTAGTTCGTCGCGTTCCAGGAGTACGTCGGGAAGCCTCCGCCGCCGTAGAGGTACCTGCCGTTCGTGCCGGCGGGGGCAGTCAGGTCACCGCTGGTGAAGGCGTTGGCGAAGAACCCGCCCGAAGTCGCGTAGTGGCCGTTGGGGGCGTGGTAGGACACGACGTACGTCGTGCCGGCGGCGAGCTGGACCGGTGATGCCAGCATCGCGGTCTGCCATCCGGAGGCGGTCTCGCCTACGAAGGTCACCCCGGCCAGCTTGGTGCCGGTCGCGGACCACAGCGACCCCTTGTGCGTCCCCGTGTTGCCGGGACCCTTGAAGAAGCGGATCCCAGTGACCTGCCCGGCCTTCGAGGGCACGAACGACACCCCGACCTCCACCGGCGAGCTGTCGTCGGCCGCCGCCTGCGCGGGCTGCTGGCTGCTGAAGAGCGTCTGCTCGGCTGGCGGCTCGCCGGAGCGGGTGGTGAAGCTCCATGCCTGGTTCGCCAGGGTGATGCCCTCGGTCGAGCGGAGCCCGGTGACGTTGACGGTGACGACGGCGCCGTCCGGGAGCAGGCCGGAAGGGGTGAACGTCAGCCGCGTGCCGTCGTCGCTCAACGCGGTGCTGCCGGGCACGGTCGTCCCGCTCGACGTCACCGACATGCCCCAGCCGGAGGCCAGCGGCGTGCTGACCTCGAGGACGACCGAACTGGCACGACGCACCATCGTTGCTCCGGAAGCGGGTGACTGCCCGACCACGGTCAGCGGGGCCGGTGCCCGCTCGAAGACGACGTCGACTAGGTAGCTGGTCGACGAGCTGGACGAGGGGTAGCCGGATCCGTAGGTGTAGGCGCCCGAGCTGCTCTCCACCACCAGCGGCGCGCGTGACATCCCGCTGAAGCCACCAGGGGTCGCGGAGTAGCGTCCGCCCGGCGCGCGGTAGGAGGCGACGTACTCCGTGTTGCGGGTGATGGGCACGGGCTGGTCGAAGACCAGGGTCTGCCAGCCTGCCGTGGTCTCGCCGCTGAAGGTGCCGGTGGCGAGCTGGGTGCCGTTCGCAGACCACAGCGTGCCGGTGTGGGTGCCGGTGTTGGAAGGGCCCTTGTAGAACCGGATCGCGGTCACGGTTCCGTCGACAGTCGCACTGAACCGGGTGCCGAGCGTCACCGGTGACCGGTCGGCGTCCTCGAGGAGGGTGGGCTGCGTGGCGTCGTCGTAGAGCGTGCACGGGCAGACGCCGGGCGCCGCTGCGGGCTTCGCGGTCCGGAATGACCAGGTCTTGCCCGTGCTCACCTGCTGCCCGAGGCTGTCGGTGGCCGAGATCGTCGCCGTGTGGTCGACGAACCCCGCGAGGGGTGCGGTGGGCGTGAAGGTCACTGTGCGGGTGGTCGCGTCGTACGACGTGGAGCCCGCGACGGTCTGGCCGAGGGCGTCCTTGAGCACCAGCGACGCCGAGCCGGCCGTGACCGGCTTGGAGAAGGTCGCCTTGACGGCGGTACTGCTGGGCACGCTGCTCGACCCGGCGAGGGGCCACTGGCTCGTCGCCACCAGCGGCGAGGTGTCCACGGTCGTGAAGAGCACGTCCACGTAGTAGTTGCTGCTCTCGTGACTCCCTGCGGGGAACCGTCCGGGCGACCCGAACACGCCGGCCGGCGCGGCCCCGAACCCCCCGGCTACCGTGAGAGGGGGAGCAGATCGGGGTGCGCTCCAGAACGCGTCGGACTCGAGCGAGTAGCGGCCCTGGGGCGCGGTGTAGGACGAGACGTAGGTCTGGTCGGCGCTCACCGGGACGGCGGACGTGAAGCTCAGCGTCTGCCATCCGGTCGCGCTCTCGTCGGTGAAGGTGCCGGTGGTCAAAAGCTCACCGCTCGAGCTCCACAACGAGCCCTGGTGCGTGCCACCGTTGCCGGTACCCTTGTAGAAGCGGACGCCGGAGATGTAGCCGTTGGCGGTCGGGGAGAACCGCAGGCCGAGCTCGACGGCACCCCCGTCATCGGTGGCCGGGACCGGAGGGACCTCCGCGCCGAAGATCGAGCACGGGCACGTGACCGTGACCGTGCGGGTGGCCACCGACCCGATATTGGCGCTGTCGTCGGTGGCGCGCACGCGCAGGTCCACGCCGCCCATGCCCTTCTGCGCGTATGTGTAGGTCCACGAGGTCGTTCCCGTCGCGCGGTGCCACGTGTCACCGCCGTTGGTCGACACCTCGACACCCGCGACACGGCCGCCGCCGGTGTCCGTCGCCGTGCCGGTGACGGTGCGCTGCGACCCGTTGGCGATCGTTGCGGCGGCGCTGGGTGACGCGATGGTCACCGAGGGCCCGGTGGTGTCCGCCGACTTGGTGGCCGCGACCAGACCCGCCATCAAGGTGCTCGGCTGGGCGTCCATGTCGGCGAGGAGGTTGACCTGCGCCTGCTGCATCCGGATGTCGGCAGGTTCGGCGACGTACGGCGTGTCGTGCTCCGCGTCCAGGCCCCACGTCCATTGCACCGACCCGGCGCTGAACACCAGGGCACCGCTCGGTGCCCGGTAGAGGGTGACGTTGTGCGTCGTCGTGCCGGGCGTGACCTTGTTGCCGTAGTCCCGCAGGTACTCCGGGGTCGGGCCCACCGTGGTCGACAGGCGCACGAGGCCCGCCGGTCTGTGCCCATTGTCGATGTCCTCGTTGGACTCGTATCCCACGGTGTGCGGTGCCAGCTCCTGCTTCTGGCCTGCGGACAGGCTCGCCAGCGAGGTGTGGCGCCACAGGCGGTACTTGCCCTCCTCGGCGCTCACCGTGACGGGGAGGTCGCTGTAGTTGGCCTGGTACATCGTTCCGGTCAGCCCGTTCTCCGGGCGGCCACCACCCTGGGAAGGTGGCGCGAAGCGCGGGTCGCGCCACGTGCCGGTCCACTCCGAGGTCGGGTCGGACTTCCTCCGGTCCCAGGTCTCCTTGTAGCTGACCAGGGTCCGGTACGCAGTGCGGCTGGCGTCGAGCGACGGCTCGTACCGCGTGCGCCAGTAGACCTCGTTGCCACTGAGGAATTGCAGGTTCACCCCGGCGTCACGGGCAGCCTCGACGTTGGCCCGCTGAGCGCCGCTCCAGTACTCGTCGTGGCCCACCGAGAGGAAGACCTTGTGATTCTTGATCAGGTGTCCGCGGCGGTCTGTGTCGACGCCCGCCAGGTAGGAGACGTCGTAGCCGTTGCGCTCGAGGAAGCGCACCATCGGGTACTCGTTGGAGAAGAAGAAGTCGCGCCCCCCGACGCCGCCGCGCGTGAGCATCGGGCGGTTGTAGGACACCTTGTACGCGCGACCGTTCGCGCCGCCCCAGTAGAAGTTCGAGCCGCCGTAGGTGTTGTAGGCGACCCAGGTGGGGTCAGACGTCTGGAACACCACGTCGGAGGTGCTCGCGTCGTCACGCACGACGAAGGTGATGTGGCTGGCGTCGCCGTTGCTGCGCTTGAGGTGGGCGAGGTAGACGCCCGACACGGCGGTTGACGGCACGTTCCAGGAGGCCGAGACGGCCCAGTTGCCGCAGTCGAGCGTCTCGGTCGTCACGTCGTTAATGCAGTTGGGCTGGTTCTGCGGGAGCGAGGCGGAGGGGGCGATCGAGGTGATCTTGCGAGCGCCGTCGCCCTGGTAGTAGCCGATGCGGTAGATGTCGATCGTGTACGCCGACGCGTCGGTGTCGATCTTGAAGTCGACCCGCTGGCCGACGTTGACCGAGATATCGGTGGAGAAGCCCTGGATGGACTCGTCGCCGGCACCCCAGATCGCGTCCCACACGGCGGGGTCCGTGCCGGGCTTGGAGTTCTCGCACGCGATCTTGTTGCCGCCGGGGGCGCAGGGATCGGCTGCGGTGGCGGAGGTGGGACCGCCCAGCGCCACGGGACCCACCAGCGCGTTGAGTGCTGCGACGAGCGCGAGCACCACGAGCTTCAACATCCACGCACGCCCGAGACCCCGCTTGCGATCGCCCGCAACCACCATGTCTTCCCAACCCTTCATGGCGCCCTCCCAGGGCACCCGATGCTGATCTTCTTGACGCGGCGTCCCCAGTGGGCAGCGATGGACCTGATATCCCCAATTTGAGTGCGCGCTCGTGCGGGCCTCAGAGCTTGGCCACGGACGCGACGCCAGCAGCCGCCCCACCCGGGGCGTGTCGCGCGCGCTGGCGCGGGATCCGCAACCCGCTGATGTGGAGCGGCGGCGGGTCGGAGACCTTGGTGACCGTACGGCTCGCGGCGGCCACGAGGTCGCGCTGCTTGAGGCTATCGGCGTCGCGCGAGATGCAGAGGTCGCGCAGCGCCAGGTCGAGCGCGATGGTCAGCTGGTGGTCGTCGACGTGCTCGCCGTGCTTGGCCCGTCGCGGCACCAGGATCGGGAACTTGCCGTTCTCCAGCGCCATCAACGCGATGCCGGTGCCGGCGTGCGCGACAACGACGTCGGAGTCGCGGATCGACGTCCGCATCTCCTCGGCGGGCACCCGTTCCCTGCCCTCGATGCCGAGGCCGGCCGTGTCGGTGCCCCCGGTCTGCCAGAGCACCTCGGCGTCCTGCGGCACCAAGGGGACCAGACGCTCGAGGAGCCGCCGGAAGCCGTAGTCGGACTGCGTGCCGAGGCTGACCACCATCGACCGGACCGGCCGCGGGGCCGTCGGGGTGACGTCGTACAGGTCCCAGGGCGAGGCGAGGTAGGTCCACCCGCCTCGGGCCAGGTCGCTCGACTGGCTGAAGGTGGTGATGCCCGGCATCGCCGCCATGATCCGTCCCGACAGGGACGGCTGGTCGCGACGGGTCGCGCTCTCGATGTAGACCGTCTCGATCCCGCGCAGCCGCGCCTGGGGCAGCACCGCGAGCGCCAGCGCGGCGCCGGTGCTGACCACGAGATGCACGTCGTGCTCGCCGAAGAGCCGCCGGGCGGTGACGGCGTTGCGCGCCACCGCGGCGGTGTCGCGGGGCGGGCACGGTGCCATCCAGTGCACCCTCTCGCCGATGAGCATCGACTCCGACTGCGGCGTCCGGACGGTGACCCACACGACGTCCTCGCCCACGCCGAGGCGCGGACGCAGCGTGTGCAGCTGCATCAGGTGGCCGCCGTCGTTGGCGACGAGCAGGGTGGTCACTCCTGCCCCCTCTCCACGTTGTACTCGGTGCCCTCGACCGCGCTTGCCAGCACCTCGACGACACGGTCCTGCATGGCCTCGGTGAGGTGGGGGTGCATCGGGAGTGAGAGGATCTCCCCGGCTGCGGCCTCGGCCACGGGAGCCGTCCCGCGACCCATCCCCAGGTCCGCGTAGGCGCCGGTCAGGTGCACCGGGTAGGGGTAGTGGATGCCCGCACCGATCCCCGCCCGGCCGAGCTCGGCCAGGACGCGGTCCCGCTCGGCGACGCGGACGACGTAGAGGTGCCACACGTGCTGCCCCTCCACGCCGAGCAGCGGGCGGCGTACGCCCTCCACGCCGGCGAGGAGGCGGTCATACCGGGCAGCCGCACGCACGCGGAGCTCGTTCCACTTCTCCAAGCGGTCGAGCTTGGCCCGGAGGTAGACGGCCTGGATGGTGTCGAGGCGGGAGTTCATCCCGACCACGTCGTGGACGTAGCGCACGGACGAGCCGTGGCTGCGCAGCCGACGGATCTCGGCCGCGATGGTCGCGTCGTTGGTGGTCACGGCGCCCGCGTCGCCGGCCGCACCGAGGTTCTTGCCGGGGTAGAAGCTCGTGGCACCGACGGTGCCGATCGCCCCGGCCCCGAGGCCCCCGGTGCGCGCGCCCTGGGACTGGGCGGCGTCCTCGACCAGGGCGACGCCGGCGTCGCGGCAGATGGCGGCGAGTCGTTGCATCGGGGCGAGCTGGCCGAACAGGTGGACGGCGGCCACGGCCTGGGTCCGGTCATTGATCGCGGCCTCGACCTGCGTGGGGTCGATCAACAGGCGTTCGTCGTCCACATCGACCGGCACCGGCACGGCACCGATGCGCGAGGCCGCCTCCGCCGTCGCGATGAACGTGTTGGCCGGGACGATGACCTCGCCGCCCGGACGGACGCCGGCGGCGCGCAACGCCAGCTCGATGGCGTCGGTGCCGTTGGCGACCCCGACGCAGTGGTCGACCCCGACGAAGTCGGCGTACTGCTGCTCGAAGGCGGCGACCGGGGGGCCGTCGACGAACGCGGTGGTGGCGAAGACCGCGGCGATCCCTGCCTCGATCTCGTCGGCGATCTCCGCGTGTTGCGAAGCGAGGTCGACGAAGGGGACCTGGGGTGGGGTGGTGCTGGTGCTCATGCGGTGACTCCTGTCCGGACGGGTCGGGCAGGAACGCCCACCCAGGTCTCTCCTGCGGGGACGTCGTGGAGGACGACGGCGCCCATCCCGATGGTGGCGTCGGCACCGATGCGTACGCCCTCGCGGATGGCGGCGTTCATGCCCACGTAGGCGGCCTCACCGACCTCGACGCCACCCCCGAGCGAGACGCCGGCGCAGAGCGTCGCGAAGTCGTGGACCCGGCAGCCGTGGGTCAGCGTTGTGTGGGGCATCAGCACCACGTGGCGGCCGACCTCGACGTCGGCGGTCAGCACCACTCCGTCGAGGGCGATCGAGCCGACCCCGATCGAGCAGCTGCCCGGCAGCACGACGCGGGGGTGGACGAGCGAGGTGTAGCGCTCCGGCGCCAGCCCGAACATGTCGAGTCGCACGGCAACCCGGCGCCGCACGCGTCCTTTGCCGAGCGTCAGCACCACGTCGTGGTCGACCACGTCCGGGACGAGGTCGACCGACCCGAGGACCGGGGTGAGCCCGTGCAGCGTGCCCCACGTGGCGGGGTTGTCGTCGACGACGCTGACCGGACCCGGGTCGTGCAGCAGCACGGCCACGGCCGTGACCTCCCTGGCCAGGCCGCTCGCGCCGACGAGCAGCAGCCCGCTCACGGTCGCCACGCCGTGGTGAGCGCGTCGCACACGCGCGCCTGCTCACCGTCGGTCATCTGGTGGAAGAGGGGCAGGATCAACGTGCGGTCGTTCAACCGCTCGGTGACCGGCAGCGGCGCATGGGACCGGTGGGAGTGGGCGGGCTGTCGGTGGGCCGCCATGATGCCGCGGCGCGCGGAGATGCCGGCCTCCGCCAGGTGGACCATCAGCTCCTCGCGGTCCAGCGGGTGCTCGTCCAGGACCTCAACCCAGCACGACTGGAAGTTGGTGGTGCCCCAGGCGGGGTCGGCGACGATACGCAGTCCCGGCAGGTCGGCGACCACCGCTGCGTACGTCGCAGCGACCTCGCGGCGCCGGGCGACCATCGCCGGGAGGCGGCCGAGCTGGACGAGGCCGACCGCGGCCTGCAGGTCGGTCATCCTGAAGTTGAAGCCGACCTCGGCATAGGACTCCGGCGGCGCCAGCACACTGGCGTGCCGGTCCGCGGCCGAGACGGACATCGCATGCTCCCGCAGCCGCCGGGCGCGCTCCGCCCAGTCGTCCCGCGACGTGGTGAGCATGCCCCCCTCCCCCGTGGTGAGCAGCTTGCGGGGGTGGAACGACCAGGCGGCGATCTCGGCACCCGCACCTACGGGACGTCCGTGCGCGGTGGAGCCCGCCGCGCATGCGGCATCCTCGATGACGGTGATGCCGCGCGGGTCGCACCAGCTGCGGACGGCTCGCAGGTCGAGAGGCACCCCGCCCTGGTCCACGGCGATCACCGCGCGGGTCCGCGCGGTGACCACCGTGGCGATCGTGGCGGGGGTGAGGTTGCCTGTGTGGGCGTCCACATCGGCGAAGACGGGCGTGGCGC
This sequence comes from Nocardioides sp. S5, assembly GCF_017310035.1. Lineage (NCBI taxonomy): Bacteria > Bacillati > Actinomycetota > Actinomycetes > Propionibacteriales > Nocardioidaceae > Nocardioides > Nocardioides sp. S5. The sequence continues at coordinate 3,902,998 of NZ_CP022296.1, forward strand.
CGACGTAGGTCGGTGCGTTGGCGGTGGCCACGAAGGAGAAGGACGGGACGACCACCTCGTCGTCGGGGCCGATCCCGGCGACGACGAGCGCGAGGTGCAACGCAGTGGTGCAGTTGCTGACCGCCACTGCGTGCGTGGCCTGCTGCGATCGGGCGAAGGCGTCCTCGAACGCCGCCACCCGCGGCCCCTGCGCGACCCAGCCGGAGCGGATGACCTCCGCGACGGCGGCCACCTCCTCCTCGCCGAGCCACGGCTGCATCACGTTGATGCGCGTCAGCTGCTGGTCGAGGCTCATCTCGCGACCGCCGTCACGAGACGTCCTGCGGCGATCTCCTCGCGCTGCGGACGCCACCACTCCACGAGGGCGCGGAGCCCGTCCTCGAGACCGGTCTGGGCGACGAAACCGAGGTCCCGCTCGGCGGCGCCGATGTCGGCGAGGCGTCGTACGACACCGTTGACACCCCGCTCCGGACCGTGCTCGACGGGGAGGTCGGAGCCCATCACCCTCAGCAGTGCCTGCGCCAGCGCGAGCAGACTGGTCTCCTCACCCCGCGCCACGTTGTAGACGCCTTCGACGACCGTCGACGAGGCCGCCAGCACGTTGGCCCGCGCGATGTCGGTGGTGAAGACGAAGTCCATGGTCTGCAGGCCGTCGCCGAAGATGAGCGGCGCCCGACCGTCGTCGATCCGCTCCATCCACCGCACGAGCACCTCGGTGTAGAGCCCGTGGACGTCCATCCGCGGTCCGTAGACGTTGAAGTAGCGCAGCGCGACGTAGTCCAGGCCGTGCATCGCTCGGAAGCTGCGCAACATGCCTTCGTTGAAGGTCTTCGCGGCGCCGTAGAAGGTGTCGTTGTCGTAGGGGTGCTGCGACTCCGGCGTCGGGAACTGCTCGGCCAGTCCGTAGACGGACGCGGACGAGGCGGCGACCACCTTGTCGACGCCCCGCGAGGAGGCCGCCTCGATCACGTTGAAGGTGCCGTCCACGAGGACCTCGAGCGCGAGACGGGGCTCCTCCGCACACTGGGTGATCCGGATGGCCGCCTGGTGGAAGACCAGGTCACAGCCGCGGGTGAGGTCGTGGACGAGGTCACGGTCACGGATGTCGCCGCGGACCAGCTCGATGCCCCCACGCACGAGGGCGTCCTCGAGGTTGTGCTCGCGTCCGCGGACCATGTTGTCGAGGACCCGCACCCGGGAGACGCCGGCGTCGAGCAGCTGGTCGACGAGCGTGGAGCCGATGGTGCCGGCGCCGCCGGTGACGAGCACCGTCGACCCGGTCAGTGTGGTCATCGGCTGACCTCCAGGACCCGCTCGTACGCGGCCTGCCGCGGCACCGGGGGCGGCGACACCGCCTGCTCGGCGAGCCGCAGGGACGCCTGTTCGAGCACCTCGAGGACCCGCAGCCCGGAGTGGCCGTTGGTCAGTGCTGGACGACCCTCGTGGATCGCGGCTGCGAACTCGGTGACCATCGAGCCCAGCGCCTCTCGCTCGGGCAGGGCAGGCGACCAGGTGTCGCCCAGACGGTAGGAAACCGTCGAGGCAGCGCGGTCCGAACCGGCCACCGACGTACGAGCCAGGTCGACGCCACGGTCGAAGACGCTGAGGCGCTGCTGGGGGTTGAGGTCGTCCCACACGAGCGTGCGGCGAGAGCCACCGATCACCATCTGGCGAATCTTCGTCGGGCTTAGCCAGTTGACATGAACGTGCGCCAGCCCGTCGTCGGGCAGCGGGAGGGTCAGGTGGCCGACACAGGCGCGACCGGCGCCGATGGGGTCGGCGCCGGTCGCGCCGATGCCGGCCGTAGGGAGCCCGCCGGGCAGGACGAAGTCGAGGATCGCGAGGTCGTGGGGAGCGAGGTCCCACAGGACGTCGATGTCCGGCTGGATGAGGCCGAGGTTGATCCGCACCGAGTCGATGAAGTGCACCTGGCCGAGCTCCCCGCTGACCACGAGGTCGCGCATCTTCTGCACCACGGGCGTGTAGCAGTAGGTGTGGTCGGTCATCAGCACCAGGCCCTGCTGCTCGGCCAGCTCGACCATGGCACGTCCACGCGCCACGCTGTCAGCCAGCGGCTTCTCCACCAGCACGTGCTTGCCCGCACGCAGCGCCTCGAGGGCAAGCCCGTGGTGGGTGCGCGCCGGGGTCGCGATGGCCACCGCGTCGATGGACGGGTCGTCCAGCACCCGCTGCAGGCTGTCGGTGACGGCGACGTGCGGACCGGCGACCTTGCGAGCGCGGTCGAGGTCGAGGTCGCACACCATCGCCAGGTCCCAGTCCGTCGACCCGCCGAAGTTCCGCACCAGGTTGGGGCCCCAGTAGCCGGCGCCGATGACGGCGATGCCCAGGTTGTCGCTCATCGAGCTTCCTCCAGTCGTCCTTCGAGCTCTGTGTAGACCTCGCCCGAGGCCGGGCAGATCCATCGGTCGTGCGTGTCGGACACGAGCGGGACACCGCTGCGCCCGACCCAGCCGACGCGACGTGCCGGAGCGCCGACGACGAGTGCGTGGTCGGGGACGTCGCGCGTCACCACGGCTCCTGCACCCACGGATGCCCAGCGGCCGATGATGACCGGCGCGACGCAGACCGCGCGGGCGCCGATCGAGGCTCCCTCGCGGACGGTGACCCCGACGGGTTCCCAGTCCTGCGCTCCCTTGAGGCGACCTTCCGGTGTGACCGCACGCGGATACGTGTCGTTCGTGAGCACTACAGCCGGACCGACGAAGACGCCGTCCTCCAGGACGGCGGGCTCGTAGATCAGTGCTTGGTTCTGCACCTTGCACCGCTCGCCGAGCCGAGCCCCCGGCCCGATGTAGACGTTGCGGCCCACGATGGTGTCGGCACCGACGTGGGCTCCGGCACGGACGACTGACTGGTCCCAGACCTGGGCGCCGGGACCCACCTCGGCGTCGTCCTCGATCGTGGCGGTTGCGGCAACGACGGTGCCGGTCCCGCGGGTGGCCCTCGAGCTGTTCAGCGTGGTCATGAGCGTGAGCTTTCGTCTCGTTGCCAGGTGGTGAAGTCGCCGGACCGCAGCGCACGTCGAGCACCGATCCGCGCGGCCGCGTGGACACCCAGGAAGACGGGGAGGCGGAGGACCAGCGCGGGGCGCCGAGCCGTGAGGCCCAGGAGGGTGGCAGCAGTGGTGCGCGAGGACTCACGCCGCAGGCCGAGCTCGCCGGCCTGGGCGTTGCCCGTGGCGATCCGGATGCGACGGCGCAGCAGGTCGCCCAGGGTGCGCGGCGGGCGGACCACGGCGACGGCCCCCGGGACGACGCGGCGCTCGGCACCGGTGAACGAGTCGGACATGCCGAGGTCGTCGCTCATCATCCGGGGCAGCGCGGTGATGCGGGCCTGCGCCTGTTCGGAGAGCACGACCACGCCGCGGCCGAAGAGGCCCGACTCGACCTGCGGGAGGGACTCCCAGACGTCGTAGTACCAACGCACCCAGCAGGAGCAGCCGGCGCGGGGCACGTCGCGGTGGGGTGCGGTGGCGAGGACGTCGTCGCGCATGATCGGCTCGAGCAGCTGCATGACGTCGCTGCCGGTCAGCTCGATGTCCGCGTCGAGGTGCACCCGCGGGAACACGTCCGACGTGGCGTTCCCCACCCGGACGGCCTCGGCCTTTGATGGCTGATCGATCTCGATGACCCTGGCCAGCGGGTCTGCGTGACGGGCGACCTCGGCCGTGCGGTCGGTGCACCCGTTGCAGACGACGACCACATCGAGGTCTTCGTCGCGAGTGCCCCGACGGAGAGCACGGAGGTTGCGGCCGATGCCCGCTGCCTCGTTGTGCGCCGGAATGATGACGCTGGCAACCGCCATCCCCACTCCCCCAAGTCGTGTACCGGTCGGACGACCGACACGATCAGATCTTGGGGATCGCGGATGGCTGCGCGGACGCCCGTCGGACCCTTTCGCCAATATTGGTGAGCAGGGTCGAGCCGGGTCCGGATGTCATCGCGGACGAGCCATCGAGAACGTGATCTCGTGGGACCTCAGGTTGCGCAGTGACAGCAGGACCGCGTCGAGTGCCACGACCGACCACTCGTCGTCGACAGCCGTCCCGTCGGCGGTGGTGCTGAGCACCTGCAGCAGGTCGAGCGGCTGCCTTCGCAGCTCGGCGTGCAGGGTTCCCTCCATGACGCGGCGCAGGAAGTCGTGCTGTGCGGCGGGCCCGGATCCGTAGACGTAGGAGGGGTCGACGGCGTTGACGTCGGCCAGCTGGACGAACGTGGTCCAGTCGATGGCGATCAGGTGATCGATGCGACGGCCGGACCACGCCTCGACGGCCGCGACGCTCGAGCTCGGCGCAGGCTGGTTGACGTGAGGACGGACCCGGCTACTGGCGGGCAACGTCGCAACCTCGGCCGACATGCCGTCCGGAGGGATCTCGACGAGCATCACGGCCTCGACGGACTGCTCGTCCACCAGCCATGGCACGTCGTTTCCGGTGCCCCCGGGTCGGGTCGCGACCATCAGGATCGTCTGGCCTTCGTCGGGCGGTGGTCGGTCCGACAGGCCGGCGAAGGCACCCTCGATCCGGTCCAACCGGCTCACCAGCGCGACGTTGGTCGCCAGCACCACCAGCACGCCCACCAGTCCGAGCATGGACAGCACCTTGGCGCACCGGCGTACGACTCTCGCCATCCGCCTCCCCCTCGTGCCGATGCCCAGACGCTAGGTCAGCCCGCTCAGGCGCACATGCCCTGAATCGGGGAGACCGCACCTCAGGAGTTGAAGCGCTGCTGCGTCTTCTCGAGGCCCTCGGTGATCAGGGACTCGACTGCGTCGGCGGCGTCGCCGACCTGGAACGGCAGCTCCTTGCGCTCGACGGTCGAGTAGTTCGACAGCACGAAGTCGGCCACGTCCTGGCGCCCGGGCGGGCGGCCGATGCCGGCGCGGACGCGGTAGAAGTCGCCCGTGCCGAGCGAGGAGCGCATCGACTTCAGCCCGTTGTGGCCGTTGTCTCCGCCGCCGAGCTTGACGCGCAGCGTCCCGAAGGCGATGTCGAGCTCGTCGTGGATCGCGATGACGTGGTCCGGCGCGACCTTGTAGAAGGTGGCGAGCGCCTTGACCGGACCACCGGACTCGTTCATGTAGCCGCGTCCGCGGGCCAGCACGACCCGGGGGCCGCCGAGCGACAGCCGGCCCTCCACGACGTCGGCCCGGCCGGACTTGTGCGACCGGAAGGAGCTCCCCATCCGGCTCGCGAGCTCGTCGGTGACGAGGTAGCCGATGTTGTGGCGGTGCCCGGCGTGGGCGGGGCCGGGGTTGCCCAGGCCCACGACGAGCCACACCTCGGAGGTGGGGGCGTCACTCATGCGCGTCATCCTTTCATCGCCGAGCGGGCACTTCGTCGCGCTGAAATGCGCCGACCGGGCGATTCCTCGCGCTGCTGCGCGAGGAATCGCCCGGTCAGTGTGTCTGTGCGCGAGGAAGTGCCCGCTCAGCAGGTCACTCGGAGTCGGTGGCCTCGCCGGACTCCTGCGCGGCGTCCGCGGCCTTGGCCTCGGTCTGGGCGTCGGCGATCTCGGCGTCGGACACGTCGTGCTCGATGCCGAGGTCGGCCTCGGCCTCCTCCAGCTCGGCCTCGAGGGCCTCGGCGGACATCTGCTCGGTCACGTTGACGATGAGCAGCTCCTCGTCGGCGAGCAGCGTGGTGCCCGACGGGAGGTCGAGGTCCTTGGCGAGGATCTGGGTGCCGGCGGGCAGGCCCTCGACGGAGACCTCGAAGAACTCGGGGATGTGGGTGGCCTCGGCCTCGACGGAGACGACCGTGTTCTCGTTGACGACCAGCGTGTCGGGGCCGGCCTCGCCCAGGACGTGGATCGGGACGTCGACGGTGACCTTCTCGCCGCGGATGACGGCGACGAAGTCGAGGTGCTCGATGACGCGGCGGATCGGGTCGACCTGGACGTCCTTGGTCAGCGCGAGCTGCTCCTTGCCGTCGATGGCGAGCGCGAGGAGCGCGTTGGCGCCGCCGTGCTTGAGGGCCATCATCGTCTGGTGGCCGGGCAGGATCACGTGGACCGGGTCGTTGCCGTGGCCGTAGATGACCGCGGGGATCTTGTCCTCGCGACGGATGCGGCGGGCAGCGCCCTTGCCGAACTCGGTGCGGGCCTCGGCGACGATCTTCTCGGGGGCAGACATGGGGTTCTCCATCAGTCGGGTGGTCGGGCCTGGCGGCCCTGGCTCGTGGGTCCTCGGCGGGTGCGGAGACGACGAACGCCGCGCTCCGGATCGTGAGCGCGGCGCAGCGGTGCGGGCCGGCCCAGTCGATCACGGAGTCCCAGGTCGTACGTCGGGCTCCCTCGCCGAGGCAACCACAGAACTCTAGACCCGCCCCCCGGGGTGGGTCGAATCCACGCACCTTCCGCGCAACTAGGGTGGCCCGGTGCCCCTGATGCTCCCCGAGGCGCGCGAGCGCGCCGTCCTGCTGACCGACGTCCACACCGAGGTGCACCTCGACCTCACCTCCACCGACGCCTTCACGGTCGAGGCGCGGATCACCTTCGACTGCACGCAGCCGGGAGCCTCGACGTTCCTCGAGCTCACCGGCGCCTCGGACGTCACCCTCGACGGCGAGCCGGCGGCGTACGTCGACGGGCGGATCGCGCTGCCTGACCTCGCGGCGCACAACGAGGTCCGCGTCACCGCGCGGATGCCCTACGTCACCGACGGCGACGGCATGACCGTGACGATCGACCCGGCCGACGGCGAGCGCTACGTCTGCGCGCACACGTCGATGGACATCACCCAGAAGGTGATCCCCTGCTTCGACCAGCCCGACGTCAAGTCGACCTTCGCCGTCACCGTCACCGCCCCCGCGCACTGGACGGTCCTCGCCAACGGCCCGCTCGAGCAGCGCACGCCGGGCGAGGGTGACGACACGGCCCCGCACACCTGGACCTTCGGCACGACCCCGCCGTTCTCGTCCTACCTGTTCACGCTCGTGGGCGGGCCGTGGGTGTCGGTCACCTGGGACGAGCCGTACGCCCCCGCGCCGGGCGGCACGCTGCCCTTCGGCTGGCACGCGCGGGCCTCGCAGGAGCGCGAGCTGCGCCGCGACGCCGACGAGCTGCGCCGCATCACCAGCACCTGCTTCCAGCACTACACGAGCGTCTTCGAGCCGGAGTACCCCTACGCCGACTACCAGCAGGTCTTCGCTCCGGGCCTGAACTGGGGCGCGATGGAGTTCCCCGGCTGCGTCGTCTACCGCGACGAGGGCCTGACCCAGGGCACGCCCACCGAGCTGCAGCGGCAGTGGCTGGCCTCGACGATCGCGCACGAGATGGCGCACATGTGGTTCGGCGACCTCGTCACGATGAAGTGGTGGGAGGACTCGTGGCTCAACGAGTCCTTCGCCGACTTCATGGGCTACGACGTCGCCGGTGTCGCCGCGGGCTACACCGACGCCTGGACCTCGGCGGCGATCACCCGCAAGCCCACCGGCTACCGCGCGGACCGCCGCCGCTCCACGCACCCGATCGCCGAAGACACCGACAAGGTTGTCGACGTCGACACCGCCTTCGCCAACTTCGACATGATCACCTACGCCAAGGGCAACGCCGCGCTCAAGCAGCTGGGCCACTGGCTCGGCCAGGAGGACTTCCTCGCCGGCGTCAACACCCACCTCAACGCGCACGCCTTCGGCAACGCCGACCTCGCGGCGTTCCTGGACTCCCTCGACTCCGCCACCGAGCACGACGTACGCGCGTGGGCGGCGGCGTGGCTGCGCACGACCGGCTTCGACACCCTCGTCGTCACCCGCGACGACGCGGGGGTCCCGGTCCTGCACCGCGAGGGATCGCGACCGCACCGCCTCACCGTGTCGGCGTACGACGACGCGATGCAGCTCGTCGGCTCCCGCGACGTGCACCTCGGCGAGGAGCCGGTGCGGCTCGAGGAGTTCGCCGGACTGGTCGTGGTGCCCAACTCCGGCGACGAGACCTTCGCGGTCATCCGGCCCGACGAGCAGTCGTGGGCCGCGATCACCGCCGGGCTGTCGTCGGTCGAGTCCCACCTGACCCGCGCGGTCCTGTGGTGGACCGCGGTCGACCTCGCCGAGTCGCAGGTCATCAGCGTGGGTGACCTGGTCGCGCTGGCCGACCGGCACCTGCGGCCCGAGTCGCACCCGCTGGTCGTCGAGGGCGTGCTGCGCGCGCTCCAGCTCGTGACGCGCGGCCACGACGAGCCGGGAGAGGTCGCCGCGCACCTCGCGGTCGTCGCCGACATCGCCCGCGGCGCCGTCGAGGGCGGCGACCCGCTCCTCGCGCCCGGCGCGTCCCGGGTGCTGGCGCGGCTGAGCGCCGACCGGACCTTCCTCGTCCAGTGGCTCGAGCGCGACGACGTCGACCCGAGCGTGCGGTGGGCCGCGGTCCACCGGCTCGCCGAGCTCGGCGACCCCTCCCACATCGACGCCGAGGCCGAGCGCGACCAGTCGGTGGCCGGCCACCACGCCGCGCTGTCGGCGCGCGCCGCTGTCCCGACCGCCGAGGCCAAGGCCGAGATGTGGCAGCGCCTCATGGGCGGCGACCTCAGCACCCACGAGCTGGACGCCGTCGGGGCCGGCTTCTGGGGCTGGGAGCAGGCCGACCTGGTCGAGCCCTACCTCACCCGCTACGTCACCGACGGGCTCGCCCTCGCGCTCCGATCGGGCCAGGCGATGGCCGACAGCATCGGCGACGCCTTCCCGCGCCTGCCGCTCACCCGCGCCGTGCGCCGCCAGCTGCGCGCCACGGTCGCCGAGGCGCTTGCGACCGGCGATGTCCCCACGGTCCTGGCGCGGGCGTGGAACGACGCGCTCGACGACCTCGACCGGACGCTCTGACCCCTCGGCCGGCCCTCGGGATCCCCGGCTGGCCGGGGTTTCCCTAGGTTGTCAGGCTCTGCAAGGGCCGACAACCTGTGGGATCCCCGGCTGACCGGGGATCCCTGAGAGACTCAGGTCGGGCCTAGGCATGCCCATCGAACATCGACGTCACGCTGCCGTCCTCGAACACCTCGCGGATCGCCCGCGCGATGAGCGGCGCGATCGAGAGCGTGGTGAGCTTGTCGAACTGCTTGTCGGCCGGCACCGGGAGCGTGTTGGTGACCACGACCTCCATGGCGGAGGAGTTCTTCAACCGGTCGACCGCGGGGTCGGAGAGGATCGGGTGGGTGGCGGCGATGATCACGCCGGCCGCGCCCTCGGCCATGCAGGCCTCGGCGGCCTTCACGATCGTGCCGCCGGTGTCGATCATGTCGTCGGTGAGGATGCAGATCTTGCCCTTGACCTCGCCGACCACGCGGTTGGCGACGACCTCGTTGGCCACGTCGGTGCGCCGCGACTTGTGGATGAAGGCGAGGGGTACGCCGCCGAGGCGGGCCGACCAGCGCTCGGCGACCTTGATCCGGCCGGCGTCGGGCGACACCACGGCGAGCTGCTGGTCGCCGTACTTGGCCTTGACGTAGTCGGTGAGGATCGGCAGCGCCATCAGGTGATCGACCGGGCCGTCGAAGAAGCCCTGGATCTGGTCGGCGTGGAGGTCGACGGTGATCAGCCGGTCGGCGCCGGCGGTCTTGAACAGGTCGGCCACCAGGCGCGCCGAGATCGGCTCGCGGCCGCGGTGCTTCTTGTCCTGGCGGGCGTAGCCGTAGAACGGCATGACCACGGTGATCCGCTTCGCCGACGCCCGCTTCAGGGCGTCGACCATGATCAGGTGCTCCATGATCCACTCGTTGATGGGAGCGGTGTGGCTCTGGATCACGAAGGCGTCGCACCCCCGCACGGACTCCTCGTAGCGGACGTAGAGCTCACCGTTGGCGAACTCGTAGGCGCTCTGCGGCACGAGTCCGCACTCGAGGAGGTCGACGACCTCGTGGGAGAGGTCGGGGTGCGCCCGGCCGCTGAAGACCATCAGGTTCTTCTCGGTGGTCCGCTTCATTCCGGTCACGCGACGCGACTCCTCGCTGTGCTGGTCAGCCTGGGGGGTGGCTCTCATCGGAGGTGCTGGGGAAGAGTCTGGCCCACGGACCGGGCCTTCCCCAACCCCGGGGTCACCCCTCGGTCGTCTCCTGCTGTTCACGCGCCGTTCGCGCCGCCTCGGCCTGCGCGGTCCCGGCCCGGCGGGACTCCGTCCAGCCCTCGAGGTTGCGCTGCGCGGAGCTGCTGACCGCCAGGGCGCCGGCAGGCACGCTGCGGCGTACGACGGTCCCGCCGGCCGTGCCGGCCCCGTCGCCGACGGCGACCGGCGCGACGAAGGTGTTGTTGGAGCCGGTCTTGACGAACCGGCCGATGACGGTGCGGTGCTTGGCCACCCCGTCGTAGTTGGCGAAGATCGTGCCGGCGCCGATGTTGGAGCCCTCGCCGATCTCGGCGTCGCCGACGTAGGACAGGTGCGGCACCTTGGCGCCTTCGCCGATCTGGGAGTTCTTGGTCTCCACGAAGGTGCCGATCTTGCCCGCCACCCCGAGCTGCGTGCCGGGGCGGAGGTAGGCGAAGGGCCCCACGCTGGCGCGGTCGCCGATGACGGCGAGCTCGGCGTGGGTGCGTACGACGCGGGCGCCGGCGCCGACCTCGCAGTCCTTCAGGGTCGTGTCGGGACCGACCACGGCGTCCTCGCGCACGACGGTCGCGCCGAGGAGCTGGGTGCCGGGCAGGATCGTGGCGTCGGGCTCGAGGACCACGTCGGCCTCGATCCACGTCGTGGCCGGGTCCATGACGGTGACGCCGTCCTTCATCCAGCGCGTCACGATGCGGCGGTTGAGCTCCTTGCCGAGCTCGGCGAGCTGGGCGCGGTCGTTGGCCCCCTCGGTCTGGGCGACGTCCTCGATGAGGTGCGCGCCGACGGTGAGGCCGTCCTCGCGGGCCAGGCCCACGGCGTCGGTGAGGTAGTACTCGCCCTTGGCGTTGTCGTTGGTGATCCGCGGCAGCGCGGAGACCAGGAACTCCGCGTCGAAGGCGAGGATCCCGGAGTTGATCTCGTCGATCTCGCGCTGCTCGGGCGTGGCGTCCTTCTCCTCCACGACCGCCTCGACGTCGCCCTCCTCGTTGCGGACGACCCGGCCGTAGCCGAACGGGCGCGCCACCCGACCGCTGAGGATGCTCACCGCGCGCTGGGCGGCCTCGTGCTCCTCGGCGAAGGCCTTCAACGACTCGCCCTCCAGCAGCGGGGTGTCGCCGGCGGCGACGATGACGGTGCCGGTGGTCGCACCGCAGGCCTCCATCGCGACGCGTACGGCGTGCCCGGTGCCCTGCTGCGTCTCCTGCACCGCTAGCACCGCGCCGGGCAGCAGCCCGGTGATGTGCGGACCGACCTGCTCGCGCTGGTGGCCGACGACCGCGACGACGCTGGTCGGCTCGACCGCCTGCACGGCCCGCAGGACGTGGCCGATCATGGAGCGCCCGGCGATGGGGTGCAGCACCTTCATGGTCTTCGACTTCATGCGGGTGCCGCCGCCGGCGGCGAGCACGATGACGGTGAGGTTGTCCATGCCCGCAGTCTGTCACCGCATCGGGGCTGTTCGCCCACTCGTGTCCCTGTGGTCGAATGACGCTGTGGTCGAATGAGCCCGTGAGCGGGCGGACCTATGCCGGGGAGTCGGCGAGCGACCGCTCGGGACGTCGGCGGCGTCAGCTGCTCGACGCGGGACTCGAGCTCTTCGGCACCGCGGGCTACCGCGCGACGACCGTGCGGCTGCTGTGCCGCGAGGCCCGGGTCAGCGACCGCTACTTCTACGAGCAGTTCGACTCCACCGAGGACCTCCTGGTGGCGGTGTACGACGAGTGCACCGCCCGGCTCGAGGCAGCCGTGCTGACCGCGCTCGGAGACGGCACCGGCGACGTCGGCGACCTGGCCAGGCGCGGGCTCGACGCCTTCCTCGCCCACGTCGAGGAGGACCCCCGGCTGGCGCGCGTCGTGTGGTTCGAGGTGCTGGGCGTCAGCACGCGCGTCGAGTCGACGTACCTGTCCCGGATGCAGCGCTTCGGCCACCTGATGCTCGGGGTGCTGGCCGAGCGCGACGACATTGCCCCCCTGCCCGACGCCGCGCACGAGCTGATGGCGAGTGCCGCTGTCGGGGCGGTGAGCAACGCCGTGGTGACGTGGTCGATCACGGGCTTCACGACCGAGCGCGCGGTGGTCACCGAGTCGCTCGCGCAGTTCCTCGCCGGCGCCGCCACGGCTCTGGCGCGACCGACCGCGGCGACGTGACCTGCGTCACCCCCCGATGCGGAATCAAGCGTCGTCACTTTAGTGTGCCGGGGTGGACATCACGACGGTGCTCGTCATCGGCAGCGGGTTCGGTGGTCAGGTCACCGCGATCAACCTGCTGCGCCGCGGCATCACCGACGTCCGCATCCTCGAGCGCCGCGACTTCATGGGCGGCACCTGGTGCCAGAACTCCTACCCCGGCGCCGCCGTCGACGTGCCCTCGCCGCTCTACTCCATCGCCTCCGAGCCCTACCCCTGGACCCGGATGTACGCCGAGCAGGCCGAGCTGCGCGCCTACACCGAGCACGTCATCGACAAGCACCGCCTCCGTGAGCGCACCGTCCTCGGCGCCGAGGTCGTCTCGGCGGAGTGGGACGGCGAGGCGTGGTGCGTGCGCACCGCCGACGGCACGGTCCACCGCGCGCGCTTCGTCGTCAACGCCTCCGGCCCGCTGAGCACCCCGGTCGTGCCGCCGTTCCCCGGCCTCGACGACTTCGCGGGCCACACCTTCCACACCAACGGCTGGAACCACGACGTGGACCTGGCCGGCACGCGGGTCGCGGTCGTCGGGTCGGGCGCGAGCGCCGCCCAGGTCATCCCCGCGATCCAGCCCGAGGTGGGCGAGCTCCACGTCTTCCAGCGCAGCCCCCACTGGGTGCTCCCCCGGCCGGACCGCGTCTTCACCCCGCTCCAGCGGCGGCTGCTGCGGCTGCGCCCCTTCCAGCGGGCGCTGCGCACCGCGATCTACTGGAAGCTCGAGACCCGGGTCATCGGGTTCAAGCACAGCCGCCGGCTGCTCAAGCGCCTGGCGCAGCGCGAGGCCCTGCGCCACATCGAGGCCCAGGTGCCGGACCCGGAGCTGCGCGCCAAGGTCACGCCCGGCTACACGATCGGCTGCAAGCGCATCATCCTGTCGGACACCCTCTACCCCGCGCTGGGCGCGGCCAACACCACGCTCCACGACCGCACCGACGGCATCGACCGCTTCGACGAGACGGGCATCGTCACCGCCACGGGCGAGCACCTCGACCTCGACGTGGTCGTCTTCTCCACCGGCTACGACGCCACCGACGGGCTGATCCCCTACGACGTGCGCGGGCGCGACGGCGTACGGCTGGGGGACGTGTGGCACGAGTTCCCCCGCGCCTACCTCGGCACGACCGTGCCCGGCTTCCCCAACTTCTTCGTCGTCACCGGGCCCAACACCGGCATCGGGCACACCAGCGCGATCTTCGTCATCGAGTCGCAGATGGAGTACCTCCTGCGTGCGATCGGCGCGGTGGTCGACGTCGGGGCCGCGAGCATCGAGGTGCTGCCCGAGGCCGAGGACGCCTACACCACGCACATCCACCGCGAGATGGAGAAGACCGTGTGGCACGACGGCGGGTGCACCTCGTGGTACCGGTCGCGCTCGGGCAGGGTGATCGCGATGTTCCCGGGATTCTCCTTCTCCTTCCGCCGCCTCGCGCGGCGCTTCCGACCCGAGCACCACGTCATCAGCCACGTCACCAGCCACGTCACTCCCGACAGGAGCACTGCATGAAGACCCTCGACGACAAGGTCGCCGCCGTCACCGGGGCGGGCTCCGGCATCGGCCGCGCCCTGGCCCTCGAGCTGGCCGGCCGCGGCTGCCGGCTCGCCCTGTCCGACGTCGACGCCGCCGGGCTTGAAGAGACCGAGCGGCTGCTCACCGGCCGCGCCCGCGCGGTGACGACCACGGTGGTCGACGTCGCCGACGAGGCCGCGGTGCTCGCCTGGGCCGACGAGGTCGTCGCGGACCACGGCCGCGCGAACCTCGTCGTCAACAATGCCGGCGTCGCCCTGTCCGGCACCGTCGCCTCGCTCTCGACCGAGGACTACCGCTGGATCATGGGGGTGAACTTCTGGGGCGTGGTCCACGGCACGAAGGCGTTCCTGCCCCACCTCGAGGCCTCCGGCGAGGGCCACGTGGTCAACATCTCCAGCGTCTTCGGCCTCACCGCCCAGCCGCTGATGAGCGGCTACAACGCCAGCAAGTACGCCGTACGCGGCTTCACCGAGTCGCTGCGCCAGGACCTCGCGCTGACGCGGTCCTGCGTGAGCGCGACGTGCGTGCACCCAGGCGGCATCAAGACCAACATCGCCCGCGCCGCGCGGGTCGACGCCAGCGTCGCGGGCGCGACCGGCAAGTCCGCGGAGGCCTCCTCGAAGGAGTTCGAGAGGTCGTTCATCACCACCCCCGCCAAGGCGGCCGAGGTGATCGTCGAGGCGGTCCGCAAGGACAAGCGCCGGGTGCTCATCGGGCCCGATGCCCGGGTCTTCGACGCGATGGCCCGCGTCGCCCCGGCCGGCTACCAGCGCCTGATCACCGGCGTCGTGCGCTCGCGGGGTGCCAAGTGAGTCGGCGCACGGCGAGTCGGCGCACGGCGATCGCCGCACGGGCGTACGCCGCCGCGACCGCCGCGGAGGCGCGGGCGTACGGCCTGCGCGAGCGACGCGTCGACGTCGGGGACTGCTCCCTCGCCCTCCTCGAGGGCGGGCCGGCCGACGCGCCCGCGGTCGTGCTGGTCCACGGCTACTCCGCCGACCGGGTCGTGTGGGTGCGCTTCGCGCGCCACCTGCTGCGCGACCACCGGGTGATCGTGCCGGAGCTGGCCGGGCACGGCGCGACCGGCTTCACCAGCGGCATCGGCCACTCGGCCCCCGCGCAGGCGGCGCGGCTCGCGACCCTGCTCGACCGCCTCGGCATCGTCTCCGCCCACGTCGGCGGGAACTCCATGGGCGGCTTCGTGGCCGCCACCCTGGCCATCGAGCACCCCGACCGGGTCGCCTCGTTGCTGCTCAGCGACGCGGTCGGCGTCGCCTCGCCCCAGCCGAGCGAGGCCGACCTGCTCTTCCGCCAGGGCCGCAACCCGTTCCTGCTCGAGAGCGTCGCGGCCTTCCCCGACTTCTACGCCATGACCATGGCGCGCCCGCCCTTCCTGCCCGCCGCGCTGCGGGCCGCGGTCGCCGCCGACTACGTCGCCCGGAGGGACCAGCTCGCCGAGATCTTCGCCGACTTCTACGGCGTCGCGACCCTCGACGACCGGCTCGGCGAGATCACCGCGCCCACCCTGGTGATGTGGGGCGAGGAGGACCGCCTGGTCCACCCGAGCACCGCGCGGGCGTGGGCCGCGGGCATCGCGGGCGCCCGGACGGTGCTCTACCCCGGCATCGGCCACATGCCGATGCTGGAGGTGCCGGGACGCAGCGCGGCCGACTACCGCGACTTCCTGGCCCGGGTCGCCGCAGCTGACCGACGTCGGGACGAAGTGCCCTAGCGGGGCGGGCCGGCCTGCGGTCGACTGGTCGCCATGTCGTGGTCGGTGAGCCTCCGTCCTCCGGGGCGGAGGGCACTGCGTGGTGACGTGGTGGCCGGCATCACCGTCGCTGCCTACCTCGTGCCCCAGGTCCTGGCGTACTCCGGGCTGGCCCGCGTGCCCCCGGCCGCCGGCCTCTGGGCGGCCTTCGTCGCCCTCGCCGTCTACTTCCTCCTCGGCTCCTCGCCGCAGCTGTCGGTCGGACCGGAGTCGACCACCGCGCTGATGACGGGCGCCGCCCTGGCGAGCGTCACCGTGACCGGCGAGTCGGCGCAGGACGCGGCGGCGGTGCTGGCGCTGGCGGTCGGGGCGGTGTGCCTCCTCGCGTGGGCCGGCGGCCTCGCGTTCCTGGCCGACCTGCTCTCCAAGCCGGTGCTGGTCGGCTACATGGCCGGCATCGCCGGGCTCATGGTCCTCTCGCAGACCGCACGCGGGAGCGGGGCGGACGTCCCTGACGGCACGGTGCTGGCCCAGACGTGGTGGTTGCTCCAGCACCCGGCCGCCGTGCACGTCCCGACCCTGGCGGTGTGCCTCGGCACCCTCGCGCTGCTGCTCGCCGGCGCCCGGCTGTGGCCCACCGGTCCGGTGCCGCTGGTCGGCATGCTCCTGGCGGCCCTCGGCGTGGCCCTGGCCGGGTTGTCCGACGACGGCGTGGCCGTGGTCGGTTCCCTCCCCTTCGCGCTGCCGTCGGTGGGTCTGCCGTCGGTCGCGTCGGTGGGGTCGTGGGCGCTGCTGACGACCGCGCTCGCGATCGCCGTCGTCGGCTTCACCGACAACGTGCTCACCGCCCGGGCCTTCGGCGTACGCCACGGCGACCGCATCGACGCGCGCCGCGAGCTGCTGGCGCTGGGGGCGGCGAACGTCGCCGCGGGTGTGGTGCACGGCTTCCCGGTGAGCAGCTCCGGCAGCCGGACGGCGATCGTCGACGCGGTGGGCGGGCGGTCGCGCTGGGCCGGCCTGTCGACGCTGGCTGCCGCGCTGGTCCTGGTCGTCGCGCTGCGACCGGTCCTGGCCCGCTTCCCCGACGCCGCGCTCGCCGCGGTGGTGGTCTACGCCGGGCTGCGCCTGGTCGACGTCGCGGAGTTCGTCCGGATCGCGCGCTACCGGCGCACCGAGCTGTTGATCGCGCTGGCCACGACGGCCGGCGTGCTGGTCCTCGGCGTGCTCCAGGGCGTGCTGGTGGCGGTGAGCCTCTCGCTCGTCGACGTGATCCGCCGGGTCGCTCGGCCGCACGACGCGGTCGAGGGTCTGGTCCCGGACCTGGCGGGCATGCACGACGTCGACGACTACGCCGACGCCGTGCCCGTGCCCGGCCTGCTCGTCTACCGCTACGACGCGCCCCTGTTCTTCGCCAACGCCGACAACTTCCTCAGCCGCGTCCGGGAGTCGGTGGAGGCGTACGCACCGCACTGGGTGGTGCTCAACACCGAGGCCATCGGCGAGGTCGACCTCACCGGCGCCGACGCCCTCGAGACGCTGCGTGCGGAGCTCGAGGCGCGGGGCGTCGTGCTGGCGCTGGCGCGGCTCAAGCAGGAGCAGCGCGAGGCCCTCGAGCCGAGCGGGCTGCTGGAGCGGATCGGGGCCGAGCACGTCTTCCCCACGCTGCCGACCGCGCTCGACGCCTACCGCGCCGCGACCGGTCAGCGCTGAGCGACCTCCGGCGCGGTCTCCGCGTCGAGCAGCTGCGTGAAGAGGTCGACGTACTGGATGAGGTGGCGGTCGGCGAGGTAGTGGTCGCGCACGCGCAGGTGGGCGGCGCGCCCCAGGTCCCCGCACCGCTCCGGGTCGGCGAGCAGCGACGCCAGCGCCGCGACCAGCGCGGCGCCGTCGCGAGGGTCGTCGAGGAGCAGGCCACTGACGCCGTGCTCGACCTGGTCGCGGATGCCGCCGACGGAAGACGCGACGACCGGCCTGGCCTTCCACATCGGTTCCGTCACGGTGAGCCCGAATCCCTCCGCGAGGCTCTTCTGCACCACGACGGTGGCCCAGCGCTGGAGGGCGTTGACGACCCGCGCGTTGTCGACGAGGTCGTCCATCGGGACCGAGACGAGGTGGGTCCGCGCGCGTGCCTGCTCCGGCAGCGCCCGCCACTGCCCGCGGCACTCGGCGAGCACCTCGGCGGCCTCGGGGTCGTCGGCCACTCCGCGCGCCTCTGGTCCGGCGAGCACGAGGTGCACGTCGCGCGGGAGGTCGTCGAGGTGCGCGGCGAAGGCCTCCAGCACGCCGGCCATGTCCTTGAGGCGGTCCCAGCGGCTGACCTGCAGGACGATGCGGGCATCGCGCGGCAGCGCGGTCCCCTCGACCACCATCCCGGGGCGGTGCACCAGCTCCTCCACCTCCTCGGCGGACAGCTCGACGTTCTTGGGGCTGAACGGGTCCAGCGAGGGCGGGATGACCCGCAGCCAGCGCCGGTCGACCCATCCGGGGGCGAACTCCTCCCGTGAGAAGACGCAGGCGTGCACCGGCTCGACCAGCGGGTGCAGGAACTCCCACGCCTCCTGCGTCCACTCGTTGGTCTCGTCGAGCCCCACGTGGCAGCGCCACACGACGTACGCCCCCCGCTCGCGCAGCGCCCCGGCGAGGCCGGCGGTCTGGGGGTCGTGGAGCAGCACGACGTCGCCGGGCTGCACGCGGCGGACGAGCTCGTCGCGGTGGCGCGCCAGCGTGGCGTCGTACGTCGCCCGCGCGTCGGCGTCGAGCGCACCGTCGTCGCCGGGGACGCCGTGCAGCCGGTTGTGGATCCGCTTGGTGACGGCGAAGAAGCCGGGGTCCCCGCCGATGACGAGCCAGCGGATGTCGATGCCGGTGCCGGCCGCGTAGGCGACGAGGGTGTGCAGCATCTCCGCGACGCCGCCGCCGCGTGCGGTCGAGCTGACGTTCCACAGGGTGCGGCCGTCGAGCAGCCGACGGGCAGCGGCGGCGTACTCCTCGACGCGCCGCACCCGCTCCGGCGGCAGCAGGGTGGACAGGCGCGCGAGCGCGACCGGCACCACCGGCACCTCGAGCAGGCCGCTCATCGGGGGTCCCGCGGCCGGGGCAGCTCGATCGCGCCGCCCACGCGGACCTCCACCCCGGGTGCTGCACGACGCGCGGTCGCCAGGGCGGTGTCCATGCGCCGGATCAGCTCCGCGCGGGCTGCGTGGTCGCACTCGGCGACGAAGGGCTCGACGAGCTCCACGGCCCGGTGGCACTCGCGGGCTCGCCGTGCCGCGGCACTGACGCGCTCCTCGAGGTCGCAGACGTCCTCGACGACGACCCGCACGGTCGCGGGGCTGGGCGGGGGTGGCGCGTGGTCCATCGCGGTCTCCTCGGGTCTCTCCCCCGAGTCTCGCCGCCTCGCCCGGACGTCGACAGGGTCCTAGGTCCCGCGGACGTCCAGGCCCTCTGCCCGCAGCACCACGTCCGCGCGGGTGTCGGGACGCTCGAGCCGCGCGTAGTCGTGGCCCTCCGGGATCCACTTGGTGTCCCAGAGGTCGAGCTCGGCCCGGTCGTCGCCCTGGGCGAGGTTGCGGGCCTTGGCGCGCGCGCCGGCGGTGTCCGGGTCGAGGTCGATCCACACGGCGAGGTCGAACCAGTCGCGCGTGCGGTCGGCGAGGAGGCGGATGCCCTCGACGACGAGCACCGGCGGCATCGGGTGGTCCTCCACCCCGGTCTGCCCGGTCCACCACCGGTAGTCGAAGCGCAGCCGCTCGGGTCGCGGCAGCCGGCGTGCGCGGGCCAGCAGTGCCTCGATCGCAACCCAGTCGTGCTGCTCCCACAGCCCGGCGCCCGGGCCGCAGGTGGGGGCGTAGAAGCAGTCGGTCGGCACGACCTGGTCCTCGTGGAGGCCGAGGTCGGCACCCAGCCTGGCCGCGAGCGTCGACTTGCCCGCACCGCCGTGACCGCTGATCCCGACGACGGGGACCGCCTCGGACGTCTCGGCCAGGGAGCGCACCCGCGCCAGCAGGTCGTCGTACGTCTGCATCCCCGAAGCCCGCTCAGCTCAGCCTGGCGTAGGCCACCGACAGCGCGGTCGCCACCGAGAGCCAGAGGGCGTACGGCACCAGCGCGAGGGCACCCCACACCTCGATCCGGGCCACGACGGCGAGCAGCACCCACGTCAGCACGGCGGCCCCGGCCAGGCACGCCGCGGCACCGACGAGGCTGTGCGGGACGTAGAAGAGGTAGGCCCACCCCAGTGCCAGCGCGACCGACACGGCGAGCACCCCGGTCGCCGCCCAGGCGGCACCCGGCGGTGCGGTGCGGACCGTCGTCGCGCCGACGACGAGGAGCAGCAGGAAGTTCAACGGCCACATCAGGCCGAAGACGATGTCGGGCGGCTGGAAGGACGGGCGCGCCAGCGAGGCGTACCAGCCCGGCTCGTGGCCGTTCCAGACGTTCGACATCGCGGCGAAGACCACGACCAGCGCGCACCAGGAGAGCGTCGGCGCCCACGTCGTCACGCGGTGGCCTCCTCGTCGAGGCGGCCCAGCGCGGCGGCCTCGAAGGCGTCGACCGAGCCCGCCATCTCGTCCATCTCGGTCGCACCGATCAGCTCGCGCCAGCCGCCTGCCTCGCGCGCCAGCACCACCGGCGCCCGCGTCGCGGCGACGGCCGCGCGCAGGTCGTCCTCGAGCTCGTTGAGGTGGAGCAGGCGCACCGGCACCGGCAGGCGCGCGACCATCCGGTCCCACTCGGCCTTGCGACGCACCGTGGAGTGTTTGATGTCGCACAGCCCGCAGTGGCGGGTGCCGCGCACCTTGCCCCAGACGTACGCCGCCTCCCCGAGCAGCCCACCGTCCGCGTCGTACACGCCGACGAGCTCGGAGACGGTCATGGCACGACGCTACCGGGGCGGGCCGAGGCGGCACGGACGAGCTGGCTCCCCGGGTAGGAGTCGAACCTACGTCGCTAGTCCTGATTCAAAGTCAGGCGGGCCCTGCCGGCAGACCAACCGGGGATAGGCGTCCAAGCCTAGGGCCCGCCTCGGGCGGGGCTGCCAGGTGCCCGGCAGACCAACCGGGGAAAGTCAGGTCAAGCCTAGGGCGCGGACGGGACGTCATGAGAACCGGCGGTCCGAACCGCCAGATCCCATGACGTCCCCCGCAGGTGTGAGGACAGCCCGACCGCCGGGGTGTTGCATGGCCGGATGAAAGGTCCCGTCGTGGCGTCGCTGGCGTTCTTCGCGGTGGCGATCGGCCTGGCCGGGTTCGTCGCGGTCGCCACCGAGGTCACGGGCGAGAACCCGATCAGCTCCACCGACGTGGGCGAGCGCTCGCGCGTCCACCAGCTCGACACGGGCGACTGCTTCGACGTCGGTCCGACCTACGACGCGAGCCAGGACGTGACCGTCCTCGACTGCGACGAGCCGCACGACTCCGAGGTCGTGTGGACCGACAACTTCAGCACCTACGGCAGCGACGGCGACGAGGCGGCCCGCGAGGCGGTGGACGAGGCCGAGGGCGTGTGCCGCGAGCGCTTCGAGGCGTACGTCGACGCGCTGCCGGCGGGCTCGGGCGTGGAGCTGCGCCCCTATCTGGACGGCGGCATCGAGCGGATGCGGGACCTGGGCACCGACGAGACGCGGTGGCAGGTCGCGTGCGTGGCGTGGAGCGCGGACGGTCGCTTCGGCGGCTGAACCGATCTTCACCACACCTCCACACGTCTCGGGGCCATCCCTGATGCCGGGGGTCGGTCCCGACCGCTAGCGTGGCCGGTGTGACGGGGGAACACGCAGGACACGCGGGAGTGGTGCACCAAGGAGCGCTGCAGGTCATCACGACCGCAGGACTCACCAAGCACTACGGGACGGTCCACGCGCTGACCGACCTCACGGTCGCGGTCGGCGCGGGCGTGACCGGCCTCGTCGGCGCCAACGGTGCCGGCAAGTCGACGCTCATCAAGATCCTGCTGGGGCTCCTCGAGCCGACCGGCGGACATGCGAGCGTGCTGGGCCACGACATCGAGCAGGGCGGGCAGGAGATCCGCCGGCTCGTCGGCTACATGCCCGAGCACGACTGCCTGCCGCCCGACGTCAGCGCGAGCGACTTCGTGGTCCACATGGCCCGGATGTCCGGCCTCGGGTCGAGCGCGGCCCGCGAGCGCGCCGCAGACGTGCTGCGCCACGTGGGCCTCGACGAGGAGCGCTACCGGCCGATGGGCGGCTACTCCACCGGCATGAAGCAGCGCGCCAAGCTCGCCCAGGCCCTCGCCCACGACCCGCAGCTGGTGTTCCTCGACGAGCCCACCAACGGCCTCGACCCGGCGGCCCGCACCGACATGCTGCGTCTGGTGGAGCGCATCGGCAGCGACTTCGGCATCGCCGTCCTCGTCACCTCCCACCTGCTCGGCGAGCTCGAGCAGGTCAGTGACCACGTGATCGTGCTCGACGGCGGCCACCTCCTTCGCTCCAGCGCGACCGGCGACTTCCTCCAGCGCACCGGCAGCCTGCTGGTGGAGGTCGTCGGCACCGAGACCGAGCGCGACCGGCTGGGCGAGGCGCTCGCACGGCGCGGCCTCACCTGCCGGCCGCGTGGCCCCATGGTCTCGATCGACCCGCCCCCACCCGAGCTCGCCCGCGAGGGCGCGGCGCACGACCTGATCCGCGACGTCGCCGCCGAGCTCGGCCTCGGCCTGATGCGGCTGCAGCCCGACCGCGGCCACCTCGAGGACGTCTTCCTCCAGGAGGGTGCAACCCATGCCTGAGATCCCGACCGAGAGTCCCCGCACCGGAGTCATCCACGACCTCGGCTACCGCCGCTACGACGGGCCGCGCGACGGCTCCGCGACGATCGCCCGCACGCTCTTCACCACCGGCCTGCGCCACGCGTACGGCCTGGGGCGCTCGGGCAAGTCGAAGGTCATGCCGTTCCTGCTGCTCGCGATGTCGGTGCTGCCGGCCACGATCGTCGTCGGGGTCCTCGTCCTCACCCCCGCCACGTCGCTGCCGGTGTCCTACGCCGACTACACCAACCAGACCCAGCTGCTCGTCAGTCTCTTCGCCGCCTCGCAGGCGCCGGTGCTCTTCTCCCGCGACCTGCGCCACCGCTCGATCGTGCTCTACCTCGCCCGTCCCCTCGGCGCGACCGCCTTCGCGCTCGTGCGCTGGCTGTCGATGACCGTCGCGCTCTGGGCCTTCACCCTGGTGCCGACGGTCCTGCTCCTCGTCGGTGCACTGCTGGCCGGCCTCGACACGAGCGACCAGGTCACCGGGATGCTCAAGGCGGTGGTGCTCCAGGCGGGGCTGGCGGCGCTCGTCGCCGGCATCACCGGCGTCATCTCCTCGGTGTCGCTGCGTCGCGGCTTCGCCGTCGTCGGCTCGGTGATGGCCCTGATCGTCCTCACCGGGGTGGTCACCGCGGTCCAGGCCATCTCGGCCAGCGAGGGTGCCGACTCCGCCTCCGTCGGCGTCGGCCTGGCCTCCCCCTGGTCGCTCTACAGCGGGTTGGCGAATGCCTGGGACGCCGGGATCACCACGCAGGTGCCCGTCGACGGCGCCTGGGTCCCGGCCTACGTCCTGGTGGCGCTCCTGCTGAGCGGCGGCTGCCTGCTCGGGCTGGTCGCCCGCTTCCGGAAGGTGGGCTCGCGATGAGCACCCTGGTCCTGGACTCGGCCTCGCGCTGGTTCGGCAACGTCGTGGCGGTCAACGACGTCTCGCTCACGGTCGGCCCCGGCGTCACCGGCCTCCTCGGCCCCAACGGCGCCGGCAAGACCACCCTGATGGCGATGATGTCGGGATTCCTGGCGCCGTCGTCCGGGCACGTCACGCTCGACGGCCAGCCGGTCTGGCGCAACACCGACGTCTACCGCCGCATCGGGCTGGTGCCCGAGCGCGAGCTCAGCTTCGGCTACCTCACCGGTCGCCAGTTCGTGCGCGCCAACGCCGACCTGCACCGCCTGCCCGACGCGGCCACCGCGACCGAGCGGATCCTCGAGGTCGTCGACATGGTCGAGCCGGCCCAGCGCCGCCTCGACACCTACTCCAAGGGCATGCGCCAGCGCGTCAAGATCGCCGCCGCACTGGTCCACGACCCGTCGGTGCTGCTGCTCGACGAGCCGTTCAACGGCGTCGACCCGCGCCAGCGGATGCACCTGATGGACCTGCTGCGTCGTCTGGGCGACGAGGGCCGCACCGTGCTCTTCAGCTCCCACATCCTCGAGGAGGTCGAGCGCCTGGCCCGCCACATCGAGGTCGTGGTCTCCGGGCGCCACGCCGCCTCGGGCGACTTCGGTGCGATCCGCCGGCTGATGACCGACCGCCCCGTGCAGTACGCCGTCCAGTCCAGCGACAACCGCACGCTCGCCACCCTGCTCATGGCGCAGGAGTCCGTGCGTGCGGTGAGCCTGCGCGGCGAGCACCTCGACGTCCAGGTCGACGACCTGGGCAGCTTCGCCGTGGGCCTGCCCGGCCTGGCCCGGCAGCACGACCTGACCATCTTCGAGCTCTCCCCCAGCGACGAGTCGCTGGAGAGCGTCTTCGCCTACCTGGTGGCCCGATGACCTCCGCAGTGTTCAACCCCACCATCGCCAAGCTCGCGCTCCAGGCCCTGCTGGGCCGGCGGCGCTTCTTCCTGCTGCTGGCCTTCCCGGTCCTGCTGATCGGGCTCGTCGCGCTGGTCACCGCCCTCACCGACGGCGACGCCGCCTACGAGATCCTGCCCGGGCTGGGCTATCCGCTCGTGCTGCCGCTCGTCGCGATCCTCGCGGCCTCCTCGGTGCTGGGCCCGGAGGTCGACGACGGCTCGATCGCCTACCTGCTGTCCAAGCCGGTGAACCGCTACGGCATCGCGATCAGCAAGTGGCTGGTCGCGCTCTCCGCGACGCTGGTGGCCGGCGCGATGCCGATCCTCGTCGCCGCGCTCATCACCGGCGACGGCACCCGGGCGACCGCGCTGTTCATCGGCGCGGCCGTCGCGGGGACGGCGTACTCGGCGCTCTTCCTCGCCATCTCGGCCGTCACCCGCCACGCCGTCATCGCGTCGCTGATGTTCGTGCTGATCTGGGAGAGCCTGCTCGGCAACCTCTTCACGGGCGTGGCCTGGCTCAGCATCGGCCAGTGGGGCCTGCGCATCGGCCACGAGCTCTCCGACCAGCTGCCCGACCCGGCCAACCTGCCGTGGGCGATCGGCGCCAGTGCCGTGGTGACGCTCGTCGGCGTGTGGTTCGCCGGCGACCGGCTGCGGTCGTTCTCGCTGCGCGGCGAGGACTGAGCGCCGCGGCGGGCGTTGGTCGTCAGGTCCTCGGGCTGCGCCAGACGCGCACTGCCTGGACGAGCAGGTAGACCGCGGGGACACCGAGCAGCACGCCCCACAGCCAGCTCCCCTCGACCGCTCCGACGACGCCGGTGATCCCCGCCCAGGCCCCGAGCAGACCGAGGGTGGCGGCACCGATCGTGCGAGCGAGCACGGAGCCCGGTGCAGGCGCCCGGCTGGCGACGACGGCGCCGAGCAGGGAGAGCACGCCGAAGAAGACGAAGGCCGACGCCCAGGCACGCCCGAAGGCGCTCTCCACCTCGATGACGAGCCCCACCCCGAGCCCGATGGCGAGCAGCCCTGCCAGCAGGGCGAAACCTGCCTGCACGGTGCCGATCCTGCGACGTGCCATCAGCTGAACCACCCTCCGATCGTCTCGCCGACGCCCGAGACGCCGTCGACGATTGCCTCCCCCGTGTCCTGCAGGGCGTCGACGCCCTCGTTCCACGCCTCGCCCACGTCGGGGCCGTTCTCGAACAGCGAGTCGATGGCACCGTCAGTGAAGATGGCGACGCCGGCGCCGATGACGGTGCCAACCACGGCACCGACGGCGGTGCCGACGCCCGGCACCACCGAGCCTGCCGTCGCCCCGATCAGGGCGGCGGTCCCGACACTGGCACCGAAGCCGGCCGCGGCGCCGAGCCCGGCGGAGACTCCCTGCGACACGATGATCTGCTCGGTGGTCTCACCCTCCTGCCAGTCGTTGTAGGCGCCGAGCCCGAGGCCGAGCGGACCGAGGATCTTGCCGGCGCGACCGAGGTAGCGCAGGGTCCGGGAGTCCGCGACCTCCTGGGACTGTCGCAACAGGTCCTCTGCCTCGTCGAGCTTGCCCTGGACCGCCAGACGATCGGCCTCGAGCCGTGCCTCGTCGAGGGTCTGGAAGAAGAACCACTTGCGCTTCATGTAGCGCTCGGGGTTGGCCTGCAGGTCGGCGACCGCGCGGCCGGCCTCCTCGACGAGCTCGGTCGCCGAGGTCAGCAACCGCGACTGCGTGAGGGAGATCGTGGCACCGATGACTCCGGCCGCGCTGTCGCCCACGATGTCGCTGAGGGTGACGATCCACGCGGCGTGCGTGCCGGGGAGGTACTGGTCCTGCAGCTCGCGGCAGGCGGTGGCGTAGTAGCGGTCGATGCGGGCGGCCTCGGTGGCAGCGGCGTCGTAGGCCCGCAGCAGCTTCTGGTGGTCGTTGTAGTCCCCGACGCGTGCCTCGTAGTCGGCGACCTCCTCCGGCGTGCCCTCGAAGGTCGTCGGCGGGCGGGCCGGACCCGCACCGGGGTGCTGCACCACGAAGCCGGTCACGCTGAGGCCCTCGCCGCGCGCGAGCGTGCGTACGTCCCCCATCTGCTCCTGGGCGCGCTGGAGCTTCTCGGCGAAGTCGTCGAGGTCGCCGGCCATCGTGGTCGCCGCCGTGGAGAGGTCGTCGCTGGAGTCGCGGATCCCGCGAGCGACGGCGACGAACTCCGACCCGGCCGTGGACTCCCAGCGCATCTCGGCGTCGCGGCGCGCACCGTTGGCAGCATCGGCAACGTCGGTGAGCTCGGCCGCGAGACTCGTGCGCAGCCACGTCGCCGCGCGCCGGACGCTGGTCGGGGAGCCCTCGATCTCGGTGTCGACGCTCACGGCTCCATCGCCCGCCGGATGTCGTCCATCCCCGCCGAGGAGTCGGCGTCGGCGCGCTCGTAGTAGCTGCGCGCGAGCCTGACGTTCTCCGCCGATCCGCTCAGCGCGGTCGACACGTTGCCGGCGCTGGTGACGATCTGGCCGAGCATGCTCGCGACCACGGCCGTCATCGGGCCCGCGTCGATCCCGCGCGGCACGCTCCCCGAGAGGCCCTCGAGCCCACTGGCGGCGGTGTCGAACGCCGCGGCGATGGAGCCGAGCGTCGCCGGGTCGACGTGGATGCCGCCGCTCACGACGCCGCCGATCCGGCGTCGGCGCCCGTGTCGTCGCGCAGGCCCGGGTCGATGTCGAGGAAGAGCAGGTCGTAGGGGGACTGCTCGTGGATGCGCTGGAGCGCGGGCACGTCGCACAGCAGCCAGGGGGCGTCGGGGAGGTACCAGCGGTGCAGCCGGTCGATCGCGGAGTAGGTGTAGAGCGCCGTGCGGCCGTCCTCGACGCGGTGCATCAGCACGCGCCGTGCAGCGGCGTCGGGCTCGTCGGTCGTCGGCACGTAGACGACCGGCGGCAGCTGGGGCCGGGGGTCGACGTCCGTCGGGTCACTCATGTCGCAGGCATCCGTTCGTCGGGCGGGGACCGGGCTCAAGCACGTCTGCCCGTTCGCCGGGTAGCCAAACGTGACGCACCTTCCCGACCGGGGCGGACGACGACCTGCGCGTCGAGCCAGTCGGCGAGGTCGCCCGCCCGGTGGCCGGTGTCGGAGCAGTCGAGGACGAGGATGTCACGAGCGCCGCTCGAGCGACGCCACGGCCAGGGCGCGAAGGAGCCGTCGGCGTCGCGGGCGAGGCTCACGACCAGACGGCGCCCGCGGCCACGGGCCGCGACCACGTCCGCGCGGGCGGCACGGGCGCGTCCGGTCGGCGAGTCGACCACCAGCTCGGTGTCGGTGAGCCACAGCGCCGGCCGGCGGCGCCGCCCCAGCACGACGAGGGCGATGCGGCCGGCGAACCAGAGCCCGACCGCTCCGGGCACCAGGCCGACCAGCGCCCAGTCGCCACCGGCACGCACACCCGCCACCGCCAGCGCGAGGCCGAGCACGCCCAGGCCGGCGTCGAGCGCCACGGCGTGCCACCACGGTGCGCGAGCCGAGTGCAGCACCGTCGCAGGTGCGCCGTCCAGTGTCGCGGGGGCCAGCGTCGGATGCCGCCGGGTCGCGGCGGCGAGGACGGCGAGGACGGCGGTGACCGCGACGGCCCAGCAGGTGTAGACCACGACCAGCCACAACCCGACCGGACGGGTGCCGTCGAGCTCCGGCGTCGCGACGGCGACGAGCAGGACTCCAGCCGCGGCCAGCCCCAGGTTCACCGCGACCTCGCCCCAGCGCTCGCCCGGGCGGATCGCGACAGCGGGCGGGGAGTCCATCGCACCAGCATAGGAAGCCCCCACGGGCATAGGCTCGCACCATGGACCTCCCCGTGATGCCACCGGTGCAGCCGATGCTCGCCAAGAGCGTCAGCGGCGTGCCGGACCCGGCCAAGCACGGCGGGCTGAGCTTCGAGCCGAAGTGGGACGGCTTCTGAGTTTTTTGTACGTAATCCGTTTATGCTCAGTCTATGAGCGCTCGACGAACCCCTGCAAGCACGACGTCGCGGCTGGGTGTGGGCTACACGCGGTACTCGACCGAGGAGCAGGGCTCGACGGCTGAGCAGCGAGCGATCAACGAGATGGTCGCGGCCGATCACGGGGTCACATTGCTGGAGACGTTCACGGACGAGGGCGTCTCCCGTACGCTCACCGACCGGCCGGGTCTTCAGGAGTTGTTCGACTATCTGGAGGCTCGCCGCGATGTGCGGTACCTGTTGGTCAACGAGCTGGAACGCATCACGGCCGGCGTGGGTCAGCGCCAGAAGATCACGTCGTTGTGCAAGCGTCTCGGGATCACGCTGGTAGCCGAGGACATCGGACTCATCGACCCGCATGACGAGGACGCGATGTACGACGCGGACGTGCGCGCGGTCAACGCCAAGGGGGAGGTGTTGAAGGTCCGGCGACGTACGCGCAGGAACCTGCGGGCCAAGGTGGTTGCCGGGTCGACGGTGGCGATGCGCCCGCCGTATGGGGTGCGGATGAAGCCGCTTGTCATCGAGGGCGTGGAGTTGCCATCCGGGATGCCGGCGTTCGTCAATGGCCGCAAGGTCCGCTCAGGCGTGCCCGAGCTGCATCCCGAGGAGTACCCGTGGTTGGTCCAGATGTTCACTTGGGCCGATGAGGGCCTGTCGGTGGAGGAGATCGCGCGTCGGCTGACGCGAGAGGGTGTGCCGACCAAGACGGGCAAGGATGCGTGGCCGCCGAACTCGATCGCCGGGATTCTGGACAACCCGTTCTACAAGGGTGAGCTGATCTGGGGACGCCAGCAGGTGCTGCGGGATGAGAACGGTAAGCCGTATCTGGAACAGCGGGGCGAAGATGACCCTGGCCGGGTGATACGCGAGTCCCCATTGGGGGCGATCGTCGACTCGGAGTTGTGGGATCGGGTCAACGCGCGGAGGCTCTCGGCGCGCGGCCAGAAGAACAGGGACAAGAAGGCCACCCCGGAGAACGTGCTGGACGGGATCGTGTTTTGCGGGCGGTGCGGGCACCGGATGTACACGCGGATCGACAACCCTCGCAGCCACAAGACCGTGCGCATCCGGTTCTATTGCCCCGGCAAGCGGCCGGGCATGATCCCGCGCGCCGGATACAGCCCCTGCGAGAAGGTCAACACGATCCTGGCCGACAACATCATCAAGGGCATCGCTTCGCAACCGATCCGCGGCGGGAAGACCGTCGAGGTGCACGTGACGCGCGGCGTCGCCGCTGACGCGGACGCGGAGAAGAAGCGCAACCGGCTCCATGCCCGGATCAGGGAGGCCGAGGCGGAGTGGGCCAATGCCAAGCGGCTCGCCCTCAAGGGGCTGCTCGATGACGATGACGTCGCGGCGGTCAAGGCCGACACGGAGGCGATCACCTCCGAGGCCCGGACCGCGCTCGAGGAGCTGGACCAGGCCGGCAGGGTCGAGGTGGTGCCGTTCACCGGGACCGTGGCCGACAGGTTCGCCGAGCTGGTCGACGGGTTAAGCGACGAGGAGGTCCCGGCCGAGCTTCGGAAGGCACTGCTACGCGACTTCGGCATCACCCGCATCTACATCGACAACCCACGCGTTCGAGTCGAGCTGCTGTAGGGGGTGTCAGAAGCCGATGCTGGGTGGCTCGGGCGGACTGAGGCGAGCGCGGCCACTGCCCGGGGCTTGCCTCTGCTCGTCCTCGATGGCGCGACGCAGTCGCACAGCGCCAGTCTCCGGCGTCTCGGCCTCAACTTCAGCGCCGTGCATCGATGCCCGCGCGGCGGCCCGGTGGGCGACGTCTTCGGCGACGTAGTAGTGGCGTGGAAGCAGTTGCCCTGGCGGATAGGTGTGGCTCAGCAGGTCGACTGCCTCCTGTGCCGTGGTGTAGTCGAGTCGGTTGAACAGGGTCGCGGCATCGTCAAGGTCTCGCTCGTCGCGGGAGGCATGGAGTTTCATCGCCAGCAGATACGCTGGCGAGGCGACCTGCACCAGCAGCGACTCGGACTCGAACACGGTTTGCGGGTGCTCGTCGGGGCCTGGGAGGAAGCCCTTGGCGGCGTCGTTGAGCCAATCCGGCTCCAGGCCGTGGACGACGCCGATCTCTCCAGCAGCGACCCGCACCTCCGGCGCAGGGACAAAGAGGGCATCCACGTCGCGGGTGAGACGGTCCTGGTCGTAGGCCAGTGCCATGGCCGCCCCGCCCACGACGAAGAGCTGTGCTTGCACGCCACCGGCCGCCAGGCGCTCCGACAGTTCGTGGAGCAGGCCAAGGACTTGCTCTGCGTCGAGTTGTCGCGCCGCGCTGCTCATGCCCGGTTCAGAGACCGTGCGGTGATGAAGATGCCGCGCTGCGCGAAGGCGCGGGGACTGTCGCGCTTGGCCTCGGCTCTCCAGGTGTCCGGCACGGCGGGGTACCAGCCGTCGGCACGCCGGGCCGGATCAAGCGCCCAACCAGGCACGAGCCAACCGTCACGCTCGGCCAGGTGGTCTGCCAGGGCAGCGAAGGCGGCGTCGATCTCGTCCGATCCGGTTGGCGCGGGGACGGCGGTGAAGACCAGTGCGGCGAGGGCAGCGCCGCCTCGACGCAGGGTTGAGGTGTAGTCGTCGAGGGTCTGGAGGACGCCGAAGCGCCAGCGCGCGTCCAGCGACTCGCCAGCAGCCAACAACTCGGCGCAGCGCAGCGCGTTGTCAGCGGCGGTGTGCCGGACCCCGACATGACGGGCCGGCTCGTGGGCCGGCTCGTGGGCCGGCTCGGCCTGAGCGCGCTCGAGTAGCGCTCCGATGGAGAGCACCTCGCCTCGGAAGACCACGACCCACCTCCTTTCCGTTTCCCATTGTCTCAGACACGGCCGAGACGAGCAGCGGTCAAGCGACCTTGGAGTCCCCGTTGTCGACGTCGACGACCCAGGCGGCGACGTCGAGCTGCTGGAGCGGCAGGCCTGCTCTCAACGCCTCGCGCTTCGCCTTGAACACCGCGAGCGCACGGATGGCTCGGGCGTCCTGTTCGGCGGTGAGGGTCGTCAACATGGCGGTCTCGATCAGCGACGCTGGTTCATGGCTGTGTTACTCATCTCCAGACTCGCGCCGGCGGCCGGCTGCGAGGAAGCGGCGTAGCTCGGCGACGGTGGTGTAGAGGCGGCCGTTGCCGTTGATGCGCCACCAGCGGGGTCCGGTGCCTCGTCGTTTCCAGTCGCGTGCGGTGCGTTGCGGGGTGCGGACGAAGGTGCAGAACTCCTCGAAGTAGAGGACGTCGTTGTCGTCCCATTCGGGCGGGATGTGGATCGGGCTCATCGAGATGACCTCCTTGGCCAACCAGGTGCGCAGCATTGGCCGAAGAGTGACGCCGGGGCGTACCCCCAGACGTCCTCCTGAAGGGGGTCCCCGCAGGGGGTACGCAGGGGGTGCGCTCCCGCGGCTCTCGCGTTTTCGCAGGTCAGACAGCGTCCCCCCAAAAGTCGTCCACATCGTGGGACGAGGGTTGAAGGGGATACGTCCCCCCGAATTTCGGGTCGGGGGGAGCGCCGACGGGAACGCTGTTTGACGACTGGCATCGGGTAGGTTCCTTCTCGGCGTCCGTGGAGCCCGGCTCGTCCGGTCCTCGTATCAGTGACAGCAACCGGCAATCGCCCGGATCGGACACCTGACGCCCGAGGAATCTCGTGGCCACCGACGTCGCGAGCGTGATGGCGACCGGTGTTGTCAGAACCCGATGCCGTGCCCGGGGCCAGGGGTGGGAGCACCGACGGGCGGGGGTTCGGGTGGGCGGGGCCGTCGTGGTGGCTGCTGGAGTGCTCCTGCCTGCAGCGAGGTGCCGCGCCCTGGGGCACGCGCGGGGGCACGGGGTCCGTAACGCTCGATGTCCTCGGCCGCGGTCTGGGCGGCGTGGGCCGGGCCGAGGTCGGCGCGGTCGCGGCTGAAGACCTCGACCCATTGCTTGCGGGCCGAGTCGAAGTCCTTGGCGACCAGATGCGCGGTGTTGGTGCTCCGGCCGCGGGTCATGGCGACGTAGGTCGCCGCTGCGCCGGTGGTTTCGCCGAAGACGAAGTGCGCGTGGTCGACGGTCTCGCCTTGGGCGCCGTGGACGGTGGTGGCGTAGGCCAGTTCGACGTGATCGCGGACGTAGTCGGCGGGCAGGAGTCGTTGCCCGACCCGCCCGGCCACCAGCAGGCTGCCGTCCTCGCCGATGCGGGCCACGGTCCAGGTCTCGCGGTTCGCGACCCCGAGGTGGCGGTCGTTGCGACGCGTCGCGACTCGGTCCCCGAGCCCGATCCGCTCACCAGCACGCGTGACCGGCTCAGCAAACCGCTCACCAGCCCGCTCACCAGCGCTTGCGCCAGTGGCGTGGTGGTCGCGAACGACGGCGTTGAGCGCAGCGACCTGGTCGCGGGTGTCGGCGATGACGAGACCGTTGGCGCTCGCGAGGGCGGCCGTGCGTTCGACCTCGGTGGGATGGAGGACGATCTGTCCCCGTTCGACGAGCCGGTCGAACACCTCACCACTTTGCTCACCGACGCGCATGAGAAGGCTGAGCCCGGCGTAGACGGGGTCGGTGAACCGGTGCACAGCAGCGAGCTCGAGCCGGGCTTGTTCGGGTGCCCAGCGGGCGGCGAGGTCGAGTACTCCTCCACGTCCCACGGCCGGGAGCTGGTGGCGGTCGCCGAGGAACACCACCTCGGCACCGGCGTGGTCGGCGATCGCGAGGAGTGCGCGGGCCGTGTCCTGGTCGAGCATCCCGGCCTCGTCGACGAGGAGTACGTCACCGGGCAGTAGTCGGGCTTCGGCGGGGATCTGCTGCCGTGGGGTGGGGTGGCAGGTCCAGCGGCCGTCCTCGTCCCATAGGTAGCCGTGCTGGTGGGCCAGCCAGGCTGCGGAGAACGCGTCAGTCCCGACCTGCCGCCGGGCGGTCTGCGCGGCCTTGAGGGTTGGGGTGACCACGACCAGCCGCCGGTCTTGGGCATCGAGTGCGGCACGGGCTGCGGCGAGGGTGGTGGTCTTACCGGTCCCGGCGGCGCCCTCGATCACGAGGAGGCCGGCGTGCCCGGCCAGCGCAGCAACGGCACGGCGCTGGTCGGCGTCGAGCCGGTCGACGAGGCGGTTGGGGATCCGGGCCCGCCGAGCTGGCGTCACGGGTTGCTCGGCCCGGATCGCGAGGCGATGGTTGAGGTCGGCCTCAACCTGGAGCACCCTCTCGGAGGTGAGCGCGCGGATGTGATCAGGGACATCGCCCCGGGCCAGAAGGGGACGACAGAGCTCGACGGCGCGGGCAGTGATGTCCTCGGTCATCTCGGTGCGTGCCGCGCGCTCGGCGACGATCCCCATCGAGGCGATCAGCTTCTCGGTCTCGCCGCGGATGTCGGCGGCGTTCCACGCCGACCGCTTCGCCCCGAGCCGGGACAAGATCACCTCGACCGCGACATCGCGATCGATGGCGCCGATCGGAGTCGACCGAACACCCGCCACCTGACAAGGCTGGCGGAAGCCGAGGTCGTGCAGCTCCTCGTTCCACCGCGCGACCAGCTCGGCACCCGAGGCGGGTACGACCTTGTCGGGTCGGGAGTCGGCCCACGCGCGGCGGTCCCACGATCGGCGCAGTTTCGGCCCAGGCTCCTGGCCGGGATGGGCGGCGCGCCATTCGGCTTCGTAGCGGTCGACGTTGCGAGCGATCTGGGTCGCGCGCTCGCTGAAGGGTCCCGCGAACGGGCCCAGTTCGCGGATGTCACCGGCGTCGTCGAGGGTGTAACCACGAGCCGCTAGCGCTGCCCGGAACTCAGGGTCGCACATGATCGCGGCGTGACCGATGCCATTGATGGCCTCGATTGAGTCCCTGACTCCGACCGAGTGCAGGCCGCGCCAGGCACCGGCGGCGAAGACGCGGGCGTTGATCTGGAGATGCAGGTGGCGGTGCGGGTCACCGGCACGGGAGGTGTAGTGCCGGACAACGGCGGCTTCGATCTTCTCCACCGGGACTTGGGCCTGCCGGCCCCGCGGACCCACGCGCGTGGTCGCGTGCGCTGCGACCCAGCCGATGATCTCGCTCGCCGCGCGGGACTGGGCGGCGTCGTACCACTCCGCGATATCGGGATGTAGTGCGGCCGCCAATGACCATGTCTTGGGCCCGTTCACGACGACCTCGACGAACCGCAGAGCATGCTCGTCATCTCGCAGCCGACCCTTCGCCGAACCCGTGGTCACGTCGTAGCCAGCGACCCAGCGCTCATAGCCGTCGCCTTCGAGGTCCGGGCGACGCTCCAACCTCACCGTGTCGTCGCCGCCGACCGTCCCCATATGGTGCTCGGCCAGGCCGGAACCCTCAGCGAGGTAGTAGTCATCGGCACGAGAGTGGTCAGCCTCCAGGTAAGACCGGGCAGCGGCGGCCGAGCCGCGGTAGAACTTCACTCCGCCGTGCATGATGGCCTCGTCACCGCCCGTCACTGTTCGTCAACGTCCCCTGAAACGACGCTCGGCCCGCCCAAGCGGGCGGACCGATCTACGAACCTTCGTAGCATGCGTGCCGCTCGGTTTTGAAGGTCTTCGACAGCGTTCAGGGAGAGCGGATCTGGGACTCGTCACTCGTCGTCATCGCGTGATCGTGACCTGGAGATGGTGCAGTGAAGCGGATCCGGACCGAAGACGTCGGGCTGTCAGAGGGTTTCTACTCGGCTGCGGACTGCTTCACGTCGAGCCTGTTCAGCTCGATCAGGTGTCACTGCACGGTCTTGGCGCTGACTGGGATACCTGTCGTATCCCGGGTCGCGGCGTTGCTGCTCAGGATCATGAAGGAACCGTTCTGTTCGGTCCCGCCCCCAGGGGCGCCGTCGACACGTGCACCGTCAACGGGAGAAGGCGGGAGATCGCAAGTCCGCGGTTGAACGGTTCAAGCCGCAGGCGATGCGGACTCTCGGTCATAGCTTCTCCGTGCCATCGAGCAGCGAGGCTGCGGCACCTGCGACGAGGGATTCCGACACGCCGAGAATCTCACTCTGATCGGATAGGCGACGCGTCGCTGCGACCCACGACCACGCGCCGTGGGCTGCCCAACTTGGCCGAAGCGCCGGCCGATGGACTAGTCCACTCATTTTGGTAAGGACGATCCTGACGGCAATCGTTGACTGCGTGGCAACTTGACTTCTAGTGTCCTCTCAAGCTAGGACGGCATCGGGCCGGACGAAGCTCAACACTTGGGGGTTCAAATGAACGTCAAGCCGCCCGCCGAGGGCGATCGGTACATCGGAACCTTTAGCGCCCTGACGACCAAGACCACCTTCGAGTCGTACCCCAACGACGGCAAGTGGGACGTGCTGTCGAGCGAAGGAATCGACTACAACGCGACGTTCGCCGCGTGCACCCAGCTGCCGTGGTGAAGCTGATCGACAATCGCACGCGAAGCACACATTCTGGCGCACACTAGATGCGACTTCTCGGTTGTCTCGGTCTACTCGTGATCGTCGCCATCACTGGTGGTTGCACCAGTGATGGCGACGACGCTGATCGTGCGTTGACAGTTGACTCCTCAGTGAGCGACCCGCCCGCAGAGCCCGGGTCTTCCTCGACGGAGAGTTCCAACGGAGAGTCCTCGGAACGGCTCTTGGATCAGAATGCATTCGCCCGTCGGCTCAAGCAATGCTTGCGAGATCGCGGTTGGGACGCCGAGACTTTCGATGCGGGCGGTGGCCAAATAGGTGTCCAGCCAGCGAGTCAGATTCCCAAGAGCCAGCTCGGCGGGTGGTCGCAAGACATGCGCAGCTGCGCTACGAAGAGTGATCCACTCCCTCCGGTTGCGGCGCCCAACGAGTCACAGGTTGCAGCCTTCTACTCCTTCCTCCTCGATCAGCGCACGTGTCTGGTCGACGAAGGCGAGTCCATCTCCGAGCCTCCGTCCGAGGACACGTTCGTGGAATCTTTCGCATCAGGCGAGTACTGGACTCCGTGGAGCGACGTCGACCTCGATCAGGCCCCGGAAAGGATCGCCGAGCTGGAACAGGCATGTCCCCAGGAGCCCCCTGCTGGCATCCTGTTCGAGTGATGCGGGGCTATCGACGTCTGATCCCATCCGCGCGCCTTCTTGCCATGGCCCTTGTCGTGGTTGGGGTCGGTGCAGTCGGATTCTGGGCGGGACGCGCCACGCTAGCGACCCCGGAGATCGACACTCCAACGAGCGCCCCGCCGGTCTACTCGGTGACGCAAGGGACACTAAGCCGGCAGCTCTCGTTCGTGGCATCTGCCGGGTGGGAACGGAACCTTGCTGGGCGCGGCGGGACGCAAGGTGTCGTCACACAGATACTGGTTCGGGGCGACAATCCTGTTGCTGAAGGTGCACGCCTGTTCGACGTGAACGAGCGCCCCGTATTCGTCGCCCAAGGCCGGATCCCTCTCTACGCTGATCTGGACGCGGGCTCGAACGGCCAGGTCGTCGCCCAACTGCAAGCGTTCTTGAACCGGCAAGGCTTCTACGGCCTGACGCCGTCAGGCTCATTCGACTCCGCCACTCGGGCAGCCGTCCTTGCGTGGCAGCGCGACGTCGGCGTAACGGCGGACGGTCGAGTGCAGCAGGGAGACCTGATCTTCGTCCCAGGTCCGCTGCCAGCCCGGGTCGTCGTCGACCCGGAAGTCCGGGTTGGAACTGAAGTTTCGACGAACGGGGTCACGGTTCAGTATCTGTCTTCGGCGCCACAGTTCGACGTGAAATTGGCAGAAGCGCAGAGGGACCTCGTCCCGCTCGACGCGAAAGTCCGTGTCAAAGCTGATGGACACGTGTGGCGAGGCAAAGTCGCATCCGCTGAGCAGATAGGGGATGGACAACTGGTGCTGCACCTGTCAGGGCGCGGTGGGGCGCCGATCTGTGCACCAAACTGCGACGCAGTGGATACGACCGGCATCAGCCAGTTTCCAGTCCAGCTTGTCGTCGTCCCCCACACGCGCGGCCCGATCGTGCCCGCTGCTGCGTTGCGAACAGATTCAAGCGGCGGAACGTTCGTCGTAACCGAAGTAGGAAATCAGGTCCCAGTCGCGGTACAGGCAACCGACGGAGGATGGAGTGTCGTCACGGGCCTGGACGTCGGCGCTCGGGTCCTGCTATTCGGCGGCGACGCGTGAGCGTTTCGGTAGTAGGACTGTCGTACGCGTACAAGCCAAGCATGCCGCCGGTCCTGCGTGACGTGAACCACGAGTTCAGATCCGGTCATCTGACCGCGATCACGGGACCGTCCGGATGCGGCAAGTCGACGTTGCTTTACGTTCTCGGATTGATGCTGCGACCGACGTCTGGAGTTGTCATGATCGACCACGAGGAGGTCTCAGCACTTCCCGATGTGCAGCGCTCAAGGATCCGCGGTGGTCGAATT
This sequence comes from Nocardioides sp. S5, assembly GCF_017310035.1. Taxonomy (NCBI): domain Bacteria; kingdom Bacillati; phylum Actinomycetota; class Actinomycetes; order Propionibacteriales; family Nocardioidaceae; genus Nocardioides; species Nocardioides sp. S5. The sequence continues at coordinate 3,940,325 of NZ_CP022296.1, forward strand.
GGGTTCGTCTTCCAAGATGCGGTACTCGACCCATCACGTAGCGTCATGGCGAACGTGCTCGAGGGCGCATTGTTCTCGCCGACTGCAGCGTCGAGCGAAGATGCACTGAAGTTGCTCGCCGAGTTCGGAGTCGATCGTCGTGCGACTCACAGGCCAGGCGAGATCTCCGGCGGTCAGGCGCAGCGAGTTGCCCTATGTCGCGCGCTGGTCAAGCGCCCCGGGATCGTGCTGGCCGACGAGCCAACAGGCAACCTGGACAGAGCCTCAAGCGAAGTCGTCTGGAACGCGCTGCAGAACTCGGCTAGACGTCTACAAGCCACGGTGATTGTCGCCACTCATGATGAAGCGCTGGCAGCAAGGGCGGATGAGGTACTGCGGCTGAAGGTTGCGACGTGAACAGTTCGCAAACGCAACCTCCCGCTCGTCGTCTTATCCTCGCTGGGCTTCGAACCGCTGTCGCCCAGCCCGTCGCATCCGTAGTCTCGATCCTGTTGTCCCTTGGCGTCTGCGTAGCGGTGCTAGCCACCACCGGTCAGGCGTCCGCATCGGAGGATCGGGTGCTGGGCCAGTTGGACCGCATCGAATCCAGAACGGTGATATTCACGGACACGACGGGCAAGGCCGGTCTGACGGCACCTCGCCTTGATGCGGTCGAGAAGACCGGACTTGTTGAATGGACCGCGGCTTTCGGGCCAACTTCTGATGTACGGAACGCTCGACTGGGGGCGGCAGGGAAGTTGGTCCCGTCCCGCGCATCCTACTCCGCGCTTCCCCCAGTGCTCCGTCTGGTCGCCGGACGGTCACCAAGAGAGGGCGAGGCTCTTGTGGGAGTTGGTGCCGCCGATGATCTGGGGCTCTCGGATGGCGCGGGAGCCCTCCTCACAGAGGAAGGTCGCCTGATCTCCGTTGTCGGCGTTTTCGACGCGGTGGCACCGCTGGCATCCCTCAATGACTCTGCGCTTGTCTCAGCTCGCGCCGGAAGGCAAGCACCCGTTCGCACCTTGGTGGCCGTGGTCAACCACGTAACCGATGTCGGTACCGCGAGCAGGGTCGTGCCCGGCGTGCTGACAGTTACCACCCCACGTGAGCTCACTGTCCATGGCCCCGATGCGCTCGCCGACATACGGAAGGTGATCGCGGGCGAACTCGGCGGGAACGCTCGACGTCTGATGTTGCTAACCCTCGCACTCGGCATGGTGTTGACGAGCGTGACGCAGTTCGGGGCGGTTGCCAGCCGTCGTCGAGATTATGGTCGTCAGCGTGCGCTAGGCGCCAGTAGGGGCGACCTTGCCACCGTGGTCTTCGCCCAAGTCATCGTATGCAGCGGAACAGGTGCGGCGCTCGGAGTGGGCTTCGGATACCTGACCGTCCATCTTCTTGATGGCTCGAACCCGCCCCTAGGTTTCTCGATCGGCGTTGCGATACTCGTTGTGTTGTCGGCAATAGTGGCTGCGGTCGTACCTGCTGCCGCCGCTATGCGAGCAGACCCGGTTCGGATCCTCCGGGTGCCGTAGTCAGTCGCGTGCGCGGGAGGCGGCCCTTGCGACGAGGCTGTTGTCTTGGCCGACGATCTGGGGCTGGGCACTCATCCCGCGTACGCAACTGGCAGACGCTCTGGAGCAGACCCCCGGCGTCCTTGAATATTGCTTCGCCTTCCGCGCGGTTCCTTGGCCTCATACTGTGGCCCTCATGGACCTCCCAGTGATGCCGCCGATCCAGCCAATGCTGGCCAAGTCGGTCACCTTGGAGAACATGCTCTCGATGGTTCGATACGTACAAATAGAACCCAAGTGGGACGGGTTCCGCTGCCTGGTCTTCAAGGACGGCGACGAGGTCGAGCTCGCCAGCCGCAACACCAAGCCGCTGACGCGCTACTTCCCCGAGGTCGTCGCGGCCTGCCGCGAGCAGCTGCCCGACCGCATCGTGCTCGACGGGGAGATCTTCGTCGGGTTGCAGGGGCCTGACGGGTGGCGCCTGGAGTTCGAGACGCTGCAGGAGCGGATCCACCCCGCGACGAGCCGCGTCGACAGGCTGGCCGCAGAGACGCCGGCCGGCTTCGTCGCCTTCGACCTCCTGGCGCTCGGGGACGAGTCCTTCGTCGAGCGGCCCTTCGCGGAGCGGCGTACGGCCCTGGTCGAGGCGCTCGGCCACCTCGACGGCACCGGCCCGTGCTTCCTGACCCGCACCACCGAGGACCCGGCCGAGGCCGAGCGGTGGTTCGAGGAGTTCGAGGGCGCCGGGCTCGACGGCGTCGTCGCCAAGCCGCTCGGCGCGGCCTACGAGCCCAACAAGCGCACCATGCTCAAGATCAAGCACGAGCGCACCGCCGACGTGGTGCTCGCCGGCTACCGCGAGCACAAGACGTCGACCCCCGAGCAGCCGTTGATCGGCTCGCTGCTGCTCGGCCTCTACGACGACAGCGGCGAGCTCCAGCACATCGGCGTCTCCGCCAGCTTCACCGCCGCGCGGCGTGCCGAGCTGTGGCAGGAGCTCCAGCCGCTGGTGTGCGACATCGCCGACCACCCGTGGGGACGCTGGCAGGAGTTCCTCACCGCCAGCCCCGACCGCGTCCCGGGCACCCAGAGCCGCTGGAGTGCCGGCAAGGACCTCGGGTTCACCGCGCTGCGACCCGAGCGGGTGCTGGAGGTGAAGTACGACCACATGGAGGGTCGGCGCTTCCGCCACACCGCGCACTTCAAACGCTGGCGCACCGACCGCGACCCCGAGACCTGCGGCTACGGTCAGCTCGACGAGCCGGCCGGCTACGACCTCACCCGCATCCTCAGCACCGACCACGGAGGCACCCGATGAGCGAGCACACCACCCCCGAACGACCGGGCGGCGAGTCCATCCACGACGGGCAGGGCACCTACGACGTGGTGCTGCTCGTCGAGCAGGCCCTCACCGCGGCGGACGCCGAGCAGGTGCGCTCGTTGCACGCCGAGATCGAGGACCCGGTCGTCTACCACGTCCTGATCCCTCTCGAGGACGCCGCGGCGCGGGTCGAGGCCTCTCTCGGCACGCTCGGCGCCGGCGACCTGATGGCCGCCCCCGCGCTCGCGATGAGCGACGTCGACATCGAGGCGCTGCGCCGCGAGTGCGAGGAGAGCTCGACCGCCGAGCTGCGCCAGACCCTCGCCGCGATGGCCGCCGCCGGCGGCACCGCGCACGGCAAGGTCACCTCCGAGCCGCCCGTCGATGCGCTCGCCGCGATGGTCACGGCGGTCGACGCCCGCGAGGCGATCATCCTCACCCGGCCCCACGTGGTCGCCGAGTTCTTCCACGTCGACTGGACCTCGCGCGCGCGGCGCAAGCTCGGCGTACCGGTCCTGCACCTCATCGAGCACGAGAACTTCGACGAGCAGTCCTCCGGCTCGGGCGAGGGCGTCACCGGGGTGTAGGCGCCGGAGAGGGGCACCAGGGCCACGGCTGCGAGGTTGTCAGGCTCTCCCCTACGTTGTCGGGCCGTGCAGAGGCCGACAACCTGAGGGATCCCCGGTCAGCCGGGGATCCCGAGAGCACACCCTCAGCGCCGCGTCACACGACGTACGACGGCCCGGCGCAGGATCGCCGCCGCCTCGCGCCCGCCGACGGCGGGGGCCTCGGCCGTGCCGCCCCGGCGCGCGGCGTCGAGGTCGCGGCGCAGCTGCTGCAGGGTCGCGCGCTGGGCGTCGCGGGCCTCGCGCGCGGCGAGCGTCGACTCGGCACGCGTGTGGTCGAAGGTGAGCGCGACGGCCTCGGCGTAGCGGGCGTCGTAGTCCTCGTGGACCCGGTCGAGCGCGCGCATCGTGTCGGTGTCGTGGGGGTCCTGGGTGAGCACGCCGAGCAGCTCCCAGACACCCTCGGCCATCTCGCGCAGCCAGTCGGGGGTGCGGACGTCGTCCCAGGTGAGCTGCGACTTGCGCATCGAGGGCTCGATGAAGTCGTCCACCGGGTGGTGCTCGCGCTCGGAGGGAGGTGCGGCGAGGTCGGTGTTGAAGGCCAGGTCGAGCTGCTGCTGCACAGGGGTGAGCGCGGAGCGCCAGTCGGCGAGCAGGTCGGTGTAGCGGACGAAGGAGCGCCTCGAGCCGCGGCCGGCCTGCTCGGTGAGCAGCGCGGCGTGCACCCAGCCGGCGACGTTGGACGTCTCCTTGGTGAGCCGCAGGTCGTCGGACTGGCTGGAGAGGTAGGCGATGTCGCGCGAGCCGACCACCTCGGCGGGGTGACGCAGCGCGGTGAGCCAGCGCAGGTCGACGTCGAGCTCGGCGGTGACCTGCTCCCAGACCTGGGCGAACCAGAAGGCGTGCGGGTCCTTGACCACGACCTGGTCCGCCTCCAGCTGTCCCGACAGCCACTCGTGGAGCTCCGCGGTGGGCACGCCCGACTCGACGTGACGGGCCACGAGGTCGACGGCCGCGGGACGGCTGTCGATGTTGAAGAGCGCGAGCTCCTTGAGGTGGCGCTTGTGGAAGTCGATGACCCACTGCGGCTCGTAGAACCCGCGCGGGTTGGTCTCCGACGCCTCCACCTCGGGCTGAGGCACGTGCAGGCCGAGCCGCTTCAGCGCACCAGCCAGGGAGCTGGTGCCACTGCGGCCGGAACCGGAGACCAGGACCAGCGGGGTGCCCGGCTTCTCGTCTGGCTGGGCGGGGGACGTCGGCATGCGGGTCACCCTATCCGTGACGCTCGCGTCTCCTAGGATCGTCCCGACCCGCCCTGCGACACCTCCACCGGACAGGACCGACGACACGTGGCACTCACCGACCGGCTCGGCGGGAAGGTGCGCGCCGCGGTGCGCCGCGCGCGCCGCGACGGCCCGCTCGACGTCGTCCTCGTCCTCTTCAACGCCGACGGCATGGGCGGCACCGCGCGCTCGGGCATCGAGCAGGCCAACGCCCTCGCCGGCCTCGGCGAGGGCCACCGGGTCCGCATCCTGAGCGTGACCCGCAGTGGAGCCTCGACCCACTACCCGCTCGCCGACGGCGTCGAGGTCCACTACCTCGTCGACGTACGCGGAGAGCGGCCCGTCGCGGTCTCCGGCAGCCACCCCGAGGAGCTGGGGCAGCGCGAGTCGGTGATCGTGCCGCGCAGCTGGGACGCCCTCTACAACGGTCTCACCGACGCCACGATGCGCGAGGCGCTCGCCGCGGTCGACGCCGACGTGCTCGTCACCACCACCCCCGAGCTCCTCGCCGTGGTGGCGCAGCTCGCCCCCGCCGACGTCGCGCTGGTCCACCAGGAGCACCGCGCCTCCTCGAGCCGGGTCAACGACATGGACGCCCTGCTGGAGTTCGCGCCGCGCGCCGACATCGTGGTGTCGCTGACCGAGTCGATGTCGCGCTGGCTGGCCGGTCGCCTCGGTGGTGCCGCGCCCGAGCTGATCGTGGTGCCCAACCCGCTGCCGGCGCACCCGCAGCCGCGCTCGCCGCTGGACCAGAAGACCTTCGTCACCGCCGGGCGGCTCGCGCCGGAGAAGCAGTTCGAGCACGTCGTCGACGCGTTCTGGCGCATCCACGAGCAGGTCCCCGGCTGGACCCTGCGGATCTGGGGCGACGGACCCCGCGCCGACAACCTCGCCGCCCAGGTCCGCAAGCTCGGCCTCGAGGACCGCGTGGAGCTGCCCGGCTCCACCGACGACCTGGCGTCCGAGTGGGCCCGCACCAGCGTGGCCGTGCTCGCCTCGCGGGGCGAGGGCTACCCCCTCGTGCTCCAGGAAGCGATGTCGGCCGGCGTGCCGGCGGTGTCGTACGACTGCCCGTCCGGCCCGCGCGAGATCATCACCCACGAAGTGGACGGTCTCCTCGTCCCACCGGCCTCCAAGGCGGCGCTCGCCGCCGCGATGCTGCGCATCGCCACCGACGACGACCTGCGCACCCGCCTCGGCGAGGCCGCGCTGGTCCGTTCGCAGCGATGGGACGGCCCGACGCTCGCCCGCGAGTGGGTCGAGGTGTTCCGTCGTGCGACCGCCCGCCGGGCCGACCCGCTGGCCCCGCGCCGGGTCCTGCACGGCCTGCGTCCCGGCCCGCTCGGCGACCTGCCCGAGACCGCCGGCGCCGCCGGCGTCACGCCCGGCGAGGCGCGTACGACGGCGCTCACCGCTCTCACCTCCGCAGCCGCGACCACCGGGGACGGGTGGTTCGTGCTGCCCGCGCGCGGGCTCGACCCGCACCCCGTGGTCGTCGTGCCGTCCTCGCGCCGGCAGGCCTTCCTCGCCGCGCTGGCCGCCGGTTCGGTGCCCGACTGGCTCTCGGTGCGCGACCCGGCCGAGCGCGGCTGGCACGAGCGCCGCGGCACGGTCGCGGCGATGACCGACGACCTGGCCCGCACCCGCACCGCCTCGCTCTTCCTGGAGCCGTGGCCGATGCGCGGCGGGCACGGCGGGCTGCTCACCGAGGGCGCCGAGGTCGGCGTGCAGTTCTGGGAGGAGTCGCCCGACGGCGACCTCCTCGCCCCGTCGATGAACCGCTTCGGCGACCGGGTGCCCGCGGGCACGCCCCGCACCACCATCGAGGTGGAGGGCCTCGCGGTGCCGACGCTCGAGGTGATGGCGCTGCCGACCGTGGACGACGTCCGCTTCGACGTCGACGTCGTCTACACCTGGGTCGACGGCGACGACGAGGACTGGCTGGCCGCCCGCGACGCCCGCATCACCGGTCTCGGCGGCACGCCGAGCGCGCGCGCAGGTGGCGCCTCGCGCTATCGCAGCCGCGACGAGCTGCGCTACTCGATGCGCAGCATCCACCTCTTCGCGCCGTGGGTGCGCCGCATCCACCTGGTCACCGCCGGGCAGGTGCCGGACTGGCTCGACACCTCGCACCCGGCGATCGCGATGGTCGACCACCGCGACATCCTCCCGGCGTCCGCGCTGCCGACCTTCAGCTCGCACGCCATCGAGACCCGGCTGCACGCCGTGCCCGACCTCACCGACCACTTCGTCTACGTCAACGACGACGTGTTCCTCGGCCGGCCGCGACGCCCGGAGCACTTCTTCACCCCTGGTGGGCAGTACGCCGCCTTCGTCGCCGACCACCGCGCCGTCGGGCTGCCCGGCACCGACGACCGCCCCTATCTCTCGGCGGCGCAGAACAACCGCCGCGTGCTGGCCGACGCCTTCGGCGTGACGCTGACCCACACGATGATGCACAGCCCGCACCCGCAGCGGCGTACGACGCTGGAGGAGATCGCGGACCGCTTCCCCGAGGAGGTGGCGCGCACCACCGACGCGCCGTTCCGCTCCGCGAGCGACCTGTCCCTGCTGTCGTCCTTCGCGCAGAGCTACGGCCTGATCACCGGGCAGGCGTTCCGTGCGGGCGCGCACCACGGCTACGTCGACCTCGGCCACCAGCAGCTGCCGGTCCAGCTGAGGCAGATGCTCAAGCGCGATCGCGACTTCTTCTGCGTCGCCGACAACCTCGTCGCGGCCTTCGACGAGGAGCGCGCCGACGGGCTGCTCATGGAGTTCCTCCGGGACTACTTCCCCATCGCGGCGCCGTGGGAGAAGTCCGCGCGATGACCACATCCGAGGAGGGCCGTCCCCGCCGACGGCTCGCCGACCTGGCCTGGGCAGCGCCGCTCGCCGTGCTGCTGCAGGCGCTGGTCACGCTCGTCGTGGTCGGCCTCGGGCCGGAGCCGCGGGTCGCGGACGCCGGCGGCGAGATCTTCGAGGCGCACCTGTCCTCCACGCTCCACGAGCCGCGCGACCGGGTCGCGCTGGTGGCCTGGTGGCTCACCGCGGCCGCCGTCGTGGCGCTCGTCGTGTGGGCCGTGCCCCGCATCCCGCGCGGCCCGGCCCGCATCGCCGCGGAGTCGGTCGCCGCGGTCGCCGCCGTCGGCGTCGCGGTCGCCGCGGCGCTGTGGGCCGCGCAGCCGGCCGCCGGCCTCGAGCCGTGGACGCCACGGCTGCACCTGTGGGAGCTGGCTGCCGGGACGGTCGTCGTGCTCGCGGCGCTGGGGGTCCTGCTCGCCGGCCCGGCATGGCTGCGGTGGGCGGGCTCGGCGGTCCTCGTGCTGGTGTCGCTGGCCTTCCTCGTCCCCGCGCTCGTCCAGACGCCGACCAGCGTCGTCGAGCCCTACCACGCGGCCTACACCCTCGACGAGCTGATGGCACCGGCGGTGGGGCAGCTGCCGCTCGTCGGCTACTTCCCCCAGTACGTCAACCTGCTGGGCTATCCCGTCGCGCCGCTGCTGCGCACCTGGCCGGGCGACGCGCTCGCGATCACGCTCGGCTGGGTGCTGCTGCTCCAGGTCCTCTGCCTCGCCGGCACGGTGCTGGTCGGGGCGATCACGGGTGGTCGCCGGGTCGTGCCGGTCGTGCTCCTCGTCGTGACGGCGCCGGTGGTCTTCGCCACCGCCGGCGGCTACTATCCCGCCTCCTACCTCGCCGCCGTGCCGCTGCGCACCGTGCTGCCGGTGCTGACGATCGTGGTGACGCTGCTGCTCTTCGCCCGGCGTCCCGTCGTCGGCACCGCGGCCCTCGTCCGGCGTACGGCCCTCGTCGGCGCGCTGGCGGGCACCGCGGCGCTCAACAACCCCGACCACGGGTTCGCCGTCGTGGCCGCCGCCGGCGGCGCGATCCTCCTGCTGCTCCCGACGTGGCGCGAGCGCGGCCTCGCCGCCGCGGCCGGCCTCCTGGGCGTGGTGCTGCCGTTCGTGGCGTACGCCCTCGCGACCGCTCTCGCCGGCGGCGCTGAGTGGTCGCGGCTGCTCCTCTTCTCGCAGATGTTCGGCACCCTCGGCTACGGCAACGTCGCGATGGACGCCTTCGGCAACCACGTCGGCGTGGTCGCGTCCTTCGCCGCGGCCACCGCCGTCGGGGCGCTGCTCGTCGTGCGCCGTCGCGACGACCCGGCCTGGCGCACACGGGGCCTGGCGCTGCTGCTGTGCGGGGGCTGGTCGCTGCTGACCCTGCCCTACTACATGGGCCGCTCGATGCCCTCGCAGCTGCTCTTCGGCTACGCCGTGCAGGTCGGCCTGGTCTGCGCCGCCCTCGTCCCGGTGGTGCTCCACGTGGCAGCGGGCCTGCTCAGTCGCACGATCCGGCCCACTCCCGCGGTCAGCGGCTCGCTGGTCCTGGCGCTGCTCGCGCTCGGCGCGGTCGCCGGTTCGCTGGGCGGCGCGCCCACCCCGTCCGCGTCGCTCGACCGGGTCCGGGCAGGCGCGGGAGTCCAGCCCTGGGCGTACGACCTGGGTGCGGTGGCGTCCGCCCTGGCCGACCCGGCCAACACCGACGTGCGCGAGCTCGACGAGCAGGGCCGACTGGGCCAGGTGCTCTCCTCACCCTCCCTCGTCGAGCTCACCACGGGCGTGCCGAGCGTGCTCGTGACGAACCACCCGGGCTACCTCGCCATCGCCCTCGACATGCTCCGCCTGCAGTGCGAGGCGGCCGTCGGGCGCGACGAGGCCGCCGTCGTCATGCCGACCTGGGTGGCCGCCGGCCTCGGGTCCGTGGACGAGTGCGGCGGTGCCTTCGAGGTGGCGGACACCTATCGCGAGGTCGCGCCCGGGCTCGCGCTCGTGCCGGTCGTACGCAGCGACGGCTGAGGAACCGGCAGGAGCTCAGGTCCCCTCGACGCGGTTGCCCTCGGCGTCCCAGTGCTCGGCGACCTTCTTGCTGGGCTGCACCCGCGGCGGTTCGCCCGGCATCTTCGGGTGGTCGGGCGGGTAGTTGAGCTCGACCGGGTGCTCCTCCCACAGGTCCAGCAACGGCTGGAGCGAGTGGTGCACGTCGTCGATGGTGGCCCACGGGTCGCCGTCGACGGCGAGGCGCGACGGCACCGAGAACAGGTTGAGGTCGTGCGGGTCGGTGAGGTCGGCGAGGTCGTCCCACGCCAGCGGCGTCGAGACGGGCGCCCCGGGCAGGGGGCGCAGCGAGTAGGCCGAGGCGATGGTGCGGTCGCGGGTGTTCTGGTTGAAGTCGACGAAGATCCGCTCCCCGCGCTCCTCCTTCCACCACGCGGTCGTGACGCCGTAGTCGCGCTTCTCCAGCTCGCGGCCGAAGGCGATGGCGGCGTGCCGCACCTCGGCGAACCCCCACCTCGGCTCGATGCGGACGTAGACGTGGATCCCGCGGTTGCCCGAGGTCTTCGCGAAGCCGGTCATGCCGAGGTCCGCCAGCAGCTCGCGCGCCACGCCCGCCACGCGTACGGCGTCGGCGAAGGACGTGCCGGGCTGGGGGTCGAGGTCGATGCGCAGCTCGTCGGGGTGGTCCACGTCGGGGCGCCGGACCGGCCACGGGTGGAAGGTCAGCGTGCCCATCTGCGCGCACCACACGGGCACCGCGATCTCGGTCGGGCAGATCTCCTCGGCGGTGCGCCCCGAGGGAAAGGTGATCTCGACGGACTCGAGGTAGTCGGGAGCCCCCTTGGGCACCCGCTTCTGGTAGAACGCGTCGGCGTTGCGGTCCTGCGGTCCGGTGGCGAGCTTCATGCCCGGGCGCACCCCCGAGGTCCAGCGCTCGAGCGCCGTCGGGCGGTCCCGCAGGGCCCGCATCAGGCCCTCCTCGACGCTGGTGAAGTACTCCGCCACCATGAGCTTGGTCACCGCGGGCGTGTGGTCGGTCGCCTCGTAGATCACCCGGTCCGGCGAGGAGATCCGCACCTCGCGCTCCCCCGCCTGGACGTGGGTCTCCGACGTCTTCGCCATGTCACGACCCTAGCCGGGCCGTCCGCTGGTGTGCCGCCGTAAACTCGGGGGCATGGCCTACGACGTGCAGAAGACCGATGAGCAGTGGCGCGAGGAGCTCAGCCCCGAGGAGTACGCCGTGCTCCGCCAGGCCGGCACCGAGCGCGCCTTCACCGGCGAGTACAACGACACCGAGACCGAGGGCACCTACTCGTGCAAGGCGTGCGGCTCGGAGCTGTTCACCAGCGACACCAAGTTCCACTCCGGCTGCGGCTGGCCGAGCTTCTACCAGCCGATGACCGACACCGTGGAGTACATCGAGGACACCTCGCACGGCATGAAGCGCGTCGAGGTCCGCTGCGCGAAGTGCGGCTCGCACCTCGGCCACGTCTTCCCCGACGGCTTCGGCACCCCGACCGGCGACCGCTACTGCATCAACTCGATCAGCATCACGCTCAACGAGAAGTGAGGTATCTGGGGACGAACCGGTAGGCGATCCAGCCGGAACACCCACCAGAATGTCCCCAGATACCGCGCCGGGAGGGGTCCGGCTCAGCCCCCGACCGGCTGCAGCGCGGAGGTGACCTCCACCAGGCCCTCGCCGTACGTCTCGTCCGCCCACGCCTGGATCGACCCGTCGTCGAAGACGACCTGGGCGTCGAGGGAGTCGGGGGCGTAGGAGCCGCTGGTCAGCAGGGCGTCGCCGAGCGCGGCCTGGAGCTCCTGGTTGACCCGGTTGAGGTCGGCCTCGGTGCGCTCGACGGTGGTCACGCAGAGCATCCCGCCCCACGTCCTGCGCAGCTCGGCCTCGGCGCCGGCGGCGTCCTCGGTGACGGCGACGTTGATCGTGCCGCCGCTCATCCACGCGGTGGCGTACGTCGGCAGCGCGGAGGCCGCCGCGAGCGTGGCGTCCATGTCCTGCGGCGTCGCCTTGGTGGTGTCGGTGGTCACCGGCGTGTCGCAGGCGGGCTCCAGCCCGCCGGCCTCGGGTTCGGCCACCACGTCGTAGAGCGCCGCCGGGATCGCGTCGGTGACGGCGAAGGTGGTGCCGTCGAAGGTGCCGGTGAGGGCGTAGGAGCCCCACGTCACGCCAGCAGCCTGCTCCGCGCCGACGTCGCCGAAGTCGAAGTCCGCGAGCGCCGGTCCGCCGCACTGGGGCGGGTAGGACTCCGCGACGGCACCCAGGCACATCTCGGGACCGTCGCCGTCGTCGAGCACGGTGACGAGGCCGTTGGTGCGGACCTCGCCGTCCGGGACGGGGACGGGGACGATGTCGCGCGCGGGCTCGTCACCCGAGGACGCGGCTGACGTGCCGCCCGCGTCGGCGGGGTCCACCGCCTTCATCTCCTCCTCCGTGGAGCACGCGGCGAGCGGGACGGTCAGGGCCAGGGCTGCGATGACGTGTCGGAGGGTCATGGTGGTGTGACGCACCGGCCTGCTGGCGCGTTCCACACCGGGCAGGCCGGCTCAGGGCAGGCGGGCGAGGAGCTCGGCCGGCGAGACCCGGGCGCCGGTGTAGAACGGCACCTCCTCGCGCACGTGGCGGCGCGCGGTCGAGGCACGCAGGTCGCGCATCAGGTCGACGATGCGGTGCAGCTCGTCGGCCTCGAAGGCCAGCATCCACTCGTAGTCACCGAGGGCGAAGGACGCGACGGTGTTGGCGCGCACGTCGGCGTAGCCGCGGGCCATCTGGCCGTGCTCGGCGAGCATCGCGCGGCGCTCGGCGTCCTCGAGGAGGTACCACTCGTAGGACCGCACGAAGGGGTACACGCAGATGTGGGCGCGCGGCTCCTCGTCGGCGAGGAAGGCCGGGATGTGCGACTTGTTGAACTCGGCCGGGCGGTGCAGCGCCATCTGCGACCACACCGGGTCGAGCCGGCGGCCGAAGGCGGTGCGGCGGAAGGCGTTGTAGGCGGCCTGGAGCTGCTCGGAGTCCTCGGCGTGCCACCAGACCATCAGGTCGGCGTCGGCGCGCAGTCCGCTGACGTCGTAGAGGCCCCGGACCTTCACGTCCTGCTCGGCCAGCACCTCGAAGAGCGCCTCGACGTCGGCCGCCTCCGCGTCGCGGTCGGCGTCGCCGAGGACGTCGCGGAGCCTGAAGACCGACCACATGGTGTAGCGGATGGTGTCGTTGAGCTCCCGGGTGCGGGCGGCGTTGGTCTTCTCTGCGGTCGGGTCGTTGGCCATGGCTTCATTCTGCCCCGGTGACCGAGGCCACAGCCCGGCGGGCCGAGCCGATCACCGCCGGGATGCCCACCCCGTCGTACGCCGCCCCGCAGACCGCGAGCCCGGGCTGGCGCGCCACGTCGGCGCGGATCCGCGCCACCTGCGCGAGGTGGCCGACGGCGTACTGCGGGAGCGCGCCACCCCACCGCTGCACGTGGGTGTCGACCGGCCGTGCGGTGAGGCCCGCCAGGGCGGTGAGGTCGGCCAGCGAGACGCGGACCAGTCCCTCGTCGTCGGCCTGGAGCGTCGTCTCCTCGCCGTGGCGCCCGAGCGAGGTGCGCAGCACGACCAGGTCGGGGCCCCCGAGGTCGCGCACCCACGCCCACTTGGCGAAGGAGAAGGTCGAGGCCTTGATGGTGGCCCGCTCCAGCGGAGGGACGAGGAAGCCCGAGCGCTCGAAGAGCGCGTCCGGCAGGTCCTGGGCGCGGAGCACCAGCGTGACGACCGCGACGCTCGCGGTCCCGATCCCGGCCAGCGCGGCGGAGGCGTCGGGCGCGACGTCGGCGAGCAGACGGGCCGCGGGCGCCGGGGGTGTGGCGAGCACGACCTCGGTCGCCTCGACGGTCTCGGGGCGGGTGGTGGGTCCGACGGTGAGCGCCCAGCCCGATGCCGTACGCGCGAGGGCGCGCACCGTCGCCGAGGTGCGCACCTCGAAGCCACCGTCCTGCACGAGCAGGCCGGGCAGGCGGCCCATCCCGCCGGGCAGCGACGCGAAGACCGGTGCGGTCGAGGTCGGCACGGCAGCGGCCTGCTCGAGCAGGCTGCCGCGTCGTGCCATCGCGAGGAGCTGGGGCACCGCGGCGGCGGCCGAGATGCGGCGGGCGTGACCGGCGTACACCCCGCCGAGCAAGGGCTCGACGAGCCGGTCGACGAGCTCGTCGCCCAGGCGCGCGGCGACCAGGTCGCCCACGGACATGTCGTCGGCGACGGGCGTGTCCGACTCCCGGCTCGTGCGGGCCAGTCCCTCGGGGCTGAGCACCCCGCTCTCGGCCAGCTGGTCGAGGTCGAACGGCACGCCCATGAGCGAGCGCGGCATCGCCCGGAGCGCGCCGCGGGACCAGACGGCGGAGCTCGCCGTGGTCGGGTGGACGAGCTCGGCCCCCAGGCCGGCGGCGAGAGCGAGGCCCTCGGGGCGCCGCGCGAGCATCGCCTCCGCGCCCACGTCGACGGTGAGGCCGGCGACCTCCGCGCTGCGGAGCTTGCCGCCGAGCACCGGGGAGCCCTCCACGAGCAGCACGTCGCGCCCGGACGCGGCGAGGTCGCGGGCGGCGACGAGTCCCGCGACTCCCCCACCGATGACCACCACGTCGCGCACGTGACAAGACTAGGCGCCCGGTGCACCTAGGCTGCGGCCCGTGGACCCCAACGTGAGCTCCGACCGGATCGCCGTGCTGATCGACGCCGACAACACCTCCTACTCCTACGCCGAGGCGCTGCTCGACGAGGTCGCGAAGTTCGGCAACCCGACGATCAAGCGCGCCTACGGCGACTGGTCCTCGGACCGCCTCAAGGGCTGGGGCAACGAGCTCAACCTCCGCGCGATCCGCGGCATGCACCAGGGCGCCTTCACCCGTGGCAAGAACTCCACCGACTCGGCGATGATCATCGACGCGATGGACCTGCTCTACGCCGGCAACGTGGAGGCTTTCGCCCTCGTCACCAGCGACAGCGACTTCACCAGCCTGGCGCTGCGGCTGCGCGAGTCCGGCAAGGTCGTCTACGGCCTCGGCGAGAAGAAGACCCCGGCGTCGTTGCAGAACGCCTGCGACCGCTTCATCCGGCTCGAGTCGCTCGGCGACCCGGCCTCGGCGACCGGGTCCGACGACGCCGAGACCTCGACCGAGGAGCTCGACCAGGTCCCGGAGATCAACCTCCAGAGCGCGCTGACCAAGGCCGTCAACGCGGTGGGCGGCGACGACGGCTGGGCGGCGCCCGGCGCGATCGGCAAGCACCTCAATCGGACACACCCCTCGCTGGACCCCCGCAACTACGAGCACCGCGGCCTCCAGGGCCTCCTCGCCGCCCAGCCCTACCTCGAGACGACCACCGAGGGCGGGGCGATGCTCGTGCGGGTCAAGGGCAAGGCCAAGACGTCCGCGAAGGCACCCGCCAAGGCGTCTGCGAAGACGTCTGCGAAGACGTCTGCGAAGACCTCCGCCACCGCAGCGGCGACGACGCCGGAGCAGCTGGCGGAGGAGACGCCGGTGAAGAAGCGGGCGCCCCGGAAGCGGGCCGCGAAGAAGGCCGCCCCCGCGACCCCGCCCGCGGAGCCGTCGGCAGCCCCGCCGGCTCCCCCGGAGGAACCCCAGGTGCCCCGGGTCACCACCACGACGCGTACGTCGCGCGCCGCCGCGAAGGCGGCTGCGACCAGGACGGCGAAGAAGGTCGTCGCGCCGGACTGAGGCCGGTGACCTCGACCGGGTGACCTCGATCAGTGGGCGTGCACGAACTCCGTGAGTCGCTTCAGCTGGTCGGGGTCGGTCGAGGGGATCACGCCGTGGCCGAGGTTGAAGATGTGGCCCTTCGCCGCACGCCCGGCCTCGATGATCTCGGCCGCACGTGCGGTCATCACCTCGGTGGGTGCGAACACCAGCGTCGGGTCGAGGTTGCCCTGCACCACCCGGCCCCCCACGAGCGGGATCGCCTGCTCCAGCGGCGTACGCCAGTCGACGCCCACGACGTCGGCGCCGGCCTCTCCCATCAGGCCGAGGAGGTTGGTGGTGCCGACCCCGAAGTGGATCCGCGGCACGCCGAGCTCACCGGCCGCCGCCAGCACCCGCTCGGAGTGGGGCATGACGGAGGCGCGGTAGTCGGCCGGGGTGAGCGCACCGGCCCAGGAGTCGAAGAGCTGCACCGCGGAGGCACCGGCCTCCACCTGGATGCGGAGGTAGGCCGCGGCGATGCCCGCGATCTTGCGCATCAGCGCGTCCCACACGTCGGGAGCACCGAACATCATCGCCTTCGTCTTCGCGTGCTCCTTCGACGGACCGCCCTCGACGAGGTAGGACGCGACGGTGAAGGGGGCGCCGGCGAAGCCGATGAGCGGTGTCGCGCCGAGCTCGCCGGTCAGCTGGCGCACGGCCTGCGAGATGAAGGGCACGTGCTCGGGCGTGAGGTCGGGGATCGCCTCGACGTCGGCGAGGGTGCGCACCGGGGATGCGACGACCGGACCCACGCCCGGCTTGATGTCGAGGTCGACCCCGACCGCCTTGAGCGGCAGCACGATGTCGGAGAAGAAGATCGCGGCGTCGACGCCGTAGCGGCGCACGGGCTGGAGGGTGATCTCGGTGACGAGGTCGGCGTCCATGCAGGACTCGAGCATGCCGATGCCCTCGCGGACCTTGAGGTACTCCGGCAGCGAGCGCCCCGCCTGCCGCATGAACCACACCGGCGTGTGGGAGGGCTGCTCCCCGCGTGCGGCCCGCAGGAACGGGCTCTCGGACAGTCCGGGGTGGGGAGCGGGAGCGGCGACGGTCACCCGGGAATCTTCGCAGGTCAGGCGGCGTGGCGGCACATCGGCAGACGCCGGGACTGGCCTACTCTGGCCCCATGGTGGCCCGTCACGAGACCCACCCGAGCAGTGCTGCCGCGGCTGGACCCGCGGAGTTCCGCGCGGCGGTGGAGACCATGCGTCGGGCTTCGCTGCGCCCCGAGGTGTTCTGCGAGGAGATGCCGGCGCCGCAGCGCATCGCGCCGTGGTCGTCCGCGCTGAGCGCCGACGTCACCGTCGACGACGAGGACCTCGGGACGGGCCGGCTGATCCTGCTGCACGACCCGGCCGGCAACGACGCCTGGGACGGCACCTACCGCTGCGTGGCCTACGCCCGCGCCGACCTCGACCCCGAGCTCGGGGCCGACCCGATGCTGGCTGCGGTCGGCTGGTCGTGGCTGACCGAGGCCCTCGAGGCGCACGGCGCCGGCTATCACGCCGCGTCCGGCACGGTCACCTGCGTCAACACCGAGAGCTTCGGCGGCATGGCTGATGAGTCCAGCACCGCGCAGGTCGAGATCCGCGCCTCGTGGACGCCCGACGTCGGCGAGGACGACGCGCTCGACATGACCGCCCACGTCGAGGCCTGGGGCGAGCTGCTGTGCACCGCCGTGGGCCTGCCGCCGGTGCCCGAGGGCGTCATCGCCATTCCGAGCCGGCGCGGGCAGCGCGGCAGCTGAGCGATGCCCGAGACCCCTGACACCGAGCCCGAGACCATCGAGCCCGAGACCGTCGAGCCCGACGCTGCACCAGGGGCCGTCGAGCCCGAGGCACCTCCCGCTCCGCTGCTCGAGCTGCGCGACGGCCTGCCCGAGGTCGTCGAGACCGACGCCCGGCTGGCCGAGGCGTGCGCGGCGCTCGCCGCGGGCACCGGACCCATCGCCATCGACGCCGAGCGCGCCTCGGGCTACCGCTACTCCAACCGCGCCTACCTGATCCAGCTGCGCCGCGAGGGCGCCGGCACCTGGCTGGTCGACCCGATCCCGCTGACCACCCTGGACCCGCTCCAGGAGGCGCTCGGCGACGCCGAGTGGATCCTCCACGCCGCCACCCAGGACCTGCCGTGCCTGCGCGAGGTCGGCCTCTCCCCCACCAGCATCTTCGACACCGAGCTCGCCGGCCGGCTGCTCGGCTACCCGCGGGTGGGCCTGGCCACGCTCGTGGAGACCGTGCTCGGCCTGCGCATGCGCAAGGAGCACTCCGCGGCCGACTGGTCGACCCGGCCGCTGCCCACGCCGTGGCTCGACTACGCCGCCCTCGACGTCGAGGTGCTCCTCGAGCTGCGCGAGCACATGGTCACCGAGCTCGAGAAGGCCGGCAAGGCCGAGTGGGCGCGCCAGGAGTTCGAGAACCTGCTCGGCTTCGAGCCCGCCGTGCGCGTCGACGCGTGGCGGCGTACGTCGGGTGTGCACCGGTTGCGCGGGCGACGGGCCCTCGGTGCGGCGCGGGCCCTGTGGGAGGCGCGCGACGCGATCGCCGCCGAGCGCGACGTCACCCCCGGCCGGATCCTTCCGGACTCCGCCATCGTCGCCGCCGCCACTGCCATGCCGACCGATCGCCGCGCGCTGCTCGCGACCCCGGGCTTCCACGGCCGCGGCGCCAGCCGCTACTCCTCGACGTGGGTCGATGCGCTGCAGCGGGTGCGCGAGATGTCCGAGGACGAGCTCCCCACCCGCGCACCCCGCGGCGACGGGCCTCCGCACCCGCGCACCTGGGCCGAGCGCGAGCCCGTGGCCGACCGCCGCTTCAAGGCCGCGCGCGAGGCCATGCTCAACCTCGCCGAGGTCCACCACCTGCCGGTCGAGAACCTGCTGACCCCCGACTACCTCCGCCGCGTGATGTGGACACCGCCGGAGACCCGCGAGCCAGCTGGGCTCGCCGAGGCCGTGCGCGCCCAGCTGGCGTCGTACGGCGCGCGCCCCTGGCAGGCCGAGCTGGTCACCGGAGCGCTCGTCGGTGCCATCCTCGGCGCCGAGGCCGAGGCCGAGGCGGAACCCGAGCCCGCACCGGAGTAGCCCGCGCCTGGATATCTGGGGACGATCTGGTGGGTGTTCGGGCGGATCGGCCTACCAGAACGTCCCCAGATACCTACTCGGTGGGCGACTCGGAGGGGCTCTCGCTCGGCGACTCGGTCTCCTCGGTCTCCTCGGGGGAGAGGACCGCACGCGAGGTGATGTCGATCTCCTCGGTCACCTGCTCGAGGTCGAGGATCCCCGGCGCGGTCACGAGCCGGTCGAGCAGCGGCGTGACCGCCTCGACGAGCTCGTCACGCTGGTCGATGAAGGGCGGGACGACCATGTAGCGGATGCTCGAGTTGAAGACCTCTGCGTTGGCCGGCTGGTCCTCGGGGGCCAGGAAGTCCTCGGACGCGGCGACCTGGGTGTTGGCCGGGACGATGTAGCCCGTCGAGGACACCGTGGAGATCGCGGCGTCGGAGACGGCGTAGGCGATGAAGTCGGCCGCGTCACCGACGTTGTCGGACTCCGCGGAGATGCACAGGCCGCTGATGTCACCGACGGTCGCGCGGTCCCCGATGGTCGGCATCGGCATGACGTCGAATGCGAGGTCCTCGGCTTCGCGCAGCTCCGGCACGAGGTTGCGGAAGCCGGCGACCATCGCGAGCTCGCCGCGCTTGAACAGCTGGACCGGCGTCGCCCGGGCGAGCTGGGCGTTGGTCGGGGTGATCGTGGGGTCGCGCAGGATCTCCAGCGTCTGCTCCAGCGCCTCGCGGGTGTCGTCGTCCGAGAAGGCGAGCGAGGTCGGCTCGCGGTCGTCGTCGAAGACCTGGCCGCCCCCGGAGTAGATGAAGGGCGCCAGGCCCTGGAGGGTCGGGTCGATCCAGACGCCACGGCGGTCGCCACGACGCGAGGCGAAGGTCGCGGCGGCACCGAACTCGGCGAGCGTCCACCGCTCGCGCACGCCGTCGTCGTTGGGCGTGGGCACGTCGAGCTCACGCCGCTCCATCCGGTCGAAGTCGACGATGTCGGTGTTGTAGTAGACGACCATCGGGGACACCGAGTAGGCCATGCACTGCAGCTCGTCGTCCATCGCGAAGGCGTCGACGGCGTCGCGCGAGAAGCGGTCGCCGAAGTCGACGCCCCGCTCGTCGAGCAGCAGGCTCACCGGCTGGAGTGCCTCGGCCTCCACGAGCTGGTCGAGGTCGATGCGCGAGGTGAGGAAGGCGTCCGGCGCGTCGCCCGCCAGCACGTCCGCGAGCGCGGACTCGTGGTCGGGCCACGACCGCAGGCTGACCTGGCGTGTGGTCGAGGTGGCGTTGAAGGAGTCGACGACGCTCTGGAAGGCCGCGACCTCCTCCTCGCTGCCGTAAGCACCGAACACGATCTTGCGCGGCTTCTCCGACGCGCCGCCCTGGCCCTGGCTCGGCGAGGGGGCGGGCTGCGGGTCCGGCTCGGCGTCGCCGGTGCAGGCGGCCGTGGTCAGCGCGACCGCGAGGGCAGTCCCCACGAGGGCGGCACGGCGCGCTCGGGCGCGGGGGAACAGACGGGCAACGCGACGACCGGGCACGGCGAAACCCTAACGGGGCAGCCCACGGACCGCCGCGACCACCTCGTCGAAGATCCGGGCGTCCAGCGCAGCACCCTCACGGCGTACGCCGTCGCGCTCCAGGTGGATGAGCCGGTCCAGGCGCACCTCGCTGGGCCGGCCCTGGGAGTCCCAGCCGCCGGAGCCGACGTCCATCCAGTAGCGCCCGTGGCGGGCCTCGTCGGCGGCGTCGCGGTCGTGGTCCTGGCTGCTGAGCATCAGCCCGACCCAGCCGTCTGCCTCCCCGTCCCCAGCGGTGTCGAGCACCAGGACCGGGCGGTCCTTGCCCTGGCTCGGGTCGTCCTCGTAGGGCACCCACGCCCAGACGACCTCGCCCGGGTCGGGCTCGCCGTCGATCTCGGGGGCGTAGCGCGAGGACACCCCGCTCGCGGGGGCGGTCGACGGTGTCGCGGAGGACCAGGCGGTGGTGCCCGACGTGGCTCCGGAGATGACGGCGGCGACGCGGCGCAGGAGGCTCATGCCCCGAGACTAGAGGTGTGTGCGAGTGCGCCGGACCGGGAGCGCCTCACGGCGCGTGGCCGCTCGTAGCGGCTTATTGTGGGACCCGGGGCTGCCACAGCCCGACGCACTCACAGCCATATTTTAACGGCTCAACCCAGCGCGTGGCGCATTTCCCCCTGACCGGCGGCCTCCAGCTGCTCCGAGAGCACCAGCATCCGGGTGATCTCCTCGTGCGGGGAGCCGAGGGCCGCGCGGCCCGCGGCGACGATCCGCGCGAAGGCCGCCGCCCGGAAGAGGGTGACGGCGAAGTCACCGCCGGCGATGCCGCGCAGGACCTCGTCGACCATGCTCCGCAGCTCCTCGGGACCGGGCGGGTCGGCGACCCCGGCGACGACCCGGGCGACGTCCACGCGGCGATGGCCGGCGTCGTACTCCTTCGCGACCCGCTCGGGGTCGGCGTGGACCCAGGAGCGCAGCAGGAGAAGCCGCCACAGGCTCCCCGCCAGCGTGTCGGCCGGCGCCCCGGACCACACCTCGGCGAGCGTCTCGAGACCCTCGGTCTCGGCGAGGTGCACGATGCGCTCGGCCAGGGCAGGGTCGTCGGAGCTGCGCGCCCCGCGGACCAGCACCGTGGCAGCCAGGTCGCCGGCCTCGCGCAGCACCGCCGGGTCGGCACCGCCGGCGATCTCGGCGAAGAAGCCGGCGCCGGGCGTCATCGGACGGTGGTGGGTGCGGTCGCTCACCCGCCCCAGCCTAGGTCGTGGCCGGCCTAGGTCGTGCCGATGACCTTGCGGATGCGCTGGTCGCTGACCTTCTCCCGCGTGCCGAGCTGCTGGGCGAACAGCGAGATGCGGTACTCCTCGAGCAGCCAGCGCGAGTCGCGCAGGCGCCGGGGCACCGGCTGTCCCTCGGGCAGCGCGGCCACCGCGTGCAGCCAGGCCTCCTGCAGGCCCGCGAGCTGGTCCATCAGCTGCCGGTCGCGGGCGACCTGCGCGTTGAGCCGCTCGCGCCGGTGCGCCACGCCGGCCAGGTAGCGGGGGTAGTCGCGCAGCCGGCTGACACCCGCCTCGCCCACGAAGCCCGGCACCATCAACCGGCCGACCTGGGCGCGCATGTCGGTCAGCGCGGGCAGGGTGGCGAGGTCGGCGCGCCCGGAGATCGCCTTGTCGCACGCGCGCCAGGCCTCCAGCACCCGCATCACGTCGTGCACAGCGATGCTCGTGCCCTCGGCGACCGCGTCGCGTGCCGCGGCGACCAGGGCGTCGTACGCCGCCTCGTCGCGCACCGGCTGCCGGGAGTCGACGACCTCGCCGACGATCCCGGCGCGCAGGTCCTCGAGGAGGTCGGAGACCGACGGGTAGGGCGACCCGACGAGGGCGAGCTTGGCGCGCTGGTCGAGGCCCGCAGCGGCCAGCACGACGTCGACCGGATCGGCGGGACCGAGAGCGAGCAGCACGAGGCGGCGTACGCCGAGGCGGTGGTGCGCGGCGGCCTCCTCGGCGGTGGCCAGGACGCGGAGCCCGACCGACGCGCCCTCGTCGACGAGCGCGGGGAAGCCGCGCACCTCGTGGCCCGCGCGGCGCTGCACGAAGGACTCCTCGATCGTGGCGAAGGTCCACGACACCTGGCCCGTGGCCGTGACGCCGGAATCCGCGGCCACGTCGGCCATCGCCTGCTCGAAGGTGGGTCGCAGCGGCTCCTTGAGGGCGTCGAGGTCCTTGCCGCGGCCGGCCTCGGCACCCTCCTCGGTGACGACGCGGTAGGTCGGACGCAGGTGCTCGGGCACCTTGGACCAGTCCCACGCCTCGCGGTCGATGACCAGGCTGCGGGTGCTGCGGGCGAAGCGCTCCAGGGCGTCGAGCAGCGGCTCCGCGCCGGGCGGGGTGGCGGCGAGGAACTCGCGCGCGGTGTTGGGGGCGGGCACCATCGCGACGCGCAGGTTCTTCGGCAGCGAGCGGATGAGCTCGGTGACCAGCTCCTCGCGCAGGCCCGGCACCAGCCAGGAGAAGTCGTCGGCCTCGACCCGGTTGAGGGTGGCGACGGGGACGTCGATGGTGAGGCCGTCGTCGGCGGCGCCGGGCTCGAAGTGGTAGCTGATCGGGAAGGTCAGACCGGCCTCGTGGGTGCCGGGTCCCTCCGAGAGCCACTGGGTCGGGAAGTCGTGCGCGCGCACCTGGTCAGCGGTGTCGTGGGTGAGCATCTCCGGGTCGAAGGTGAGCAGGTCCGGCCGCTTCTGGCGCGCCCGCTTCCACCACTGGTCGAAGTGCGGGCCACTGACGACGTCGGCGCCCACGCGGGCGTCGTAGAACTCGAAGAGGGTCTCCTCGTCGACGACGATGTCGCGGCGCCGGGCGCGGTGCTCGAGCTCCTCGGCCTCCTCGAGCAGGCGGGCGTTCTCGGCGAGGAAGCGGTGGCGGGAGTCCCACTCGCGCTGCACCAGCGCGTGGCGGATGAAGAGCTCGCGGGCGAGCGGCGCGTCGATCCGGCCGTACTGCACGAGGCGGTCGGCGACCAGCGGAACGCCGTACAGCGTGACCCGCTCGCGCGCCATCACCGCGGCGCGCTTGCGCGACCAGTGCGGCTCGGAGAACGTGCGCTTGACCAGGTGGGCGCCGAGCCGCTCGGCCCACTCGGGCTGGATGGCGGCGTTCTGCCGCGCCCACAGCCGCGAGGTCTCGACGAGCTCGGCGCTCATCAGGAAGGCCGGGTTGCGTCGCTTCAGCACGCTGCCGGGGAAGATCGCGAAGCGGGCGTTGCGGGCGCCGACGTACTCCCGCATCGGACGCCGCTCCCCCGGCTTGGCCTTGTCGCGCTCCTCCAGCGCACCGATGTGGCTGAGCAGCCCGGACAGCAGGGCCTGGTGGATGCCGTCCTCGTCGGGGGTGTCCGACGGCTGACCGATCTCGAGCCCCATCTCCTTGGCCACCTGGCGCAGCTGGGACTCGTACTCCTGCCACTCCCGCATGCGCATGTAGTTGAGGTGCTCGCGCTTGCACATGCGCCGGAAGGCGCTCGAGGACAGCTCCTTCTGCTGCTGCTTGACGTGGCGCCAGAGGTTGAGCCAGGTGAGGAAGTCGCTGGACTCGTGGGTGAAGCGGGCGTGGAGCTGGTCGGCCTGGGCGCGCTGCTCCTCCGGGCGCTCGCGCGGGTCCTGGATGGACAGCGCGGCGGCGATCACCAGCACGTCGCGCACGCAGCCGAGCCGCTCGGCCTCGAGGATCATCCGGCCCAGACGAGGGTCGATCGGCAGGCGGGAGAGCCGCTTGCCGACCTGCGTTAGGCGTACGCCTTTCCCTCGTTGGTCGAGGAGGGCGCCCCGGCGCCCGTCACGAGACCCGGGTCTCGTGACAGGGCTTCGCCCTTCCTCGACCAGCGGAGCGGTAGAGATCGCACCCAGCTCCTCGAGCAGGTCGGTGCCGGCCTTGATGTTGCGACGGTCCGGCGGCTCGACGAAGGGGAAGCGCGCGATGTCGCCCAGGCGCAGCGAGGCCATCTGGAGGATGACGCTGGCGAGGTTGGTGCGCAGGATCTCCGGGTCGGTGAACTCGGGGCGGGCCTCGAAGTCCTCTTCGGAGTAGAGGCGGATCGCGATGCCCTCCGCGACGCGGCCGCAGCGACCCGAGCGCTGGTTGGCCGAGGCCTGGCTGATCGGCTCGATCGGCAGGCGCTGCACCTTGGTGCGCACGGAGTAGCGGCTGATGCGTGCGACGCCGGTGTCGACGACGTAGCGGATGCCGGGCACGGTCAGCGACGTCTCGGCGACGTTGGTGGCGAGCACGACCCGACGCACGGTGGACGGGTGGCTGGAGAACACCTTGTGCTGGTCGGCCGCGCTGAGGCGGGAGTAGAGCGGCACGACCTCGAGCCGGTCGCTCTTGAGGGCGTCGAGCGCGTCGGCGGTGTCGCGGATCTCGCGCTCGCCGGGCAGGAAGACGAGCACGTCGCCGGGACCCTCGGCCGACAGCTCGCGCACGGCGTCGAGGATCGCCTCGGTCTGGTCGCGCTGGACCGGCTCGCCCTCCTCGTCGTCCTCCGGCAGCTCGAGCAGGGGGCGGTAGCGGACCTCGACGGGATACGTACGCCCCGACACCTCGACCACGGGCGCGCGGCTCTGGCCATCACCGAAGTGCTCGGCGAAGCGGTCCACGTCGATGGTGGCGCTGGTGATGATCACCTTGAGGTCGGGCCGGCGCGGGAGCAGGCGCTTGAGGTAGCCGAGGAGGAAGTCGATGTTGAGGCTGCGCTCGTGCGCCTCGTCGATGATGATCGTGTCGTACCTGCGCAGGTCGCGGTCGCGCTGGAGCTCGGCCAGCAGGATGCCGTCGGTCATCAGCTTGACCCGGCTGGCCTTGCTCGTCCGGTCGGTGAAGCGCACCTGGTAGCCGATCACGTCACCGAGCTCGGTCCCGAGCTCCTCGGCGATCCGCTCGGCCACCGAGCGGGCCGCGATGCGGCGCGGCTGGGTGTGGCCGATGAGCCCGCCGCCCTCGGCGCGGCCCTTGCCGCGGCCGAGCTCGAGGCAGATCTTCGGCAGCTGGGTGGTCTTGCCGGAGCCGGTCTCGCCGGCCACGATCACGACCTGGTGGTCGCGGATGGCCGCGGCGATGTCGTCGCGGCGCGCGGAGACCGGGAGCTCCGGCGGATAGGTGATCTTCACAACGGGCGACATTCTCGCCCACGGCGGCAAGGGGTTTGCGGGCGACCGGGTCCGACTCGGGATCCCCGGTCGGCCGGGGATCCCTCACGTTGTCAGGGGTTGCACGGCCTGACAACCTCCGGGAGACCCTGACAACCCTCGACCATGAGCACGGTCAAAGCCCACATCCGTTCAGGAGCTGGAGCTGTCGTCGTCGGGCGCGGTGGTCGGGGGCAGCTGGCCGGGTACGCCGCGCGGGCCGCGGTGCATGCCCCGGTCGCCGGGGCCGTCGTCACCACGTCGCTCCACCCACGCGCCGCGGTCGTGGTCGCGACCCCGGTCGTCGGTCACCGCGTGCACGGGGGCCAGGCCGAGCCCGCCCACGTCACGCCGGCCAGCGCCGAGGCGATCAGCGCGGCCAGCCCGGACGTACGGCTGCCGTCGGAGCTGCGCAGCGTGCGGAACCGGTCGCGGAAGCCGCGCCGGGCCGTTGGCTGGGCCGCCCCGGGATCGGACGTCGTGGGTCTTGTCGCCGCTCATGTCCCCCAGCGTGCGCGAGCCGGCTGTGCGGGACCTGTGTGCCAGCCCTGAGGTTCGCCCAGACCCGGTCAGCCGGTGGTGACGCTCTGCGAGGCCGCGAGGTCCTGCCAGAACGGGTCGGCGAGGAGGCCCGCCACCCGCTCGAGGGGAACGGACACGCCGTCGCCCCACGGCTCGAGCAGGACACGTGAGCGGACGCGGGGCCCGTCGTGCTCGACCCACATCCAGCCGTCGTGCTCACCTCCCTCGATCCACTTGAAGGTGAAGTCCAGGCCCTCGATGTCGCGGACCTCGCACCGGAATCCCGCCGGGCAGCCGGTCGGGGCGGTCACGAGCAGCTCCCCCTCCCATCGCACCTCGCCGGCGACCATGCCGGCGATCGATGACGACGCGACGACGGTCGGCCCCGTCGCGTCGGCGAGGTCTCCAGTCACCACGGAGTCCTGGCCCACCATGAAGTGCCACAGGCCGCGCTCGAGCATCGTGGCGTACCACGCGGCTGCCTCGTCCACGGTGTCCGACAACGAGGCCTCGCGCAGCACGGCGTCCACCTGCGCCTGCTCGATCCCCATCGCGGTGGCGGACTGCGGCAGGAGAAGCACGACCACGGTCCCGTCCGCCCGCTGCGTGGCCCAGCCCCACTGGTTGGCGTACAGGCCCACCTCGACGACACGGCCGTCGAGCTCGTACGTCGCGCAGTCGGGATGGCAGGAGAACTCGCGCCACTCCGTGGCCCCCCAGCTGCGCGACACGCGCGCCGAGACCTCCCCCACCTCGCCGGTGCGGTCGTCGCGGACGACCACCGTCGGCACGAGCATGTCGACACGCCCCCGCCGGTCATAGCTCGGCTGGAAGGAGACCCGGTGGGGATAGGTGGACTCGAGCCCGAGCCGGTCGACGAGCAGGTCGTGCAGCTGCTTGTCGGACGAGAGGGCGCCGATCTCGGGGTCCTGCGTCCGGTCGGTCGGGGACTCCGTGCTCGACGACCGGTCGGCCGGCCCCACCGGCTCCGCGCGCGTGCCGCCACCTCCCCACGCCAGGGCCCCGACGATCGAGGCCGCGGCGAGGGCGGCGCCGCCGGTGAAGGCCCACTGGTGTCGGCGCCGGCGACGGCGGCCACGGACGAGGTCGTCGTGGGCCGGCGTGGTCGGCACGTCGATCCCGTGGGCGAGTGCGTGCAGTCGGTCATCGAGGTCGGTCATCGGCGGTATCCCGTGCTGGGGGCCGGGTCCAGGACCCGACGGAGCTGGTGGACGGCGAGCGAGCTCTGGCTCTTGACGGTGCCGGTGCTGATGCCGAGGTCACGCGCGGTCTCCTCGACCGACAGGCCCCAGTAGTGACGCAGCACCACGACCCTGCGCTGGCCCTCGGGCAGCGCGCGCAGCGCAGACCACAGCGCATCGGTCTCCTCGACGCCGAGCGGTGTGACGGCGGGGCCGTCGAGGTGCTCGGTCTCGCGGACCCGCTCGCGCCGCCACGGTCGGCGGGTGTCGTCGAGGTGGCTGTTGACCACGATCCGGCGCACGTAGGCGTCGATCCCGTCGAGCCGCGACGCCCTGTCCCAGGCCGTGTAGAGCTTGGCGAGCGCGGTCTGCACGATGTCCTCCGCGCGGTGGGCGTCGCTGCACAGCAGGAAGGCGAGCCGGTAGAGCTGTGGGCGCCGCTGCACGACGTACGCCGTGAACTCGGCGTCGCGATCAACCATGTGCGTCCCCCTCGTCGGACAGTCTCACCCCATTAACGGGGAGCGGAGCCGATCGGTTGGGACCTTTGTGCAGGAACGATGTCGAGAACACGCCGGCGGCTCCGACCCCGGGGTGGACGCGGCCATGATGGGCTGCACCTGACCCAGGAGAACGAGATGCCGAAGTACCTGATCCTCAAGCACTACCGCGGCACCCCCGCGACGGTGAACGACGTCCCGATGGACCGCTGGACCCCCGAGGAGGTCGACGCGCACATGGCCTTCATGGAGGCCTTCGGCGAGCGCCTCGAGGCCAACGGCGAGCTCGTCGACGCGCAGGCCCTCTCCCCCGAGGGCGCCTTCGTGCGTGCCGACGACCAGGGGCGCGGGCCGATCACCGACGGCCCCTTCGCCGAGACCAAGGACCTCATCGCCGGGTGGTACGTCGTCGACGTCGAGGGGTGGGACCGCGCCGTCGAGCTGGCCGGCGAGCTGTCGCTGGCGCCCGGCGCCGGCGGCCGCCCGATCCACGAGTGGCTCGAGGTGCGGCCCTTCTACGGCGCCCCGTCCGCCACCGAGGACTGACGCGCGCACCTGATGGACCCGTTCGACGAGGTGCCGTTGCGGGAGCTGGTCCCGGCGGTCATCGGCGTCCTCGCCCGCCGCGGAGCAGGCTTCGCGGCGGCCGAGGACGCGGTGCAGGAGGCGCTGGTGGAGGCGCTGCGGACCTGGCCAACCGACCCGCCCCGCGACCCGAAGGGGTGGCTGGTGACGGTCGCGTGGCGACGCTACCTCGACGTCGTACGCTCCGAGGCCGCGCGCGGGCGGCGCGAGGTCGCTGTCGAGGTCGAGCCCGCGGCCGGCCCGGCACGCGACGCCGACGACACGCTGGAGGTCTTCTTCCTGTGCGCCCACCCCGCGCTCACGCCGGCCTCGGCGGTGGCCCTGACGCTGCGAGCGGTCGCGGGCCTGACGACGCGGCAGGTGGCCGACGCTTACCTCGTCCCCGAGGCCACGATGGCGCAGCGCATCAGCCGCGCGAAGCGCACGGGCGCGCAGGCGTCCTTCGACCGCCCGGGTGACCTCGCCACCGTCCGCCGGGTGCTCTACCTCGTCTT
Source organism: Nocardioides sp. S5 (assembly GCF_017310035.1). Taxonomy (NCBI): domain Bacteria; kingdom Bacillati; phylum Actinomycetota; class Actinomycetes; order Propionibacteriales; family Nocardioidaceae; genus Nocardioides; species Nocardioides sp. S5. Next base: position 3,968,623 of record NZ_CP022296.1, read on the forward strand.
CAACGAGGGCTACTCCGGAGACGTCGACCTCGCCGCCGAGGCGATCCGGCTGGCCCGGCAGCTGGCCGCACTCGTGGACGATCCGGAGAGCGACGGCCTGCTGGCCCTCATGCTGCTGCACCATGCGCGACGGCCGGCGCGGCTCCGTGCCGACGGCACCCTGGTCCCGCTCGCCGAGCAGGACCGGAGCCTGTGGGACCGCGACCTGGTCGCCGAGGGCGTGAGGATCCTGCAGCCCGCGCTGGCACAGGAGCGCCGAGGCGAGCTCCAGCTCCAGGCCGCGATCGCGGCCCTCCACGCCGACGCCGCGACCGCCGGGGAGACCGACTGGGTGCAGGTCGTGCAGTGGTACGACGAGCTGCTGGCGCTGACGGGCAGCCCGGTCGTACGCCTCAACCGGGCCGTCGCCGTCGGCGAGGCCGACGGCGCCCGCGCGGGCCTCGCGGCGCTCGCCGAGGTCGACCCCGCCCTGCCGCGCCACCGGGCGGTGGCGGCGTACCTCCACGAGAAGGACGGCGCGCACGACCTCGCCGCGCGGCTCTACGCCGAGGCAGCCTCCCTCGCGACCGACGTCGCGGAGAAGACCCACCTGACCAGGCAGGCGGCACGGCTGCGCCACTCCTCGCTCGGGTAGTCGACAGTCACCCTCCCCCGTGACCGGGCGGTTCCTCGCGCTGGAACACGCCGAGCGGGCACTTCGTCGCGCTGGAACATGCCGAGCGGGCGCTTCGTCGCGTGGGTCCCTGAGCTCCACTGCGAGGAAGCGCCCGGTGGGTCGCCTTCAGCGCGAGGAAGCGCCCGGTCACCAACTCTCAGCGCGACGAAGTGCCCGGTCGCTAGGTTGTCGGGCATGGAGCCCGGGACCCAGATCCGCTGCGAGATGACGAAGTGGGGCGAGCGGCCGCACTGGCAGTTCGCGGGGATCTTCCTCGGCACCGACGAGCACGGCGAGTGGCTCGGCTTCCCGGCGGGCACCCACAACCGGCGTCCCGGCTACGAGTTCCACTCCGAGGTCGACTGCGTGACGTTGGTGCCGTCCGACGGGTGGTACGCCGCCACCTTCCACGCTCCGGGCATCTGGTGCGACCTCTACGTCGACATCGCCACGCCCGGGCGCTGGGACGGCACGGTGCTACGGGCGGTGGACCTCGACCTCGACGTGATCCGCATGTCCGACCCGCTCCCGGCGTCGGTCTACGCCGAGGCCGAGAAGGCGGGCCGGGTGGCGGGCGAGGTGTTCGTCGACGACGAGGACGAGTTCGCCGAGCACCAGGTCGCCTTCGGCTATCCCGCCGACGTCGTCGAGGCCGCGCAGGCCGGCTGCGACGAGGTCCTCGCGGCCGTGCGCGCCGGCGAGGCGCCGTACGACGGGACGCACGAGCGCTGGCTCACCGAGCTCAGCCGTCTGACTGCTTCCTGACCGCCCGCCGCTCGGCGCGGGTCATCGCGCGGAACGGTCCGACCAGGCGCGGGCCGGCGAGCCGGCTCTCGAGCCTGCGGGCCTCGCGCTTCAGCGGCTGGGCGACGTACTCCCCCAGGATCACTCCGGAGGCCAGCGCGATGGCGACCGAGATCGCGGTCATCAGCGCCAGGATCCCCTGGGAGACGAAGTAGCCGCCGTCGGCGAGGAACGTCAGGCCGCGGTAGATCGACAGACCGGGCAGGAACGGCACGATCGCGGGGACCGCGACGACCAGCGGGGGCACCCGCACCCGGCCGGCGACGGCGTAGGCGACGAGACCGATGAAGAACGCCGCCATCCCGGCGCCCGCCACCCGGCCGAAGCCGTTGAGCTCGACGGCCTGGGAGACGAGCGCGGCCGTCGCCGTGGTCACGGCGATCGGCAGCACGGCGCGGCGCGGGGCGTAGCAGGCGACGCTGAAGGCCGCCGCCGAGACGGCAGCCCCGGCCAGCACGAACGGGAGCTCGGAGATGCTGCCGAGCTTGCCGGGCACCAGCCGGCCGAGCTCGAAGCCGAGGGTGTCGGCGACCGAGATGCCCAGCGCGACGCCGGCGATGATGCCTGCGGTCGACATCATCGCCTCGATGAGGCGCGCGCTCGAGGTGAGGTAGAAGCCGGTGAGCGCGTCCTGCACCGCACCCATCAGGCCGATGCCGGCGAGCAGCATGATGATGTTGGCGGTCACCGCGAGCGACGGATCGACCTCGATCGGGGTGGCGGCCACCCCCGCGGCGAGCAGCGTGGCGATCGCGCCGCCGGCGACCTGGAGGTAGAAGAACGGCAGCCGCCGACGGGCCAGCACGATCTGCACCCGGTCGATCAGCGTGGCCGAGACGGCCGCCACCACCGACACCACCAGGCCGCCACCGAGGAAGACGCCGACCGCCGCGGCCATCACCGCCCACGCGACGGTCACCGCCCAGCGCGGGAAGGCGTGGCCGAGCGAGACGATGGTGGCCATCCGGGAGCGCGCGAGGTAGAGGTCGGCCCGGTCGGTGAGGATGTCGCGCACGAGGTGGTCGACGGCGGTGAGGTCCTCGTAGTCGATGTCGCGCTGCTGCACGTGGCGCATCATCAGCATCGGTACGTCGTCGGGCGAGCGCTGGAAGCTCATCGACAGCGCCGTGAAGGTCACGTCGATCTCGGCCTGGCGCAGCCCGAGGTGGTCGGCGACCGAGCGCATCGTGGCCGTGACGTCGGCGGCACCCGCTCCCGAGGAGAGCAGCATCTCCCCGATCCGCAGGCACAGGTCCATCGTCAGGTGCACCTCGCGAGCGGCCTCGGCGCGCGCGGCGGCCTCGGCCTCCTCGGTCGGTTCGCTGTCTCCGGAGAAGCTGTCGTGCTGGTCCACCGGGCCATGCTCGCACCGCCGTCCGGCCCACGGTCACAGGGGTGAGCCCCGCCCGGGGACCGCTCCCTAGAGTGGTTGCATGCGTATCGACTTCCACGCGTCGCAGCGGCCCACGCTCGGCGTCGAGTGGGAGCTCTCCCTCGTCGACCGGGTCACCCGCGACCTGGTCAGCGTCGCCTCCGAGGTCCACGAGCTGGCCGGCGGCCGTCTCGACGACCCGACCCGGCTCCACAAGGAGCTGCTGCGCAACACCGTCGAGGTCGTGACCGGCATCTGCGACACCGTCGGTGAGGCCGTCGTCGACCTCCGCGACACCCTCTCGGTCGTCGTGCCGGCCGCCCAGGAGCTCGGCGTCGACCTGCTCGGGGCCGGCTCGCACCCCTTCGCCGACTGGTCGCACCAGCAGCTCACCGAGGGCCACCGCTACGCCGAGCTCATCAACCGCACCCAGTGGTGGGGCCGCCAGATGCTCATCTGGGGCGTGCACGTGCACGTCGGGATGCCCGAGCGCGACCGGGTGATGCCCGTGCTCGCCTCGCTCCTGACGACGTACCCGCATCTCCTCGCGCTGTCGGCGAGCTCGCCGATCTGGGCCGGGCAGGACACCGGCTACGCCTCCAACCGGGCGCTGATGTTCCAGCAGCTGCCGACCGCCGGGCTGCCGTTCACCTTCGACACGTGGGCCGAGTTCGAGGCCTGCATCGCCGACCAGACCACGACCGGGATCATCGACTCGATGTCCGACGTGCGCTGGGACCTGCGGCCCGCGCCGCACCTCGGCACGCTGGAGAACCGCATCTGCGACGGCATGTCGGACCTCGGCGAGGTCGCCGCCCTCACCGCCCTGATGCACTGCCTCGTCGTCGACCTCGACACCCGCCTCGCTGCCGGCGAGACCCTCCCGACGCTGCCGCCGTGGCAGGTCCAGGAGAACAAGTGGCGCGCCGCGCGCTACGGCCTCGACGCGATCGTGATCCTCGACGACACCAACCGCGAGCGCCTGGTCACCGACGACCTCGACGACCTGCTCGAGCGGCTCACACCCGTGGCGAAGCGCCTGGACTGCGAGGCAGAGCTGCGCACCGTCGCCGACATCCCGCGGCGCGGGGCGTCCTACCAGCGTCAGCGGGCCGTCGCGCACGAGTCCGGCGGCGACCTGGTCGCCGTCGTCGACGCCCTGGTCGCCGAGCTCGCCCACTCGCTCGAGGCCTGACCCGCAGCTCCCTGCACCGAGCCGTCGCTGGACGGCGCCCTTGTGGCTGTCGTCACCGGACGAGAGGATGCCCCGACGACCTCGACCCGGGGGACGAGGCGCACGCGGAGGAGAACCCAGTGGTGGACCCGATCGACCCGACAGCGACCGGCTTCCTGCTCGCGGAGAACCGCAACATGCCGATGCACGTCGGCGGGCTCCAGCTCTTCGAGAAGCCCGAGGGCGCGGGCCGCGGCTACGTCCGCGAGATGTACGAGCAGATGCGCGACGTCGAGCAGGTCGCTCCCCTCTTCCTCAAGCACCCGCACCGCTCCGTGCGTACGGCGGGCCAGCTGGTGTGGCAGCCCGACGAGCAGTTCGACATCGAGCACCACGTGCGTCACAGCGCGCTGCCCAAGCCCGGCCGGATCCGCGAGCTGCTCGAGCTGTGCTCGCGCCTGCACAGCACCCGCCTGGCGTGGGAGCGGCCGCTGTGGGAGGCCACGGTGATCGAGGGCCTGCGCGACGGCCGGGTCGCGATGTACACCAAGACCCACCACGCGCTCGTCGACGGCGTCTCTGCGATGCGCCTGCTCGCCAGCGTGCTCTCGACCGACGCCGACGAGCGCAACATGCCCGCCCCGTGGGCGATGCGGCCGCGCGCGCCGCGCCAGCAGGAGCCGAGCGACGACGGCGGTGCCTCGCTCGCCGACGTCTCGGCCGCCACCGTGCGTACGGCGCTCGCGATCGCGTCCGAGGCGGCCGGGATGCCCGGCGCACTGGTGCGCACCCTCAACAAGAGCGTGCGCAACGAGACCTCCGCGCTGTCGCTCTACGCCCCCCGCACGATGATCAACCAGAACATCACCGGCTCGCGCCGCTTCGCCGCCCAGGACTGGCCGGTCGAGCGGCTGCGGGCGGTCGGCAAGGCCACCGGCACCACGATCAACGACGTCGTGCTCGCGATGGTGAGCGGCGCGATGCGCACCTACCTGCTCGACATGGACGCGCTGCCCGAGACGACGCTGGTCTCGATGGTCCCCGTCGGCCTCAACGCCAAGCAGTCGCAGCTCGCGTCCTCCGACGGCGGCAACGCCGTGGGCGCGGTGATGGTGCAGCTCGGCACCCATCTCGCCGACCCGGCCGACCGGTTGACGGCGATCAACAAGTCGATGAAGGACGGCAAGGACGGGCTCTCGGCGATGACGCCGACCCAGATCCTCGCGATGAGCGCGCTCGGCCAGGCGCCGGCGATCCTCGGCCCGGTCTTCCGGATGCAGGGCATCGTGCGCCCGCCCTACAACCTCATCGTCAGCAACGTCCCCGGCCCCCGCACCACCCACTACTGGAACGGCGCGAAGCTCACCGGCACCTACCCCCTGTCCATCCCGATCAACGGCATGGCGCTCAACATCACCTGCACCTCCTACGACGGCAAGATGTGCTTCGGCCTGACCGGCTGCCGCCGCACCGTCCCGAGCCTGCAGGTCCTGCTGACCCACCTCGACGACGAGCTGAAGGCCCTCGAGCGCGCGGCCGGCGTCCGCTGAGAGGCCCCCTCTACTCAACCACCGAGGGGACCACCGCAAGGCCGCCGCCGACCTGCTCGGCGACCGCGGCGAGGCGGGCCCGGGTGATGTCGGCGACGGTGGCCAGGCCGGCGAGCTGGGCGTTGGAGCCCGGGCGGGTGGGTTCGGTGGAGTTGATGCTGATGCACCGGCGGGTGCCGCCGTCGGCGGCGTTGGCGAGCGCGACGGCGTGGCCGGTGGTCCCGCTGCCGGCGAAGGGGTCGAGCACGACGGCGTCGCTGGGCAGGGTGGCGAGGATCCGGCGCACGAGCCCGGTGGGCTTCGGCGACTCGAAGACGTGGCCGACCAGCGCCTTGAGCTCGGCGACGGCGGTGTCGGTGGAGCCGATCTCCTCGGCCAGCCAGATGGTGCGCAGCTTCTTGCGCCGTCCGCCCTCGCGGTGCAGCCAGTCGCGCTGGAAGATGTCGGCCCGCTCACCGGTGCGCCCGCGGATGACCCGGCACTCGAGGTCGTCGGGGCGCTCGTCGACCCGCGGCCGCGACCACCGCCACACCGCCGGCCGGCCGTCGCCGAAGACGGGGGTGAGCGCCCTGCTGCCGGGGAACTCGGTGGTGGCCACGCGGCCGGTCTCCGGGTCGCCGTACAGCGCGAAGTGCAGGGTCGGGGCGGTGAGCGGGTTGAACTTCTTGTTGGTGTTGCGCAGCGGCAGGTAGCGGAAGCGGCGCCCGTCCGGGGTGCTGAGCGGGAAGTCCGACTCGTCGACCGAGTCGGTGGTGCTGCCGTCGACGGCGCACGCGGGCAGGTGTCGGGCGTACGCCAGGACGTACTCGTGGCTGGTCGCGAAGCCCCGGCCGAGCTGGCGGCCCTTGGGGTTGAGGTTGACCACGATCTGCGCCAGGAAGTTGGCCTCGCCGAAGACCTCGTCCATCAGCAGTCGCAGGTGCGCGGCCTCGTTGTCGTCGATGCTGACGAAGACCGCACCGTGCGGGGCAAGGACCGCGCGCACGGCCTCGAGGCGCGGGCGCATCATCGCGGTCCACGCGGCGTGGCGCCCGGCGAAGGGGTCGGCGTGCGAACCGTCGCGGAAGCGGTCGGCGTAGGCGAAGTCGTTGCCGGTGTTGTAGGGCGGGTCGGTGTAGACGACGTCGACCGACCCGGGCTCGAGCCGCGGCAGCACGTCGAGGTTGTCGGCGGCGTGGAGGGTGTTCCACACGGCGGGTTCGGGCTCGACGGGCACGAGCCGCAGCCTAGGCGCAGGCGTACGCCGCTCAGCGGCAGTTCGTCCCAACAATCCCACGAGTCCCACAACGTCCTTTACTCTGGAACGCGTGTCCGTCTTCTCGCGCCGCCCTGCTGCCTCCCCGTCGACCTCACCGTCGACCTCCCGGCCGACCTCGCCGCTGACCCGCACCCGGCTCCTCACCATCGCCACGGCCGGCGTGCTCGTGGCGGGACTGGGCGTCGGGCCGTCGGTCGCCGACGAGAATGGCGGCACCAGCGACACCGCCTCGGCCCGCGGCAGCCTGTCCGGGGCGCAGGGCGGCTACCGGGGACGCAACCAGACCTCCGACGGCAAGCCCGGCACGGTCGTCGGTCCCCCGCCGAGCCTCCGCGGACGCTCGGTGCAGGTCAAGAACGACGTCAGCTACCAGATCGCCCCCGGCGTCGTGCTGCGCGAGTGGGACCAGGTCGACGGCCGCCAGCCGATCGGTCAGGTGCGGATGAACCTCGTCACCGTCGACCTCGACGCACCGAACATCTCGTTCGAGGAGCTGTCACCGAAGTACGTCACGAAGCGCAACACGGTCAGCCAGCTCGGCCGCTGGAACGGCGTCCTCGGCGCGGTCAACGGCGACTTCTTCGACATCAGCGAGACCGGGGCGCCGCTCGGCGTCGCGATCCACCACGAGCGCGGCATCCTCAACGCCGCCCGCGAGGGCTGGATCCCGGGGGTGAACTCGTCGTTGTGGTTCGACACCACCGGTCCGCACGTCAGCCCGCTGACCGTCCAGTACACGATCCGTCAGCGCCGCGCCTGGACCGTCAGCGGCCTCAACCACCCCGAGGTGCCGAGCGGCCAGATCGGCGTCTTCACCCACGACTGGAACCGCACGTCGGGCAACGACGTGCTCCCCGCCGACAAGAAGCGGGCGCGCGAGGTCGTGCTCTGGAAGAACCGGGTCGTTTCCAACCGACCCAAGCTCTCCGACGGGCGCAAGATCCGCAAGAACAACCGGGTCCTGGTCGGCGTGGGCCCGGCCGCGGCCAAGCTCGCGCAGCTCAAGCCCGGCAAGAAGATCACCCTGTCCAAGCGGATCGAGGGAGGCCGGCCGACGGTGGCCATCAGCGGCGACCGGCCCCTGCTGGTCAACGGCCTCCGGAGCGTCATCAACAACACCATCGCCCACCCCCGCACGGCGGTCGGCATCGACGCCGACGGCCGCCGGCTGCTGATCCTCGTCGTCGACGGCCGGTCCGCCTCCAGCCGCGGCTACACGATGGTCGAGCTCGCCGACCTGATGACGGCGCTCGGTGCGGAGAACGCCCTCAACCTCGACGGCGGCGGGTCGTCGGCGATGTACACCCGCACCGGCACGGGTGCGATGGGCATCGTCAACGAGCCCTCCGACGGCGGTGAGCGCCTGGTGCCCAACGCGTTCGGTGTGGTCTACCACGCACCGCTGCCGCCGGTGGTGCCGATCCTGCCGCCGACGGTGCCCCCCACGCCCACGCCCACGCCCACCGTCACACCCACGCCGACGCCGACTCCCTGACGGACGCTCAGGCGTTCGGCGCGGCGAAGAGCACGACGTACGTCACCGGCGCCAGGCACTGCACGGTGCTCTTCGGCAGCGCCGGGACGACCTCGAACCCGGCCTCGCCGGCCTCGATCGCCACGCTCGTCGGGGCCTCGCAGCCGATGTGCGCGACGGCGCCGTAGGGCGTGGCGTCGGGCGACTCCGCAGCGAGGTCCGCCACGGCGGCGGAGACGCTCTCCCCCAGCCCGGAGCGCAGCTCGACGGCGAAGTCCGCGACGGCCTGCTCGGTGTCGAGCGCGAAGGCGAGCGTGGAGACCGAGCCGCCACCCTCGGTCGCGGCGACCACCGTCGCCTCGGCGACCCCGGCCGAACCGGTCGCCTCCACCGTCTGGATGTTCGGGTCCGACGACCCGCTCGTCGGATCCTCGGTCGGCTCGGGCTCCGAGGGGCTCGGCGTGCTGGAGGAGCCGACGTCGGACGAGGGAGCCGGGTCGGTGGCGGTGTCCTCGGCCGCGTCGTCACCGCAGGCGGCCAGCCCGGTCGCGAGACCGAGGGCGACGACCGCGCCAGCGGCGGCGCGACGGCGTACGGCGGGGGCGGGCTGGCGGGTACGCGTCCGAGTAGTCATGGTGGTCAGACGTTAGCCACGACCGGCCGGATCCCGGGTGAGGCGGGGCGGTTCGCCGGGCGTGCCGTCGACGCCGCGACACCCCGACTGGCAGGCTGGGCGCCATGGAGGACCCCGCATGAGCGAGCAGGAGCCGGTGCGCGAGGCCGTACGCGCCTATGCGGCCCTGCAACCGCAGCTCGCGTCGGCCACCCAGGCCTACGTCGCCCTCATCCAGGTCCTGCTCGACGACGCCGGCATCGACTACCTCAGCGTCACCGGCCGCACGAAGAGCGTCGCGTCGTTCGCGGCGAAGGCCAACCGCACCGATGGCGGGCGCCCCCTCTACCCCGACCCGCTCGACCAGATCACCGACCAGATCGGCGTCCGCGTGATCACCTACGTCCACAGCGACGTCGCGGCGGTCGCCGAGGTCCTCGACGACGAGCTGGTGATGCTCGACGACCGCGACCTGGGCGAGGAGACGGCCCGGTCCGGTCGCTTCGGCTACGCCAGCCGGCACCTGCTGGTCGAGACCCGGCCCGGCGCCGAGCTGCCGGTCCTCGAGGGGCACCGGGCGAGCGTCCAGGTGCGCACCGTGCTCCAGCACGCGTGGGCGGAGTTCGAGCACGACATCCGCTACAAGGGCAACGTCCCCGAGGACGCCGCCGCCGACCTCGACCGCCGCTTCACCCTCGCCGCCGGGCTCATCGAGCTCGCCGACCGCGAGTTCGCCACGATCCGCGAGCGCATCCAGGCCGCCGCGCCCGGCAGCACCACCGAGCCCGAGGCCGACCGCATCGTCGGCCAGGACCTCGCGACCTTCCTCGCCGGCCACTACAGCGACGCCGGCTGGTCGCACACCGACCACTACGACTGGATCGCCGACCTCCTCACCCAGCTCGGCATCGACAGCATCGACGACCTCGCCGACCTCCTCACCTCCGTCGACGCCGACGCGGTGATCCGCCGGATGGGCTACCGCTACCCCGCCGGAGCCGTACGCCGCCTCGACGACGCCCTGCTCGCGATCTTCGGAGAGCAGTACGTCACCCTCGCCGGCAACAGCCACCGGGTGCCGCTGCTGCGCGCGCGGCTGGAGAAGCTGACGACACCCGAGACCTGAGAGGCGCGCTCAGGTGCGCGCCCTAGGGTTGCGCCATGAGCCGCCCTTCCTGGACGACCCTTGCCCCGATCGTGGCCATCGTCGCCCTCGTGCCGGCCTGGTTCGCCCATCCCGAGGGGATCGTGCTCGGTGCGCTCGCGGTGCTGCTGGTGGCCGCCGTGCTCGCCGCGGTGCACCACGCGGAGGTCGTCGCGCACCGCGTCGGCGAGCCGTACGGCTCGTTGGTGCTCGCGGTCGCGGTCACCATCATCGAGGTGGGGCTGATCGTCACCCTGATGGTCACCACCGACAAGGACACCGCCGGCCTGGCCCGCGACACCGTCTTCGCCGCGGTGATGATCACCCTCAACGGCATCGTCGGCATCTCGCTGCTGGTGGGCGCGCTCAAGCACCACCTCGCGGTCTTCAACCCCGAGGGCACCGGCGCCGCGCTGGCGACCGTGATCGCGCTGGCCGTGCTCTGCCTGGTGGTGCCGTCGGTGACCACGTCCGAGCCGGGCCCGGAGTTCACCGGAGCCCAGCTGGCCTTCGCCGCCATCGCGTCGCTGGTGCTCTACGGCATGTTCGTCTTCACCCAGACCATCCGGCACCGCGACTTCTTCCTCCCGGTCGCTCCGGGGCAGTACGTCCCGATGGTGGCCACCAGGGCCGAGGCTGCCCTCGCCGCGTCGGACCGCGCCGCCGAACGGCAGTCCGGGCGCGAGGCGGCCGCCGACGGCTTCGAGCACGAACCCGTGGACCTCGACGAGGACGGTCACGCCGACCCGCCCAGCGACCGTGCCGCGCTGGCCAGCCTGGGCCTGCTCGTCGTCTCGCTGGTCGCGGTCGTCGGCCTGGCCAAGGTCGAGTCCCCGGCCATCGAGTCCGGCGTCGCGGCGCTCGGCTTCCCGCAGGCGGTCGTCGGTGTCGTGATCGCCCTGCTCGTGCTCGCCCCCGAGTCGATCGCCGCGGTCCGCGCGGCGGCCCGTGAGCGGGTGCAGGTGAGCCTGAACCTCGCCCTCGGCTCTGCGATGGCTTCCATCGGGCTGACCATCCCGGCCATCGCGGTCGCGAGCATCTGGCTCGACGGGCCGCTCGAGCTCGGGCTCGACCAGCTCCAGACGGTGCTCCTGCTGCTGACCGCCGCAGTCTCGATCCTCACCGTCGTGCCGGGGCGCGCCAAGCCGCTGCAGGGCGGCGTGCACCTGGTCCTCTTCGTCTCGTTCCTGTTCCTGACGATCGCGCCCTGAGGGAGGTGGCCGGGGCACCGCTCGTGGCGGGCTCCCGGAGGAGGCTCAGCCGAAGTACCGGCCGTAGATCTTGTCGTAGGTGCCGTCTTGGCGCAGGTCGGCGAGCACGCTGTTGATCTGGCGCAGGAGCGGGATGTTGCCGTCCTTCTTCACCGCCATGCCGTACTGCTCGCCGGTGTCGAACTCGCGGGCCAGCTTCAGCCGCGGGTTGTCGGAGACGAACTGTCCCGACACCGTGTTGTCGAGCATCGCAGCGTCGAGCTCGCCGGCGGCGAGCGCCGCCTGCAGGCCGGCCGCGTCGTCGTACGCCGTCACCTGGGTGCTGGCGGGGGCGAAGTCGCTCAGGTAGGTCTCGCCGGTGGTGTCCTTCTGCACGCCGACGCGCTTGCCGGCGAGCTCCTCGACCGCGTCGAGGCCCGAGCCGCGGGGCGTGATGAGCGCCTGCTTGGCGTCGAAGTAGGGGCTGGAGAAGTCGAGCACGCGCGCCCGCTCGCCGGTGATGGTCATCGCGGAGATGGCCACGTCGCAGACGTCGTTGTTGAGCGAGTCGCCCGAGGTGATGTCGTCGAAGGACACGTCGATCACGTCGAGGTCGGCCTCGAGCGAGTCGGCCACCGTGCGGATGAGGTCGATGTCGAAGCCGGTGGGCTTGCCCTTCTCCTCGTACTCGAAGGGCGCGTAGGGCATGTCGGTGCACACCGTCAGCGCGCCCTCGAAGACCAGGGAGACCTCGGTCAGGGAGTCGGCCGACTCCCCGCTGGCAGCACCACCGCAGGCACCCAGCGTGGCCATCAGCGCCACGGAGGACAGGACCGCCGCGGCGGTGCGGGCGGGCCGGCGGAGGACGGGCCCACGGAGGACGGGAGAGCGACGGACGGTCATGGGTTCAGTTCGCATTCACGGTGAGCGACTCACGAAGCCGCATGAGCGAGTATTCGGTGATCTTCACGAGCGCGCCCTTGGCCTGCTCGCGGTCGCGGGCGTCGAGGCTGATGATCGGTACGTCGGCAGGCAGGGCCAGCGCGGCGGCGATCTCCTCGGCGGGGTAGCGCGGGACGCCGTCGAACTCGTTGACGGCGACGATGAAGGGGATGCCCTTGGACTCGAAGTAGTCCAGGGGCGAGAACGACTCGTCGAGGCGCGCCACGTCCACCAGCACGATGGCGCCGATGGCGCCGCGGCACAGGTCGTCCCACATGAACCAGAAGCGCCGCTGGCCGGGCGTGCCGAAGAGGTAGAGGACCAGGTCCTCCGCCAGCGTCAGTCGACCGAAGTCCATGGCCACGGTGGTCGTGGCCTTCGTGGGCACGGCGGCGAGATCGTCGACGCCCTCGGACTCGTTGGTGACGAGTGCCTCGGTGCGCAGCGGGTCGATCTCCGACACGGCGCCGACGAGCGTCGACTTGCCGACGCCGAAGCCGCCAGCGATGACGATCTTCGTCGACGCAGCAGCTCGCTGTGCCTTAGTAGTTTCGAAGTCCACGGAGGGTCCTTTCGATGAGCTCGAGACGCTCATCTGTCGACGACTTGTCGGTGATGGTGGCCTGGATCCGGATGAGTCCCTGCTCGATGAGGTCGCCCAGCAGCACCCGGGTGACGCCGATCGGCATCTTGGTGAGGGCCGAGACCTCGGCCACGGATCGGCGGTCGCAGACCTCGAGAACCTGCGCGGCAGAAGGGGAGAGGACGGGCGCCTCCGCACCAGCCTGGAGGCGCAGCGTGGCCTCCATGGCCAGGTCGACACTGGTGGCCGTCCGACCTGCGGTGATGGTGTAGGACCGGATCAGTCGGGGGCGGTAGGCGCCCTCGTCCTCCGGTTCGTGTGGCGGCGTCATGGCGGTGTGCGGACTCAGCCGCCCGTACCGACGCGGGCCTGGGCCTCGACGGTACGTCCCACGCGGTCCACCAGCAGGGCCATCTCGTAGCCCACCTGGCCGATGTCGGCCTCCTCGGTGGTGAGGACGGTGAGGTTCGACCCGTCACCGACGCTCATCAGCATCAGGAAGCCCATCTCCATCTCGACGATGGTCTGCATCACCGAGCCGCCCTCGAAGAGGCGGGCGGCGCCGACCGCGAGGCTGGCGAGGCCGGAGGAGACGGCGGCGACCTGCTCGGCCCGCTCACCGGGGATGCTGGTGCTCGAGGCCATGAGGAGGCCGTCGGCGGAGACGAGGATGGCGTGCGCGGCGTCGGGAACCTCCTCGACGAAGCGCGACATCACCCAGTCGAGGTCGCGGTCGTCACCGGCGTTGTTCATGCCGACGGCGGGGGCGGCGGATTCGTGCGTCATGCGGGGCCTGCTTCCGTGTGCTGAGGGGGACTTTGGGCTGCTCGGCGACCGCGGGAGACACCCGCGGTGTGGGCCTGGAGGCGGCGGCGGATCGCCTCGGGGTCACGCGTCTTGGCCGCCGTGGGCGGGGTCACGCTACCGGGGACCAGGCGCTCCCCGGGAGCACGTCGCGGCAGTCCGGTGACGGTGGACTCGGCCACCGGCACCTCCTCCGCGGCCTTCTCCGCGATCTCCCAACCGCGGTCGATCTCGGTGTGGTGGAACTCGCCCTCGCCCTCGCTGGCGAGCCAGCCCGAGCGCATCGACTTGAAGATGGGCGAGTCGCTGCCGGCACGCACCGTGGCGCCGTTGCCGGTGCCGTTGGCCGCGTGACCGTTGCTGCCGTTCCCGTTGGTCGCGAGGCTGGTGGTGGCCAGCGGCGCGGGGGCGTACGCACTGCCGAGGACGTCGGCGCCGTACGCCGCCGCAGCGGGCTCGCGCACCGGCGCGGGCGCCTCCTCGGCGACCGGCACGGGCTCGGGCTCGGGCTCGGGCTCGGGCTCGGGCTCGGGCTCGACCTGGGCCACGACGGGCTCGGGCTCGACGGCGGCCGGCGCGGGCACGGTCTCGGGCCGTGAGCTGCCGAGGCCCAGCGGGTCGTCGACGTCGACCTCGACGTCGGGACGCCGGGTCGCGGCGACGGCCGTCTGCTCAGGCTCGACCTTGACCTCGGGCTCGACCTCGGGCTCAGGCTCCGCCTCCGCGGCGGGCTGCTGCGGGGCGTAGGCGTCGTCGGGCAGCGGGTCCGACAGCGGGTCCGAGAGGGGGTCCGAGAGCGGGTCGGCGGCCCGGGCGGGCTCCTCGACCGGCTCCTCGGTGCTGACGGCGGGCTGAACCTCGGGCTGTGCGGCGGGCGGGGCAGCAGGCTCGGGAGCCGGCGTGGGCTCCGCGGTCCGCGCCTCGGTGCGGGCGTCCTCGACGGCCTGTGCCCGCTGGCGCGAGGCCAACGCGGTGATCGGGACGACGGAGGCGACCTTCTCGGCCGTTCCGGCCCCGGTGTCCGACGCGGTGGCGGGCACCGGCGAGGCGTCCGCGGCCGGCTCGGCGCGCTTGCCGAACAGCGGGCCCGTGGCGCCGGAGGTCTCCGGCGGCAGGAAGGCGTCGGCGCCGGTGCGCGGGATGTTGGCGCCGGGTTCGCGACGGGGCAGCAGGCTCTCGAGCGAGGGCCGGTCCGGGGTCGGGGCGGACGCAGCGGCGGCAGGTGCGGCGACGGGCGCGGCGGCGGGCTCCGGGGTGGCGGGTGCGGTCGGGGCGGCCACGGGCGAGGCGGCAGCCGGCCGAGCGGGCTCCTCGGCGACCTTCGCGGCAGACGTGTCAGCGGCCTTCCCGGCAGCCTTGGCCTGCGCCTTCTCCACGCGGGCCCGGTTGCGGGCCTCGCGCTTGGACTCGGTCCTCGCGGCGACGGCGGAGGTGTCGAGGGTCTCGGCCACCGGCGCAGCGCTCGTGGCAGCGGCGACGGCCGGGGCAGCGGCAGGTGCGTTGGTCTGCGGCAGGTCGGGCAGCACCGACGGCGGGAGCACGACGGAGGCCGTCATGCCGCCACCGGGGTTGCGCGCCAGGCTGGCGGTGATGCCGTGACGCTCGGCGAGGCGCGAGACCACGAACAGGCCCATGCGTCGGGCGGTGTCGGGCGTCGCCTCGGCACCGTGGCGCAGGTCGCTGTTGAGCTGCTCCAGCTCGGCCGGGGGCACGCCCAGGCCGGAGTCGGTGATGGTGATGGTGACGCCGTCGTCGCCGAGCTTGGCCGCCAGGCGCACCGGCTCGGCGGGCGGCGAGAAGCTGAGCGCGTTGTCGACGAGCTCGGTGAGCAGGTGGACGACGTCGGGCGCGGCCTCGTCACCCACGCGGGTGCTGAGGTGCGACAGGATCTGCACGCGCTGGTAGTCCTGCACACCGGAGGTCGCGGCCTGGAGGGCCTCGCCGACGGTGAGGCTGAACTGCCCGGCCGCACGGTTCGGCGCGTCGGCCAGGATCAGCAGCGAGTCGGCCGTACGCCGCATGCGCGAGGCGAGGTGGTCGAGGCGGAAGAGCGACTCGAGGCGCTTGGGGTCTTCCTCGTCGTGCTCGAGGCGCTCGATCTGCGCGAGCTGCTGGTTGACCAGCGAGGTCGAGCGGCGCGACAGCGTCACGAACATCGCGTTGACCGTCTGGCGCAGCTGGGCCTCACCCGAGGCGAGGTGGATGGCCTGGCGGTGGAGGTCGTCGACCGCCCGCGCGACCTGGCCGATCTCCTCGTTGGTGGTGACGTCGATCGTCCTGATCGGCTCGGGCTCCTGGCCGGCACGGATCCGGGCGACGGCGTCGGGCAGGCGGTGGCGGGCCACGGCGAGCGCGCCCTCACGGACCTTGCCGATCGGCTCGAGGAGGCTGCGGGCCACGAAGAGCGCCAGGAAGACCGCGGCGGCGAGGGCCAGCAGCGTGAGGACCGCGCCGACGAGGGCGTTGCGCTGGGCGTCGGAGGCGGCCTGGTCGAGGGTCTCGGTCACGCCGGTGACCAGCGTCTGGGTGATCTCGTCGTAGGGCACGTAGGCGTCGCGACCGTCGAGGTTCGTGGCGGAGTCGTCGCGGATCTGGCCCGCGTGGCGGGTGTTCTGCGTACGCAGCAGGGCGGTCTGGTCGTCCGCGCCCTCGACGGAGCCGGCGAGACGGTCGATGGCCGCGGCCTCCACGCCGATCTCCGAGAAGAGCTCCTGCGAGCTCGACTGCGACAGCGAGGTGGCGATGAGGCCCTGCTGGAGGGCCAGCGACAGCCGGCCGCTCATGGCCTGCGAGATCTGCTCGAGGCGGGGCTCGGGGGTCTCCTGGGCGGCGTTCACGCTCGTGATGAGCTGCGAGACGCTCGACTCGAGCTGGCGCACGAGGGCGATCCACGTGGCGGGACCGAGGTTCTCGGCGCCGACGCCGCGCATCGCCTGGCTGAGGTCGAGCAGCGCGTCGACGTGGGCGGTCTGGCGCTCGTCGAGGTCGGCGGAGTCACGCGCCTGGACGAGCGTCTCCGCCGAGCTGGCGATGTCGCTGATGGAGTCGATGAGGTCGCCCTGGCTGGCCGCGCTGTCGGTCTGCGCGGCGACCATCGCGGCCTCCGCGGCGGTCAGGTAGTCGATCGCCGGCTGGATGACGGTGACCTGTTGGGCACTGCTCGCGGCCTGGCGGGAGTCGCTGTAGTCGCTGGTGACGCGCAGCCCGCCGAGCACGGCGGCGAGCAGCAGCGGGATGGCGAGCGCGAGGGCCATCTTGCGGCGCAGCGGCCATCCTGCGACCGAGAGACCCGCGCCCCGGCGGGGCTGGGCTGCATCTTGAGTCATGTGTGCCTCGCGATTGGTGAGCGACTTCGACGATGAAACGTGCCCCGGGGGGACCGGAGCAGACTCAACCTAAAGAGTCCCGCGACATTCCGTGGCGTTTTGGCAGAACTGTGGTGTTCAGGGTGTAAGGGGGTCTAGCGCAGTGCATCTGAGCGTGCGGAGCGTCCCACCGACACCACTGGCACCACCACTGCTGTGTCCAGAGCGTGGGAAGTGACAGGTGGGTCACCCGTCCTGCGCCTCCCCTGCGATCCGCGCTGACGATTTCTGGACACTTCCCTGACATCTCGGACCTCTTCCCTCCGCCTCCGCGGTGCGGCACGATCACCGCCATGACCCTCCTTCTCGGGAAGGGCCGCTCCCGCACGAGCGCCCTTGTCACCTCTCTCGCCCTCGCCCTGTCCCTCTCCCTCTCGCTGGCCCTGTCGCTCGCGGTGCCGGTGCTGGTGCCGTCGGCCACCGCCCCGGCCACCGCCGCCACGCCGCTCACCGTCAGCCAGGCCATCGGACAGCAGACCGGCGCCAGGCAGACCGTCCGTGGCTACGTCGTCGGGCAGCCGACCGCCACGAACACCGTCGTACGCTCCGGCTTCCCCAACGACTACGCGCTGGCGATCGCCGACTCCCCCTCGACGACGAGCACGTCGTCGATGCTCTACGTGCAGATCCCCTCGACCTTCCGCTCGCAGTGGGGCCTGCGCACCAACCCCTCGCTGATGGGCAAGCAGATCGACGTCACCGGCGCGCTGTCGGCGTACTTCTCCCACCCGGGCGTGACGAGCACGTCCGCCTTCGCGCTCGCCGGTGGCGGGACCACCGAGCCGCCGCCCGCCGGTGGCACCAGCCCGTGGGACTCCACCTACTACGCCCCGGCCGTCGGCAAGTCCGCCACCGCGCTGCGCACCGCGCTGCACGACATCATCGACAACCACACGAAGCTGTCGTACGACGCGGTGTGGACCGCACTGAAGGACACCGACCAGGACCCCGACAACACCGCCAACGTCATCGAGCTCTACACCGGGCGCTCGATCTCGAAGTCCAGCAACGGCGGCAGCACCGGCAACTGGAACCGTGAGCACGTGTGGGCGCAGTCGCGCGGCGGCTTCACCACCAGCGCCGGGCCGGGCACCGACCTGCACCACATCCGGCCCGAGGACGTCACCGTCAACAGCATCCGCGGCAACAAGGACTTCGACAACGGCGGCTCCGCCGTCTCCGGCTGCAACGACTGCTGGACCGACTCCAACTCCTTCGAGCCGCGCGACGCGGTCAAGGGCGACGTGGCGCGGATGCTGCTCTACATGGCGATCCGCTACGAGGGCGGCGACGGCTTCAACAACCTCGAGATGAGCTCGACGGTCGGCTCGTCCTCCACGCTGATCGGCGACCTCGAGACGCTGCTCGCCTGGCACTCCGCCGACCCGGTCAACACCTTCGAGATGCGGCGCAACGACCGCATCCACGCCCAGTGGCAGGGCAACCGCAACCCCTTCATCGACCACCCGGAGTGGGCCGCGGCCATCTGGAACTGAGGTCAGCCGCCCGAGCCGTGGCTGTGGGGCGGCACGACCGGCCCCTCGGAGGGCTGCACCACGACGAAGCCGGGACCCTGGAAGGCGTACTGGAAGGCCTCACCGGTGCCGCCGCGCAGCATCGACTTCATGTTCATCGAGTTGACCACCTGCGGCACCAGGCCGGCCGACCAGCAGACCGCAGCGTTGATGTCGACGAAGGTCGGCGTCTGCGAGCAGTCGAGGATCAGCGGCTGGCCGTCGCTGGTGAGCGCCACGGTGCCGTGGCCCTGGACGAGGGTGTTGAACATGCCGCCGCTCATCATCCCCGCGCCCTTGACCCGGTGCACGTCGTACTCGAGCGAGGCGTCCATCGCCAGCAGCGCGCTGCCGTTGACCGAGAGCCCGTCGCCCTCGAGGCCGACGAGGAAGACGTCCTTCGCGGCGTCGGCGAAGAAGACCTCGCCCTGACCGGCGACGGTCATCAGCGGGGTGTCCTCCGAGGTCACCAGCCGGCGCATCATCTTGCCGATGGAGCCGGCCGACTTGTGCTCGAAGCTCACCTGGCCCTGGTAGGCGATCATCGATCCCTTGGCCGCGAGCACCGGCTCGCCGAGCACCACGCGCAGCGTCTTGCGGTGGTGGAGGCTGAACCGCTCGGCGGTCGCGTTCTCCTGGTTGGCCCGGTCGAAGAGCTCGCTGCGCATGTGTCCCCCAGTGGTCGTGTCGGCGGCGGCCCGATCGGCCGCGTCGGCGCGAGCCTAGCGATTCGGCTCAGGGTGCGCGGTTGCCGCGCGCGTCCTCCTGGGCGAGGAGCCCGTCGAGGTCCTTGAGCCGGTCGAGCCCGTTGACCGCACGGGCCATCCGGTGGTTGCCGGCGAAGGTCTCGCGGTGCCGGTCGAGGAACCACCAGTAGCCCGCGGTGAACGGGCAGGCGTCCTCGCCCACCCGCACCTTGGGATTGAAGCGGCACGAGCCGCAGTGGTCGGACATGGTGTTGATGTAGGCGCCGCCGGACGTGTAGGGCTTGGTCGCCATCACCCCGCCGTCGGCGTGCTGGGACATGCCCACCACGTTGGGCACCATCACCCAGTCATAGCCGTCGACGAAGGCCCGGTGGAACCAGTCGGTGACCTGCGTCGGCGCCCACCCGCGCTGGAGGGCGTACGAACCCAGCACCATGAGCCGCGGGATGTGGTGCACCCAGCCGTGCTCGGCGACCTTGTCGAGGGTGTGGGAGAGGCAGCGGGCGTCGGTCGCGGCGCCGTCGAGCTCGGCGAACCACTGCGGCATGCGCTCGGTGGCCCGCAGCGCGTTCTCCCGGCGGTAGTCGTCGCCCTGGTGCCAGTAGAGGTGCCACACGTAGTCGCGCCAACCGATCACCTGGCGCACGAAGCCCTCGACGCTGGCGATCGGCGCCGCACCGCTGCGGTAGGCCGCCTCGGCGCGCTCGACGACCTCGAGCGGCTCGAGCAGGCCGAGGTTCATCGGGGCGCTGACGAGGCTGTGGGCCATCCAGTCGTCGCCCTCGAGGATCGCGTCCTCGTGGGCGCCGAACTCGGGGAGACGGTGCTCGACGAAGTGGTCGAGGGCGGCGAGCGCCTCGCGGCGCGTGGCGGCGAACCGGCGTGGGCCGTCGCGCCCGATGGTCTCGATGCCGAGGTCGCGCTCCCACCGGTCGAGGTCCTCGCGGACCTCGGCGTCGATGTCGTCCTCGGTCGGCCACCACGGCTCGGTGACGCCGAGGGTCGTCGCCCCCTTGGGCGCGGGCTCGCGGTTGTCGTGGTCGAAGTTCCACCTCCCGCCGGCCGGCTCCGCGCCGTCGACCAGCACACCGTGGGCGAGCCGGGCGCGGCGGTAGAAGTCCTCCATCAGCAGCCGCTTGCCACCCCGTCCCTCGGCCCAGCGCTCGAAGTCCTCCCGGGCGGTGGCGAACCCGCGCGGTGACAGGACGGTCGCACCGAGCCGCTCGACCAGCCCGAGCGCGGCGTACGACGTCGGGTGCAGGACCTCGACCTCGTCGCGCTCCTGCACCTCGCGCACGACCTCGGCGTAGGTCCCGGACTGCACGTAGGTCAGCCGGTCGCCGAGGTCGGCGGCGCGGTGCCGCATCGCGCTGAGCACGAGGTGCGCCTTGGCGCGGTGGAAGCGCCGGCGGCGGAAGACGCCGGTCGACTCCACGATCAGCAGCCGACCGCGGTGGTCGTCGACGAAGTGCGGGCCGAGCTGGTCGCCGAAGAGCCAGCGGGTCGTCATGCCCGCCAGCCTAGGAGCGTGCCCCTCAGGCGCGCTCGACCTCGCTCTCGAGCTTGAGCACGGTGGTGCCGTCCTCCTGCTCGATGACGTAGGCCGGGTCGTCGTCGCTGCCGTGGCGCGTGACCTCGTTGCCCTTCGTCGTGCGGGAGACGTCGTCGTGGTGGACCTCCTTCACGGTGCCCTCGGCCCACGAGGAGCCCCACTTCCACTTCACTGTCGTGCCGGTGCGGATCGCCATGCGCCCACGGTGCCACCGGGCACCGACACCGGCCTCACCCCGGGGCATGCCTCTCAGGAGCGCACGTGCATCCGCTCCCCCTGCGGCCCGAAGATCGCCAGCACCTCGGCGGGCGTGGGGCCCGGATTGCCGATCCAGTGCGGCGTACGGGTGTCGAACTCGACGACCTCGCCGGGCTCGAGCTTCAGGTCACGCGTGCCGAGGACCAGCCGGACACGCCCGCTGAGGACGTAGAGCCACTCGTAGCCCTCGTGGGTCTGCAGCGTGGGCGACGGGTCCCCCCGGTCGACCGGCATGACCATCTTGAACGACTGCAGCCCGCCCGGGCGCCGGGTGAGCGAGATGAAGGTGCGCCCGTGCCGCACCACCGGCTTCGAGCGGATCCGGGGGTCGCCGGTCTCGGGGGCGTCGACGAGCTCGTCGAGGGCGACCCGGTGGGCGCGAGCCAGCGGGAGCAGCAGCTCGAGGGTGGGCTTGCGCTGCCCCGACTCCAGCCGGGAGAGCGTGCTCACCGAGATCCCGGTCTCCTCGGCGAGGTCGGTCAGCGTCGCCTCCCGCTCCAGCCGCAGCTGGCGCAGCCGGGGTCCGACGTTGCGCAGCACTCCCTCGTCATTCATGCGGCTAGTTTGCCATTACGGCAATGATGTTTGTCAATACTGCGAAGGCCTGTGCATCATCGTCTGCATGAGCGATGACATGACTTTCGACGTGGTGGCGGTCGGCGGCGGCGTGGCCGGCCTGAGCGGTGCGATGGCCCTCGGCCGGTCGCGGCGTTCCGTGCTGGTGATCGATGCCGGCGAGCCCCGCAACGCCCCTGCCGACCACGCGCACAACTACCTCGGGCGCGAGGGCGTCCCTCCACTCGACCTGCTCGAGATCGGCCGCGCCGAGGTGGCGGCGTACGGCGTCGAGGTGCTCGCCGACCGCGTGGTGGGCCTGTCCGGGGAGGCGGGCTCCTTCCTCGTCACGACCGAGGGCGGCCGCCGCGTCACCGCACGCCGCATCCTGGTCGCGGGTGGCGTGAGCGACGAGCTGCCCGACGTGCCCGGGCTCGCCGAGCGGTGGGGCAAGGACGTGCTGCACTGCCCCTACTGCCACGGCTGGGAGGTCCGCGACCAGCGGATCGCCGTCCTGGGCACCACCCCGATGGCAGGTCACCAGGGCCTGCTCTTCCGCCAGCTCTCCGACGACGTGACCCTCGTCGTCTTCGACGACGTCCAGCTGCCCGTCGAGGAACTGGAGAAGATGACCGCCATCGGCGTGCGGGTCGTGCACGGCACACCGCAGGAGGTCGTGGCCACGGACGACGGCGACGCGCTCGTCGGGCTCCGCCTCGCCGACGGCACGATGCTCGAGCGCGACGCGATCGTGGTGGCCTCGATGCCGCACGTGCGCGTCGACTACCTCGGCCCGCTCGGCATCGAGCCGGCGCCGTTCGAGATGAACGGCGTCGCCTACGGCTCGGTCGTCCCGGTTGAGCCGACCGGTGCCACCTCGGTGCCGGGCATCTTCGCCGCCGGCAACGTCACCGACATCTCGATGGTCCTCATCGCGTCCGCGGCGCACGGCGTCCGCGTCGGCGCGTGGATCAACGCCGAGCTCGCGGGCGAGGAGGCGGCGGCCGCAGTCGCGGAGCGGCGGGACAGCATCTTCGAGCGGCCCGCGTGGGAGGAGCGCTACTCCGGCGACAAGGTCTGGAGCGGGCGGGTCAACGTCCAGCTCGCGGCAGAGGCGGCCGACCTCGCGCCGGGGCGCGCGCTCGACGTCGGCTGCGGGGAGGGCGGCGACGCCCTGTGGCTGGCCGAGCGGGGCTGGCAGGTCACGGCGTCGGACTTCGCCGAGGCGGCCCTGGCCCGGGTGACGCAGCACGCCGCGGACGCCGGCGTGGGCGACCGCGTCGAGACCCGGTTGCTCGACGTGCGCACGTTCGAGCCCGACGGCGAGACCTGGGACTTCGTCACCGCGCACTTCGTGCACCTGCCCGACGGCGGCATGGTCGATGTCGTACGCCGGCTCGCCTCCGCCGTCGCCCCGGGCGGGACGCTGCTCGTCGTCGGCCACGCGCCGAGCGACGTCCACTCCGGGCTCCGTCGAGGCCACGAGTCCTTCATGCACACCGCCGACCAGCTGCTGCCAGCGCTGGGCGAGGAGTGGACGGTCGAGGTGTGCGAATCGCGGCCGCGGACCCAGCCGCACCCCGAGACCGGCGAGGAGATCGCGATCGCCGACGCGGTCCTGCGGTCCCGCCTCGACGGCTGAGGCCTGCCGCACGGACGGTCGGCATGATGGGGACATGACCTCTCGGGACATGCCCCTCGTGCCGCCCGCCCGCCAGTGGTGGACGGTCATCCCCTTCCTCGTCGCTGTCACGGTCGTGGCGGGCGTCGGCGGGCTGGCGGCCGCGTCGGCGCAGGCGACCTACCGCGCGCTCGAGCTGCCACCCTTCGCTCCTCCGGCGTGGCTCTTCGGCCCGGTGTGGTCGGTGCTCTACCTCTTCATCGCGGTCGTCGGGTGGCTGCTCTGGCGAGCCCGCGGCTGGGACGGCGTGCTGTGGCTGTGGGCCGGCCAGCTGGTCCTCAACCTCGCGTGGACACCGCTGTTCTTCTCCGCCGATCGCTACGTCCTGGCACTGGTCGACATCGCCCTGCTCGACGTCGCCGTGGCCGCGTTGATCGCACGTGCGTGGCGCACCTCGCGGGTCGCCGCGTGGCTGCTCGTGCCCTACCTCGCGTGGACCTGCTTCGCGACGGCGCTCAACGCCGGCATCGTCGTCCTCAACTGAGGCGCGCCGAGACGGGTGGGCTGGGTTGAATTGACGTCAATTCAGCCGCGGGCGTCGCCCGGCTCGAGCCCCAGGCGCGCCAGCACCAGCGCCGCGATCCGGTCCACCGGCACTGCCGGGTCGACGTCCATCCCGTGCTCGTCCGGGTGCAGCGGCTCGAGGGTGTCGAGCTGGGACTCCAGCAGGCTCGGCGGCATGAAGTGGTCGCGGGCGTTCATCCGCTCGAGGATCATGTGCTTGTCGCCGGTGGCGTGGACGAAGAACGTCCCGTCACCACCGCGCCGCAGCACGTCGCGGTAGGCCCTGCGCAGGGCGCTGCACGTGATGATCGTGGGCTCTCCCCTGTCGTCGCGCTCCGCGGTCCAGGCGGCCAGCGACTCCAGCCAGCCCCACCGGTCGGCGTCGGTGAGCGGGATGCCCTCGCGCATCTTGGCGACGTTGGCCTCGGGATGGAAGTCGTCACCCTCGGCGAACTCCCAGCCCAACCGCTCGCGGACGGCCTCGGCCACCGTGGACTTGCCCGACCCCGAGATGCCCATGAAGACGAGGTGGAGCGGCGCTTCCTGCTGCGACGTCATCCGACCGCCCACACACCCAGCGCGATCACGAAGATCGTGAGGCCGAGGGTGGTCTCCAGGACCGTCCAGGTCTTGAGGGTGGTCTTGACGTCCATCCCGAAGAACCGGCCGACCAGCCAGAAGCCCGAGTCGTTCACGTGCGAGAGCACGGTCGCGCCGGCGGCGATGGCCAGGACCAGTGCGACGAGCTGCAGCGAGGACGGGTCGGCCTCGGCCACCGCCGCGGACAGCAGGCCCGCCGTGGTGGTCAGCGCGACCGTCGCGGAGCCCTGGGCGACGCGCAGGATCGTGGCGATGACGAAGGCCGAGACGATCAGCGGCAGCCCGAGGTCCGCGAGGGAGTCCGACAGCGCCTCGCCGATGCCGCTGTAGCGGAGCACGCCGCCGAACATGCCGCCCGCGCCGGTGATGAGGATGATCGCGCAGATCGGGCCGAGCGCGTCGTTGAGCAGGCCCTCGACCTCGGCGCGCGAGTGGCGCCGGATCGCGAGGGTGTAGGTCGCCACCAGCAGCGCGATGAGAAGCGCGATCGGGGTCTGGCCGATGAAGATGAAGAAGTCCGCGACGCCGCCATCCTCCGCGATCGTCCCGTTCGTGCGCAGGGTGGTGAGGATCGTGTTGCCCGCGATCAGCAGGACCGGGAGCAGCAGGATCCCGAGCACGTGGGCGAAGCCGGGCCGGGTGCCCTCGTCGACCTCGCGGCCGCCGGTGAGCACCGAGTCGTCGACCGGGACGTGCACCTTGCCGAGCCAGCCGATCGTGACGGCGTACACGCCGACGAACCACGCGACCACGGCAGCCACGACGCCCACCAGCAGCGTGAGGCCGATGCTCGCGCCGATCTCGGTGGCGGCGGTGACCGGACCCGGGTGGGGCGGGACGATCGCGTGCATCGCGGCGAACGCGCCGGCCGCGGGCAGGGCGTACATCAGGACCGAGCCGCCGAAGCGCTTGGCGACCGAGAAGATGATCGGCAGGAAGACCACGAGGCCGGCGTCGAAGAAGATCGGCAGGCCGAAGAGCAGCGCCGCGATGCCGAGCGCGAGGGGTGCGCGCTTCTCCCCGAAGCGGCTGATCAGCGTGTCGGCCAGCACCTGCGCACCGCCGGTCACCTCCAGCAACCGGCCGATCATCACGCCGAGGCCGACGAGCAGCGCCACGGCGCCGAGCGTGCTGCCGAAGGCCGCTATCGCGACCGACGGGACGTCCGCGAGCGGCACCCCCGCTGCCACGGCCGTGCCCATGCTGACGAGCACGAGCGCCACGAAGGCGTGCATGCGCAGCACGATGATGAGGACGAGCAGGACTGCGACGGCGAGCGCGGCGATGAGCAGCAGGGTGCCCGAGCCGTAGACAGGGGTCATGGTGTCCACGAGTACTACCTCCGAGGTGGGTTGGCCTCACCCTAGGCGTCACCTCCGACGCGCGGCACCTCCGTCGGGGCACTGTCCACAGATCGCCGCGCGGGGGTGTCGCCGCAGGCGACCCGATCGCCACCATCGGAGCCATGATCCTCTCGGGAAACCTCAGCCTCGACCGCGCCGCCCACGACGCGGCCTCGTCCTCGATGTCCGCGCGCCTCGCCGAGCTCGACCAGCGCCGTCGCGCCGCAGCTGCCACGGTCGACGCGCTGCTCGCCTCCTGGCGCGGCGACGCCGCGACGCACTTCTCCTCGCGCTGGCAGGAGTGGGACGGTGCCGCCACCGACGTCGTCGACGCGCTGTCGGCCCTGCTCGGCGCGATCGACCTCGCGCGGCGCGACCTCGAGGCCACCGACACCGGCAGCGCGGCGCGCGGCGACCAGCTCTCCGGGCGGCTCGGGTGAGGGCCTACGACGTCGACCTCGACGAGCTGCGCGCTGCGGTCCTCGAGCTGGCGGCCTGCCAGCGCGGGCTGCTGGCCCTCGCCGGGGAGGTCGACGCGGCGCAGGAGCAGCTCGGCGCCGGCTGGACCGGCGTCGCGAGCAGCGCCGGGGCGGCGGCGTACGACGGCTGGCGCCGCGGCTGCGCGGACATGGTCACCGCCCTCGCGGCGCTGCGCGCCATCGCCGAGGCGGCGGACGGGCACTACTCCCGCGCCGTCGAGTCGACCGTCGCACTCTGGCGCCAGGTCTCCGCCTGACGACGGCCTACCCGCAAGACCTCCTCTGGGTTTCCTCCAGACCTCGTCAATCGGTGCATGGTCCACCCGCGGCTGGGCAGGTGAAGAGTGTGATCCCCGTAGGAGGCTTCGACCACGACCGTGTCGCGCACGCCGCGATGACGGCCCGCCGCGCTGCACGGATGAGCGAGGTCGAGGCATCGAGGCGGGAAGCCGAAGTGGCCATCGAGCGGCTGCTCGAGCAGTGGCAGGCCGACGACCTGGCCGGCACGGCGTCGGCCTACCTCTGGGACAGCACGGCGATGGAGGCGATCGACGCACTGTCCTCGCTCCTGGCGACGGTCGACCTCGCCCACGGGCCTCCGCTGATCAGTCAACGCACGCACTCGTGATCCGCGGACTCCGCACGCGCTGACCACTCCCCGGCGATACTCGTCGGGTGCCCCGCCGCCACCGCTCGACGTCCGTCTCGGTCGTCCTCACCGTGGCGCTGCTGGCAGCGATCGTGCTGCTCCACCCGTCGTCACAGATGCAGGGCGTGCGGCGCCTCGTCGGCCTCGGGGCGGAGCGCGTGCTGACCGCGCCGCCGATCGAGTCGCTCGGTGGGGCGTACGCCTTCTCCGCCACACAGCCCGGCTCCACGGCGCCGGTCGGGTGGGATCCGTGCACCGAGGTGGAGTACGCCGTGAACCCCGCCGGGATGCCCCAGGGGATGCGCCCCCTCGTCGAGCGGGCGGTCGACCGGATCTCCGCCGCGACCGGGCTGGCCTTCGAGGACGCCGGCGACACCGACCGTCGCCCCTTCACGGGCCCGCTCGTGCGGCTCGGCGGCGGCCGACCGGTGGTGATCGGCTGGGGCGACGACGCGGAGTTCCCGGGTCTGGCCGGTCCCGTCGCGGGCCTCGGCGGCGCGGCCGCCGAGGACGGCGCGCAAGGCCGGCGCTACTACGTCACCGGGGGGATCGTGCTCGACGTCGAGGCCTTCACCGACGCGGCGGTGGCCCAGCAGCCGCGGATGGTGGAGGCGATCGTGGTGCACGAGCTCGCCCACGTGGTCGGCCTCGACCACGTGGCGGAGCCGATGGAGCTGATGTACGCCGACAACACCGGTCAGGTGGAGCTGGGGCCGGGTGACCGTGAGGGTCTGGCACGGCTCGGGTCGGTGCCCTGCGGCTGACCCGGGGTCAGCTGCGCAGGGGGGCCAGGAGGCTCAGAGGTGGTGCAGCTTCGCGAAGGGCGGGGTGATCCGGTAGGCCTGCGAGCCGAAGTCGACCGTCACCGCGTGGCTGTCGACCTTGACGACCTTGCCGAGGCCGTACATGTCGTGGCTGACCCGGTCGTCCACGTCGAAGACCTTGATCTCCGCCTCCGCCGCAGGCTTGAACGGACTGCTCTTCAGGTGCTTCGGCCGTGAGCCGCTCGAGGAGGTCATTTGATCCAAGTATGCACCCGTCCGGGTGATTCTGCTCCATCTCACCGCGGGCTCACCTCAGGCTCACCTCAGGCTCACCTCAGGTGGGCGCGACCACGCCCGGCCGCACGCAGGCGGCGTACACCCCCAGCACCGGCTCCCCCGCGGCGTTCGTCGGGCGCGAGCCGACCAACGCCTTCAGCAGGCGGAGGTCCTTCGCGCCGCTGTCGGGATCGTGGTCGACGACCGCGCACCGCGGCACCGGTACGCCGACCCGCAGGCGCGCGCCGCCCACCCCGACCTTGGTGCCCAGCCAGGTGTCCTCGACGTAGGGCTCGTCGGTCTCCACGACGAGCGTGGCGCGGAACCGGCCGGTCTCGACGGGGCGGCCGAGGCGCTCGGCCAGGTCCTCCAGGGTCGCGGTGCCGACGAGGGTGACCGGGTCGCCGAAGACCACCCCGCCGCGCGGCGCGGCAGCCAGGCGCACGTCCGTCCCGAGGAAGCGCGACGCCAGAGACGCGTGCGGACCCTCGGTCAGCGTGAGCCCGACCGGGCGACCCCAGTAGTCGCACGTCACCGTCTCCCCCGACGCCTCCGGCACCGCGTCGACGGACGACCCGTCGGGCAGGGTCAGCGCGAGGCTGCTGTCGTCGACGGACGCGACGACGCCCATCAGCGACGGGTGCTGGACGGTGCGCAGCACCCGCCGCGCCCCGACGTCGACGAGACACCACGCGCGGTCGCCCACCGCGCCCCGCTCGTCGAGCTCCAGCCGCGCCACCGGGCGGTGCCGCATCCCCTTGACCGGCGCGAAGCCGGCGCTGCGGACGACGAGATCGACGGGCATGCACCCATCGTCCCAGCCCGTGTCAGACGTCGGTCGCTTGCAGCAGCCCGACGACGTACGCCGCCTGCCCGAGGTGCTGCAGGCAGTCGCCCTGGATGCTGACGAGGCGCTGGCCCGCCGTGACGGGCGGGTCCCAGTCCTGGTCGACCTCGCGCTCGAGCTCCGCCTCGTCGACGGTGAGCAGGTAGCGCGCGGTCGCGAGCGTCACCTCGTGGTGGTAGTCGACGAGCAGCCGGGGGTCCTGGATGCGGATCGCGTCGACCTGCTCGCTGGTGTGGCCGAAGCCGATGTCGTCGGTGCCGTTGGGCAGGCCGAAGCGGTCCTGGAAGTCCTCCCAGACCTGCGGCTGTCCGGCGAGGTCGGCGACGTGGTCGTCCTGCACCCGCGCGAGGTGCCACAGCAGCCACCCGACCGGGTTGCCGGTGCCGCCGGGGCGCTCGTGCAACGTGCGCTCGTCCAGGCCGTCGGCCACACCGTCGTACAGCTCGGTGATGCGGCCGAAGCCCTCGGTCAGCAGTCCGCGGACGTCCACCGGATCACTCCGCCGGCGTCGCGGACCTGACCTGCGGCGCGCTCGACTGCTCGTCCTTCATGTCGTCGATCTCGGCGAGGATGCGCGTGCGCTCGTCGTCGTCCAGCGACACCCGGGCCTTGCTGAGGCCCTCGTCGAGCTGCTGCGCGATCGTGCTGTCCTCGGCGCTGTACTGGTAGGAGCTCACCTCGTCGACCACCCGCTGGGCTGCCTCGACCGCTGCCTGCTGCGCTTCGTCAGTCATGCCTCCACCGTCGACGACGGCCCCGCGCCACACAACGCCCGTCGGGGTGGGCACCTGAGGGCACACCCTCACATCGCGCGCGCCAGGCTGCGCCGCAGCGACCAGCCGCCGACGGTCGCGAGCAGGAGCGCCATCACGGCGAGCACACCGAGCTGGGGCAGGATGTCGACCAGACCGGCGCCGCGGCGCTGGATGTCGGCCAGCGCCTCGTAGGCCCACGCGTGCGGTGTGATCCGCGAGATCGCCCGCATCGTGTCGGGGAACAGCTCGAGGGGGAACATCGACCCGCCGAGCGCCGCGAGCACCAGGCCGAACCCGACGCCCGCGCCGCCCGCGGCACCCTCGTTCTCCAGCAGGGTGCCGAGGAGGATCGCCGCTCCGGCGGCGACCAGGCTGAAGAGGAGCAGCACGAGCAGCGCGAGCGGCAGGCTGCCCCAGTCGACGCCGAAGACCAGGCTGGTGGCGAGCATCAGGTAGCCGCCCTGGAAGAGCGCGATCGCCCAGCGGCCCAGGATCTGGCCGGCGACCAGCTCGCGCGCGGTCATCGGTCCCGCGAGCATCCGGGAGACGACGCCCAGCCGCCGGGCCTGGATGAGCGTCGCCGAGCCGCCCAGGCAGGCGAGGAAGGTGAAGAGCAGCAGCTGCCCCGAGGCGCCGAACTCGAACTGGCCCATGCCCTCGAACTCCTGGCTCAACCGGTCCACGCTCGTGACCTCGAGCCGTGGTGCGACGACCTGGCCCTCGGCGGCCTCGACCGCTGCGGCGGCGCGGTCGGGCGGCACACCCGCGCCCTCCAGCGCGAGGAGCCTGCCGCGGTCGGAACGGAGCGCGTCGACCGCGACCCGCACCTGCTGCTCGACGACCTGGGCGTTGCCCGACGAGCCCCGCACGACCTCGAGCGTGAGCCCCCGCCCCGCGTCGTACGCCGATGCTGCCGCGTCGTCGACTCGTACGGCGGCGTCCAGCCGACCGCGGGCCAGCAGCGCCAGCGCGTCCTCCCAGGCGGGGTCGCTGACCACGACGTCGTCACCCTCGAGGCGCTCGACCAGCCCGGACCGCAGGTCCGAGGCGGTGCCGCTGACGGCGACCCGGCCCGTGCTGGCGCCCTCGCCGAACTGCAGGCCGATC
The DNA here is from genome assembly GCF_017310035.1 of Nocardioides sp. S5. Classification (NCBI taxonomy): domain Bacteria; kingdom Bacillati; phylum Actinomycetota; class Actinomycetes; order Propionibacteriales; family Nocardioidaceae; genus Nocardioides; species Nocardioides sp. S5. Next base: position 3,999,142 of record NZ_CP022296.1, read on the forward strand.
ATCAGCACGAGCAGCAGCGGGAAGACGAAGACGAAGAAGAGGTTGGAGCGGTCGCGCAGGAAGAGCCGCAGCTCGGTGCCGGCGACGGTGAGCGCGTTCCTCATGACATCACCCCCCGGTCGGGGACCAGCCGCGAGACGACGAGCATCACCGCGACGAAGCCCAGCATGATCGCGACCGGCACTCCGACGTCGCCGAGACCGCCGCCTCCCGAGGTGGTGCCGAGCCCGCGCAGCAGGGCCGCGACCGGGTTGAGGTCGAGCACCCGCGACAGCGGACCCGTCGCGCTGACCGGGAAGAACGCCCCTCCCCCGATCCCGAGCACCAGCGCGACGATGGAGGTCGCGATGCCGGCCTGCTCGCTGGTGCGGGCCACCCGCACGATCAGGAACATCACCGACGTGCCGGCGGCCGCCGCGCAGAGCACGAGGGCCACGACGGCCGGGACGGAGCCGAAGTCGGCGTCGAAGAGGTAGGCGCCCACCCCCAGCAGGATCCCCGTCGAGACCACGCCGAGCAGGAAGCTCACCAGCGCCTTGGACGCGACCACGACCCAGGCGGGGATCGGCATCGACCTCAGCCGGGCCAGCGTGCCGGACTCGCGGTCGACGAGCAGGCCCGTGACGCCGAAGCTCACGGTGAACAGCAGGAACAGCCCCGCCTGTCCGGCCACGAGCGCGGCACCCGCGCCCAGCTGCTCGTCGGAGGCCTCGCCGCTCGTGAGGTCGTACGCCGGACCGCCGCCGGTGGCCTGCTCGACGAGGGCGTCGAGGTCAGCCGCCGCCACCCCCTCGGCCAGCGCGGCCTGCGCGGTCACCGCGCCGGACGCGATCTGGTCGAGCACGCCGTCGACGACGGAGAGGACGATGTCGGCCTCGATCCCGGCCTCGTCGCCGCGTACGGCCTCGACGGTCACCGGCTCGCCCGCCCGGGCCGCCTGCGCGAAGCCGTCGGGCACGAGCAGGGCGATGGCCGCGTCGCCGTCCTCGACGTGCTGCCGGGCGCCCGCCTCGTCGACCTCGGTGACGGTGACGTCGAGCCCGCCTGCGTCGTCGAGCGACCGCACGACGCCGACGAGCACCTGGGCGAGGTCGTCACCGGCCGCGACGCTGACGGCGACGGTGAGGGGCTTGATCTCGATGTCGTCGGCCTGGCCGAAGACGAGGTTGAAGACCGACATGAGCGCCAGCGGCACCACGAGGGCGAAGAGGAGGACCGACTTGTCGCGCATCCGCTGCAGCAGGTCGGACCCGGTGAGGGCGAGGAGCTGTCGCATCGTCGCGGCCTAGTCCCTCAGGCCCTTGCCGGTGAGGTGCAGGAAGACCGACTCGAGGTCGGGCCGCGAGATCTCGACGTCCGCGAGCGTCACGCCGCGCGCGGCTGCCGCGCCCACCACCTGCGCGACCAGCGACGGTGCGTCGCGAACGGTGAGGACAGCAGACCGCCGCTCGGTCTCGACCCGCTCGACCCCCGGGATCCGGCGCAGCTCGTCGGCTGCACCGGCCAGGTCCCCCGTGCCGCCGAGCCGGATCGTGTCGACGCCGCCGGTCAGGCGGATGAGCTCGTCGCGGGTGCCCTCGGCCTGGAGCCGGCCCGAGTCGATGATGCCGATGCGGTCGCAGAGCCGCTCGGCCTCCTCCATGTAGTGCGTCGTGTAGAGCACGGCCATCCCCTCGCCCGACAGCGCCTCGACGGACTCGAGGATCGCGTTGCGCGACTGCGGGTCGACGCCGACGGTCGGTTCGTCGAGGATCAGCAGGGTCGGTCGGTTGAGCAGGCCGATGCCGATGTTGAGGCGGCGCTTCATGCCGCCGCTGTACTCCTTGCTGCGGTCCTTGGCGCGGTCGACGAGACCGATCAGCGCGAGCACCTCGTCGACGCGCGCCTTCAGCTCGGCGCCCCGCAGACCGTGGAGCCTGCCGAAGAGGGCGAGGTTCTCCCGGCCGGTCAGGTCGGGATAGATCGCGAGCTCCTGCGGCACCAGGCCGAGGTGCTTCTTGGGCTCGGTGGTCCGCGTCGTCATCGCCTGTCCGGCGACCGTCACCGTGCCCGCGTGCGCCGCAATCAGGCCGGCGACCATCGAGATGGTCGTCGTCTTCCCGGCCCCGTTGGGCCCCAGCAGTCCGTACGTCTCGCCCGGCGCGATGCGGAAGGACACCTCGTCCACCGCCGTCAGGTCACCGAAGCGGCGGACCAGCGAGTCCACCACCAGCACGTCGTCGACCACGCGTCCCCCTCCCGTCGAGCCGTGCCCCCACGCTAGGGACGGCGCGCGGGACACGGGAGGGCCGAATGTCACCCATGAGGATCTTCCGCACGGGAGGCCGAACAACCCTGTCGACGGGCCGCGCGACCGCCTAGCGTCGTTGACGAGGGAGGCCACCATGGGTGAGCGCAGCGGCAGCACCGCGGGACAGGCGGGCAACGCGATCTACGGCATCGGCATGTTCGGTGCGTGGGTCTACTTCTGGATCCAGGCCGACGGCTTCTGGCAGCACGTCCTGGCGATCCTCGAGGGGATCGTCTGGCCGGCCTTCGCGGTCTACCACGGCCTCGACGCCCTGGGTGCCTGATCGTTCGTTGGCCGTCGTCGCCACGGGGGTTGCTGGAGCGCGCCCCGCATGCCCGCCAGCGACCCGGGTACCGAACGCCTTCGACACCCCGACCCGAAGGCGGTTCACCCGATGAAGGCAGTCACCTGGCAAGGCGTCCACGACATGCAGGTCACCGAGGTCCCCGACCCGCGCATCGAGGAGCCCACTGACGCGATCATCAAGATCACGTCGACCGGCCTGTGCGGCTCCGACCTCCACCTCTACGAGACGCTCGCGCCGTTCATGGAGGCGGGCGACGTCGTCGGCCACGAGCCGATGGGCATCGTCGAGGAGGCCGGCTCCGGCGTCAGCAACCTGAAGGTCGGCGACCGCGTCGTGGTCCCCTTCAACGTCTCGTGCGGCTCCTGCTTCATGTGCGACCAGCAGCTCTACAGCCAGTGCGAGACCACGCAGAACCACGAGCACGGGACCGGTGCGAGCTTCTTCGGCTACAGCAAGCTCTACGGCCAGGTGCCGGGCGGCCAGGCCGAGTACCTGCGCGTGCCCTTCGCCGACTTCCTGCCGGTCAAGGTGCCCCACGAGCACGCCGACGACCGCTTCCTGTTCCTCTCCGACGTCCTGCCCACCGCGTGGCAGGCCCTGCAGTACGCCGACGTCCCCGACGGCGGGACCCTCCTCGTCCTCGGCGCCGGTCCGATCGGTGACATGGCTGCCCGCATGGGCGTGCGCGCCGGCCACCGGGTCTTCTCCGTCGACCGCGTGCCGGAGCGGCTGGCCCGCGTCGAGGCCTTCGGCGCCGAGCCGCTCAACCTCGACGACGCCAACGAGGTCGGCAGCGTCGGCGACATCATCCGCGAGGCCACCGACGGCCGCGGACCGCACGCCGTCATCGACGCCGTCGGCATGGAGGCCCACGGCTCCGGTGGTGCGCAGGTGGTGCAGAAGATGACCGGCCTGCTGCCGGACGCCGTGGCCGAGCCGATGATGAAGAAGGCCGGCCTCGACCGGCTCGCCGCGCTGCACACCGCCATCGACGCCGTACGCCGCGGCGGCACCATCTCGATCTCGGGCGTCTACGGCGGCATGGCCGACCCGATGCCGATGATGCAGCTCTTCGACAAGCAGGTGCAGATCCGGATGGGCCAGGCCAACGTGCGTCGCTGGACCGACGAGCTGCTCGCCATGCTGGTCGAGGACGACCCGTTCGGCGTCGACGCCTTCGCCACCCACCACCTCCCGCTGAGCGAGGCACCCCGTGCCTACGAGCACTTCCAGAAGAAGGAGGAGGGCATGGTGAAGGTGGTCTTCCAGCCCTGATCCTCAGCTGCTGGCGCGTCGGGACGCCTCGCCTTCTCACGGGGCGGCGGCCGTCCAGAACGCCTCCAGCACTCCCGCCGACTCCGGTCCCCCGAGCTCGACCTGGGTGAGGAGGACGCTGACCGTGGCGTGCTGCGGGTCGACGTACGCCGCGGTGCCGGTGCCACCGACCCAGCCGTAGCGACCGACGACGTTCCACGGCTGCCGGACCGAGGTGTCCACGCCGCCGCCGAAGCCCCAGCCCTGCCCGTCGAGGAAGAAGCCGCCCATCTCGCGCTGCTGCGCGGTGGTGTGGTCGGTCATCATCCGACGCACCGACAGCGGCTGGAGCAGTCCGTCTCCCTCGGCGAGCAGCATCCGGCCGAAGGCGAGCATGTCGTCGGCGGTGGTGACGATCCCGCCCGCGCCGGAGGCGAAGGCGGGCGGCTGCGCGAAGGCACCGTCGGGTTCGTCGGTGACGACGAGCTCGCCGTCCCGGTGCCCGTACAAGGTCGTGAAGCGGTCGCGCTGCGCGGCCGGCACGTGGAAGCCGCTGTCGACCATGGCCAGCGGTCCGAGCAGCCGCTCGGCCATCAGGTCCGCGAGTTCCTGGGCGCCGGCCCTCGCGAGCAGCACGCCGAGGACGTCGTACGACGCGTTGTAGGTCCATCCCTCCCCCGGCTGGTGGATCAGCGGGATGTCGGCGAGGCGCCGCATCCACTCGTCCGGCGCCGGCACCGCGCCGACGTCCGTCGACGTCTGGCCGAGCCGCTCCACCAGCAGCGGCACCACTGGCGACTCGACGGTCGCGAACCCGTGGCCGGCGGTGGACACGAGGAGGTGGCGCGCGGTGATCGGTCGCGCGCACGCGACCGTGTCGTCGAGCGCGCTGGTCGGCGTACGCAGCACGCGCGGCTCGGCGAGCTCGGGCAGCAGCACGCCGACGGAGGCGTCGAGGTCGAGCAGCCCGTCCTCGACGAGCAGCATGGCGAGCGCGGCGGTCAGCGGCTTGGTGATCGAGGCGCCGCGGAAGATCGAGTCGCGCCGCATCGGCGCACCGTCCGAGCCCTGGCGTCCGAGGACCGCGACCTCGACGTCGTCGCCGCGTGAGACCAGCGCGACCAGGCCGGGGACCGCGCCGGAGTCGATGTACGGGCGGAGCGAGGCGGCGAGGTCGGCCATGGGTTCGACCGTAGTCCGAGGATCAGGACGGGGCGAGGACGTCGAGACCCAGCAACGTCGCCGCCTCGGCCATGCGCGCGTCGTAGGTGATGACCGCCTCGACCTCGAGCCGGATCGCGGCGGCCAGGTGGAGGGCGTCCAGCGATCGGAGGTCAGTCCCCGGAAGCAGGCCGGCCTGGGCGAAGAGGGGCGGCGGCAGGTCGTAGAGGTCCACGCCGCGCAGCAGCTGGGTGACGACCTGCTGGGACAGGGCAGGCTCGCGTGCCACGACGCGACGCAGCTCCGTCTCCAGCAGCAGGCATGCCACCAAGGTGGATTGTTCGCTACGGAGCTCGACCACCAGCGCGTCCGACTCTGCTTCGGCCACCAGCAGCTTCACTGCAGCCGACGTGTCGAGGTAGCACCGTCTCAACGGTCTCCCCGGAGGTCGTCGAGGTGGTCGGCTATCGGCCGCAGGGCCGCCACGCGCGGCAGCGCGGTGACGTCGTTCTCGGGAGCGGCAGCTCGGACCCGCCGGAGGTCCGATTCCGGGACGGGCGTCAGTCGCGCGATGGGAACCCCGCGTCTGGTCACCGTGAAGGACTCCCCCTCCTCGACGGCGCGGATGATCGCCGCGTTGTCGTTGCGGAGCTCGCGCTGGCTGATCGTCCTCACGGGCCCAACGTAGCACTTCGTAGCACCTAGAGGGATGAGCTCATCCGGCTGCCCGGCTCGCGTGCGCGAGGTCGAGGAGCAGTCCGCGCGCCGGCTCGTGCACCAGCGCGGCCCATCCCGCCCACACGTCGTACTGGCCCTCCCGGACGAGCATCCGTCGGGCGTCCGCCAGGGCGGCGGGCTGGAGGACCGCCGCCGCGATGCGAGGGGCCTCGGTCCGATCCGCGACTCCGTCGGCTGCTCGTCGCAGGATGCGGAAGGCCGCGCGCGGGATCTCGTCCCGCCCTGCGCGCAGCTGCGCGGTGACTCGGTCGAGGTCGGCGGGCGGGGTGCCGATCCTGAGCAGCTCGATGCTGGGCACGTCGGTCACCAGCTCGTAGTCGGTGCGCATGAAGGCACGCTCGACCAGCCTGCCCTCGTCGAGAGCCTCCTTCACCCGTAGCCACGGTTTCGGCGCAGCCGCGACGGCACGAGCCACCCGCTCCGGGACGGCGATCGGTGCGGTGTCGAACATGAGGAGGTCGCCGATGCCGCTGGGCACCAGCCGCCCGAGGACCCACCCGGCGCTTGCGCTGTCACGGGCGCCGAGGTCGAGCACCTCCGTCCACGAGCCGCCGGTCAGGTCCTCGATCCTGAGCCGCCCGCCGGGCAGGCTCGGTCCGATCAGGTAACCGCCCAGCGGGGCTCCGACCCAGGAGCGTGCCAGGGCGGCGTGCTCGGCCAGCCGCCCCGTCACCTGCTCGTCGACGAATCGCTCGAGCCCGCCCATCTCGTGGAGGAGCACCTGGTGGAACAGCCATGACTCGGCACCCACCCACGAGACCACCTTGACCGGGTCGCCACCGTTGGCGTGGCAGTCGGCGAGCTGGTCCTCGTGGAAGGTCTCGATGGCGTACTTCAGCGCAACCCGCTGCATCTTCCCCGTCTCCGAGTCCGGGTCCTCGCACCGGACGGCCTGGTAGGCGATCCACCGCGCCCACACCCAGTCGGGGAGCTCGGTGCCGAGTGCGGCGATTTGTGCCAGCAGGATGTTGTGCCGGCTCCTCAGGTTGAGCGCCGGGACCGAGGCGTGCAGCTCCAGCGCGCGGGCGGCGTCGCCGGCCCGTTCAGCAGCGAGGGACTGCGTGACGAGGTCGTGGTCGGCCGCTGACATCCGGTCCGCGACGCGCGGGTGCCGGCGAAAGCCGGGAGTGGGATTCCGAGACATGCCTCCAGCCAAAGCCCGGGCAGTCCCACGCCACAAGCAGCTCGTGCGGATCTGTGGACAGCCGTCGCGCCTGTGGAGACCCGTTCGCCAACCGCCCTCTCCGCAGGCAGGCTCGGCGCCATGTTCGAACCAGTCCTCACCACCCAGACCCAGATGGAAGATGCGTGGCGCGAGCTGATGGGGCCGTGGAGCTTCAGCGGCCACAGCGTCTGGATGATGCTCGTCGTCGACGACCGACCACTGCCGCACCTCACCGAGATCGCAGAGGCCGAGGATCCGCCCGACACGTCCGAGGCGGACGGCCTCGCGGACCTCCTGCTGATGCTCGACAACGAGGTGGCGCCGGGAGCCCGCGTCGCCTTCCTGCGGTCCCGCCCCGGCAAGGACGTCGTCACCGACAGCGACCGCGCCTGGGCGCGGAGCCTGTACGCGTCCGCGCGACGCGCCGGCGTGCCCTGCGAGGTGGTGCACCTCGCCACCCGCGGGGCGATCCGCCCGATCCCCGCGGACGTCATCGGCATCCGCTAGACCATGGGCGGCGTGCGGAAGGATGGATCCATGCCGCTCTCCTTGGACGAGGTCCACGACTTGATCGACTCGTGGGAGTTCAACCCTCGCGTCGACACGCTAGGACCGGCGACCGAGCTGTTGACGACGATGGCCCCCGAGGATCCCGGGCGTCTCGACGTGTTGCAGGTGATCGCAGACCACCAGGCGATGCGCGGAGATGTCGAAGCGGCGCTCGCGACCCTCGATCAAGCCGGCCCCACCTCTGCCGAGGATGCCGACGTCATTCGCGCCATGCGCGTCTCGTTCCTCGTCGAGGCAGGCCGCGGCCAGGAAGCCGAACCGTTGCTCCTCGACCTCCGGCAGCGTGGCCCCAGCCTGCCTTCCGAGGCGCTCGAGCGAGTCGCCGACACCCTCGAGGGAGCTGGACGCCTGCGCGAGGCGATGCGCTGGTTCACCATCGGGCTCCGGGACCTCGACCCGCAGAACGACCTACCCACGGCCGAGGAGGAGTACGCCCTCATCGGCCGGTGGCGGGTGCGGCAGGCGCTCGACCTTCCCCCGGACCACTACGACGAGCTCGCACGCATCACGCTGGACCTGCGGCGAGCGACATGACCCCGTTCCCGCTCGCGCTGGTCGACCGCGCCGGGTCCCTCCTCGACCGGTCGACTCGTGCAGTGCTCGGGATCACCGGCCCGCCCGGGTCGGGGAAGTCCACGCTCACCTCGGCGCTGCTGTCTGCCCTGGGCTTGCGGCTCGGCGCCGATGCCGTCGCGCACCTGCCGATGGACGGCTTCCACCTCGCCGACGTCCAGCTCGACCGACTCGGGCTGCGTGACCGCAAGGGCGCGCCGGAGACCTTCGACGTCGACGGCTACGTCGCGACGCTGGCCCGCCTGCACGCCGCTCCGGACTCCGTCCTCTACGTCCCCGGCTTCGAGCGCGACCTCGAGCAGCCGATCGCCGCTGCCGTTGCGATCCCGCCGGCGGCGCGGCTGGTGGTCACCGAGGGCAACTACCTCCTGCTGCCCGACGGCGGGTGGGAGCACGTACGCCCCCTGCTGGCCGAGGTGTGGTTCGCCGGGGTCGACGACGGCGTACGCCGTGAGCGGCTGGTCCGGCGGCACGAGGAGTTCGGGAAGTCGCCCGACGCCGCACGGGCCTGGGTGGACCGGGTCGACGAGCCCAACGCCCGCCTCGTCTCGTCGACGCGCGGTGCGGCCGACGTCGTCGTGGAAGCCACTTCCTTCGCCGGTTGAGGTGCGAGCGCAGCGAGCCTCGAAACCATCCTCTCCTCTCTCGGTGGTCGAGTAGCTGCGAGGAACGAGCGGCGTATCGAGACCCCACTCCTTGTCCACAGATCCGTCCCGAGGGGTGCCGCCACCCGGGCCGACTCCACAAGGGTGGAGTGGTGCGGATCAGCGTCGAGTGCGGGGGCTACGCCGAGGCGGCTGGCGTGTGCCGGACCGCCAACCACGTCGCCGCGCTCCTCACCGAGTCGCTGGCCGGCAAGCTGGGCGGGTACGCCGCCATGGCGGGCGACGACGCCACCAGCAGCGACTTCGCCGCCGCCTACGACCCAGCCGCGCGCGAGGCCGTGGGCGCCCTCGCCGACCTCACCCATGCCCTGATCGGGCTCGGGCGGCTCGTCGACCTCAGTGGTCAGGCCCACGCGCGCGCCGAGGCCGCCGCTGCCGGGACAAGGACGAACGCCTACACCGGCAGCGGCCTCGACGCGGACGCGTTCCTCCGTGTCTCACCCGACCTTCCGCCCTCCAGCCTGGGCGGCTCGGTCGCCACGGGACTCGGCGACGTCCACGCATGGATCCTCGACCAGGTCGAGGGATTCGTCTGGCCGGGCGCCGATGTCGACAGACTCCGCGACGCGGCCGGCTGCTGGCGGCGTACGGGTGCGTCGGTCGCCGACCTCACCGGCCATCTCGATGCCGTCACCCGCCTGCTGGACCGCCAGCTGTCCCCGGAGATCCCACTCGCCCTGTCGGCGATCTCCGAGCTGCGATCGCTCGTGGAGGACACCGCGGACCAGCTCCTCGCGCTCGCCGACGCGTGCGACGACTACGCCGCGGCGGTGGAGGACACGCGTACCCGTACCCGTTCCCTCCTCGCCGAGATCGGCCAGATGATCGTCGAGGAGGTCGCCCTCACCGCGATCGTCGCCGGCATCACCGGTGGTCTCGGCGGAGGCGTCAAGGCAGGTGCCGCCCTCGCCCGCATCCGCGCCCAGGCGCCACGCTTCCACGCACTCCTGACCGCCCTGCGCGCGGTCGTCGCGTCTGCCGCGTCGCGGCTGCGGACCGCCGAGGACCAGCTGGTGCGTTCGCGCGAGGGCTTCAGTCGGTTCGCCCGTGCGTCGGTCCGGGACGAGCGAGGGGAGATGCTGAACCCGTTGGGATGGCGCGGGGCGCGTGAAGCACGGCTGGCAAGGATCGCTGCGACGATCACGGACCCGAAGCTCTTCGACCCGCAAGACCTGCACGGGATGCCAGCCGAAGAGGTGCGCCGACTCCTGCGCGACTGGCCGTCCTCGAGCAGCGCACGCGGCGATGGCGTCCGATTCAAGGATCCCGACCACTACGATCGCCAGATCCGCATCATGGAGGGCTACGGCGACAGTCGACCCGATGCGCTGACCAGTGGCCCCTATGTCGTTGTCTCGCAGAACGGCACCAAGGTGAAGATCCCGCTCGAAGGGAACCCGAACGCATGACCGACCTGTCGCTCGTGGACCGTCTCCTCGGCGAGGTGCAAGAGGAGTACGACTTCGACCACGTGCTCCCCCTCTACATGTTCGCCTGGTCGCTTGCCGGCTTGGGCGTTGATCGGTCGGACCCTGCCTTCACGAAGATCTGCCGGAGCGCGTACACCACCTTCGTAGAGCGGCATCCCGAGCTTGTGCTCGTATGGGTCAAGTGGCCCATCGACACGGGAACGGCGCGGGTTGCTGAGGCCGGGACCTCGATCGAGCTTGACGCTGATCCCGAAGCCCCCACCGACACACCACTCCTGGCATTGGTGGCACCAGACCTCCTCACCACCTGAAGCCGCCGTCGTGTCCGGCAGGATGCGTCCGTGCGCATCGGGACCTGGAACCTCGCCGGCCGCTGGTCGGACGCCCACCTCGCCCTCCTGCTCGAAGCCGACTGCGACGTCTGGCTGCTGACCGAGGTCAACGAGCGGTCGAGCCTGCCCGGGTACGCGCTGCACCTCACGCAGTCACGGATGGCAGCGCGTCGGCGATGGGCCGGGATCGCCAGCCGCCTGCCGATGGCTTCACTCCCCGACCCACACCCGGCGAGCGCGGCCGCCCAGGTCGGCGCGACGACGTACGTCAGCTCGATCCTTCCGTGGAAGGGCTGCCAGTCCCGCGCGCCGTGGACCGGCACCAAGCACGCCGACAAGACCGCCCACGCGGTCGACGACCTGCTGCTCCACCTCCGCGCGGCGGACGTACTCGTCTGGGGCGGCGACTGGAACCACGCGATCAGCGGCAAGGAGTACGCCGGATCGCTGGGCGGCAGGACGGTCGTCCTCGACGCTGTCGACCAGCTCGGTCTCGCCGTTCCCACCGCCGACCTGCCCCACCCGATAGAAGACTTGCTCAGCATCGACCACGTCGCCGTCCCGCGCGGCACCGCGACCACGGCATCGCGGATCCTGGCCGAACACGACGGCAAGCGACTCTCCGACCACGACGCCTACGTGGTCGAGGTCTTCACCACCTCGGTGGTCGAGTAGCGACGAGCACTCCCGTCGGCCTACGTCCGTCTGGTGAAGGTGACGGAGTTGTCGGCGTGGACGGTCACCGCGTAGCGGGAGTCGTGGGCCAGGCGGTGGTGTCGTGGGCACAGGAGCCGGCCGTTGGCGAGATCGGTGAGTCCGCCCCTGGACCAGGGGTCGTCGTGGTGGGCGTGGCAACCCGACGCCGAGGTCTCGCATCCGCGAGCGGTGCAGCCGCCGTCGCGCAAGCCGAGCGCGATGCGTTGTGCCTTGGTGAACAGTCGCGCCGCACGCCCCATGTCCAGCGGCACCGACGTCGAGCCCAGCACGACCGGGATGATCCCGGCCTCGCACGCCAGCCGCCGCGCCTGGCCCGCGGACATCCGCGAGCCATCATCGAGCAGCGCGGTCGCGTGATCGGCGAGCAGCTGCTCGATCGTCATGGTCACCACCACCGTGGCGTTCACCCCCGCGGTCTGCGGCGTCGCGTCGACCGGATAGCGCTCGACGTACTCGACCAACGCCTCCCCGAGGCGGCGGCGCAGCGGCTTCCACTCGCCTGTCTCGTCGCGGAGCTCGTCCTCGGTGTGGCGGGCCGGGTTCGCCAGCGCCAGCAGGTGCCGCTTCAACATCGCACCCACATGAGACGGCACCACGAACCGGCCGTGACAGCGCCCTTCCCCGTCATCGACCAGACTGAGCTCCACACCGGCGGTGGCGCGGTCCTCCTCAGCCCGCAGCACCGCCTCCTCGTGCGACTCGCCCACCTCGGGCGCGACCACGTCGAGGATCCGCTTGCCGATCTGCTTCAGCTCGCGGGCGTCGTGCTGGGCGGCCAGATCGAGAAGCACCGTCTCCGCCCTCTCGCGCGTCTCGCGCTCGACCCGCCCCGGGAGCGCGTCGACCGCCTCCACGACCACCCGCGCCTGCTCGGCACGCAGCCCGCCACCCGACAGCGCAGCCCCCACAGCGGGGTGCTGCTCGCACCCCCGCCCCAGAGCCAGGACCCGTCGGGCCTCCGCCCGGGTCATGCGGGTCTGCACTGCCAGCCACGCCGCGGCATCACGCAACCCGTGCGCCTCGGCCACGTCATCGGAGGCGGCGAGGAGCCGCGCCGTCACGGCATCGAGCTGGGATCGGACCTCGGTCAGCGCCACCAACGCTGCCTGCTTGTCCGCAGTCGTCATGAACGCCGGCTCGACCGACGAGACGTCCTTCAACACGGCACGGAGGTCGGCCCCACACTCAAGCAACGGATGCACTCGGCCACCTCCTCGCACGCACTCACGGATCACCGCCCAGGGCCGGGCGGAGCGGAGAGGCATGACTGGTGGCACCGTTGCCAGGTCGTTACCCGAGAGCCTTGAGGGCATCCCGCCAGCACCACGACGGGTTCTATGGGTGACTGTCCCGATCCCGGGATCCCTGTCACCTCAGACGAGGGATCCGTTCCGGACCGGCGTGCTCGAACCATCGTACACCTGTTCGAATACAGGCACAAGAGGCGAGCTCAGGACAATGAGTACCCCTCCACCGCACCGCGCCGGACCACCACGTGCACGCCTTTGCCCGCATCCACTCCGCCCGTCAGCAGCGCCGTCGCGCCGGGACGCTCGTCCGTCGATTTCCCATCCGGGGTGCACGGTGACGCGACCTGCCGCGCCCGCGTGTCGCCGAAGCCCACGACACCGGAGTCCTCGGTGTCGAAACGGTGCCCATAGGGAACAGAGTCCCGGCACAGGAGCGCCTCGCCAGGAGCAACCGGACGCGACGTCCCGTCGACCAGCGACACCAGGCGCGGACCGCTCGGGGTCGGCACGACGACGAGCTCGTCAGCGTCGATGATCCGGTCGACCTCGGCGTCCAGCTCGAGGATGTCGAGCGTCAACGTCCGCACCGCGGCGCGACCCAGCTCCTGGCGCCAGGTGGTCTCCCCCGTCCGGGGGTCGAAGCCCTCGAGGAATCCGCGGCCGGACACGAGCCGGGGCTCCGTGCCCTCCCGGTAGACGCGCTCGCCGGAGAAAGCACACCGCACCGGCACCTCGGTCCGGGTGAGCTCCAGGCAGCGGATGTCGGCGCCGCGGTGGCGCCACAGCACGTCGCCCGTCTCCACGTCCAGCCCGACGGTCCGCCGTTGCGCCAGGTCGAGGCGGACGCTCTGTCCGCGCTCGTAGCGGTCGAGGTCGCGCTCCCGGGTGGTCGCGAGCAGCTGCAGCACCGCGACACCGGCCTCCTCGTCCACCATCCCGTGGGAGTCGTCCAGCAACCACTGATCGCCGCCGGTCACCCGGGTGTGCGGCAGCCGCCACGGTCGCGGGCCCGCACGACCGACCGCCTTGGCAACGGCGTACTGCCCGACGGGGCCGTAGACGGTGTAGACGTCGGAGCCCCGGACGAGACTGTTGGTGCCGGCGGGGAGCCGGTCCTTCTCGGGCAGTAGCTCCCAGGTTCCGAGGACCCACCGCGTCTCCTCGAACCGGTCGTCCGGTGAGATCCGCAGGCACACGTCGAGTCCGTCGTCGCAGGTCGGTGCGCCGAACTGCGCCACGACCGGACGGGTGCGGGCGACGACCTCGCCCGAGGCCGGGTCGAGCGCGAGGTAGGGCAGCCGAGCGCCCGCGCGCAGCGCCGGTCCCGTCCGCGCTTCCTGCATGACGACGTACGTCTCGCCGTCGGCCGAGGTGTGGACGAGATCGCCGAGGAAGGCGCCGACGTCGCTGTTCACCACCATCAGCGGACGCCGCCACCGCACGGCACCGTCGCGGCGGTCCAGGGCGACCACGTCCAGCTCGTCACCGCGGGCCGCCACGACCGTGACCAGCACGTCGCCCGCCGGCACCGGATCCTGGAGCGCCTTGACCGGCGTCGACCACGCAGGCGTTGCGCTGGTCGGCAGCTCGTCGACGACCGTGGCCGGCGGCGCCGGGCTTCGCCCAGGCGCCGGACCGTCACCGCGCCCTCCACCCCGACTGTCCGTGCAGCCGGCGAGCAGCAGGAAAACCATCACCATCCCGAGAGCTCTCACGCGATCGACGCTAGTGAGACGGAGCCCGCCGCAGGGGCCGCCGGGACGATCTGTGGAGAACGCGCGCAGGACCTTCGCCCCGCACCCACGGTCCCATCGCCCCTGCCGGCGGGCGCCGATCCCGACGACCCTCGAGGTGGAGCGAACGCTCCCCCGGCGCAGGTCGCGCCGCGCCCCCATCTTGAGGAGCACGCCATGAAGGCTGCCGTCGTCCCCACCCTCGGCGCACCGCTGGAGATCCGCGACGTCCCCGTCCCCGAGCCCGGCCCCGGCCAGGTGCTCGTGCGGATCGAGACCTGCGGGCTCTGCCACACCGACATCCACGCGGCCCGCGGCGAGTGGCCCGTGAAGCCCAAGGACCAGCTCATCCCCGGCCATGAGGGCGTCGGCATCGTCGAGGCCGTCGGTGAGGGCGACCTGCCCGTGGCGGTCGGCCAACGTGTCGCGCTCCCGTGGCTCGGGCAGGCCTGCGGCCACTGCCGCTACTGCGTCGACGGCTGGGAGACCTACTGCACCAGCCCGGCCTACATGGGCTACACGATGGACGGCAGCTACGCGGAGTACGCCGTCGCGTGGGCCAGCCACGTCGTGCCCGTCCCGGACGGCGTCGACCCGATGGACGCCGCGCCGCTGACCTGCGCCGGCGTGACGACGTACAAGGCCATCAAGGTCGCGGACCCCAAGCCGAACGAGACCTGCATGGTCGTCGGCATCGGTGGCCTCGGGCACCTGGGTCTGCAGTACGCCCGGATCTTCGGCACCCGCACCGTCGCCGTCGACGTGCACGACGACAAGCTGCAGCTGGCGAAGGACCTGGGCGCCGACCATGTCATCGACGCGCGCGGCGACCAGGCGGCCCAGCTCGCCGAGCTCGGCGGGGTCGACATCGCGCTGGTGACGGTGCCGTCGCCGGCCGCCATGCAGGCCGCGCACGCCGCCCTCAACCCCAACGGTCGGCTCGTGATCGTCGGCCTGCCGGCCGACAACCGCCTCGAGCTCCCGGTCTTCGAGACCGTGCTCAAGGGCATCTCGATCATCGGGTCGCTGGTCGGGACGCGCAACGACCTCGCCGCCTGCTTCGACCTCCACGCTCGCGGCCTGACCCGCGTCGTGACCGAGAGCCGCACGCTCGACGACGTCAACGCGTGCTTCGAGGAGGTGCTGGCCGGGGAGGTTCCGGCGCGACTGGTCTTCGACATGCGGTGACGCTCGAGGCCTATCCACGGGCACGTCCGGAGGTGTAGGCAAGGAGGGCGAGGCATCCCCCTCGCTCCACCGGACGAGGAGTTGCCGTGGCCGCACTCGAGAGCACCCAGCTGCTGACCGAGCTCGAGCCGGTGGTGGAGGACAACCTCAACCGGCACATGGCGATGGCCGACGAGTGGATGCCGCACGAGTACGTCCCGTGGAGCCTGGGCCGCGACTTCGCCGACCTCGGCGGCGACCCGTGGGAGGTCGCGCAGTCCCAGCTGTCCCCCATCGCGCGCACGGCGCTCGAGGTCAACCTGCTGACCGAGGACAACCTGCCGAGCTACCACCGCGAGATCGACCGTGCCTTCGGCCGCGACAGCGCGTGGGGCACCTGGGTGAACCGGTGGACCGCCGAGGAGGGCCGCCACGCCTTCTGCATCCGCGACTACCTCCTCGTCACCCGCGGCGTCGACCCCGTCGAGCTCGAGCGCGCGCGGATGGAGACCATGGAGACCGGCTACGAGGCGATGGACAAGTCGCTGCTCAACGTCTGCGCCTACGTGTCGTTCCAGGAGCTCGCCACCCGGGTCTCGCACCGCAACACCGGCCGCTACACCGAGGAGCCGATCGCCGACAAGCTGCTCGCCCGCGTCGCCAAGGACGAGAACCTCCACATGATCTTCTACCGCAACATCGTCACCGCGGCCCTCGAGCTCACCCCCAGCCAGACGATGCGCGCGATCACCGAGGAGGTCGTCGGCTTCGAGATGCCCGGCAGCGTCATCCCCGGCTTCTCGCGCAAGGCGGTGCAGATGGCCAAGGCCGGGATCTACGACCTCCGCATCCACCACGACGACATCGTCGCGCCGCTGCTCCGGCAGTGGGGCGTGTGGGAGCTGGAGGGGCTCGACGCCGACGGCGAGGCGGCTCGCGACGAGCTCGCGGCCGCGGTCGCCACGCTCGACGGCGAGGCGACGCGCTTCGTCGAGCGGCGGGACGAGGCGGCGGCGAAGAAGGCCGCGCGTCAGGCCTGAGCGACGCCTCGCCGTCGGTCAGCGGCGGACCTGCAGCACACCTCGGGCCCCGCGCTCGGCGTCGACCATGACGTGGCTGACGAACGGGTAGTCGCCCGGCTCGTCCAGCACCAGCTCGACGAAACCGCCCTGGGCCGGCAGCAGCGGCAGCACCTGCGCGCCACCGTCGCGTGCCGGACCCGAGCGGCTGCCGAGCTGCCACGCGCCTTCGTTGAACACGGTGTCGAACTGCCCGCCGACGACGTGGAAGGACGAGGCGCGGCTCGGTCCCGCGTCGAGCACCCAGATCCGGACCCGCTCGCCGGTGCGGGCGCGCAGCGGCTCGCGGGCGTACTGGTCGGGGTAGCCGTTGAACACCACGGCGTCGGGCTCCTCGGCAGCGACCTTGTCGAGGTCGGCGACCGCGCCGTCGGCCCCGTGGTACTGCTCGGACTGCACCAGGACGTACTCCCGGTCGACGGGAGGCAGGCCGGGCGGCTCGATCACGACGGCGCCGAAGAGTCCGTTGGCGATGTGCGCGGTCATCGGCATCGTGGAGCAGTGATACATCCACACCCCGGCCCGGGTCGCGGTGAAGCGATAGGTCAGCGACTCCCCGGGCGGGATCGTGCGCATCACCTCGTCCGGGGCGCGCACTCCGGCGTGGAAGTCGATCGAGTGGCCCATCGTCCCGTCGTTCACCAGCGTGATGACGAACCGGTCGCCGACGCGGCCGCGCAGCACCGGGCCCGGCGCGGTGCCGTTGAACGTCCACACCTCCTGGGTCACCCCCGGCGCCACCTCCGCCTGCTGCTCGGTGATCCGGAACGTGTGGCGGTGCACGCGCTCCGGGACCAGCGGCGGCAGGACCGGGTCGTACGCCGCGAAGTCCGGCCCCGGCTCGCCCGCCGAGCTGATCGGCGCCCCGGACGCGTCGTGGCCGTGGTCCTCGTGCCCGGCCGGTTCAGTGGCACCGTCGACGGCGCCGTCCGCGGCGGCTGCCGCGTCCTGCGACCCGCCACCCGTCACGTCGACGGCGAACGTCATGCCCATCTGCCGGTGCCCCACGACCGAGCACCAGCCGTCGAGGTCGCGACCGACGACGCCGACGTCCAGCACGGCCTCCTCCCCCGGCGCGATGCGGCCGGTGTCGGCGCCGGTCTCCAGCACCAGGTCGTGGACGTCGCCCGCACTCTCGTTGCGCAGGGTGATCACCAGCCGGTCACCGGCGGCCACCTCGACGCGGTCGGGGGTGAACCGCATCTCGCCGGCCACCACCTCGACCTCGACGGTCCGGCCGGTGGGCGCGACACCGGCGTCCGCGGAGCCGGTCCGGCCCAGTGCGTCCGGGTCGACGGCACCGCCGACGGCCACGGCCACCACGGCGAGCGCCACCCCGACGGCGGCCAGCCCGGTGTTCTGCCCGCGCGGTCGTCCGGCGGACGCCGGGGTCGCCGTGCCGCGGTGCCGACTCCCAACGGCGAGCAGCAGCAGCGGGACGAAGCTCGCGAGGGCTCCGAGGACGAGCACCGACGCCACGACGCGTACGACGCTCGGGACGGGCAGGAGACACCAGAGCAGGCCCACGTTGGCGAGGGCCACCCGCAGCGCCCCGGCCGAGTCGAGCGCCCGGTTGGCGGCGCGTACGGACGCCGGGCCCCCGCCGAGCACGACCGGCACGAGGTAGGAGAGGGCGCCGAGCAGCACCTGGGCGACGAACCCGGCGGCCAGGAAGGGCGCTGCGTCGTGCAGAGCCGCGGACACGTCGCCCCACGTGCCACCGAACGCGACCCGCACCGACACCCAGGCGAGCATCGCCGCCAGCCACAGCACGCCCGCGCCGACCGACCAGGTGGGAAAGCTGCCCGGCGGCTTCACCCGCGCCGCGTCCACCATCGGGCGGGCCAGGACCAGGACACCGGCGAGGTAGGTCACCAGGCCGGCCGCGACCACGCGGGGCTGGTCCGCCCACGCGGCGGCCGCGACCAGGGCGATCCCCGCGACCAGCACGGGCAGCGCGGCGCGCGACGCCTTCTCCGCACCCTCGGCCAGGCGCGTACGCAGCATCGTCGGCCACAGCGTGACGAGGGTGCCCAGCACGGTGAGGCCCACCCAGCCGAGCACGTTGATGCCGGCGTGGGCGATGCGCACGCGCGCGTCGAGGGGATCGGTCAGCCCGCGGGCGAGCCACACGCCCAGCGTGGCGCCGACCGGGAGCAGGGCACCCGCGGCCAGGTAGTAGTGCACCGTCGGCGCGAAGCGCGAACGGAACCTGCCGCGCAGGCCCTGCGCCAGGGACGCCACGTGCCACGTGACGGCCAGCGCCACGGCCACCGCGCCGGCCAGGACGAGGAGCCACCTGTCGAGGGCCACCCCGATCGTGACCGCGACGGCGCCAAGGTCGAAGGTCGCCAGACGGATCGACTGCTCGCGCCGCGGCGTCGCGGGTCCGCGCAGCAGGGTGTCCGCGAAGTAGCGGCTCCACACGAGGATCGCGTGGCCGGCGGCACCGAGCAGCAGCAGGTGGAGCAGCAGCCAGCGCGGCTCCGGCACCCACTGGTGCACGAGCGCCACGACCACGGCAGCCAGCAGCCAGCCCACGACCGGCAGGTCCCGGATCGGCCAGAAGCCGCGGGTGCCGGCGGCCGGTGCGTCCGAGCGGTCCGCGGAAGGGGACGAGGACGGCGACTGGAGGGTGGTCATCGCGCGACCTCCGGGGTGCGTTCGGCGGGACGGACGGCGCGGGGCGGGGGGCCGATGACGGTGCTCGTCCCTGCGACGGCGAAGAAGAGCAGCAGCGCGAGTGCGTTGCCGGCGCCGCCGACCTCGCGCGCCAGGTCGCTCCCGAGGGCGTCGCCGCCCCACAGGCGCAGGACGAGCGAGGCCTGGAGCAGGGCCCACGGTGCCCACATGGCCGTTCGGTACGGCAGCGGCACCCGCGTCACCGCAGGAAGGATCGAGGGAGCGTGCGCCATGATCATCGAGATCGTGAAGCCGAGGAAGACCGCGTGCACCAGGGCGTCGTACGCCGCTCCGTCGGCCGGCTGCCCGGCGACCAGCAGGACGCCTCCGGCCACGGCCAGCCAGGCCTGGCCGGCGAGCATGCAGGCGGCGGCGAACCGCGGCAGCCCGGAGCCGCGCAGCGTCCGCCTCGCGACGTCGTACGACACCAGCCAGGCGACGAGCAGGAGGAGCACCACTCCGAGGACGCTGCCCCCGACGACCGGCCACATCGTCGCGGCCGGGACGCTCACGGTGACAGCGAGGCCGAGCAGCACCAGCGAGGTCCCCGCGCCCGCGGGCATCGCCAGCCGGGCCAGCTCGAGCCGCTCACCGGCGATGGTCAGCACGACGAAGCCGGCCAGCCACGGCAGCGCGAGCGGCACGTCGGCACCACCGAGGGCGAGCACGGTGCTGCCGAGGGCGAGGACCGCGCCGAGCGCGGAGACCAGGACGGCGTCGTCGCGCTGGCGGCGCCACAGCGGGACGTAGACCGCGCACAGCGTCGCGGTGCCGGCGACCAGCAGCAGGTGGCCGAGCCGGTCCGCTCCCGGCACGAGCAGCAGGAGGGCGCCGGAGCCCAGGGAGGTCGGAGCGGCGTAGGCCCAGGCCGCGCCGAGCGCGACCGCGCGCTCCAGGGCGATGAGCGTGCCCACGAAGCCGAGCACCATCAACAGCCCGTGGGCCTCGCCCACCCGGCCCGTCGACACCGGCGCCCACACACCCAGGAGCGTGAGGCCCGCGTCGGTGCCGACGACCATCGCGATGCCTGCCGGGACCGCCAGCAGCGCGCGTGGCGCCGGCGTACGCCGCCCGCTCACGGGAGGCCGACCCCGCAGCCCAGCGTGTCGGGGCGCGGGTGGAGCGTCGCGCCGCGTCGACCGAGCACACCCTCGACGAGCCCCAGGTGCACCGCACACACGACTCCCGGGTGCGCACGCGCCGCGTCGAGCAGCGGGCACGCGTGCAGCGTCACGTGGTCACCGTCGGCCTCGGGGGCGAAGCCGGTGTGCGTGAGGGCGAGCATCACGCGCTCTCGTCCGTCCTCCACCGCGCCGAGCTGCGAGCGGATCCGCTCGCCCCAGGCCCGGCCCCCGCGCACGGCCGCGGGGTCGAGGGTGTGGCGCGTTCCCGTGTCCGGGTCTGGTCCCTGGTCGAGGCCGGAGGCGAGCGCCATGGCGAGGGCGGCGTACTCCGGCTCGCGGGCGAGATAGCTCCACGCCGGACGTCCGCGGCCGCCGCTCCGGCTGGCGATGCGGCTGGCGTTCCCGCCCGCCACGAGCACGTCGAGATGTCCGCGCAGGGTGTTGGCGTGCAGTCCGGTGAGGTCCTGCAGCTCGGTCAGCGTCACGGCGCGACCCGCCTCGCGCATCGCGGCCAGCACGCGGGCCTGGGCGGCGGTCACACCCTGCTCATTTATTTCCACGGGGTTCATTGTAGATTATTAGCAACCAACCGAGGAGGCACCCCATGTCCACCGTCACCATCGCCAACAACCACGCCGACGCCGAGGCGGCTGAGAAGGTCGAGCAGCACCACGCCGAGATGGCCGGCCGGCTCGCCCTGCTCACCTTCGACGTCGTGCGCGCGGCGCGCACCGACCGGGCCCAGGCCGCGCGGCAGGAGCTGCTGTCCTGGCTGCGCGACGACCTCGTGCCGCACGCGACCGCGGAGGAGCAGACGCTCTACCCGGCCGCCGCCGAGATCGCGGAGGCGCGCCTCCTCGTCGAGGCGATGCTGGCAGAGCACGTCCTCATCCACCGGCTGGTGGGCGACCTCGAGGCCGCGACCGACCCGATCGAGGCCGCCGCCGTCGCGCGCGCCCTCGAGACGCTCTTCGGCAGCCACCTCGCCAAGGAGAACGACCAGCTCATCCCGACCCTCGTCGCCTCCCCGGACTACTCGGTGGCCGAGATGCTCGACGGCATGCACGAGCTCCTCGGCGGCCACGAGGCTCCCGCCGCCGCTGCCTCTCCCGCTGCTGGCGGGCACCAGTGCGCGTGCGGGGGTCACGACGAGGCGGGGCTGCCCGAGCTCGACGTGCGCACCATCCCGCACGCCATCCGCCACGCCACGATCTTCGGCGCGCTGGACGGCCTGCGTCCCGGCACCGGCCTGCAGCTGGTCGCCGACCACGACCCGCTGCCGCTCCTGGCCCAGCTCGAGCAGCGCGCTCCGGGCGCGTTCGACGTGGCCTACCGCGAGTCCGGTCCCGAGGCCTGGCGCCTGGAGCTGATCCGCAAGGGCTGAGCACCCGGCGCCGCGGCGTTGCGCGATGATCTCCCCATGACGGAGCGCAACGTCCTCGGCGGCGAGCTGGACCCGTGCGGCACCGACCCGGTCACCGGGTTCCACCGCGACGGCACGTGCACGGTCGGCCCGCAGGACGTCGGGCTGCACGCCGTCTGCGCGGTGATGACGGAGGAGTTCCTGGCCCACCAGGCTGCGGTCGGCAACGACCTCTCCACCCCACGGCCGGAGTGGCACTTCCCCGGCCTCGTGCCAGGAGACCGGTGGTGCGTGGTGGCGCTCCGCTGGCTGCAGGCGTACGACGCCGGAGTGGCCGCACCCGTGGTGCTGTCCGCGACGTCGGAGCGGGCGCTCGACGTCGTACCCCTCGAGGTGCTGCGGGCGCACTCGGTCGACGTGCCTCCGGACCTCAGCGGGCTGGAGTGACGTCCACGCGGCCGCTGGCGGTGAGGGGCACGCCCTCGGCGCGGAGGTGCTTCAACGCCGTCCCGTCGTGGCATGTCGCCGGTCGTCCGTCCGCGTGGACGACGCGCCACCACGGCACCGCGTCACCGTGCAGCGCCATCACCTGTCCGACCTGGCGCGGACCGGCCGTGCCGACGAGGCGGGCGATCGCGCCGTACGTCGTCACCCGGCCCGGCGGCACCTGCTCGACCAGCGCGAGCACGGCCTCCACGTAGTCCTCGTCCATCACGTGTCCGCGGCGTCGTAGCGGAGGAGGCCGTCGACGACGCGCGCGCCGGCCGACGGCTCGTGCGGCGTGGTCTTCCCGTCGTGGGAGAGATGGGCGACCTCGACCTTCCTCAGCAGGAGCGCGGCGTCGGCGACGATCCGGCGGTGGCAGCGCCACCACACGCTCTCGCTGCACATGACCGCAGTGGTGTCGTGCTCGTCGACGTCGGCGACCAGGTCGTCGAGGGCCGAGAGGAACTCCGGCGTCCGGGTGTGGGCGGCGTACGCCCGGAACGCCTCGACACGCCACCAGCCGTCGGCGTCGGGATCGGCTTGCTTGTCGCGTCGGCGGCGACCGCCCAGCCGTTCCTCCCAGCGGTAGTCGATGCCGGCCTCGGGCACCCACTGCGCCAGCGCGTCGCTGCTGACGTCCGGGTTGTGCCGGCTGCCCGGGAAGCGGCGTACGTCGATGAGCAGCTCGACGCCGGTGTCGGCCAGGAGCCGCGCCAGGGCGTCGCGGTTCAGGGTGCCGTGCCCCACCGTGAGCAGTCGCCCCATTCGGCTCCTCCTCGGCAGTCGTCGTGGCACCTCGCCTGCCTCGGTGCGCACCCGGGAGCCATCTTCACACCCCGAGCCGCCGGGCCACGTCGTCGCCTGCCACCCGGCGTACGGTCTCGGGGTCCCCCACCACGACGAGCTCGTCGGTGGCGCGGGACATGCCGACGTAGAGCCGCTCACGGGCGCGGTCACGCGAGCCGTCCTCGTTGAGGCAGAGCACGACCGCGCGGCGCTCGAGTCCCTTGCAGCCGAGGACGTGTCCGTAGAAGACGTCGTCGTCCCAGTAGGTGCGCCAGTAACCCTCCTGGTCGTGGAAGTCGGTGCGCTCGACCTGCACGGGGTGGCGGTGGCCGGTGGTCAGGAGCGCCACGTTGCGCGGCTCCCAGCCCGACTCGAGCAGGGCATCGACTGCGTCGTCCGCCGCCTCGAGCGCGTCGTCCTGCGTGGTGGCGACGAAGCGCACGGTCGGGCCGTCGCCGCCGCGGGAGTACATCCGGCTCGGCGCCAGCGGGCCGAACGACTCGTGGATCTGCTTGGTGTTGCGGAGGTTCGGCGTGTCGTGGACGAGGGCGGGCCGCATGACGCGGCCCGCCCTCGACGTACTCATCAGATCAGCTGCAGCCGCTGGTGCTCCCGCAGCCCTCGCACACGTAGCACGAGCCGGCCGGGCGCATCTTCGTCCCGCAGGTCATGCAGAGCGGGGAGTCGACGGCGGTGCCGGTGAGCTTCTCGAAGAGCTCGGCGGTGGTCTTGGCCTCGGCGGGGGCCGGCTTGGCGCTGGCCTCCACGATGTCGGCCTCGACGACCTGGGTCTCGATACGAGCCTCGTCCCTCGGCTCTACTCGACCAGCGACAGAGGAGTCCGCCTCGACGAGCTCGGCTGCACTGCCGGTCTCCTCCACGAGCGGCTCGTAGGAGCCGGTCTCGAGGTGGCGCTGGCGCTCCTCGGCGGAGTAGATGCCCAGGGCCGAGCGCTCCTCGAAGGTGAGGTAGTCCAGGGCAAGGCGGCGCCAGACGTAGTCCATCAGCGACTGCGCCATGCGGACGTCCGGGTCGTCGGTGAGGCCGGCGGGCTCGAAGCGCAGATTGGTGAACTTCGAGACGTAGGTCTCCAGCGGCACGCCGTACTGCAGGCCGATCGACACCGCGATCGAGAAGGCGTCCATCACGCCGGCCAGGGTCGACCCCTGCTTGCCGAGCTTGAGGAAGACCTCGCCGAGCTGGCCGTCGTCGTGGGCGCCGGAGGTCATGTAGCCCTCGGCACCGCCGACGGTGAACGACGTGGTGCGCGAGACTCGCGACTTCGGCAGGCGCTTGCGGACCGGGGCGTAGACGACCTTCTCCACGACCTTGGTCTCGACGGCCCCACCCGACGATGCACTGTCGGCCGCGGCCTTGTCGGCGGCGTCCTTCTTGGCCTTGCCGCCACCGTCGGACAGCGGCTGGCCGACCTTGCAGTTGTCGCGGTAGATCGCGGTCGCCTTGAGCCCGAGCTTCCAGGACTGCATGTAGACGTCCTCGATCTCCTCGACCGTGGCGCTCTCGGGCAGGTTGACCGTCTTGGAGATCGCGCCGGAGAGGAACGGCTGGGCCGCCGCCATCATCCGCACGTGGCCCATCGGCTTGAGCGCGCGGGCGCCCATGGCGGTGTCGAAGATCTCGTAGTGCTCGGTCTTCAGGCCCGGGGCGTCGATGACGTGGCCGTGCTCGCCGATGTAGGCGACGATCGCCTCGACCTGCTCGGGCTGGTAGCCGAGCTTCTTCAGCGCCCGCGGGATCGTCTGGTTGACGATCTGCATGGAGCCGCCGCCGACGAGCTTCTTGAACTTCACCAGGGAGAAGTCGGGCTCGATGCCGGTGGTGTCGCAGTCCATCATGAAGCCGATGGTGCCGGTGGGCGCGAGCACGGAGGCCTGCGCGTTGCGGAAGCCGAACTTCTCGCCCAGCTTGATCACGTCGGCCCACGCCTTGGTGGCCAGCTTGTGCGTGCGGCCGTCCTCGGTGTGCAGCACGCGTACGACGTCGTTGGCCGCCTGGTGCTTGCGCATCACGCGCTTGTGGGCGTCGGCGTTGCGGGCGTAGCCGGCGTACGGGCCGACGATGCCGGCGAGCTCGGCGCTGCGCTTGTACGACGTACCGGTCATGAGCGAGGTGATCGCAGCAGCCATCGAGCGGCCACCCTCGGAGTCGTAGCCCAGGCCCATCGCCATCAGCAGCGCGCCGAGGTTGGCGTAGCCGATGCCGAGCTGGCGGTAGTCGCGGGTGGTGTCGCCGATCGGCTCGGTCGGGAAGTCGGCGAAGCAGATCGAGATGTCCATCGCGGTGATGATGAACTCGACGGCCTTGGCGAAGAGCGCGGCGTCGAAGGTGTCGTCGTCCTTGAGGAACTTCAGCAGGTTGAGCGACGCCAGGTTGCACGAGGAGTTGTCGAGCGACATGTATTCGGAGCACGGGTTGGACGCGGTGATGCGGCCGGTCTCCGGGTTGGTGTGCCAGTCGTTGATCGTGTCGTCGTACTGCAGACCCGGGTCGGCGCAGGCCCAGGCGGCCTCGCTGATCTTGCGGAACAGCTCGCGGGCGTCGACGGTCTCGATGACCTCGCCGGTGCCGCGGGCGCGCAGGCCGAACCCGGCGCCGTCCTCGACGGCGCGCATGAACTCGTCGTTGACGCGGACCGAGTTGTTGGCGTTCTGGTACTGGACGGAGGTGATGTCGGCGCCACCGAGGTCCATGTCGAACCCGGCGTCGCGGAGGGCGCGGATCTTGTCCTCCTCCTTCGCCTTCGTCATCACGAACTCCTCGATGTCCGGGTGGTCGACGTCGAGGACGACCATCTTGGCCGCACGACGCGTCGCGCCGCCCGACTTGATGGTGCCCGCGGAGGCGTCCGCACCGCGCATGAAGGAGACCGGGCCGCTCGCCGTGCCACCGGAGGAGAGGAGCTCCTTGGAGGAGCGGATGCGGGACAGGTTGAGGCCGGCGCCGGAGCCGCCCTTGAAGATGAAGCCCTCCTCCTTGTACCAGTTCAGGATCGAGTCCATCGAGTCGTCGACCGAGAGGATGAAGCAGGCGCTGACCTGCTGCGGGGACGCGGTGCCGACGTTGAACCAGACGGGCGAGTTGAAGGAGAAGTACTGGTTGACCAGCAGCCAGGTGAGCTCGTGCTCGAAGATCTCGGCGTCGGCCTCGGTGGCGAAGTAGCCGTGGTCGATGCCGGCCTTCGTGTACGTCTTCACGATCCGGTCGATGAGCTGCTTGAGGCTCCACTCGCGGGCGTCCGTGCCGACCGCGCCGCGGAAGTACTTCGTCGTGACGATGGTGGAGGCGTTGACCGACCAGAAGTCGGGGTACTCGACACCGCGCTGCTCGAAGACGGTCTCGCCGGTCTTCCAGTTCTGCTGGACGACGTCGCGGCGCTCCCAGGTGATCGCGTCGTAGGGGTGCGTGCCCTCGGTGCTGAAGACGCGCTCCATGGTCAGGCCCTTGCCCTTGGCTCCCTTGGCGCGGGTGCTCACCGTCTCGGTCATACGACTTCCTCTATCCCTGGTGGTGGTTGTGGTGCTCGCGATGGATGTGTCGCGGTTGCTTGGTAAGCCCGGCAGGCCGCTTCCCCACGACCTGCCGGGCCGAATGTGGTCAACCCGTCGTGGCGGGCTGATCGGCTGCGGCTCGTTCGAGCCGGAGCATCTTGATCTCGGCGTCGAAGTCCTCGGCGGACTCGAACGCGCGATAGACGGAGGCGAACCGGAGGTAGGCCACCTCGTCGAGCGCCCGCAGCGGGCTGAGGATCGCGAGGCCGACGTCGTTGGCGTCGAACTCGGCCTGCCCGCTCAGGCGCAGTGCGTCCTCGACCTCCTGGCCGAGGCAGGCGAGCTGGGCGTCGGTGACCGGACGGCCCTTGCAGGCCTTGCGGACGCCGGCGATGGCCTTGTCGCGGTTGAACGGCTCGGTCGCGCCGGAGCGCTTGAGCACCGTGAGCTGCATCTTCTCGACCGTCGTGAAGCGGCGGTCGCACGCGGCGCAGCTGCGGCGCCGACGGATGGAACCGCCGTCGTCGGCGACCCGGGAGTCGAGGACCTTGGTGTCCTCGTTCTTGCAGTAGGGACAGTGCATGGCGGCCCTCCTCTCGGGTACGTCAGCGCGCGGCTCGTACACCCTCATAACAGGGTGTCGCCTGGGGATGTTCCTGTGGACAACTAGCCTGAGGCTGTGAGGATCTCCCCCTGGCCTGTGCACCAGATGTGGATAACTACAGCGGTGTAACTACTAGATGTAGTGGTAACCGTACGCCCCGCCCACCACGCTGGCAAGTGAACTCGTGAAGTCCGCGGATCAATTTCTGCGCACCGCCCTGACCTGCGGTTTTGGGTGCCTTCGGCTCTCCGGACCGGCGCGTCTGCAGGGTGTTCCGGTCACATCGTGAGGCCGCATCGGACACAATGGCCCTCGTGTCTACGGGGAAGCGGGTCGGGTCGCGCAAGGGGGCTCCCCAACCCCGCACCCTGAACAAGCCGGCGCTCCTCATCGGAGCCGCGATCACCCTCTGCGTCGTGGCCTGGGGATACCTCGTCTACGCCGCCATCGACTTCGGTACGGCGGCGCGCGGGGGCTCCGGCTCGTCAGCCTGGGCCTTCATGGGCCTGGCCTGCCTCGGCGCGATGGCCTGCCTGTTCGCCGGCCTGCTCTTGGTCGCGCGGTTGATGCGGGCACTCGGGATCACCGACCCTCCCCCGACCGACGACGCGCCTCCCCGGCCGGTCGGCGGGAAGCGCGCGGCGCGCTGAGCTTGTGCGGTGACTGTGGTGCGGAATCCGCACCACAGGGACCGCACTATCGGAGGACGAGCTGGGGGACGGCCTCGACGACCTCGAGGTCCTGAGCGGCGCCGGTGACCCAGATGGTCGACGGGATGGCCTCGGGCGGACCGCCGTTGACCGTGAAGCTCGCATCGCCGTACTGAGTGTCCACACTGACCGCGACCTTGGCGGTCTGGTCGTAGACATGCGAGACGTCGAGGGACGGGTACGGCGCGCCGGGAGTCTCGGTGACCTCGGACGTGCCGTCGCCGAAGTTCCAGCGGTAGGCGATGGGCCGGGCGCTGACCACGACGTTCGACTCGACGAGGTTCACAGAGATGGAGGTGGCAGCGGAGTTGGTTGTGTAAAAGTTCGACTCCAGGTTGACAAGCGTCTTGCCGCCGGGGGGCTGCACCTCGAGCTTCGAGGCCGGCCAGCTGAGACGTTCGAACGCCTCGATCACGAGCGCCCGTATCGGCGGCGGGTCGTCGACGAGGTCCTCTTCGCCCGCGCTCAGGCACGCAGTGCCGACGTTCTCGCCGTCGCGGAAGAGGGTGTACCGGGTGCCGGGATTGCCGGCGTCTGTCGTGCAGTCTTCTGGGTTGAAGCAGATACCCTCCGGGTTTCGTTTGCCGTCCTTGCAGATCTGACGGACCGACCACTTCGAGGTCGGGTACTTGATCTTCTCCTCCTCAATTCCGCCCGAGGAGTAGTCACAGGTTTCGACGACCTCTCCCACCTCGCTCTGCACCCCGCATTGAGCTGAGGCGGGCGTAGGGAGAAGAACTACGAAGCCGCCTAGCAGGGCCAGCACGGCACCTCGCGCCGCGACTGTCACCGTGGAACCTCCGCCTTTCGGGTGACGACCCACGACTCTCCGTTCGGCTTCAGGACGAGGAGATGCGCCCCCGGACCACCATCGAAAGTCTGGACCGGCCCGCGAGCAGACTCCTTGTACCTCGTAGGGCTCGAGTTGACCCGTACGACATATTCGCTGCCGCTCTCACCTCTCGATCTGACGCTTTGGATCTTCCAGCCGCCCCACTCGATGAACCCTCCAGCCGAGTACCACTCCTCGACAAGATCGGCGAGATCCGTGCATGCCTTGCAGCCAACAGAGAGTTCCCGATAGACGTCCGTCTTCCCGGTGTTTTCCATCTCAGCCTCGGCGGCTGCCCACCGCCGGATGAACTCCTCAGCACTCTCCGCCTCAACCGTCTCCGACGCAGTGGGCAACGGGGACGACGACGGCGGCGGGTCCGGCATCTTGGGCCGGGGCTCGGGGTCGTCCGAGCAGCCCGCCAGGAGGAGGGGTACGACGGCGGTGAGCGCGAGAGCGCGGCGTACGTGCATGAAGGAGCCTTCCCGAGAACTACGTCAGCACTCGGGAAACTACCCAGTTCAGCTCTCCTCGAACCACCCCCGGCCGCAGATCTGTGGACAACCCGCCCGGCCCGGCTTGTGCGGTCACCGTGGTGCGGATCCCGCATCACAGCTACCGCACAACGGTCGGAGTCACCGGTTGACCGGGGATCCCGACAACACAGACACCAAGGAAGACCACGAAATGACGCCGAGGGGCGGGCCACCAGGCCCGCCCCTCGGTCTTCCCCTTGTTCCACCAGCCGGGGTCGAAGCGGCTGATGGAGGCCTCACGCGTCAGTCGGAGACGACCGGGACGCGGAGCTTCTGGCCAGCCGCGAGGCTGGCGGACTCGAGCGCGTTGAGGCGCTCGATCTCGGTCATCATCGACCGGACGTCGCCGTCGGTGGCGACCTCGCTGGCGATCCCCCACAGGGTGTCGCCGGGGGCGACCTGGACGATCTCGGTGGGCGCGCGCTCACCGGCCGAGCCGGTGCCGACGGCACCGCCCGCCAGCATGAACGCGACGGCCAGGACGAGGAACAGCGCGGTCACGAAGACCACGAGGCGACCGCGACGGGTCAGGCGCACCGTCGAACGGACGGGGGCGGGAGTGGTGAAGCTGGGGGCAAGGCTGAGGGTGCTCATGGTGTGGCCTCCTGGGGAAGATCAGCCGGGTACGTTGTCGAGCGAATGTCTAGTGGGACCCACCGACAACGGCTTCGCAGCCGCCTCGACGTCGATCAGACGTTCGATCGAACATGTGTACGACGGTAGAGCACCTGTTCGAACAGGTCAAGCACCCGCACGAACAATTGTTCGATGCGACGGACAGCGCGACGAGACGGCGGTCAGCGCTTCCTCATCGCGCGCCGGCCCTGCGCGGCGAACAGCACCGCGGCGTGCTGCGCGGTGCCCGGGGTGAGCATGGCGCCGCGCATCACGCCCGCGCGCCAACCGGGCATCGTCCGGACCACCCGTCGCGAGCCCACGAGGGCGACAGCGGCCTCGGCCACCTCGGCCACGCCGAGGATCCGCCCTCCCGAGTACGTCAGCTGCGAGCCCATGCCGTCGGGGTCCTGGCCGGCCAGCATCGCGGTGTCGACGCCGTCGGGGCACAGCGCGTGCACCCGCACCCCGCGCGGCGACTCCGCGTTGACCGACGCCGACAGCGAGACGACCGCGGCCTTCGTGGCGGCGTACGCGCTGTAGCCGGGCACCGGGCCGAGCCCGGCGAGCGAGGCGACGTTGACGACGTCGCCACCACCCGGGCCGAAGGCAGCGAGCGCGGCGCGGCAGCCCCACATCGCGCCGAGGAGGTTGACCTCGACGAGCCGGCGGACCTTGTCGTCTGAGAGCGAGGCGAGCGTGCCGTCGTCACCGACGCCGGCGTTGTTGAACCACGCCACGAGCGGCCCGTGCGCAGACGCCTCGGCGGCGACGGCGCGGTGCGCGTCCGGGTCGCGTACGTCCATCGCGACGCCCGCGGCGGCACCGATCTCCGCGGCCGTCGCAGCGGCCGCCACGGCGTTGAGGTCACCGACCACGACCCGGTGCCCACGGGCCACCATCAGCTCCGCGATCCCGCGGCCGATCCCGCGGGCCCCGCCCGTCACCACGCACGACGTCGTCATGTCCGCAGGCTAGCGACACGCGGCTTCGAACAGGTGTTTGATCCTCGGGCCCCGGGAGGACTACGGTGATCGCACCAGCCACCCCATCGCCCACGAGGTGGCCACCCGCGTCGAGAGGTTCCACGAGATGGCCAAGTCAGAGGACAAGAACGTCATCGAGATGCCCGACGGTCCCCCGGACGCCACCGGCCTGACCCCGCGCCAGCAGCGCGTGCTGGCCACCATCAAGGACTCGATCGAGACCAAGGGCTACCCGCCCAGCATGCGCGAGATCGGCCAGGCCGTCGGCCTCACGTCCTCCTCGAGCGTCGCGCACCAGCTGCGCGTGCTCGAGGGCAAGGGCTTCCTCAAGCGCGACCCCAACCGCCCGCGCGCCCTCGAGGTGTTCCTGCCCGAGGTGATGGCCGCGCGCCGCTCGATGTCCAGCGGCGAGGAGTCGAGCGTCGACGAGACCGGCATCGGCGACGTCGTCCCGACCGCGGTCAACATCCCCGTCGTGGGCCGCATCGCGGCCGGCGGGCCGATCCTCGCCGAGGAGCAGGTCACCGACGTCTTCCCGCTGCCCAAGCAGCTCGTCGGCGACGGCACCCTCTTCCTCCTCGAGGTCTCCGGCGACTCGATGGTCGAGGCCGCCATCTGCAACGGCGACTACGTCGTGATCCGCCAGGAGCAGACCGCGACCAACGGCCAGATCGTCGCGGCGCTGATCGACGGCGAGGCGACCGTGAAGACCTTCCAGCGCAAGGACGGCCACGTCTGGCTGCTGCCGCACAACGCCGCCTACGACCCGATCCCGGGCGACAACGCCACCATCCTCGGCGTCGTGACGGCAGTGCTGCGCAGCCTCTGACTGGGTGTGTCCCTATTGCACTGACGACGAGCACGGTCACCGTGCGGGGCATGTCGTACCCAAGTGATCTGACCGATGAGCAGTGGGCGTTGCTGGATCCGGTGTTCAACGCGCCGGGCAAGCGCGGCCGCAGGCATGGTGATGACCTCCGCACCGTGGTAGACCCCCACACGGCTCGCCGCCCTGTGCAAGAGCGGGCCGGTGTTCGTCGGGCCGCTGGAGATGGGGCTGCTGCTTCACCAGCCCGGTTCGGATCGGCCGATCGGCGCCGACCACTTCGTCGCGGTCCTCGACGCCGGCCCGGACGGAGTCACCATGCACGACCCCCAGGGACATCCCTACGCCTGGTTGCCGCGCGCTGCGTTCCTGGCCGCCTGGGGCAGCGACACGATCGGGTACGGCACCGGCCGGTTCCCCCTGCGGACCAACCTTCGGCGGGTGGCGGACCGCACCGAGCACGACGCGGTGCGCGACCTGCTGCCGCTGGCCTACCGGTGGGCTCGCGGCGACCACGGTTCGTCAGGCGGAACCGGGATGGCGTTGCGCGACCTCGCGGAGCGGGCCGAAGCCGGACTCGGCAACCCGGCGGTGCCCGTGTTGCAGGACTTCTCCCTCCGTCTGGGGGCACGCCGACGCGCCGACGCCGCCACGGAGCTCGCGGCGTGGCCGGAGGTCGCCGACGTCCTGGACGCCCAAGCCCGTGCACTCGGGCGGGCTCAGTACGCGGCGGTCCGCGAAGACGGCACGCAGCTGGCGGACGCTTTTCGCCAGGCCGCCGATCTGCACGACGAGCTCGTGAACGCACTCTCCCGAGCCGTCTGAAGCAGAGCCCTCCACACCTGCCGGTCAGCGGCACCGCGGGTTCGCGATTTCTGTCGGTGCCGACCGGCACCATCAGGGGCATGCCCGTAGCCGCTGGAAAGACCGCCGATGCCGTGCTGGTCTCGCATACCGGTGTGGCGTTGACCCGGGCCACTACGTTCCGGTTCACCCTCGACGTCACCAGCGAGCAGCACCAACGGCTGTTGGCGCACGCCGGGGCGTCCCGGCTGGCGTTCAACCATCACCTGGCCCGGGTGAAGGTGAACCTCGACCAGCGTGCCGCCGAACGCACCTACGGTGTGCCGGAGGCGGACCTGACGCCGTCGTTGTCGTGGAGCAAGGTCTCCTTCATCAACCACATGAACGCCTGGAAGGACGGCCGCGCGGTCGACGCGCCGGTCAACCACGACGGCAGCCGGGGTCTGCCGTGGCGAGGCGAGGTGTCGACCGATGTGTTCGAGACCGCGTCCGTGCACGCCGCCCAGGCGCTGGCGAACTGGGCGGCCTCCCGAAACGGCGCACGGGCCGGCAGGTCGGTCGGGTTCCCGCGGTTCAAGTCCCGGCACAAGACGACGCCGGCTTTCCGGCTCCGCGCCAAGTACCCCGAGGGTGCCGCGCCGCCGGTCCGTCCGACCGGACCGAAGGCGATGCGGTTCCCCAAGCTCGGTGGGCTCCGGGTCCGCGAGTCCACCCGCCGGCTACGGCGGCTGCTTCAGCAGGGCCGCTTCCACGCCTACGCTGCCGCGTTCCGGTACGAGCGCGGCCGCTGGGTCGTCTCGATCACCGGCGTCGCCGCACCGTTCCACCCGGCTCGCCGCACCACCACCGGCCGCCACCGGGCCCGGGTCGGGGTCGACCTCGGCGTGAAGACCCTCGCGGTCGCCGCCGACGAACACGGCAACCTCCGAGAAATCTGGGAGGGGGTGAAAGCACTCCACACAGCCCAGGCACGCCTGAAGCTGGCCAACCAGAGGTACTCGAGAACCAAGAGGGACTCCAACGGCCGCAAGAAGGCAGCACGACGCCTCGGCAAGCTCCACGCCCGCGTCGCTGCGGTACGGAAGGCGCTGTTGCACCAGATCACCGCCGACCTCGCCAAGGGCTACGCCTGCCTCGTGGTCGAGGACCTGAACACCGCCGGCATGCTCGCCAACCGGCGGCTGGCACGGGTGGTCTCCGACGCTGCGTTCGCAGAGCTGCGCCGGCAACTCGAGTACAAGAGCAGTTGGTACGGCACCGAGCTCATCATCGCTGACCGCTGGTTCCCGTCGTCCAAGACCTGCTCCGGCTGCGGGAGCATCAAGGCCGACCTGACCTTGACCGACCGCACCTACCGATGCGACTCCTGCGGTCTGGCCATCGACCGCGACGTCAACGCCGCGATCAACCTCGCCCGCTACACCGAACCACCACCGAGCAGCTCACCGCCACAACATGTGGCCGCCTGACGCCCGCACCGCGTCTGCACCCGGATGGGCCGGGGAAGAGCCGACCGCCACCCTGCAGCACTGGGGCACTGGGTCGGAACCGAGGTAAGACCACCCCCGTGGCGCTCGGACGGCGACCAAACCACACGTCCGTCAGGTAGGGGTGAAGGGGAGCCGGTGTCGTCCCGAATAGGGACACACCCAGTGACAACCAGCGCGGGTGCACGATGGCTGCATGAGCCAACTCCAGGATTCCTACGACTACGTCATCGTCGGTGGGGGTGTCGCGGCCGCCAGTGCGGTCTCCGGCATCCGGTCGGAGGACGAGGGCGGCAGCATCGCCGTCATCGGCTCCGAGCCCGCCAAGCCCGTCTACCGCCCCGCCCTGTCGAAGGACCTGTGGCTCAAGGACGGCGCCACGCTCGAGGGCAACTCGCTCGCCGGTGACCTGGAGGACGACGACCACGTCGACCTCGTCACCGACACGACCGTGACGGCGATCGACCCCGACGCCCACGCCGTACGCCTCGCCGACGGCAGCAGCGTCGGCTACGGCAAGCTCCTGCTGGCCACCGGTGCCGAGCCGCGCGTGCTCGCCCTCGACCCCGGACCGCGGGTCGTCTACTACCGCACCGCCGCCGACTACGAGCGCCTGCGCGCGATCGCCGGGAAGGGCAGCCACGTCGCCGTCGTCGGCGGTGGCTACATCGGCTCGGAGATCGCCTCCGCGCTCGTGCAGAACGACGTCGCCGTCACGCTCGTGCTCAACCGGGAGGACGTGCAGGAGCAGATGTTCCCGCGCGCGCTCGCCGCCAGCCTGACCAAGGCCTTCGACGACCGCGGCGTGACGATCGTGCACGGCTCGGTCGAGCGCGGCGAGGACACCGGCGACGGCGTACGGATCCGGCTCGACGACGGCACCGACATCGCGGCCGACGCAGCGGTCATCGGCGTCGGCGTGCTCCCGCGCACGTCCCTGGCGGAGGCCGCCGGCCTCGAGGTCGACGACGGCATCGTCGTCGACGACCGCCTGCGCACCAGCGCCGCTGACGTGTACGCCGCGGGCGACGTCGCGTCCTACCCCGACGCGCTGCTCGGGCGCCGTCGCGTCGAGCACGTCGACCACGCGGAGAAGTCCGGCGCGCACGCCGGCAAGGTGATGGCCGGCGCCGACGCGGCCTACGACTACACCCCCTTCTTCTGGTCCGACATCCTCGACGCGGGCTACGAGGCGGTCGGCGAGACGTCGAGCGAGCTCGACATGGTCGAGGACTGGAAGCACGGCGAGATCGGCACCGGCGTCGTCTACTACGTCGGCTCGGGCCAGGTCCGTGGCGTGCTGCTGTGGAACGTGTGGGACAGCGTCGACCAGGCGCGCGAGCTCATCGCGTCGACCGGCAAGGAGCCGGTGTCAGACCTGGAGTCGCTGCGCGGGCGGATCGCGTTCGGGTAGGGGTCACCGGTTTTCGAGGCTCGTCGCTGGCGCTCCTCGCACCTCAACCAGCGATCGTTCGGTGGTTGAGGTGCGAGCGGAGCGAGCCTCGAAACCACACCGGCGCCCACGCGGTAGCCTCGCGGCGATGTCCAGCCCAGACCCCGCGCTCTTCCGCACCCGCCCGGGCAACCGACGGCGGCTGACGCCCGACGGCGAGGCCGAGCTCGACCGGCTCACCGTCGCGGCCGAGGAGTCGGCGTGGCTCAGCCCGCTGGCGTACAACCTCACCGTCAGCCACAGCCACCGCTTCGTCTGGTACCGCGTGGCGAAGGTGGCGACCCGCACGATCCGCCACCACTGCGAGACCAACGGCGTCGCGCTCGACGTCGACCACGCGATGCGGGTGCGCTACCCGCTCGCGTCGTACGCCGACTACTTCACCTTCGCGTTCGTGCGCGACCCGCTCGACCGCTTCGTGTCGGCGTGGCACGACAAGGTCGTGGACCACAACTACTACGACTTCGACCCCGCCACCCACGAGCGGATGCAGACGGTGGAGGAGTTCGCCCGCTGGACCGCGGCGCACGACCTGTCGGCCGTGCCCGGCACCGACCAGCACCTCACGCTGCAGAGCCGGATGATCGACCTCAACCGGGTCGACTTCGTCGGCCGTCTGGAGACGTTCGACCGGGACTTCGCCGAGGTGTGCGAGCGCATCGGCGCCCCGGCCGTGCCGACGGCGCCCAAGAACCAGACCGCACCCGGCGGCCGCGACCGGCAGGTCTCCGACGAGCTGCGGGCGCTGGTGGCGCAGATGTACCGCCGCGACTACCAGGTCTTCGGCTACCCACCCGACGCTCCCGTCCAGGAGGACTGACAGATGGCGCTCGAACGACCACGCTTCAGCACGACCAGGCTCCGCGAGGGCTACGACGTCGCGGACGTCGACACAGCGGTGGACCGTGTCTTCGTCGCACTCGCCGACGGGGCGACGTCGATGACGGCCTCGGACGTCAGCAGCCTGAGGTTCAACCCGGTGCGGCTGGCCGAGGGTTACGACATGGGCGAGGTCGACAGCTGGCTCGACCAGGCCGCGGCGGAGCTCGGCCGGACCTCCGGAGGAGCGGCACCGGCGACTCCGGCGGCCCGCGAGACGCCCGCGTCGGCGGCGTACGAGACCACGAGCGGCACGCGGTCGGACGCCGTCACCGAGGTGAGGTCGAGCTCACCGCGCATCCTCGTCGTCCTGGCGCTCGTCGTGCTGCTCGCGATCGTGGCCTACGCCTTCTACGCCTGACCCAGGCGCTTCAGCGCCTGGCGGACGAGCGCGGGGTCGGTCGTCGACCACATCGGCGGCAGCGACGCCTTGAGGAAGCGGCCGTAGCGAGCGGTCTCCAGGCGCGGGTCGAGCACGGCGACGATGCCGCGGTCGGAGGTGGTGCGGATCAGCCGGCCGGCGCCCTGGGCCAACAGGAGCGCCGCGTGCGTCGCCGAGACCTCCATGAAGCCGTTGCCGCCCCGGTCGTCGGCAGCCTTCGCGCGCGCCGACATCAGCGGGTCGTCGGGGCGCGGGAAGGGGATCCGGTCGATGATCACCAGCTGGCAGGTGTCGCCGGGGACGTCGAGGCCCTGCCAGAGCGACAGCGTGCCGAACAGGCAGGTGTGCGGGTCCTCGACGAACTGCTTGGCGAGCTCGGGGAGCTGGGCGTCGCCCTGCGCGAGGGTGGTCAGGTGCGGCAGCCGGGTGCGTACGGCCTCGGCGGCGGTCTCGGCGGCACGACGCGACGAGAAGAGGCCCAGCGTTCGCCCGTCGAGGGAGTCGACGAGGTCGCAGATCTCGTCGAGCTGGGCCTGGCCGAGGCCGTCGCGGCCGGGCTGCGGCAGGTGGCGGGCGACGTAGAGGATGGACTGCTGGCCGTAGTCGAAGGGCGAGCCCACGTCGAGGCCCTTCCACGGCAGCGCCGTCTCGTCGTCGTCCTTGGCGGTCGCGATCTGCGAGCCGATGCGCTCGGTGGGCTTGAGGCCGAGCGAGGTGGCGACGGCGCCGAACTCGCCGCCGAGCATCAGCGTGGCGCTGGTGAAGACCACGGTCTTCTCGGTGAGGAGCTTGTCGCGCATCGGGCCCCACACCTGGAGCGGGGCGACGTGGAGCCGGGCGGGGAAACGGTCACGCGCCTCGCCGAGCCACAGCACGTCGCGGTCGGAGCCGGCAGCCATCCGCTCGGCGTTGACGAAGACCTCCTGCACCATGCCCTTGGCCTGGGTGCGTCCCGCGTCGCCCTCGGCCTCACCACCGGACTCGCGGGGGAACGCCGAGACGCACGCACGGGCAGCGTCGCGCACCAGCACGAGCGCGTCCGCGAGCTGCGTCGACATCGGGTCGATGCGTCCCGGCGGCGTGGCCTCGAAGGCCTCAGCGAGCTGAGCCGCCGCGTCCTCGAGGTCGCCGGCCGGGTCGCCGTCACCGTCGGTCCAGCGGCCGGCGCGGCGCGCCGCCCGCTCGATGTCGGACGCGCCGAGCTCGTCTGTCGCGGCCTGGGTGACGCGCTGGACGAGCTCGTGGGCCTCGTCGATCACGACGGTGTCGTAGTCGGGGATCATCGGCACCTCCTCGATCGCGTCGATCGCGAGGAGGGAGTGGTTGGTGACGATCAGGTGGCTGCGCTGGGCCCTCTCCTTGGCCAGCTCGGCGAAGCACTCCGCGCCGAACGGGCACTTCGCGGCGCCGAGGCACTCGCGGTGGTTGACCGAGACCTGGCGCCACTCGCGGTCGGTGTGGCGCGGGGCGTTGTCACGCTCGCCGCTGCCGCCGGCCTCGGTCTCCTCCTCCGCCCACGCGCGCAGCTCGAGGACCTTCTCGGCCATCGAGCCGGTCGGGACGTCGACGAGGGTGCCCTGGTCGTCGGGCACGCCGGCGCGGATGCGGTGCAGGCAGGCGTAGTTGGAGCGGCCCTTCAGCACGGCGTACGACGTGTCGACCCCGCGCACGTGCTTGACCGCCTCGACCAGGCGCGGCAGGTCGCGCTCGACGAGCTGGTGCTGCAGCGCGAGGGTGGCGGTGGCGACGACGACGCGCTTGTCGTGGAGCATCGCGGGGACGAGGTAGCCCAGCGACTTGCCGGTGCCGGTGCCGGCCTGGACGAGCAGGTGGCGGCCCTCGGACATGGCCTCGGCGACCTCGCTCGCCATCTGCACCTGGCCGTCGCGCTGCTGTCCGCCGAGGGCGCTGACGGCCTGCGCGAGCACGTCCGTCACAGGGGTGCCGACGGGGCTGGCGGCAGTCGCGGTCTCAGGCACCAGAGAACCCTACGCGGCCTCGCCGACACCACGGCGTACGCCATCCACAACGCGCCGCGGGACGCGCGGCGGGGTGCGTCAGTGCAGCTTCTTGCGCCCCATCTGGCGCTCGATGCGGCGCTCGGGCTGGCCGAGGACCTTCGCCAGGATCTTCACCCGGTAACGGTAGGCCACGACACCGAGCACGACGATCAGCAGGAACCAGAACATGCGACGAGCCTACGCCGCGCCCGGTCACCGGGCAGGAGAAGAGCGAGCTCGCCTCAGACGACCGCGCCGGAGTCCTCGGGCGTCCGCTCGACCTTCTCCTTCTTCACCCGGCTCATCGGCCACTTCTCGTGGAAATAGGTCACGAGCGGGGTGGCGGTGAAGATCGAGGAGTAGGTGCCGACGACCAGACCGATGAGCAGCGCGATCGAGAAGTCGCGCAGCGAGTCGCCGCCGAGGATCGCCAGCGCAGCGAGGATGAACATCGTGCCGAGACCGGTGTTCACGGTGCGCGGCACCGTCTCGACGGCGGCCTTGTTGGCCAGCGTCGTGAAGTCGTCCTCGGGCTTCGAGCCGTGCCAGCGCTCGCGGACGCGGTCGAAGACGACGACGGTGTCGTTGACCGAGAGTCCGATGATGGTCATCGCAGCGGCCAGGAAGATGCCGTCGATCGGCTTGTCCAGCCACGCGAAGACGCCGACGACGATCAGCACGTCGTGCGCCATCGCGATGACGGCCGCCACACCGAAGGTCCACTTGAACCGGATGGCGAGGTAGAGCAGCTGGGCGAGGAAGGCGACGCCGAAGGCGATGAGGGCGTTGTTGCGCAGCTCGTCTCCCAGCGCGGCGCCGATCTGCTGGTCGTCGATCTTCTCCACGTCGCCACCGATCGCGGACAGCTCGTCCTCGATCCGCTGCTCCTCGTCGTTGGTGATCTCGCCGGTGCGGACGGTGAAGTCGGCGGGGTCGTCGGCGGTCTGGACGACGGCCTCGGAGAAGCCGGCGTCGGACACGGCGGCCCGGGCCTCCTCGACGGTGACGTCCTGGCTCACCGAGTAGTCGAGCTGGCGGCCGCCGGTGAACTCGACGCCGAGGTTGAGCCCCTGGGCGATGCCGGCAATGGCGAAGACCGTCACCGCACCCGACACGGCCAGCCAGCGGCCGCGGTGCTTCATGATGTCGGGGTCCTTGCGGTCCAGCCAGGTGCGGACCTTGCCGACGTTGCCGAGCCCGCTGATCGCCGGCTTGCGGGTGACGCCCTTGTTGGAGACCGCGAGGTCGCACAGCACGCGGGCGATGATCAGCGCCGAGATCATCGAGGCGATGACACCGATGGAGAGGGTGACACCGAAGCCCTTGATCGGGCCGGAGCCGAGGAAGAACAGCAGTGCGGCCGCGAGCAGCGTGGTGACGTTGGAGTCGATGATCGCGGTCCAGGCCTTGTTGAAGCCGACCTGGAGCGCGCGGCGCAGGCCCGCGGACGGGTAGGCGGCGTACTCCTCCCGGGCCCGTTCGAAGACGAGCACGTTGGCGTCGATCGCCATGCCGATGGCCAGCACGAAGCCGGCGAGTCCCGGCAGGGTCAGCGTCGAGCCGAGCCCGACGAGCATCGCGTAGGCGAGCAGGGCGTACGACGCCAGCGCGACGGTCGCCATCGCGCCGACGAGGCGGTAGACCACGACGATGAACAGGCCGGTGAGGATCAGGCCGATGATGCCGGCCTCGATCGAGGCGTCGATCGCCGCGGCACCCAGCGAGGGGCCGACGAGGCGGTCGGAGATGGCCTTGAGCTCCAGCGGGAGGGCGCCGCCCTCGATGAGCGCGGCGAGGTCCTTGGCCTCCTCGGCGGTGTAGTCGCCGGTGATGTCGGTGGCGCCGCCACGGATGCCGACGTTGCAGCCGATGCCCTCGGTGACCTCGGGCGAGGAGATGATCTCGTTGTCGAGCACGATCGCGATGCGGCGCTTCGGGTCGCCGAGGGCGTTGCAGGCGGCGGCGCCGGTGATGTCGGCCCAGGTGCTGC
The DNA here is from genome assembly GCF_017310035.1 of Nocardioides sp. S5. Lineage (NCBI taxonomy): Bacteria > Bacillati > Actinomycetota > Actinomycetes > Propionibacteriales > Nocardioidaceae > Nocardioides > Nocardioides sp. S5. The sequence goes on from NZ_CP022296.1 coordinate 4,039,627, forward strand.
CTGCCTCACCGTTGAAGTCGATGGCCACGACCCACTCGACGCTCTGGTCGCGCTGGACCGCGCTCGCGCCGCTGATCTGCTCGCCCTGGATGACCGTGGGACCGATCTCGAGCGTGTCGCCCTGGTCGGACGGGAGGACCTGGTTGGCCTTCTTCGACGGCTCGGCGTCCGGCTGCGCGGTGGCGAGGACCTCGTGGATGGTGAGCTTCGCAGTGGTGCCGATGCGCTCCTCTGCCTCCTGTGCCTCCTCGTCGTTGGTGACGCCGGGCAGCTCGACGAGGATCCGGTTCTCGCCCTGGCGGACGAGGGTCGACTCCGCGACACCGAGGGCGTCGACGCGGCCGCGCAGCACCTCGAGGGTCTTGTCGACGTTCTCGGCCGTGGCCGGGGTCTGCTCGGTGCCCTCCGCCTCGAAGACGAACTGCGCGCCGCCCCGGAGGTCCAGGCCCAGGTTGGGCTTGACGTTGAGGGCGAGCGCCGCGCACCCGGCCAGGAGGCCGAGGACGAGGATGAAGCGGACCCAGACACCACGTGACATGCGCGACATACTCCCCTACCGACTTCGAACGCCCGAATCCGGGCACGGACTGCCCAACGGCTGACCACCGCGGTTGGTTCCGGGCCGTCGGCGCGTCAGCGGGCGTACGCCTCCAGCTCGCCGGCCAGGTCCGCGTTGGCCCGACCGACGACCAGCGTGCCGTCGCCGGTGTGCTCCAGGGAGCCGATCTCGGCCTCCTGGTGGATCCGGTTGACCAGGTCGCCGCGCTCGTAGGGCAGCAGCACGTCGAACTCCACCTGCGGCCGCGGCAGCTCGGACTCGATGGTCGCGAGCGCGGCCTCGATGCCCTCACCGGTCTTCGCGCTGACCACCACGCTGTGCGGCTCACGCGCCCGCAGCCGGCTGATCACCAGCGGGTCAGCGGCGTCGGCCTTGTTGATCACGATGATCTCGGGGACCTTCGTCGCGCCGATCTCGGCCAGCACCTCGCGCACCGCGGCGATCTGGCCCTCAGGGTCGGGGTGGGAGCCGTCGACCACGTGCAGCAGCAGGTCGGAGTCGGCGACCTCCTCCAGCGTCGAGCGGAACGCCTCGACCAGGCCGTGGGGCAGGTGACGGACGAAGCCGACCGTGTCGGACATCGTGTAGATGCGGCCGTCGCTGGTCGTCGTACGCCGGGTGGTGGGATCGAGGGTCGCGAAGAGCGCGTCCTCCACCAGCACCCCGGCGTCGGTCAGCCGGTTGAGCAGCGAGGACTTGCCGGCGTTGGTGTAGCCCGCGATCGCGACGCTCGGGATGTGGTTGCGGCGGCGCGACTGGCGCTTGACGTCGCGGGTGCCGCGCATCTCCTTGAGCTCGCGCCGCAGCTTGGCGATCTTGGTGTTGATCCGGCGGCGGTCGGTCTCGATCTTGGTCTCACCCGGGCCACGGCCACCGATGCCGTCACCACCGGCGGCGCGACCACCGGCCTGGCGCGACAGGTTGCCGCCCCAGCCGCGCAGGCGCTGCTTCATGTACTGCAGCTGGGCCAGCTCGACCTGCGCCTGGCCCTCCTTGCTCTTCGCGTGCTGGGCGAAGATGTCGAGGATCAGTGCCGTCCGGTCGACCACCTTGACCTTGATCTTGTCCTCGAGGTTGCGCAGCTGGCTGGGGGCGAGCTCGCCGTCGCAGATGACGGTGTCGGCGCCGGTGGCCTGCACGATCTCGCGGATCGCCTCGACCTTGCCGCGACCGATGAAGGTCGCCGGGTCGGGCGACTGGCGGCGCTGGAAGACCGCCTCGAGGACCTCGGAGCCGGCCGTCTCGGCGAGCAGCGCGAGCTCGGCCATCGAGTTCTCGGCGTCGGTGACGGTGCCGCCGGTCCACACGCCGACGAGCACGACCTTCTCCAGGCGGAGCTGGCGGTACTCGACCTCGGTGATGTCCTCGAGCTCGGTGCGCAGGCTCGCGACCCGGCGCAGGGCGTGGCGCTCGGCCAGCTCCTGGGCGCCGACGGTGAGCTCCTCGGGGTCGGTGTCGTCCCACTCGTCGTACGGCTCGTCGTCGGCGTAGCCGGACTCGAAGTCGTCGTCGGTGTCGTCCGTGGTGGCAAGGTCGGCGTCGAGCGTGCCGTCGAGCTCGATCGCCTCGTCGTCCCAGCCGCGGGTCGCGTCGAGCGCGTCACGGAGGGTGAAGTCGGTGGCCGGGCCATTCGGTTGGGCAGGTGCGTTCGTCATATGCCGTCCAGCCTAGGTCGGCGCGCCCCGGTGCGCGAACCACTTTGCCCGGGCCTCGCCGGCAGGGCCCCGCTCAGCGACGCCTGACGCGGACCTTGCGGGACCTGCTGGAGCCGCACTCGGCGGCGCCTGCGGCGTACTGCGTGCGGACGACGGCGTAGTAGGTGGCACCACGACGCGGCACGCGGGTGCGGAAGCGGCCGTCCTGGCGGGTGGTCAGCACGACCAGCTTGCGGTCACGGCCGGCCTTCTTGCGCTTCACCGTGACCTCGACCCCGGCACGGCAGTCGCGGACGTCGGAGAAGACCCGGCCGACGAGGCGGCTGCGGGACCTGCCGAGACGCACCCTGGTCGCCGCGGACGGGCACCCGGTCGACGTACCGGCCGAGACGAGCGGACAGCCGTCGGAGGCGTCAGCACGGCCGTCGTCGTCATCGTCGAGGTCGCACGCGTCGCCGAGGGCGTCGGCGTCGGTCTGCTCCTGTCCGGGGTTGGTCACCGACGGGCAGTTGTCGCCCGACCCGACCACGCCGTCCCCGTCGGGGTCGCCGTCGCAGGCGTCGCCCGTGCCGTCGCGGTCGGCGTCGGCCTGGTCGGGGTTGGCCGCACCGGTGCAGTTGTCGACGTGGTCCTCGACGCCGTCGGCGTCGCCGTCGCACGAGGTGTAGCTGATCCGCACCGACCACGAGACCACGCGCCCGTCGGCGATGTTCGGGTTCCAGTTGTCCACCAGGAGACGCCACCTGCCTCCCGAGACCGAGCCGTCGTGGACGCTCAGGGGCTCGTACGGCAGGTAGGTGCCGGCCTCGGAGGCCGTCCCGTAGACCGCAGCCGCCTCGTCGTCCCACGACAACGGACGGACCTGCGAGCCACTGCCGGCGAGGCGGCGCTGCACGATCGACTCCGTGCGTGCGTGGACGAGCCGGACCCGCAGGTCGGAAGCATCGGAGTGGACGATCGCGAAGGTCACGTCGACGTCCTCGACCAGGCCCGGTGCCGCGGGTGCGTCGAGCTCGATCGCGGTCGTGCTGAACTCGCCGGCTCCCGCCGTGCCCGCGGCGATGGCGCCGCCGGGCCCGTCGACGGTGCGGACGCACGGCACCGCCTCTGCGGCTGCCGCCCCGGGAGTGGTGGCGACCGGAGCCACCACGACGGCGAGGAGGCCGGCGACGAGGCCCGAGAGGGCGGAGCGGGTCTGACGCATCGCCACAGGCTAGGCGCGGTCCGCGCGAGCGCCAACCGGTCGGTGCGACGACGTCGGGGTCACCGGCGCCGGACGCGTACGACGCGCGAGCGGTCGGCGCCGCACAGGGGCTCGGCGGCCGAGCCCACGGTGGCGTAGTAGCGGCCGGCCGCCCGCGGGGCACGGGTCCGGAAGGCGCCGGAGGCGCGCGTCGTCACCACGACGAGCTCGCGGTCGGCACCGGAGCGCTTGCGCCAGATCGTCACCGGGACCGAGCTCCGGCAGCCGTCGGCGACCGAGGCGACGGTGCCCCGGAACCGGTGGCGCTTCGCGCGGTGGCGCAGCTCCACCGTGCGCACGTAGGCGCAGCTGTCGGTGCAGCCGGTCGTGGGCGGGACCGGGTCGGTGGTGGGAGTCGGTGTCGGTGTCGGGGTCGGGGTCGGGGTCGGGGTCACCGGCGCGGCACCGGGCGTGCTGTCGCAGGCGTTGCCGACCCGGTCACCGTCCCAGTCGATCTGGTCCGCGTTGACGGCCCAGGGACAGTTGTCGCTCGCGTCGGCGACACCGTCGCCGTCGTCGTCGGCGTCGCAGGCGTCACCGGCACGGTCACCGTCGAGGTCGCGCTGGTCGGGGTTGTAGGTGCCGACGCAGTTGTCACGGCTCCTGTCGCCGGCCCCGTCACGGTCCTCGTCGCAGTCGGAGTAGGTGACGACCACGTCGAACGGCCTGCTCGGGAACGGCTCGCCGTTCATCTCGACGTACCAGGTCGGCTCGTCGGACACGTAGTCGCGGGGCAGCGGCTGCTGGGGCCTCACGCGCACCTCGCCACCGGACGGGCCGGGCTCGCCCTGCCCCAGCGCGGCCTCGTTGTCGAAGACGACCGCGCCGTAGGAGCCGTCGAGTCGAATGCCGGAGTCGCTGAGGACCCAGCTCCGCCACTGGTACGGCCCCGGCTGCCCGTTGACGAGCACGAGCGTGCTCCTCGACATCTCGTAGCTCCAGGGCACGCGGACATCGAGATCGGCGATCCGGGCGGCCGGGTACTGCGCGATCTCGACGGTCGGCCCGAAGCCCGCCACCACCGTGCAGGCGGGCGGGAGATCCCCGGCCGCCGCCGCCGGCGTGGTCGTCGCCCCCACCACGACCGTGCTCGCCAGCACGGTCGCGAGCACTGTTCCTGCACGCATCAGCATCCCCATGCCCGCGCCCCTACCCCGTTGTGGCGCGTCCAATCCTCTGCGGGAGGACCGATGTCACTTGGGGGGCATCCGGATGCCGCCGTCGACGCGGATCGTCTCGCCGTTCATGTAGGAATTCGTCAGGCACTCCACGACCATGCTGGCGAGCTCCTCGGCGTGGCCGAGGCGCTTGGGGAACAGGACGTTCTGGCCGAGGTTGGCCTTGAACTCGTCGGGGTCGGGGAAGGCGTCGTAGATCGGGGTGTCGATCAGACCGGGCGCCACGGTGTTGAGCCGGATCCCGGCGGCGGAGAGGTCACGCGCGACCGGAAGGGTCATCCCGACCACACCGCCCTTGGACGCGGAGTAGGACGCCTGGCCGATCTGGCCGTCGAAGGCGGCGACCGAGGCGAGGTTCACGATCGCGCCCCGCTGGCCGTCGGCGTCGGGCTCGTTGCGGCTCATGACGGTCGCGGCCTGGCGGGTCATGTCGAAGGTGCCGATGAGGTTGATCTCGACGACCTTGCGGAAGGCGTCGAGGTCGTGGGCGGACTCCAGCATCCCGTCGCGGCCGATGGTGCGCTGGGCCCAGCCGATGCCGGCGGAGTTCACGCAGGCACGCAGCGGGGCGATCTCCGCCGCGGCCTCGACGGCGGCGGCGACCTGCTCGGTCCGCGTCACGTCCACGGCGGCGAAGACGCCGCCGATCTCGGCGGCCAGGGCCTCGCCCTTCTCGACGTTCAGGTCGGCGACGACGACGATCGCGCCCTTCGCTGCGAGGGCGCGGGCGACCGCGGCACCGATGCCGCTGGCGCCGCCGGTGACGATGGCGGAGGATCCGTTGATGTCCATGGCCGAAGCCTAGGACGTCCCACTCACAGGTCCGTGACGCCCTCGGCGACCAGCACGGCCGGCCCGGTCATCAGGATCCGGTCGTCCTCGGTCCACACGACGTGGAGGGTGCCGCCGGGGACGTCCACGCGGTACGCCGTGCCGCGAGGGGCGTCGTCGGCGAGCGCGGCCACGACGGCCACGGCACAGGCACCGGTCCCGCACGAGCGGGTCTCGCCGGACCCGCGCTCGTGGACCCGCATCGCGACGTGGTGCTCGCCGCGGCGTACGACGAACTCGACGTTGACCCCCTCGGGGAAGACACCGTCGTCGTGCTCGGGCTCCTCGAGGAGCGGACCCGCCTCGGCCAGGTTGTCGACGAAGGCGACGGCGTGGGGGTTGCCCATCGAGACGTGGCGCGCGGACCAGGAGCGGCCACCGACCGAGATCGTCGTGTCCCCGAAGACCTCGGGGGCGCCCATGTCGGCGGTGAGCTCGTCGCCCGCGCTGTCCAGCGTCTTCACGCCGTCGCGCGTCTGGATGCGCATGGGGAACGGCTCGCCCTCGCGCTCGTGGAGGTAGCGGGCGAAGACCCGGATGCCGTTGCCGCACATCTCGCTGACCGAGCCGTCGGCGTTGCGGTAGTCCATGAACCACCCGCCGTCACGGCGCACGGCCCGCAGCACCCCGTCGCCGCCGATGCCCGCGCGGCGGTCGCACAGCGCGCGCACCCGCTCGGCAGGCAGGTCGCCGTGCACCGAGCCGTCCGGGTCGGGCAGCACGACGAAGTCGTTCTCCGTGCCGTGGCCCTTGAGGAAGGGGTAGCTCACGCCTGCCAGTGTGGCAGGGACCTAGAGGTCCGCGCGCCGCACCGTCCACGACGCGACCACCATCGACGCGACCGACCAGAGGGCCAGGACGGCCGCGGCGGCCGGGCGGTCCACCTCTCCACCCCCGAGCGACGCGTCGTCCACCAGGGCGTTGGCCGCCGCCATGGGAAGCAGCTGGCCCAGGTCGCCGACGAGGGGCACGCCCGTGCCGAGCGCTCCCACCAGCGGAGGCGCGAGGAGCAGCAGCGCGACGAGGCCCACCACCCCGCCCTGGACCCGCCGGCTCGACGTCCCGACTGCGGTCCCGACGAGGGCGAGGGCCGAGCAGCTCGCCACCGCTCCGGCGAACGCGGCCCACGTCGCGGGCCGCGAGAGCCACGCATCGGTCGGAACCGGGGTCGCGAGGGCCAGCACCGTCGCGGCGGACACCAGGCTCAGCACCGCCAGCATCGACCCCACCCCGACGGCCACCAGTGCCTTGGCAGCGATGACCGGGGCCCGCGAGGGCACGGCGGCGTAGACCGCCCGGGCGACACCCGACCCGAACTCAGCGGCGACCGAGGACGAGGCGAGGAAGGCCGACACGTAGGGCAGCACCGAGTAGCCCGCGAACAGCGCGAGGGACGCGACAGCCGCCTCACCACCCGTCGCAGCCGGGTCCTGGCGCCCCATCACGGCCGCGAGGCCGGCGGAGGCAGCGACCGTCAGCACGACGATCCAGGCCAGCGTGCGCTGGCACCGCAGCTTGAGCAGCTCGGCGACGACCAGGCCGGGGAAGCGGTGCTCGCGCGCCCGGGAGGTCTCGACGATCCGCGCACTCATGCCCCGACCTCCTGTCGCTCGGCGAGCGTCGCGGACGGGTGCGCCGGGTCGTGTGCCCGGACGAAGTCGAGGTAGAGCTCCTCGAGGCTCGGCGTGAGGGCCTGCAGCAGGTCGATCTCGCACCGGGTCTCGAACGCGATGCGGCCGACCTCGCGCGGCGTCATCCTGCTGACGAGTGCTCCGCGGGGCGCGGGCGCCACCTCGACGTCGTACGGCGCGAGGGCGGCGAGGAGGCGGGACAGGTCCGGGCTGCCGACCAGGGTGCGGGGCGCGCCGTGGGCGGCGACGAAGTCGTCGACCGACGAGCTCCAGAGCAGGCGCCCGCGGCCGATGATGACGATGTCGTCCGCGAGCTCCGCGACCTCGTGCATCAGGTGGGTGGAGAGCAGGACGTGGCGTCCGGCGTCGGCGTGCGTGCGCAGGATGCCCCGCAGCCAGCGCATCGCCTCCGGGTCGAGCCCGTTGGCCGGCTCGTCGAGCAGCAGCGTGCCCGGCTCCCCCAGCATCGCGATGGCCAGCGCCACCCGTTGGCGCATGCCCAGCGACAGCTCGCGGGCGCGTCGGTGGGAGTAGGTCGCGAGTCCGTAGTCCTCGACGACCTGAGCGACCCTCGTACGCCCGATGCCCTGGGTGGCGGCCACGATGCGCAGGTGGTCCACGACGCGCCACGTGGGGTGGAGCGCGGGCCCGTCCACCACCGAGCCCAGGGTGCGGGCGGGGTGGCGCCACTCGGACGGTCGCTGCCCGGCCACCAGGGCCTCGCCGCTGGTGGGCAGGTCGAGACCCGCCACCAACCTGAACGTGCTCGTCTTGCCGGACCCGTTGGGGCCCAGGAAGGCGGTGATCCGCCCCGGTCGCGTCGAGAACGTGATCCCGTCCACGGCGCGGGTCGTCCCGCGCACCTTGCACAGGTCGCGCAGCTCGATCACGACGTCACCGCTGGGCGGAGAGCAGCAGCAGCGCGGTGTTCACGCCCGCGGCCAGCACCCCGAAGGCGAGCAGTCGGGACAGCTCCACCTGCCTGCGCCGAGCGGCGAGGTAGGCGTAGACGGCCACCGAGACGACACCCAGGAGCAGCCGGACCGCCAGGGACTGGACGTCGGCGACCGCGTCGGTCCCGCCGAGGAGGTAGGCGCCACCGACCAGGAGGACGAGGGGCGCCTGGGCGACCAGCACGTAGCCCCAGCCGGTGAGGAGGCGCGGGCGACGCGTCGCGGTGACGGCTCCGAGGAGCAGGCCGTAGATCCAGGCCTGCAACAGGGCGAACAGGAGGGCGAAGCCGAAGGTCGCGACCCGCAGCACCGTCAGGAGCGCCGCGTCGGAGGAGAACGGGTTGTCCCCCGCCACCTCGGCCACCCGGGCGCGCAGGGACTCGTCGGCGGCGATCATCACCACGGTGCCGAAGAGCAGGCCCCAGAACGCGACGTTGGCCCGGTCGGCCCAGCGACTCCCCTCCGGGACGTCCTCCGCGTGGTGTCGGTCGTCGATCTCCGTCTGAGCGATCATGCGGGGTTTCCTCCTTGGACGACGAGCCAGAGCTCGAACCACTCGGCGCCGGCGGCGACGAGGTAGAACACGGTGGCGACCACGCCCGCGCGGACGAGCTGGACCACCTCGTGGCGGGCAGGGCGCTCCCGGGTGCGCCAGGCGCGACCGGCGAGGTCCGCCAGCAGCACCGAGCACCACAGGGTGACCACCCAGGCCAGCACCTCCAGCGGGACGTGCACGGCCGTCAGCCGCGCCGTCTCCTCCCAGCCGTGCGTCGTGACGCTGGCCTGGAGCACGAACCCGAGGAAGAAGCTGTTGAAGAGGACGGCCGGCCAGGCGACGTAGGGGGACGCGACCACCAGGACCAGGCCCAGGAACGCGTTGTGGAAGAAGATGTCGGCGAAGGTCGGTTCAGCGCCGGCGCCTCCGTCGGGCCACACGAAGAGCAGGCTGGCGGCCATGCCCGCGGCGAGCGCGGCCACGACGAGGAGCGCGGGTCGCCTCCACCACGACGCGAACCGGCGCGTCCGGGTCTGGGCCCGGGCGTAGGTCAGGACTGCCACGTCGCCACTCCCCCCTTGACGGCCGCCTCGACCGCTGCCAGCGCGCGACGGCCCGTGGGGACCAGCTCCGGGCCGGCGGGTCCGCCGATGCGCAGCACGTGGTGGGCGAAGTCGTCGATGTCGGCGCTCATGTGCGTCGCGAAGAGCACGGGTCGCGACCGCGCCAGGTCGGCGAGCTCGTGGCGGGCCAGGGAGACCCCGTCGGCGTCCAGCGCGTTGAAGGGCTCGTCGAGCAGCACGGCGTCTGCGCCGGTCAGGGAGGACGCCACGGCCACGACGCACCGCTGCCGCTGCCCCAGGGACAGGGTGCCGACCGCGCTGCCGCGCATGGTGTCGGTGACGAGGGGGTGGTCGACCAGCCGGTCGGCGGCGAGGCCGGGCAGCTCGGCGGCGAGGAGCGCGAGCACCTCGCCGACGGTCAGCGTGTCGAGGGTCAGGAACTCGTCGTCGAGGTAGACCGCCCGGGCCGGCAGGCCCGACGTCGTGCTCACCTCGGTGCCCGACCGGTAGATCCCGCCGAGGACGCGCAGGAGGGTGGTCTTGCCGACTCCGTTGGCGCCGGTGACGGCGACGAGACCGCACTCGGGCAGGTCGAGGGAGAGGTCGTCGAAGATCGGTCGGTCGACGAAGCCGAAGGTGAGGTGGCGCACGGAGATCACGGCAGGCTCCTGGAGGTGGCGCGCAGGCCGGTGAGCCAGCGCGGGGTGTCGATGCGGACGAGCCAGGCGATCGTCACCGCCGAGGCGGTGAGCAGGAGCGAGGCGGCCACGACCGTCGTGCGGTGGGCGTCGAGGTCGAGGATGGCGAAGAGCCCGCCGGAGCCGGTGGTGGTGAAGACGACGCCGAGGCACACCGCCGCCGCGAGGCCCGCCCTGGACTCGACGGTCAGCTCGGCGAGCCGCGAGGCCGGCAGGACCACGGTGGACCGCTGGACGACGAACTCCGCCAGCGCGAGCTCGAACAGCACCAGCGCCGCCAGCAGCACGACGGCGAACCCGCTGCCGTGCAGCACCAGCAGGAGGCCGGCACCGACGGGTGCGGGCACCAGCAGCAGGACGGCGTTGCGCCGCGAGAGCGCGGCGAGCCGCCGCGGATCGGCACCGGCCCGCTCCGCGAGGCACATCCCGTAGCCGAAGGTCTCCGGGGAGACGAAGCGGACGTGGCGGGCGCGGAGGAGGAGCGTGGCGACCAGCGCTGCGGCGAGCAGCACGTGCTGGCCGAGCGCGGCGAAGCGCCCGGCAGACCCGAGGGCGGTCGCAGCGACCCACCCGAGGGCGAGCAGGAGCACGACCGTACGACCGGCCGACCGGTGGGCCGCCGGCACACGCGGTCCCAGTCCGTGGTCGCCGATCCACCGCGAGGCGCGGGAGGTGGCCAGTCCCGTCGCGACCACCACCGCAGCAGCGCCCGCCCACAGCAGGGTGCGCGGCGCGGACGTCTCCCCCAGGGCGGCACCGAGGACCGTCTCGACGACCGAGCCCAGGGAGGCCGGGAGGTCGGTGAGGCCGCCGCGGGCCACCTGGCCCGCCGAGACCACGACCGCCGGGACGTAGGAGAGGCTGAGCCCGACCACGAGGCCGCGCCCGGTCCGTGCCGGCAGGGCCAGCAGCAGGGTGCGGTGGTTGCGCTCGACCCGGACGAGGTGCCGGGCGAACCCCAGGCCGAGCAGGCACAGCACCGCCAGGAGCGCCGCGGGCACCAGCCACCGGTACGCCGACGGGACCGCCGTACGCAGCGGCGGCGCCTGTGCCCCCAGCACGGTGGCGACCGCGAGCGCCGCCCACGCCACCAGCACCAGCCGCGAGGCGATGCCCTCCCGGAGGCCGAGGACGGAGAGGACCGACGCCACCCGGTGGACCTGCTGACGGTGCTCGTGCCGGGCGCCGGCGCGCATCCCGGTGAACGCTCCGCCGACCAGTCGCGCCGCGGTGGCGGCTCCGGGGCGGGAGCGGACGCGCCGATCGGCGGTGTGCACCGTGTCCACGTCCACTCCCGTCCCGGATCTCTTCAGCCAGCTCAGTACGAGCAGGTCACCAGGCCACGAAGGTCTTGAGGGCCCACTTCTTCGCGTAGCCGTAGATCAGGCCCGCGAGGGCGGTGGCGATGCCGAAGGACGCGACGACGGACGCGGCGAGGGCCGCCCACGACAGCGCGTTGAGGGCCCAGTAGAGGGCACCGGCGGCGGCCGCGCTGAGCTTCAGGGTGGTGGTCGCGCTGAAGACCAGGGCGATCGCCAGCAGGGCCCCGACGGCCATCTTCGTGGGCGCGGGTGCCGACAGGGCGGCGGTGTTACGGTTGGTCATCTCTTCGTTCCTTTTCTGAGGAGCCGCCGGGGTTCAGTCCCGGCTGCCGGAGGGTGTGTGACCGCTCGGTCACGGGGCGTGATCGTCATTGCGTGTCGCTCACGCCCCATCCACCGAGCCGGCGGCCGAGGCACCTGACCCCGTCCGCCTGTGGCCCCGTGGGGCCCACCTCAGTTCTAGTCGTCGCCGATGACCGCGACCATTAACCTTTGGCCACTCGTGGGCCGGGTCAGCCGCTCGCGTGTCGGCCGCGCGCGACCGCGACCACGGGAGCGACCGGCAGCGTCACCGCGACGCACCACCGCGGCCCGACGGTCCCCGCAGAGAAGGTGCCGCCGGAGACCGCCACGCGCTCGCGGATGCCGCGGAGCCCGTAGCCGCTGGACAGGTGCGCCAGCTGCCCCCCGGCCGCTCCGGAGGGCACCGAGTTGCTGATCGTCAGCCGCACCGTGTCGTCGCCGACGCCGATGTGTCCGCGGACCTCGCCCCCCGGGGCGCCGTGACGCAGCACGTTGGTCGTGGCCTCCTGCAGCACGCGGACGACGGTGAGCCGGGTCGTCGGGTCGACCTCGTCGACAGCGGGGTCCACGACGATCTCGGCGTCGTGGCCGTGCTCCGCGAGCTTGTCGCCCATCACGCGGGAGACGACCGACGGAGTCACCAGCGGACCCGACGCACCCGCGCTCGCGGGGGCGGCCGACATCACCGAGAGGAGCACCTCCAGCTCGCCGGACGCAGCCGCGAGGGTGGCGTCGATCCGGCCCAGCACCTCACGCAGGCGGTCCGGGTCGCGGACGTGGTCGACGGCATTGACCTGCAGCGCGACGAGCGACAGCTGGTGCCCCAGCTGGTCGTGCAGGTCCCGGGCCAGCGACGTGCGCTCCCCCGGCCCGATGTCGGCGCGCTCGGAGGCGAGCCGCTCCTCGTCGGAGGTCCAGCGGCGCATCGTGTGGAGGTAGTCGCGCACGGCCAGCGCCATGAGGGTGGCTCCGAGCGCTCCGGCGGCGACGGCGGCCAGGTCGTGGAGCGTGTCCGCTCCTCCGAGGAGGAGCCGCTGCAGGGTGTAGGCCAGGACCCCGCCCAGCGCGCCGAGCCGCCACGGCGTACGCCACGGCGCAAGGGCGACCGCGGCCACCACGGCGGTGACGGACACCGCGACGACCCACGCCGTCGCGTCGACGAACAACGTCGAAGCCAGCACGAGCAGCCCGGCGGGCGCACCCCACGCGGGGCGCACACAGGTGAGTGCCGCCACGAGGAGCGCCACGACCAGCGTCCACTCATGGGGGGCGAGCCCGGGCGCGGCCCGCAGTGCTCCCGCCGCGGCGAGACCCGCGAGGCTGACGGCGGCGGCCAACCGCACGCTCCGGAGCCTCGTCGCTGCCTGCCGCTCGAGCGAGGCCCGCTCGGTGCCGGCCTCGACCTCCGTGGCCCGCAGGACCTCCAGCAGCCGGCGCAGGCTCGCGAGCGCGGCACTGGCGTCGTCGCGCACCGCGTGGAGCGCTCGGTGCAGGTCCGCCGGCTCCGTGCTGGCGAGGCTCCTGGCGCTCTCTCGGCGGGCGTGGCTGAAGAGCCCCTCGGTCGCCGTGCGGAGGTCGGCGGCGAGCAGGCGCCTCTCGTCCCGCCTCAGGCGCGCGTTCTCCGCGCGCAGGGCCTCGACGCGGGCGTCCGCGGCGGAGCGCTGGGTCGTGACGAAGCCGACCGCCAGCCCGGCGAGGACCCCCAGCGCGCAGAGGGTGAGGATCCCCACCACGGCCGTGTGCCCTTGGGTCTCGTAGGTCCACACCGAGAACACGCCGCAGATCGCGGCGACCGCGACGAGGAGCGGCGCCGAGCGACGGGCCGACGCCAGGGCCACCGCGATGGGCAGCCACCAGAGCTCGAACCCGGTGATCTCCTGTCGGACGACGACGAAGCCCGCCGTCACCATGGTCGAGACCACCAGGACGCGGTGCCACCCCCAGAGCAGGGACAGGCAGGCGACGAGGCCGGCGAGACGGTGCAGACCCGGTGCCCACGGCTCCTCGGGGCCCTCACCGATGACCAGGCGGTAGGGGAAGTCGGCGGCGTCGAGCAGCATGAACGTGGCCAGCACCAGCCGGGCGATCAGCCGGTGGTCAGTGGGTGCGGGAGCCACCGCGTCGACCGACGTCCTCGCTGCCATCCGCACTGCTCCCCCGAGCGCCACTCATGTCGGAGCCCAGTCTGGCACGAGCCCTACCTCGCGAGGAGCACGGCACGCGGCCCGCCCCTCCCGGCCGCGACGTGCCGGGAGGGGTCGATGATCACGGGCAGCGGAACTTGAGGATCGTGCAGAGGAAGCCGTTGGTCCCCTCGTCCACGACGGGGCCGACGACCGCGTGCGCCGGCTGGACCCCGGCGGCGAGGACGAGGGCGACGGCGGCAGTGGTGAACAGGCGGGTGGCGGTGCGGATCATGGGTGGTCCGTTCTCGGGTGGTGGGTCGTTCTGACCTCCGGAGTATCGAGTCCGTCGAGGGTGCCGCGGCATTCACTTTCGGCCAGACTGTGCGACCGGCCCGCTCCCCGCGCCGGTTAGGGTGGCGGCGTGGGGGTCGCAGCGCAGGTGCTCGTCGTCGACGACGACGACGTGGTGCGGAGCTCCTACCGCTCGATCATCGACCACCTCGACGGCTTCGAGGTCTGCGGCGAGGCAGCGACGGGGCTCGCGGGCGTGGAGCGCTACGGCGAGCTCCGTCCCGACCTGGTCCTCATGGACATCCAGATGCCCCGGATGTCGGGCATCGAGGCCACCGCGGAGATCTGTCGGCGGTGGCCCGGGGCCTGCATCGTGGTCATCACGACCTTCGGCACCGCCGACCACGTGGTCGCCGCCCTGCGCGCAGGTGCTTCGGGCTACCTGCTCAAGGACGCGACCAGCGACCTGCTGCGCACCGGGATGCGGCAGGCCCTCGACGGTGAGATGCCGCTGTCCGGGCCCGTCCGGCGCGAGCTGGTGGCGTCGATGGTCGCCGAGGGAGCGCCACCTCTCGCGCGCAGCGTGCCCGACCTGACCCCGCGCGAGCTCGAGCTGCTCCAGTGGCTGGCCCACGGCCTCACCAACCAGCAGATCGCCGAGCGGATGTACCTCTCCGCGGGCTCGGTCAAGCAGTACATGTCCAACGTCGGCGCGAAGCTCGGGGCCCGGTCGCGGACCCAGATCCTCATCACCGCCGTACGTCTCCGCCTGGTCGACCCGGACGCCGCGGGCGGCTGACGGCCGGGTCGACCTGCGGGCTCAGCGGGGGTCGACCACCTTGGCGGACCCCTTGCCGCGACGGCTGGGCTCGGCCACTGCGGTCATCCGCTTGCGGGGACCGAGCTCGATCGCCGTGGCCGCACCGATCTCCGCCGCACTGGTGAACGCGTCGCCCGCCGGGACCAGCGTGTGCCCGAGGGCGGTGAGCGCCGGACCGTAGGCCGCGATGAACGCCGGCTCGGCGGTCACGCTCGCGGTGTTGCGCTGCGCAGCGCGCGGAGCCGCGATCGCCTCCTCGATCGTCATGCCGAGGTCGATCCGGTTCACGAGCACCTGCAGGACCGTGGTGATGATCGTCGATCCGCCGGGCGAGCCGAGCGCCAGGAAGGGCTTGCCGTCCTTGAGCACGATCGTCGGCGACATGGAGCTGCGCGGGCGCTTGCCCGGCTGGATCCGGTTCGGGTCGCCGGCGGCGTACACGGTCGAGAAGTCGGTCAGCTCGTTGTTGAGCAGGAAGCCGTGACCGGGCACGACCATGCCGGAGCCGCCGGTCTGCTCGATGGTGAGGGTGTACTCCACGACGTTGCCCCACCGGTCGGCGACGGTGAGGTTGGTGGTGGAGATGTTCTCGGTGTCGGCGTCGGTGGTGCCCTTCGTGGTCGCCGGTCCGCACACCCCGTCGTACGCCGTCACGTCGCCCGCCGCGACCGGCTTGGTGGCCGCCCTGGCCGGGTCGAGGGCACAGGCGCGCTCGGCGGCGTAGGTGTCGTCGAGCAGGCGCTTGACCGGCACGTCGACGAAGGCCGGGTCGCCGAGGTACTTCCCGCGGTCGGCGAACGCCAGCGCGCTGGCCTCGAGGTAGTGGTGCAGCGCCTGCTGGGGCGTCATGGCGGAGAGGTCGTAGCGCTCGAGGATGTTGAGGGCCTCGCCGACGGTGGTGCCTCCCGACGACGACGGCGCCATGCCGTAGACGTCGTGGCCGCGGTAGGTCGTGCGGGTGGCCCGCTGCGAGCGGACGCGGTAGTCGCGCAGGTCGCGGGGGGTCAGCCAGCCGGGCGGCACCGGGAGGTCGGTGTTCCTCGTGGTGCGCGGCTTGCGCACCACGTCGGACATGATGCGGGCGAGCTTGCCGCGGTAGAACGCCTTGGTGCCGCGCCTGGCGATCAGGTCGTAGGTCTCGGCGAGGTCGGGGTTGCGGAAGACCGTCCCGACCGCCGGGGCGTCGCCCTTCGGCAGGAACAGCTTCTTGGTGTCCTTGAACGCTGCGAACCGCACCTCGTTGTCGAGGGTCTGCTGGCGGAAGGTCTCGTCGACCCGGAAACCGCGGCGCGCGACCTTCGTGGCCGGGGCCAGGGCGTCGGCCAGGGAGAGCGTGCCCCAGTTGGCCAGCGCCTTGTCCCACGTGGCGAGCGTGCCGGGCGTGCCGACGCTCGCGCCGCTGGTGACCAGCTCGGGGGTGAAGTTGTAGGGCTTGCCCGTCGCCGGGTCGATGAAGGCGTCGTCGGGCATCCGCATCGGGGCGGTCTCGCGGCCGTCGAGGGTGCGGACCTTGCCGGACTTCGCGTTGTAGTAGACGAAGTAGCCGCCACCGCCGATGCCCGCGCTGTAGGGCTCGGTGACGCCGAGGGTCGCGGCGGCCGCGACGGCGGCGTCGACCGCGTTGCCGCCGGCCTTGAGCACCTTGAGCCCCGCAGCGCTGGCCTCGGGGTCGACGGTGCTGATCGCGCCTCCCGTGCCGACCGCGAACGGGTCCTTGACGGTGGGGCGCTCCGAGACGGCGGACTGCTGGGCCGCGGGCTCGGCCGGTGCCGGCGACCCGACGAGGACGGCAGCGACGGCGAGTCCGCTGGCCGAGACGGTGGCGCTCACGCGGCGGGCGAGGTGGGGCATGGGGTTCCTCCCGAGAGTCGTTGCGACCACCCTGCCTGCCGCGGCAGGCTCTGTCCACGTCCGCCGGGAGGGGTCAGCGCACCACCTCGTAGCGCCCGCACATGAAGTCCCGGTTGCGCGCGACCTCCTCGAGCCGCAGCTCGACGTGGCGCGGCAGGACGGGCGCGCCGCTGCCCACGGTCACCGGGGCGTACTGCAGCCACACCTCGTCGAGGAGCCCGGCGTCGTGGAGCTGGCCGACGAGGTCTCCCCCGCCCACGACCCACAGGTCCTTGCCGTCGGCCGCCTCGGTCATCGCGGCGTGCACACGGCGTACGTCGTCGCGGGCGAAGCGCACGCTGTCCGGAGCCTCCGGGAAGGTGCGGTGCGTCATCACCCACGTCGGCAGCGGCCCCCACGGGTCGTCGTCGTGGTCGAGGATCCACTGCCAGGTCGTGGCGCCCATGACGCAGGCACCGAGGCGCTCGCGGAAGCCGGGGTAGCCCATCGGCCCGTCGGGGTCGATGTCGCGCGACATCAGCCAGTCGAGCGAGTGGTCGTCGGTCGCGATGAAGCCGTCGAGGGTGCAGCCGGTGTAGTAGATCGTCGCCATCGGTCCAGCGTGCCACCGGCGGGCGGTGGTGCACCCGACCGGAATTGCCGCCCTGGGTCAGCGGACGAGCGCGTCGAGCGCAGGTTCGGCAGCCTCCGGCGGCAGGTGGCCGAGGGTGATGAGCTGGGCCATGCCGTGCACGGTCGACCAGAGGGCGGCCGACAGCGCGGTGGGGTCGCGGCCCTCGTAGCCGGGCTCCTCCACCAGCTCGCCGACGAGGTCGCCGAGGAGCTCCTCGTTGCGGGCGATCAGCGGCGCCATCTCGGCGCTGGGCGTGCCGGCGGCGCAGTAGTCGGGGTCGAAGACCAGCGCGAACGCCTGCGGGTGCGTCGCTGCGTAGCGGACGTAGGCGAGCCCGAGGGCGCGCACCTTCGCCACAGTGCCGTCGGCGGTCGCGACCGCCTCCTCCTGCGCGGCGAGCAGAGCGGCCATGCCGCGTACGCCGAGCGCGCGGAGCAGCGCCGCCCGGTCGCCGAAGTGATGGTAGGGCGCGTTGTGGCTGACCCCGGCGCGGCGAGCCACCTCACGGAGGCTGATCTTCGCCGCGGAGGTCGTCTCCAGGAGGTCGAGCGCTGCGTCCTCGAGCGCTGCCTGGAGGTTCCCGTGGTGGTAGCCGCCGGCGTTCTTCGGCAGGGATCTTGACATGAGCAACATCCTACTTCAATGTGGGCGGTGTCCAGATTCTTGTCACTGTCCAGATGGAGCCCGTCATGCGTCACGTCCTCGTCATCGACTCCCACCCCGACCCGCAGTCGCTCACCTCCCGCCTCGCCGAGTCGTACGCGGAGGGCGCGGGCGAGGCGGCGGTCCCGCTCGTGCTGCGCGACCTCGACTTCGACCTCTCCCTCCGCACTGGCTACCGCGCCCCGCAGGCACTCGAGCCCGACCTGGTCCGCGCCCAGGAGCTGCTCGCGTGGGCCGACCACGTCGCGGTCTTCACCCCGCTGTGGTGGGGGTCCGTGCCGGCGCTGCTCAAGGGCTTCTTCGACCGCACCCTCGAGCGCGGCTGGGCCTTCCGCTACAAGGAGAACGGCATGCCCGAGGGCCTCCTCGCCGGTCGCACCGGGCGGCTCGCGGTCTCCTCCGACTCGCCGCGGTGGTACCTCCCGCTCGTCGGCGACAGCACCGTCAAGCAGGTGCGCGGACGCACGATGGAGTTCTGCGGCATCAAGCCCACGAAGGTGACCCGCTACGCCGACGTCCGCGGGCGCAGCGAGGAGCAGCTCGCCGCCTGGATCCGGGAGGCCGCCGACCTCGGCGCGTCCGACGCCGCGCGCCCCGCCGGCGTACGGCGCGAGCCGGTGCGCGTCAGCTGAGCCGCTCGACCGCCCCGACCGCCTTCTCCACCCGGTCGGGGTCGTCGTGGGCGACCCACACGATGCGCGGGTCCTTGCGGAACCACGAGTCCTGGCGCCGGGCGAAGCGGCGGGTGGCGGTGGTGGTCTGCTCGACCGCCTCGGCGAGCGTGCGGTCGCCGGCGAGGTGGCCCATCACCTCGCGGTAGCCGATCGCCCGCGACGCCGTACGCCCCTCCGCGAGCCCGCGCGCCAGCAGCGCCTCGACCTCCTCGACGAAGCCGGTCGCGAACATCTCCTCGACCCGGCGCGCGATCCGCTCATCGAGGGTCGGCCGGTCGATGTCGACACCGACCTGCACGGTCAGCGGGTCGGCGTACTCCAAGCGGGGGAGGCTGGCGCTGTACGGGCGGCCCGTCAGCGCGATGACCTCCAGGGCGCGTACGACGCGACGCCCGTTGTCGGGCTCGATCCGCGCTGCGGCCTCGGGGTCGACGCCTGCCAGCCGCGCGTGCAGTGCGGGGCCGCCGAGCCGCTCGAGCTCGGCCTCGAGCTCGCGGCGCAGCGACTCGTCGGTGCCGGGGAAGTCGAAGCGGTCGACGATGGCGCGGGTGTAGAGGGCGGAGCCGCCGACCAGCACCGGGGTGGCGCCGCGACCGCGGATGTCGGCGACGGCGTCGCGCGCCCACTCCTGGAAGAGCGCGACGGTCGCGGGCTCGGTGACGTCGAGGACGTCGAGGAGGTGGTGGGCGATGCCACGGCGCTCGGCCTCCGGGAGCTTGGCCGTGCCGACGTCCATGCCGCGGTAGACCTGCATGGCGTCGGTGTTGACCACCTCGCCGCCCAGGCGCTCGGCGAGGTCGAGGCTCAGCCCGGTCTTGCCGGACGCCGTCGCGCCGACGAGGGCGACGATCGGCTGGGGCATGGGTCCATTGTCCCAGCACGGCTACGCTCGCAGCAGGACCCACCCGCCGGGGTGGGCGGACGAAGCGAGGGACGCTCATGAGTTTCCTGGACAAGGCGAAGGCGAAGCTCACGCAGGCCGTCGACGACCACGGCGACAAGATCGCCCAGGGCATCGACAAGGCCGGTGCGGTCGTCAACGAGAAGACCGGCGGCAAGCACGCCGACAAGATCGACAAGGCCACCGGCAAGGCGCGCGACGCGCTCGACCAGCTCGACGGCAAGAACGACGACATCGGCCCCGGATCAGCCAAGTCCCACGGCGACCCGGTCGATCCCCACCGCGCCGATCCCGACAAGGACGCGTGACCGACCGCTTCGCCCTCGTCCCCGCCTCCTACGTCTACCTCCTGCGCGACGGCGTCGGCGGCACCGAGGTGCTGCTCCAGCAGCGCGGCCCCGTGCCCTACATGCCGGGCCACTGGGCAGCCGCCGCGGCCGGGCACGTGGAGCGCGGCGAGACGGCGTACGACGCTGCGCGCCGCGAGGCGCTCGAGGAGCTCGGCGTCACCGACGTCGCGCTGGAGTTCGCCTTCACGATGCAGCGCACCCAGCACGCCGCGGCGATCGAGGAGCGGGTCGACTGGTTCTTCACCGCGCGCTCGTGGGTGGGCGAGCCGCGCGTCGTGGAGCCGGAGAAGTGCGCCGGGATCGGGTGGTTCCCCCTCGACTCCCTCCCCTCGCCGATGGTGCCGCACGAGGCGCACGCCCTGGCCCACCTGTCGTCCGGCACGGGCTACCTGACCTTCGGCTGGGACCGCCCGGCAGGGTGAGGCCCCGCCCCTCGGGGGTGGCCACGACATCATGCAGGTGGTCAAGATGCAGGATCGACCCATGGGAGGGAACCCGATGAGCAACGACGAGCTGAGCCCGATGCCCGAGCCCTACGCCGAGGAGCCGCAGCTGGTCCCCGGCGGCGTGGACGCACTCCACGACGACCCGGCCGACAACGGCCTGGCCCGCGACCTCGACCCCGACGACAACCCCGCCGTCGACGACGTGCTGCCCGAGGAGATCTCCGAGGCCGACGACAAGTCGCAGGCCCCTGAGGGCGAGGCTGCCTCCGACGAGGAGGCGGGTGCGTCCGGCTCGTCCGGCTCGTCCGGCTCGCCCGAGGCGGGCCAGGAGGCCGAGGACGGGTCGCCGGAGCCTCCTGCCTGATGGTCTCCCCCGTCACGCTTGTCGGCGGCGTCCGCCCGCCCGCCGTCTGTCGCGATCCCCGGCTACCCGGTGATCGCGACGACAGCGCGGTCTCCGTGGTGCGGATCCTGCACCACAGTGACCGCACAACGGTTGTCCACAGACCGAGCGCCGGTGGTGGCGGAGGTGGCGCACGGCTGCCGACGATGGGGCGATGGACCTCGCTGCGTACGCCGACCTGCTCGCCCTGCAGTCCGGGGTCGTGTCACGGCGCCAGCTCGTCGCCGACGCCCGGCTGAAGCCGCACGACCTGCAGCGGCTCGTACGCCGGCGCGACCTCGTACGCGTCCACGACGGGGTGTTCGTCGACCACACCGGCGACCTCACCTGGCTGCAGCGCGCGTGGGTCGGCGTACACCTCGCCTGGCCCGCAGCGCTCTCGCACGACAGCGCCCTGCGGGCCGCTGACGGACCGGGCCGTGCCGGACGCGACGACTCCGTGATCCACCTCGCCGTCGACCGCGACCAGCACGTGCGGGTGCCGACGGGATACCGGCTGCACCGGATGGCCGGCTTCGCCGACCGCGTCATGTGGAACACCAGCCCCCCACGCGTCGCGATCGAGGAGGCCCTGATCGACGTGGCGGTCGCGAAGCCGGACGACTTCGGAGCGGTCGCGGTGCTCGCCGACGCCGTGCAGGCGCGCCGCACCCTGCCGATCCGCATCCGCGACACCCTCGACCTGCGACCTCGCGTGGGCCGGCGCGACTTCCTGCGCGCGGTGCTCAGCGACCTCGACCGCGGCACCTGCTCGGTGCTCGAGCACGGCTACCTCACGCGGGTCGAGCGCGCTCACGGCCTGCCCGACGGCCAGCGGCAGGTGCGCGACTCGCGGCACGGTCCGCTCTACCGCGACGTCGTCTACCCCGGGCTCGACCAGGCCGTCGAGCTCGACGGGCGGCTCTGGCACTCGTCCGCCGCCCAGCACGACGCCGACCTCGATCGCGACCTCGACGCCGCGGCGGACCGTCTCACGACCGTACGCCTGGGATGGGGGCAGGTGTTCGGGCGTCCGTGCGAGACCGCCGTACGCCTCGGGCGGCTGTTCGCGGCCCGCGGCTGGTGGGGCCGGCCGACCCGCTGCCCCGACTGCCCGGGCTCGCTGGACCTGGCGGGGTGAGGCTTGTGCGGTCGCTGTGGTGCGGATTCCGCACCACGGTGACCGCGCAACGGTTGCGATCACCGGGTAGCCGGGGAACGCGACAGAGCCCGGCCGGCCCAGGACCCTCAACCGCAAGCAGGCGCGGGAGGCAGGGGCGCAGGCACCCCGACGCTCGGCATCCCGAGCCCGACCCCCGTCGGCGCGACGGGCGCGGACGTACGCCGCTCCCACGCGTCGCCGGCGCGCGTGCGGCGTACGGACCGGATCGGGCCGTCGGCGACGAGGTGGTGCGGAGCCGCGTAGGTGACCGACACGGAGACCATGTCGCCCGGGCGCACGGAGGACTCGGGCACCGCGGAGAAGTCGGCCTCGAAGTGCACCAGGCGGTTGTCGGGCGCCCGCCCGGACAGGCGACGGGTCGCGAGGTCCTTGCGGCCCTCGCCCTCGGACACCATCAGCTCGACGGTGCGCCCGACGAGCTGCTTGCCCTCGGCCCAGGCGACCTCGTCGACGACGGCGGCCAGGCGCAGGTAGCGGTCCTTGACGACCTCCGGCGCGACCTGGTCGTCGAGCGTCGCGGCGGGCGTGCCGGGGCGCTTGGAGTACTGGAAGGTGAAGGCGGAGGAGAAGCGCGCGGCGCGGACCACGTCGAGCGTGGCCTGGAAGTCCTCCTCGGTCTCACCGGGGAAGCCGACGATGATGTCGGTGGTGATCGCCGCGTCCGGGATGGCCGCGCGGACCCGCTCGATGATGCCGAGGAACTTCGAGGACCGGTAGGACCGGCGCATGTCGCGCAGCACCTTGTCGGAGCCGGACTGCAGCGGCATGTGCAGCGACGGCATCACGTTGGGCGTCTCGGCCATCGCCTCGATCACGTCGTCAGTGAACTCCGCCGGGTGCGGTGAGGTGAAGCGCACCCGCTCCAGGCCCTGGACCTGCCCGCAGGCGCGCAGCAGCTTGGAGAAGGCCTGCCGGTCGCCGAACTCCACGCCGTAGGCGTTGACGTTCTGGCCCAGCAGGGTGATCTCGGTGACGCCCTCGGCGACGAGCGCCTCGACCTCGGCGAGGATCTCGCCGGGGCGGCGGTCCTTCTCCTTGCCGCGCAGCGACGGGACGATGCAGAAGGTGCACGTGTTGTTGCACCCGACCGAGATCGACACCCAGGCGGCGTACGCCGACTCGCGCCGCGTCGGCAGCGTCGAGGGGAACACCGACAAGGACTCCAGGATCTCGACCTGGGCCTCCTCGGCCACCCGCGCCCGCTCCAGCAGCACCGGCAGCGAGCCGATGTTGTGGGTGCCGAAGACGACGTCGACCCACGGGGCCTTCGTCGTGATCGTCTCGCGGTCCTTCTGGGCCAGGCAGCCGCCGACGGCGATCTGCATGCCGGGAGTCACCGCCTTGACCGAGGCGAGCTGGCCGAGGTTGCCGTAGAGCTTGTTGTCGGCGTTCTCGCGCACCGCGCAGGTGTTGAAGACGACGACGTCGGCCTGCTCCTCGCGCCCGGCCCGGACGTAGCCCGCGTCCTCCAGCAGGCCGCTGAGCCGCTCGGAGTCGTGGACGTTCATCTGGCAGCCGTGGGTCTTGACCTCGTAGGTGCGCGCGGGTGCGTGGGGTGCGTTCATGACCCGTCCAGCGTACGGCGAGCGCCCGGGGCCGCGGGAATCCCGCGACGTGCCGCCCAGTCCCGACGGCCGGGCACACCGCCACGCCACCCGTCCAGACTATTTCCGTGCACATATGGGTCATTACTCCTCAGTAATGACTAGTTTTGTCCCGTGTCTCATCAAGATCAGGTCAAGTCATCCACAAAGCGGTAACAACCCATCCCCCGAACGCTGGCGGTCCGGGCGCCGCCGCCCCGCTGATCAGGAGAGTCTCGTGAGCCTCAGCAGCGCCCTCGTCCGCACCGCCGCCGCCCGTTTCACGCGGATGGGATCGTTCGGACTCGTTGTCACCGTCCTGTTGCTTTCATCGCTCCAGGTCGTTGCCCACGCCGAGGGAGCGCAGTCCAGCAAGCAGGGTGCCAAGCAGGGCAGCAAGCACGGGGGCAAGGGCGGCACGGGCACGAAGGCGCGCAAGGTGTCGGTGCGCGGCACGCTCGCCTCGCTGCCGCCGATCGTCCAGCCCGGCCTCTCCCCCGCGGCCCCGTCGGACAACGGCTCGCTCGTCGCCACCTTCACGCCGGCCGACCCGGGCCGCAAGGTCACCCTCGAGCGCCGGACCGCGCGTGGCTGGAAGGCCGTCACCACCAGCACCGAGGACAGCTGGGGCTCGGCCGCCTTCTCCCCGGCCGCAGGCACCTACCGCGCCCGCACCACCACTGGCGGGCGCACCTGGGTGACCGGCAGCGTGACCAGCACCCGCTGGTCGCCGCAGTTCGAGGACACCTTCTCCGGCACCGCCCTGGACACGACCGTGTGGAACGACCAGAAGCGCGAGCACGAGAGCGTGTACGCCCCCCGCACCTGCGCCCGCGTCGACCCGTCGGCACGCCGCGTCGGCGAGGGCGTACTGCACCTCGGCGTCGCGCTCGACCCGGCACGCGCCGGCCTGCCGTGCGACTACACCTCGACCCGCACCTCGGGCACCAGCCCCTACCTGCTCAACAGCCAGGTCGCCACGGAGCACACCCGCTTCTTCCGCCACGGCATCGTCGCCGCGCGCATCAAGCCGCAGCGCGCCAAGGGCATGCACTCCGGCCTCTGGCTGCTGCCCAGCGGCACGAAGTACACCGACGGCGTGCCCGCCGCCGGCGCGGAGATCGACGTCATGGAGTTCTTCGGCGAGAACGGCCGCGACAACGAGACGATCGGCTCGCACATCCACTACTACGAGGCCGGCTGGGACAAGATCAGCCTCGGCGACACCTTCAAGGACGCCCGCCAGGTGCTGGGCAAGAACCGCTCGTGGTGGGACGAGTTCCACGTGTTCTCGGTCGAGTGGACCCCTACGGAGTACATCTTCCGCGTCGACGGGCGTGAGTACTACCGCGAGACCGGCGCGGTCTCGCAGGCCGACCAGTACCTCGTGCTGTCGAACCTGACCTCCGACTGGGAGCTCCACGAGCTGACCGCCGACGAGTTCTCCGACACCGCGCAGGTCGACTGGGTCCGCGTCTTCGACGCCTCGTCGCAGGAGTCGGTGCGCGTCACCCGCGGACGCAAGGTCGCGAGGAAGTCCGCCTGAGCGAGGTCGCCCGACGCCTAGGCTCGCGGGCATGCCCCGGATGCACGCGCTCGAGCTGCTGCCCGACGACGCCGGCTGCGACGTCGTACGCCGTGACTGGCAGGCGCTGCGCGACGCCGGGCTGCCGTCACAGCTCGACCACCGCGGCGCGACCAACAGCCCGCACGTGACCGTGGTGGCGGCGCCGGTCCTGCGTGCCGAGGACGAGGCGCGGGCCGTCGACCTGGTCGCGGCGCTGCTCCCGGTGCAGGTGCGACCGGCCGGCGTGGCGCTGCTCGGCGGCGCCCGCGTCTCGCTCGTACGCCTCGTCGACGTGCCCGACGCACTGGTGCGCGCGGTGCTCGACCTGCGCGCTGCGGTGCCGGACGTGCAGCACGCGGGGTGGCTGCCGCACGTCACGCTGGCACGACGCCTGGACCGTGCCGACGTGCCGGCGGCGCTGGAGGCCGTGGGTCACGCAGACGCCGTCATCACCCTCGCCTCGCTGCGCCGGTGGGACCCGGACGCGGGAATCGTCACCACTTTGTGATGGCCCGGGTGGGCGGTGATCGATAGCCCGCCGGGGCTACGTGCGGATAGGTTGCCGCTATGACCGCGCAGGAATCCGCACCCGCCAGCGCCGGGCGGGGCGAGCCCCTCGTCGTGCTGAGCGACGTCCAGAAGCACTTCGGCGCGCTCCACGCCCTCAAGGACATCGACCTCACCGTCACCCGCGGCGAGGTCGTCGTGGTGATCGGGCCGTCGGGCTCGGGCAAGTCGACCCTGTGCCGCACGATCAACCGCCTCGAGACCATCGACGAGGGCACCATCACCCTCGACGGGCAGCCGCTGCCCCAGGAGGGCAAGGAGCTCGCGGCGCTGCGCGCCGAGGTCGGCATGGTCTTCCAGAGCTTCAACCTCTTCGCCCACAAGACGATCCTCGAGAACGTCACCCTCGGCCCCATCAAGGTGCGCGGGATGAAGAAGGAGGCTGCGGAGAAGAAGGCCCGTGAGCTCCTCGACCGCGTCGGCGTCGGCCACCAGTCCGAGAAGTACCCCGCCCAGCTCTCCGGCGGCCAGCAGCAGCGCGTGGCGATCGCCCGCGCCCTGGCCATGGAGCCGAAGGTGATGCTCTTCGACGAGCCGACCTCCGCGCTCGACCCGGAGATGATCAAGGAGGTCCTCGACGTCATGGTCGACCTCGCGGAGCAGGGCATGACGATGGTCGTGGTGACCCACGAGATGGGCTTCGCGCGCACCGCCGCGGACCGCGTGGTCTTCATGGCCGACGGCGCCATCGTCGAGGAGAACACCCCCGAGGAGTTCTTCACCAACCCCAGCTCGGACCGCGCCAAGGACTTCCTCGGCAAGATCCTCAAGCACTGACTCACTGATCCACAACCACGGAGGCCGGACTCGTTCCGGCTCGGGACAGAAGGAGAAGCAATGCGATTCACCAGGACCAAGGCGCTCGTCGCCGCGGCGGGGCTCGCCCTGTCGCTGGCCGCGTGCGGTGACGCCGGCGAGGACAGCGAGGGCGTCGACGTCCAGGCCGAGGAGGTCGAGGAGGGCAAGTTCGAGGAGGGCAGCCGCATGGCCGAGCTCGCCGAGGCCGGCGAGATCACCATCGGCGTGAAGTACGACCAGCCCGGCCTGGGCTTCAAGGACGCCTCCGCCGACGTCCCGAGCGGCTTCGACGTGGAGATCGCCAAGCTGCTCGTCGCCGACCTCGGCATCGACCCGAGCTCGGACGCGGTCACGTGGGAGGAGACCATCTCCGACAACCGCGAGCCCTACCTCGAGGCCGGTCGCGTCGACCTGGTCCTCGCGAGCTACTCGATCACCGACGAGCGCCGCCAGATCGTCGGCCAGACCGGCCCCTACCTCGTGACCGGCCAGCAGGTCCTGGTCTCCGCCGACAGCGACATCACCGGCATCGAGGACCTCAAGGGCGAAGAGGTCTGCTCGGCCAGCGGCTCGACCTCCCTCGAGAACGTCGAGGCCGCCGGCGCGATCGGCGCCCCTGCCGACACCTACTCGCAGTGCGCCGAGGACGTCCTCAACGGCTCGGTCGAGGCCATGTCGACCGACGGCTCGATCCTGCTCGGCCTCGCCGCGCAGAACGAGGGCGAGCTCAAGGTCGTCGGCGAGGAGTTCTCCGAGGAGAACATCGGCGTCGGCTACTCCCTCGAGTACCCCGAGATGTGCGAGTGGATCAACGGCGTCCTCGAGGAGTCCTTCGAGAACGGCGACTGGGCCGCCGCCTTCGAGGCCACCCTCGGTGGCGACGACGTCGAGACGCCGGAGCCCCCGACGCTCGACGAGTGCGCCTGATCGACCCCTGACCACGGGGTGGCCTGCGGGCCACCCCGTGGTCGCACTGCCCGACCCACGACCACGAAGACCGAGGAAGACCGGAGGCGCGAGCACCCGTGGACGCAGTTCTCGACAATCTCGACGCGGTGGTGCGCGCCTTCACCTACACGCTCCTGCTGTTCGTCATCTCCGGCGTGCTGTCGCTCGTGCTCGGCACCCTCCTCGCCGCCCTGCGCGTCGGTCCGATCTCGGTGCTCCGGCTCGCCGCCGCCACCTACGTCACGATCGTGCGCAACACGCCGTTGCTGATCGTGCTGATCTTCTTCCGCATCGCCG
This sequence comes from Nocardioides sp. S5, assembly GCF_017310035.1. NCBI lineage: Bacteria > Bacillati > Actinomycetota > Actinomycetes > Propionibacteriales > Nocardioidaceae > Nocardioides > Nocardioides sp. S5. Next base: position 4,067,119 of record NZ_CP022296.1, read on the forward strand.
CCCCGAAGATCGGGCTCAACTTCAACTTCGTCGACGTGCAGTTCGGTGACATCCGGCTCAACAACCTCTTCACCGCCTGCGTCGTCGGCCTCACCGTCTACACCGCGGCCTTCGTCTGCGAGGCGATCCGCTCCGGCATCAACGCCGTGCAGCTCGGACAGGCCGAGGCAGCGCGTGCCATCGGTCTCCCCTTCGCCGGGGTGATGCGCGAGGTCGTGCTCCCCCAGGCGTTCCGCGCCTCCGTGCCGCCGCTCGCGAGCGTGCAGATCGCGCTGCTCAAGAACACCACCGTCGCCGGCGCACTCGGCGTGTTCGAGGCCTTCGCCCGGATGCGGTCGCTCAACAACGACTACGCCACCCAGCGCATCGAGATCTTCCTGGTCTTCGCCTTCGTGTTCGTGGTGCTGGTCGAGGTCCTGTCGTTCATCGCCAACCGGCTCGAGCGCCGCTGGAGGATTGCCTGATGTCCGCTGGAGTCCTCTTCGACGCCCCCGGACCGCGCACGATCGCGCGGCACCGCCTTTACTCCATCCTCGGCAGCGTCGTGCTGGCGGTGTTCATCGCCCTGGCGCTGTGGCGCCTCTACGAGCGCGGACAGTTCGAGTTCGACAAGTGGGAGCCGTTCCTGACCCCCCGCTACATCACCGCACTGCTGGTCGACGGACTGCTCACCACGCTGCAGATGGCGTTCTCCGCCGTCATCGGCGCCGTGGTCCTGGGTGTCGTCCTGGGTGTCGGCAAGCTGTCGGACCACGCCCTCATCCGCTGGCCGAGCTGGGCGATCGTGGAGTTCTTCCGCGCCGTTCCCGTGCTCCTGCTGATGATCTTCATCTTCTACGCCTACGGCATCGACCGCGGCGACAGCGGCGCCTACTGGAGCGTGGTGATCGCGCTGGTGCTCTACAACGGCGCGGTGCTCGCCGAGGTCTTCCGCGCAGGCATCCTCGCGGTGCCGAGGGGCCAGGCCGAGGCGGCGTACGCCATCGGCATGCGCAAGACCCAGGTGACCAACATCGTCCTGCTCCCGCAGGCGGTGAAGATCATGATCCCCGCGATCATCAGCCAGTGCGTGGTGGCCCTCAAGGACACCAGCCTCGGCTACGCGGTGGCCGCTCCCGGCCTGACCAAGGTCGGCCAGGCGATCTACCAGCAGTTCGGCAACCAGGTGCCGACGGTGTTCGTGCTCGCTGCGCTCTACATCGCGGCCAACGTCGCGCTGACGATGGTCGCCAACAAGGTGCAGAAGCGCTTCGTCGGCGAGAAGAAGGTCCTGCAGGTTTCGAACGTCGCCGGCGTCGACGACGCGGGCTTCACGCCCGGGCGCGTCTGACGCCGAGCGGGCACTTCCTCGCGCTGGGAGCCGCCGAGCGGGCACTTCCTTCCGCTGAAGGATGCCGAGCGGGCACTTCCGTCGCCGCGGAGCGCGACGAAGTGCCCGGTCACGGCGGTGGAGCGCGAGGAAGTGCCCGGTCACCGCTGCGGAGCGCGACGAAGTGCCCGGTCACCGCGGTGGAGCGCGAGGAAGTGCCCGGTCGGCAACTAGCGCTTCGCGGTCACCCAGAGCCGGATCTCGCCCTCGACCACGACGGTGCCGTCGGTGCGTACGCCCCGCACCCGCACCGGCAGGTGGTAGCCCTCACCGGCGTCGGCGAGCCACTGCTCGGGGTCGGTCTCGGCGATGCAGGTGATGTCGGCGCTCGCCTTGGCGGTGTAGGTCACCTCCATGCCCTGCGGGATCCAGCGCTGGCCGCGCGGGATGGTCGCCTCGGCCAGCGCCCCCATCGCCGCCTCGAGCCCGTTGCACAGCGCGATCGCGTGCACGGTGCCGATGTGGTTGTGCACGCGACGACGGTCGCGGATGACCAGCTCGGCGCGGTGGGGCTCGATGACGGTGAAGCGCGGGCGGATGCTCGCGAAGTACGGCGCCTTGCGGGCGAAGGCGATCGAGAAGACCCGGTCGCCCAGGGGCAGGGCGGAGGTCTTCTTCCAGAGGTCCAGGACGGCAGGCATGCCGCGATATTACTGCTGAGTAACCAGCCACGCCAGAATGCGGTCGGCCGCCTCGTCCGCGGGCAGGTCGGTGTTGTCGAGCACCAGGTGCGGCCACCTCGCGAGCAACCGTTCCGCCGGCGCGTCCAGTCCGGGCGACGACGTCATCCGGTGGCCGGACTCGAGCTCGAGGACATTGGCGTCGGACCAGTCGACGTCGCGTTTGGACTTCTTCTCGGCCAGACGGTGCTCGGTGCGGTTGCGCGCCAGTCGGGTGTCCAGGTCGGCGACCAGCTCGACGACGGCGATGCGACCGTCGTACGGCGCGACGAGGCGCTCCAGGTAGTCGGCCTCCGACGCCGCGTCCATCCCCCAGACGTAGGTGAAGACGAGGTCGGTCCCCGACAGCGCCGCCTCCTCGACCACCCTGCGCCGGAACTCGGCGTTGAGGGTGGTGAACGCAGGCGTGCCGTAGTCGAAGACGTCGAGCAGCATCTCGATCGTGTGGTGGTTGTGGAACAGCCGGAAGGCGGACCGGTCCGCGACGGCGCGGCCGACCGTCATCTTGCCGACGGCGGGCGGACCGGTGATGAGCAGCAGGCGCACCCGGGGATCGTGCCCCATCCGGCCACCGGCGCGCACCCGGGTTTGCGGCGCGCGCAGGTGGACGGCCGGTCAGATGAAGAGCAGCTGGGCGCCGTCGGTGATCTCCATGAAGTCGCTCGCCGAGATGATGCCCTCCACCTCGTCGATGAGGTCCTCCTCGTGCAGCTTCATCATGTCGGCGCTCATCCGGCACGCCCACAGGTGGCCACCGGAGGCGTGGATCATCTCCAGGAACTCCGGCACCTCGGGGACGTCGAGGTCAGCGATCTGCTTCTTCATCATCTTGGTCGTCGCAGCCGTCATGCCGGGCAGGCTGGCCATCCCCTGCGGCATGTGCACGCCGAACATCCCAGGAGGGTGCATGGCGGTGTTGCCGAGGTAGGAGAACTGCAGGTCGCCCTGGGTCTTCCTGTTGATCATGTCGAAGCCCCAGAAGGTGAAGAACAGGTGCACCTCGATGCCCTCACCGAGGGCTGCGTTGCCCAGGATCAGAGCCGGGTAGGCCATGTCGAGATTGCCCTTGGAGCAGATGATGGCCAGCTTGCGGCCGGACTCCGCCTCGTCGTCGAACGACGGGACGAAGGGGGCCTCCTCGACCATGGGGGTGGTCACGTCGGTGGTCATCTCACACACATCCCTTCGGCTTGGGCAGCCCGGCCACGTAGGCCATCTTCTTGGCGGGTTTCTTGGGGAAGAGCCCGAACAGGCTCTTCACGTCGATGCCGGTCTGGGTGCTGACCCGACGCAGTGTCGGGGTCTCACCCATGGCCGCGAAGTCGGTGCGCAGGAACCGGATGGGCGCCCAGTGGGCATCGGTCATCTCGATGCCGATCAACCGGGCCAGCTCGAGTCCCAGGTCCTCGGTCCACTCGTCGGGGTGGGTGAGGAAACCTTCCTCGTTCACCTCGAGCGAGCGTCCGGCGATGGTGGTGGGCATGCTCATTCCTCTCTCATTGACGCCGACACGGCGACAGGTGGGCCTTCGGGGTGCTTGCCGGCCATGGACATCTGGGGCTTCAGGCCCAGGGGCCGACCGGGAAGCAGGGCGTTCCAGTAGATGTGCCGGAAGGCCAGCTTGGACAGATGGTTGAAGCGGCTCTCCTTGAGCAGCCGCAGCGGACCGACGCCCGGGACCGGGAAGGTGCCGGTGAGCGGCTCGGTCTCGTAGTTGAAGTCGAGCAGCAGGGCCTTGCCGTGCCCGGACTCCACGAAGCAGTTGGCGTGACCGTCGAAGGAGTGCGTCATGGGGCGCCCGTGGGCGAGCTGGACCAGGTTGTCGATGAAGACCTCGACCGAGAAGTGGGCCACCGAGCCGGCCTTGGAGGTCGGCAGGTTGGCGGCGTCGCCGAGGGCGAAGATCTCCGGGTGCGCGGGACGGTCGCCCTGGGGGAGGTACTGCATGGTGTGCTTGTCGACGGTGACGTAGTTGAGCTCGTCGCCCAGCCCGGACCGCTCCACGAAGTCGGCGCCCATGTTGAGCGGCACCGTCACGAGCAGGTCGTAGGGCACCTCGCGCTCGTCGTAGGACCGCAGCACCTTGGCGTCCTGGTCCACCGACTCGACCATGAAGTCGGTCTCGACGATCACGTCGCGCTCCTCGAGCGCGTGGCCCAGCTCCCGGCTCGCGACCGGCTTGGTGAACGCGCCGTCCAGCGGGGTCACGAAGACGAGCTCGGTGCGATCGCGCAGGCCGTGCTGGCGCAGCCAGTCGTCGGCGAGGAAGGTGAACTCCAAGGGCGCGACGGGGCACTTGAAGGGCAGCTCGGTGATGTGCACGACCAGGCGCCCGCCCTCGAAGGCGGCGAGGTTGTCACGCAGCGCGAGGGAGCCCTCGAAGGTGTAGAACTCGTTGACGCTCCTGTGCCAGCCCTCGCCCAGCATGCCGGGGGTCTGGTCCGGGCGCGGCGTGGTGCCGGACGCGATGACGAGGTGGTCGTAGTCGAGGACCTCGCCGCCCTCGAGCACCACCTGACGGGCGTCCGCGTCGACCCGGTCGACCTCGCCGGTCACGATCCGGGTCGCGGGGTCGATGAAGCGACGCGTCGACCGGCGGACCTGCTCGGGGGTGTTCATCCCGAACGGCATGAAGAGGTAGCCGGGCTGGTAGTCGTGCACGTCGTCGCGATCGACGAGGGTCACGTCCCAGTCGGGCAGCACCTTGTGGACCTTGTTGGCGACCATCGTGCCGGCAGTGCCGCCGCCGAGCACGAGGAGCCTGGGGGATGAATTGGTCATGCTCCAGATATACCCCCGGGGGTTTGTCTCGGGACAGGGGCCTAGGTCCCCTCACCACCGGGACCAGAGGTCTCTGCAAGCACCTCCACCCGGTTGCCGTGGACATCGAAGGCGTGGAGGCGCACGTGGCCGGGGAAGGAGGTGCGCTGGCTCTCGTCGACCTCGAAACCCAGTCCGCTCAGGCGACCGGCGACCGCCTCGAGGTCGTCGACGACGAAGGCCGGGTGCGCCTTGCGGGCGGGCACGAACGGGTCCTCGACGCCGACGTGCAGCTCGGCTGCGACCGCACCCGCGTCGTCGTACGCCCGGAACCAGCAGCCGCCGCGGGCCGCGAGGTCGGCCGGCTTGTCGACCTCGGTGAGCCCGAGCCCGTCGGCGTAGAAGCGACGTGCGCCGTCCTCCCCGCCGGGCGGGCAGGCGACCTGGACGTGGTGCAGCCGCATCACACGCGCACCCCGGCCGGCTTGTGCGCGACCACGAAGATCCGGCGGAACGGCATCACCACGCGCCCGTCGGCGTCGGCCGGGTAGGCCTCGCGCAGCAGCGCGCGGAACTCGTCCTCGAAGTCGCCGCGCAACCCGTCCGGCAGCGCCTGGATCGTGGGGCGCGCGCCCGTGCCAGAGACCCAGTCGAAGACCGGGTCGTCGCCGGTGAGCACGTGGAGGTACGTCGTCTCCCAGGCGTCGACCTCGCACCCGAGGTCCAGCAGGAGGCGGGCGTAGTCGGCCGGCTCGTGGCTCGCCGGCACCGCGACGCCGCGCACGTGCTCGGCGTACGGCGCGCGCTCGGCGATGTCGGCGCGGATGGTGTGGCTGGGCTCGTCGAAGTTTCCCGGCACCTGGAAGGCGAACCAACCCCCGGGACTCACGCGGTCGACGAGGTCCGGCAGCAGCGCGAGGTGGTCGGGCAGCCACTGCAGAGTGGCGTTGGAGACGAGCACGTCGACCGGGGCACGCAGCGCGAGCGGGTCCGGCCGCGCCCAGTCGCGCAGGTCGGCGACCTCCCACGTGACGCCGAGGACCTCCCGGGCCGCCGCGATCATCTGCGGACTGCTGTCGATGCCGGTCACCGACGCCCTCGGCCAGCGGTCGGCGAGCAGCGCGGTGAGGTTGCCGGGGCCGCAGCCCAGGTCGACGACGACCCGCGGCGTCTCGGCGTGCACCCGCGCCAGCAGGTCGACGAACGGCCTCCCCCGCTCGTCGGCGTACGCGAGGTAGCGGTCGGGGTCCCAGGTGTGGCTCATGTCGGCTCCTCCACAGGTGTCAGGGTCGTGGGCGTCCCCCTTCCCGAGGGATATCTGAGGACGTTCGGGTAGGTCAATCGGCAGATCCACCCACCAGAACGTCCCCAGATACGGGAAGCAAGGGGCTCGGCAAGTGTCTTGATGTCGAGACATCACCCTCCGCCACAACTCTCTCGATGTCAAGATTCTCGACCAAGCCCGTCGTCTGGCAGGATGACGGCATGCGCGACGAGGTGGACGACCTGGTCGAGGCCTGGGGACGCGAACGCGGCGACCTCGACCTCGCTCCCGTCGAGGTGTTCTCGCGCATCAGCCGGCTGGCCCGCCACCTCGACCTCGCCCGCCGCGACGCCTTCACCGCGCACGGCATCGAGTCGTGGGAGTTCGACGTCCTGGCCGCGCTGCGGCGTGCCGGCGAGCCCTACGAGCTCTCCCCCGGACGCCTGCTGCGCGAGACGCTCGTGACCAGCGGCACCATGACCAACCGCGTCGACCGACTCGCCGCTCGCGGGCTCGTCGAGCGGCTCCCCGACCCGCGCGACCGCCGCGGCGTGCTGGTGCGGCTCACGTCCGACGGCAAGGCGAGCGTCGACGGGGCCTTCGAGGCCCTGCTCGCCGCCGAGGCCGACCTCCTGGCCGACCTGCCGGACGCAGAGCGTACGCAGCTCGCGGGCCTGCTGCGCTCGCTGCTCGCGCCCTTCAGCTGAGGCGCGGCTACTCCACCAGCTCGGAGGCCTCGAGCCACTCCAGCTCGAGCTCCTCCTTCTCGGCCGCGAGCTCGCCGAGCTGGTCGCCCACCCGCGCGAGCAGCGCGTAGTCGGTGAGGTTGGCCTCCATCTCGGCGTGCAGCTCGGCCTCGCGCGCGGCGATCCGCTCGAGCTGCTTCTCCACCTTGGCCAGCACCTTGCGGGCAGCGCGGTCCTCGGCGCTGCCGGCGCGTGCCCTGGCCGGGGCTGTGTCATGCGGAGCCGCACCCATGGGTGCGGGGTCGTATGACGCAGGGGCGGACGCGTCACCAGCGCCGAGCGTGGCCGACGACGCAGAGGCAGCCCGGCGCTCGAGGTACTCGTCCACCCCACGCGGCAGCATCGAGACCTGCCCGTCGCCGAGCAGGGCCCAGGTCGAGTCGGTGACGCGCTCGAGGAAGTAGCGGTCGTGGGACACCACGACCAGCGTCCCGGGCCAGCTGTCGAGGAAGTCCTCGAGGACGTTGAGGGTGTCGATGTCGAGATCGTTGGTGGGCTCGTCGAGGAGCAGCACGTTGGGCTCGGTGAGCAGCAGCTTGAGCAGCTGGAAGCGGCGGCGCTCGCCGCCCGACAGGTCGCCGAGGCGTGCGGTGAGCCGGTCCCCTGTGAAGCCGAAGCGCTCCAGCAGCGACGTCGCGGTGACCTCCTGGCCGTCCAGGGTCCTGGTCACCCGGCGGATCGACTCCACCGTCGGCAGCACCCGGGCCTCGGGTTCGATCTCGTCGAGGGCCTGGGTGAGGTGCTGGAGCGCGACCGTACGTCCCTGCTTGACGCGACCGACGCTCGGCGGGAGCGCACCGGAGATCAGCGACAGCAGCGAGGTCTTCCCGGCACCGTTGACGCCGACGATGCCGATCCGGTCGCCGGGCCCGATGCGCCACGTCGCGTGCTCCAGCAGCACCTTGTCGCCGCGGGCCAGGTCGACGTCCTCGATGTCGATGACGTCCTTGCCGAGCCGCTGGCTGGCGAAGCGCTGGAGCTCCATCCGGTCGCGCGGCGGCGGCACGTCCTCGATCAGGGCGTTGGCCGCGTCGATGCGGAACTTCGGCTTCGACGTACGCGCCGGGGCGCCGCGCCGCAGCCAGGCGAGCTCCTTGCGCGCGAGGTTGAGCCGGCGGCTCTCCGACGCGGCGGCCTGGCGCGAGCGCTCGGCCTTGGCCAGGACGTACGCCGCGTAGCCGCCCTCGTAGGTGTCGACCGCGCCGTCGTGGACCTCCCACGTGGTCTGGCAGACCGCGTCGAGGAACCACCGGTCGTGGGTGACGACCATCAGCGCGCTCGGCAGGCTCACGAGGTGGTCGGCGAGCCAGGCGACCGCCTCGACGTCGAGGTGGTTGGTGGGCTCGTCGAGGATGATCAGGTCGTGGCGCGAGAGCAGCAACGCCGCGAGGGCGCAGCGCCGGCGCTCGCCACCCGACAGGCCGACGACCGCGCGGTCGAGGGTGACGCCGGCGAGCAGCTCCTCCACCACCTGGCGGGTCGTGGCGTCGGCGGCCCACTCGTGGTCCTCACGACCGCCGAGCACCGCCTCGCGCACGGAGTGCGAGTCGACGAGCTCGTCGCCCTGGTGGAGGTAGCCGATCTCGACGCCGCGGGTCTTGGAGACGCGGCCGGAGTCGGGCTGCTCGATGCCGGTCATCACCTCCAGCAGCGTGGTCTTGCCGTCGCCGTTGCGACCGACGATGCCGACGCGCTCGCCGACGGAGATGCCGAGGGAGACGTCGTCGAGGAGCGGCCGTACGCCGTAGGACTTCGAGACCCGCTCGAGGTTGATGAGGTTCGCCATGACGGGCCGATCCTCTCAGGGATGACCTCGCGGGCGTGCTTCGGCGTACGCCGGCCGGGGTCGGCGGTGGGTGAGACATGTTCCGGGGCGCCGGGACCTGCGTCACGCACCGCCCGGCCACGGACCATCAGCAAGGCGGTGAGTGAGACATGTTCTGGTACGGCAGAAGATGTCTCACTCACCGCTCACGACGACGTCAGCTGAGCGGCGTACCGTCCGCCGGCGCGGCTGCGCCCGGGGTGGGAGAGGTGTCCCCGCCGGTGCGGGCGTACTTCTGGATCAGCTGCTCGACGTCGAGGCCGGTGGTCGTCCGGAGCAGCTCCATGGTCTGCACGAAGTTGTTGGTCACCTGCTTGGGCAGCTCGCCGGCACCGTCGGCGGAGATCACGGTCAGCTTGTCGATGCCGGCCATCGGGCGAGCCAGCTCGGCGGCCACCTTCGGCATCACCTCGATCAGCATCTGCAGCACCGCCGCCTCGTTGTAGCCCGCGAAGGCGGCGGCCTTCTTGTCCATCGCCTCCGCCTCGGCCTGCCCGGCGGCGAGGATCGCGGCTGCCTGGGCCTCACCCTCGGCGCGGAGCGCGTCGGCCTCGGCCACACGACGGGCCTTCTCGGCCTCACCCCGCTTGGCGCCCTCGATGGCCTCGGCCTCGGCGAGCGCCGAACGCCGCGACTTCTCGCCCTCACCGGTCAGGCGGGCCTTCTCGGCCTCCGCCTCGGCGTTGGCGATGGAGGACGCCTTGCGGGCCTCGGCCTCGAGGATCTCCGAGCTGCGGCGGCCCTGGGCCTCGGTCTCGACGCGGTAGCGCTCGGCGTCGGCGGGCTTGCGGACCTCGGTGTCGAGCTCGCGCTCCTTGAGGGCGGCCTGCCGCACGGCGACCTTCTCCTGCTCGAGCAGGACGGCCTGGTCGCGGTCGGCCTGGGCGAGCGGGCCGGCGGCCGCGGCCTGCGCGTTGGCGGCGTCGGTCTCGGCCTTGATCTCGGCGCTCTTCAGGGCCAGGGCGCGCTGGGTGATCGCGATCTCCTGCTCGGCGGCGATCCGCGCCTGCTCGGCGGCCTGGCGGGCGTTGGCCTCCGCGATGGATGCGAGCTGGTTGAGCTTGGCGGCCTCGGGGCGACCGAGGTCGGCGAGGTAGGAGCCGTCGTCGGTGATGTCCTGGATCTGGAACGTGTCGAGCACGAGGCCCTGGCCGGTCAGCGAGGACTCCGACTCCTCGGCCACCCGTTGGGCGAACGCCGCGCGGTCGCGGATGATCTGCTCCACCGACATCGAGCCGACGATCGAGCGCAGCGCACCGGCGAGGACCTCCTGGGTGAAGGTCTCGATCTCGGACTGCTGGCTCAGGAAGCGCTGTCCGGCCGCGCGGATGGAGTCCTCGTTGCCACCGACCTTGACCAGCGCGACCCCGTCGAGGTTGAGCTTGATGCCCTGACCGGAGACCGCGCCGCGGATCTGCACCGAGATGCGGCGCGAGGACAGGTCGAGGGTCGCGAGCCGCTGGACGAACGGGATGACGAACACGCCGCCACCCATCACGACCTTCTGGCCCGAGAGGTCGGTCGAGATCTCACCGGTCTCCGGGTTGCGCACCTCGCCCTTGCCCTTGCGTCCGGTGACGATGAACGACTCGTTGGGTCCCGCCACCTTGTAGCGCGTGGTGACGAGCAGCGCGAGCAGCACCACCAGGACGACGAGGCCGATCACAGCAGTGACGACCGGGGACAGACCGAACATGCGGGCTCCTTGCGGATGGAGAGGTGGAAGGCGGGCTTTGGGGGCTCAGGGGAGGAACAGCGGCTCGACCTGGACGGCCGTCGGCGAGATGACCTGGGTGACGCTGACCTGCGTGCCGGCGGGCACCGCGACGCTGGAGCGTGCGTTGAGACGGGTGCGGTGACCGGCGACGCTGATCGAGACGACGCCGAAGCCGCCCTCAGGGATCGCGTCGACCACCTGGCCGATCTTCTCGACCATGTCGGAGGTGCGGACGGTGTCGGTCTCACCGGTGCCGTGGAGGAACCGCGACGCCCTGGCGGCGACCGCGCCGAGCAGCACCCCCAGCACGAGCCCGATGACGACGGCGAGCGACGTCGAGCCCGTCGCGTCGAGCGCGATCGCCCCACCGAAGCCGAGCGCGCCGAGGAAGCCGGCCAGCGCCTCGGTGGAGAAGAAGCCGGCGCTCAGCCCCTCCAGCGCGCCGTCGAGCACGTCACCGAGGACGAGCGCGACGAGCAGGAGCAGGACGCCGAGCGCGCCGAGCACCAGGAACACGGTCACGATGCCTCCCCCGGTCACCAGCGCGACGTCGATGTCGCGCACACCCTAGCCGCAGCCTTCCCCCCTCGGGGTGGGAACATGTCAACGGTCGCTGTCCGGCGTACGGGTCAGGCCAGGACGTGCGCTCCGGCGACCGGTCCGGTGGCGGTGAGCACGACGTCGTGGCCGGCGCCGGCGAGCCCGGCCGCGGTCTCGCGGGCACCGTCGGCGGAGTCGCAGAGGAAGACGACCGTCGGTCCGGACCCGCTGACCAGCCCGCGCAGCGCGCCCTCGGCCTCACCGCGCGCGATGAGGTCGCCGAGCTCAGGGCGCAGGTCGATCGCCGGCTCCTGGAGGTCGTTGTGCAGCGCGCGGGCCAGCCGCAGCGGCTCCCCCGTCGCCAGTGCCGCGAGCAGCGGCTCGGCCGACGCCGGCACCTCGGGGGCGTCGGGGCGCAGGAAGTCGAAGTGGCGGTAGACCGCCGGCGTCGACAGGCCCTCGGTCGACGGGACCGCGACCCACCACCAGGAGGCGGGATCGTCGACGGGCGCGACCACCTCACCGCGGCCCACGCCCCGCGCCGTACCCCCCACGAGGGAGAACGGGATGTCGCTGCCGAGCCGGGCGGCCAGGGCGAGCAGGTCGTCGTCGGAGGTGCGCAGGTCCCACGACCGGTCGCAGGCGACCAGCGCGGCAGCGGCGTCGGCGGACCCGCCGGCCATGCCCCCGGCGACCGGGATGTCCTTGCGCACGTCGAAGGTCCCGGTTGCCTCGCGGCCGGCGTGCTCGGCGAGCAGCCGGGCGGCGCGGAGCACGATGTTGTCCGGCCCGGGAGGTACGGCGGCGGGGTCGATGTGGTCGGCGACGTGGGTGGTGAGGGACAGCCCGTCGGCGGCCGACAGCGTGAGGTCGTCGTGGATCCCGATCGCCTGGTAGACGGTGTCGAGGGGGTGGAACCCGTCCTCGCGCGCGCGGGCGACCCCGAGGTGGAGGTTGATCTTGGCCGCCGCACGGACCGTGATGCTCATGCGGGCCCGGAGGGTCGTGAGGGGTGCACACCCTGGGCGGCGAGCCCCTCGGCGATCCGGGCGAAGTCCCCGACGGTCAGCACCTCGCCGCGGGCCGTCGGGTCCACGCCGGCGGACTCGAGGGCGGCGGTCGCGACCTCGGCCGACCCGGCGACACCGCGCAGCGCGGCCCGGACCTGCTTGCGGCGCTGGGCGAAGGCGGCGTCGACGACGGCGAAGACCTCCTCGCGGGTCGCGGTGGTCCGCGGCGGCTCGCGTCGGGTCCAGGCGACCAGCCCGGAGTCGACGTTGGGGGCCGGCCAGAAGACGTTGCGCCCGATTGCCCCCGCACGGCGTACGTCGGCGAACCAGGCCGCCTTCACGCTCGGCACGCCGTAGGTCTTCGAGCCGGGGCCGGCGGCGAGGCGGTCGGCGACCTCGGCCTGCACCATCACCAGCCCGCGCTCCAGCGAGGGCAGCAGGGTCAGCAGGTGGATGAGCACCGGGACCGACACGTTGTAGGGGAGGTTGGCGACGAGCGCGGTCGGGGCGGGACCCGGCAGCTCCTCGACGCGCATCGCGTCGCCCATCACGACCTCGAAGCGGTCAGCCTGCGCAGGGGCGTACGCCGCGATCGTGGCCGGCAGCCGCTCGGCGAGCAGCGGGTCGAGCTCGATGGCGATCACGCGCCGGGCGACCTCGAGCAGGGCCAGCGTCAGGGAGCCGAGGCCCGGGCCGACCTCGACCACGACGTCGTCGCCGCTGATGCCGGACTCACGGACGATCCGGCGCACCGTGTTGGCGTCGATGACGAAATTCTGCCCCCGCTGCTTGGTGGGGCGCAGGTCGAGCTCGGCGGCGAGCTGACGCACCTCGACCGGCCCGAGGAGCCTCGGGCCGGCCGGGTTCGTGGTCATGGTCGGCAAGCCTAGTGGTGGGTCTCGATACGCCGATGGTCAGCGGGGCAGGCCGAGCTTCGCGGCGCAGCCGGGCCAGGAGCCGTAGCCGCCGGTCGCGGCGCGGAGCTTCTCGGCGATGGCGATCTGCGTCTCGCGTGACTGCTGGTGCGGATAGCCCGGGCCGCCGTAGGCGCGCCAGGTGCTGAGGCTGAACTGCAGGCCGCCGTAGTAGCCGTTGCCGGTGTTGATGGCCCAGTTGCCGCCGGACTCGCACTGGGCGAGGGAGTCCCACACCGTGCCGCCGTCGGCGAAGTTGCTGGTGGGCTCCTCGGGCTTCTCCTTGGTGCCGACCGCGACGATCCGGGGCACGACCTTGCGGCGCACGTCAGCCCTGACGACCTTGCGCGCGACGAGCTTCCCGTCGACGTAGCGCAGCCGGTAGGTCACCGCGCGCACGCCGTCACGGCCGGCCTGCACGACCTCCTCCTCGCCCTCGAGCATGGAGGAGTCCTCGCGCTCCACGACGGGGGCGTCGACGACCTCGCGCTCGACCTTCCGGGTCGCGATGCGGATGTCGGTGACGACGACCTTGTCGCCGTCGTTGATCTCGGTGCGCAGCGGGGGCGTCACCTTGTCGTGCCGGTCGACCTTGAAGTCCATGGACTCCAGCACGTCGGCGACGGTCAGCGCGGTGACCGTGCGCTTGCGCAGGTCCTTGGCGCCGAGCTTGAGGTGCACGACCTTGGGCGTGACGACCTCGAGCGTGAGGCCGCTGCGACCGATCGAGGAGCTGCGGCTGGCGGACAGGTCGGCGCCGTCGAAGCGGCGGCCGATCTCGCCGAGCGCGCTCGCGACGTCGGTGGAGTTCACCCAGTAGGTGTAGGTCTCGCCGTCGACGGCGAGCTCGAGCGGGCGGCCGAACTGGACGGCGATGGCCGTCCCGTCGGAGACCGGCTCGTCGGCGCCGGGGGCGACCAGGTCCTTGTCGGTGACCTCGATGCCCTCGGCCGCGAGCACGTCGGCGACGGTGTCGCCGATGGCGCTGACCTGACGGGTCTCCCCGTCGAGGGTGAGGGTCACGTCCTTGCTGAGGGCGGCGTAGCCGACCGTGGAGCCTGCGACGGCTGCCACGACGACCGCCACGAGGGTCGCCAGCACTGCGCGTGAGTTGAGCCTGGACCTGCTGAGCTGCGCGAGACGAGAGCGCACGATTCTCCGAACGTCGTACTCCCCGGGCCTCGGGTGGCAGCACTCCCCCACCTGCGGCTGCACGGCGACCACGGTGGGGCTGTGGAGCCGTACGACGTGCGAGCGGGGGTCTCGCAGGACCGGCCCGACCCGGTCCTTCGCGTGCCGCCGAAATCACTCCCGATCCCGGCCAACAATCACAAGACGATAACGACGAGCGGCCCGGACGCAAACTCGAACGCCGAAATTCGCACGAGACTCCGGTCACCACGGACCGTCCGGCAGGGCGCTCGGCGCGACCTACCAGGGGCCCCCGAAGGCGGTCTCGGTGTTGGCGTCGATGGCCCGGCAGAGCTCCTCGAGGTCGGCACCGAGGACGTCGGCCATCGTCCGCACGGTGAGCGGCACGAGGTAGGACGCGTTGGGCCGGCCGCGGTGCGGCGTGGGCGTCAGGTAGGGCGCGTCGGTCTCCACGAGCACCCGGTCGCGCGGGGTCACCGCGAGCGCGTTGCGCAGCGGGGCGGCGTTCTTGAAGGTGACCGTCCCGGCGAAGCTGAGGTGTGCGCCGCGGTCGAGGCAGCGCCGCGCGAAGGCGTCGTCGCCGGAGAAGCAGTGCATCACCCAGCGCTCGGGGGCGCCCTCCTCGTCGAGGACGCGCAGCACGTCGTCGTGCGCCTCGCGGTCGTGGATGACGAGCGTCTTGTCGAGGCGCTTGGCCAGGTCGACGTGACGCCGGAAGCTCTCCTCCTGGGCGGCCCACCCCGCCTCGCCCGATCCGCTCTGCGCGTGGCGGAACCGGTCGAGCCCGGTCTCGCCGATCGCGCGGACCTTGTCGTGCGCGGTGGCGAGCCGCTCGATCTCCTCGATCGCGGCGTCGAGCTCGCCGGCTACGGCCAGGCGCGGCGCCTCGTTGGGGTGCAGCGCGACGCCGGCAACGAGCGCGTCGTGCTCGGCGGCCGCTGCCACCGCCCAGCGCGCACCCGGCAGGTCGCACCCGATCTGCACGATCCGCGGCACCCCGACGGCCGCGGCCGCGGCGATGGCCTGCTCGGTGGAGATCCAGTCGCCGTCGGCGATGTCGAGGTGGCAGTGGTTGTCGACGACCGGGTGCGGCAGCGGCTCGGGTGCGGGCGGGCGCTCGCGGTCGCGCCGTGCGCCGGACGTCTCCTCCGTGGCGGCGCGGCTGCGGGTCGGTCCGTGGTCAGCGGTGGACAACGTCGTACACCTCCCGCTTCGGCAGCCCGGCGCGCTTGGCCACCTCGGCGATCGCCTCCTTGCGCGTGGAGCCGCTCGTCTCGAGCTCGGCCACGGCCGTACGCAGCGAGCCGGGGTCGGTGCCCACGGCGGGGGCGCCGCTGGAGCCCTCGACCACGATGGTGACCTCGCCGCGGATGCCGTCGGCGGCCCAGGCGGCGAGCTCGGCGAGCGGGCCGCGGCGCACTTCCTCGTAGGTCTTGGTGAGCTCGCGGCACACCGCGGCGGGCCGGTCGTCGCCGAGCGCCTCGGCCATCGCGACGAGCGCGGCCTCGGTGCGGTGCGGTGCCTCGAAGAAGACCATCGTGCGCTCCTCGGCGGCCAGCGCCGCGAGGCGTCGGCCACGCTCGCCGGCCCTGCGCGGCAGGAAGCCCTCGAAGCAGAAGCGGTCGACCGGCAGGCCGCTGACGGCCAGCGCGGTGAGCACCGCGCTGGGGCCGGGAACAGCGGTGACGCGTACGTCGTGCTCGACCGCCGCGGCCACCAGCCGGTAGCCCGGGTCGGAGACGCTCGGCATGCCGGCGTCGGTCACCAGCACCACGCGCTCGCCGGCGAGCAGGGCCTCCAGCAGGACGGGGGTGCGGGCCTGCTCGTTGCCCTCGAAGTAGGACACGACCCGACCCGACAGCGTGATGTCGAGGTCGGCGCACAGACGCTTGAGGCGCCGCGTGTCCTCCGCGGCGACGACGTCGGCGCCGGCGAGCTCGGCCGCCAGCCGCGGGGGCGCGTCACCCGCCTGGCCGATCGGAGTGCCCGCGAGGACCAGGACGCCAGACATGCGCCCGATCATCGCAGGTGCTCGCCATCGCCGGTCGAGCAGCACGCGGTCGCCCGCTCATCTCCGCACCTCTGGTTAGAGTTCCGGCGTGACCCTGAGCGCCGCCGAGCGGAACCGTCCGCGCTGGCGCTCCGAGGACCCGCTCCTCGGCTGGGTCGGGGCGGTCTGCCTCGCGGGCCTGGCCTTCTTCCTGCGGCGCTGGCACCTCGGCACTCCCCATGCCTTCTCCTTCGACGAGACCTACTACGCCAAGGACGCGTGGTCGCTGCTCAACCACGGCTACGTGCGCGGCTACGTCGAGGACGCGGACAAGACGATCCTCAACGGCGACGTCACCGGGCTGTGGCAGGACGGTCCGTCGATGATCGTCCACCCCGAGGTCGGCAAGTGGCTGATCGCGGGCGGGATCGAGCTCTTCGGGATGGAGCCGTCGGGCTGGCGCTTCGCCTCGGCGCTGGTCGGCGCGCTGATGGTGCTGGTGATGTGCCGGTTCGTGCGGCGCGTGACCGGCTCGACGGTGCTCGGCCTCGTCGCCGGCCTGCTGCTGTCGATCGACGGGCTCCAGCTCGTGCTCTCCCGCCTGGCGCTGCTCGACATCTTCCTCGCCTTCTTCCTGCTGTGCGGCGTGCACTGCGTGGTGGCCGACCGACAGTGGTTGCGCGAGCGCCTGGCCTCGGGACGGCACTCGTGGGCGCTGGGCCTGTGGCGTCCGTGGCTGCTGCTCGGCGGCGTCGCCTTCGGCCTCGCGTGCGGCACGAAGTGGTCGGCCGCCTACACGCTGGCCGCCTTCGGGCTGCTGGCCTGGCTCTGGAGCGCCGGAGCACGCCGCGCCTTCGGCCAGCGACGACCCCTGCTGCGCTCGGTGCTGCTCGACGGACTGCCGGCCTTCGCGGCGCTGGTCGGCGTCGCGCTGGCGACGTACGTCGCTTCCTGGACGGGCTGGCTCATGAACGCGGAGGCCTATGAGCAGGCGTTCAGCAACACGCAGTACACCTCGTACGGCGGCGGGGAGCAGTGGCCGACCGCGGGCGAGCCGGACGCCGCGGGCCTGGGCGAGGTGCGTCAGTCCCTGCGGTCGCTGTGGAGCTACCACCAGGACGTCTACACCTTCCACAGCCACTTCCTGAACGACTCCACCCACGTCTACGCCTCCCAGCCCTCGACGTGGCTGGTGATGGGCCGGCCGGTGGGGGTCGACGCGCAGACCGACATCCAGCCCGGCACGCAGGGGTGCGAGGCGCCGTCCGACTCGTCGTGCATCCGGCAGGTGCTGCTGATCGGCAACCCGGTCATCTGGTGGGGCGGGTGCCTGGCGATGGTCGCCTCGCTCCTGCTGTGGGTCGGGGCCCGCGACTGGCGCCACGGCGTCGCCGTCGTCGGCCTGGCGAGCACCTGGCTGCCGTGGTTCCTCTACGACGACCGTCCGATCTTCTTCTTCTACGCCATCACGTGCCTGCCCTTCCTCGTGCTGTCACTGGCGCTGGCGATGGGGCACCTGATCGGGACCTCGGACGTGCCGACCCCACGGCGGACGTTCGGGGTGGTCGTGGCCGGGAGCTACACCGTCCTGGCGTTGGTCGCCTTCGCGTGGTTCTGGCCGATCTGGACCGACGCCCTGCTGACCAAGTCCGAGTGGGACGCCCGGATCTGGTTCCAGCGCTGGATCTGACACCCCCCGCGCGCCAGGACCGCCCACCGGCCTACTCCGCAGGAACCACCGAGGTTCGCTCAAGATGGCTCGAAGTTCTGCGGGCTCCCATGGCGTTCGCCGCAGCCGCGGAGGACGATGGGCACACACACCCGATCGGTTCGGGCCGACGGCAGGGAGGGTGCTCGATGGATTCCACCGTGATCCACATCTGTCTCCAGACACAGGGTGCTCCCTCCAACGACGGCGGGCACGCGGTCGGTGAGCGCTGGGTGTGCTCCTGCGGCGACACGTTCGTCTACCGCGAGGGCTTCAACCGCGCCGGCTACCCCAGCGTCGAGTGGTGGCCGATGCCGGTCGTGCCGCAACCGCGCCAGGAGCAGAAGGTGCGCCGCGGGCTGTTGTTCGGCCCGCGCAAGGGCTGAGCCCGCCCGGCACCACGGCGTACGCGCCGGTGAGCCCTGCCGTCACCAGGCGCCGGGGAACCGCGCGGAGCCCGCGATGGCCATCAGCGTGACCACGACGGACACGGCCGTCGCGATCAGCAGCGCCTGGCCGGCGTGGCGCCGGCCCGGCACGACGAGGAGCACCAGCCCGGCGAGCGCGACGAGCGCCGGCAGCACCCACGGCGCGAGGACCGGCGACAGCACGCCGGCCACGACGGCGAGCCCGACTCCTCCGGCAGCGGCCTTCCCGAGCGGCACGGGGCGCGGCGCGCGCGGCAGCCCGACCTCGGTCACCGGACCGGCCTCGGGGAGCTGGTCGGGGGCCAGGACGCGCAGCAGCAGGGTGAGCGTCGCGGGGTCCGCCACGACCACGAGGTCGCGGTAGCGGTCCTCCACGGCGTGGCGGCGTACGAGCTCGTCGAGGCGGTGACCGCGGTCGACGTCGGGAAAGCGCACCGGCGCCAGCAGCACCTCCGGGACCGGCTCACGCCCCAGCGCCTCGACGATGCGCCTGGCCTCCGCGGTCGGCGCAGTGAGGACGCGGACCGACGAGCCCAGCCGGGCGCGCAGCCGCTCGACGTCCGTCGTCGCCGCCTGCACGCTCACCGTGAAGATGCGCTGGAGCTCGCTCACGCCCCGACCGTAGCGCCGTGGCTGCTGCCGCTGGGCGACAGGCCCGGGAAGCAGAGCAGCGGCGCGGCCCACGGGGGGAGGGTCGCGCCGCTGCAGGTGCGTTTGGGGCCACCCGTCGCTTCCTGGGGGGAACCGTGCACCAGCGGGAGCTCGGAGCACGGGTTGCGACGGGCGGCCCCGCGGAACGCGGCCGCTTCACGATGTACAGCGTTGGGACAACCCCGGGTGTTACGCATCCGCGGAGAAAAGTTTCCGGCGGTCTAGACCGTGTCCGGTGTCCGCCGCGGGTCACCGCGTGCCGTCACCGGTCCGGTGGCTCAGGCGGGTGCTCGTCGGGCTGCTGCTGGAGGTCGGGGACCTCGCGTGTCCGTGCGATCTCCTCGGCGACGTCCGCGAGCTTGCGGTTGCGGATGGAGGACACGCGTCGCAGGAAGTCGAAGGCCTGGTCGGCATTGAGCTGCAGCCGCTCCATCAAGATGCCCTGGGCCTGGCCGATGCTGGTGCGGGTGTGCACGGCGATGCCGAGCTGGTCGATCTCACGCTCGGCGGTGAGGATGACCGAGATGTGCCCGGCCAGCGCCTGCCCGATGGCCCAGTCGTCGGCCTCGAACCGGTGCCCCTGCTCCGCGTAGAGGCTCAGGGCTCCGAACGAGCGCTGCTTCTCGGTGTAGACGAGCAGGGACATCATCGATCCCACGCCGAGCTCGCGGTGCACGAGCGACGCCCAGCGTGGCCAGCGAGGCTCGACCGAGAGGTCGCGGCTGATGATGGTCTCCTCATCCCGCAGCGCGTCGAGGCAGGGACCTTCGCCCAGCTCCTGCTGCAGCTCGTTGGCTCGGGAGACCACGTTCCCGGGGCTGGCGGCCCGGGTGATGAGCCCGCTCCGGAGATTGACGGTGAACCCGGCGTGGTCGCAGCCGTCCATGAGGGACACAGCGCTGCTGACGGCTATCTGCAACCGGGTGTCCTCATCGGGTGCTTCGGCCAGGGTGCGGGAGAGCTGAGCGAACTCGTGGATGAGATGGCTCGCGTGGGGGCCTTGCATCCGACCTCCAGATGCAGTGGATGATCCCGGGCACAGGTCTAGGCCCGGTTGGCGAGGACTGTAGTGGACGTCCTCAGCGCCCGCGGCGGATCCTCCGGCGTCGGAGCGAAGCCTCTGGGCACTTGGGGCGTCTTGATGACGACGTGGCCATCGGCGAGCAGTCAGCGCACCCGTTCGCGCCGGATGCGTGGGCACGTGCGCACCCTCGCCGCTCGGCCCGGAGAACGAAGAACGCCCCTCACCTGTTGTGGCAGGTGAGGGGCGTTCTGTTGGTGGTGGAGCTGAGGGGATTCGAACCCCTGACCTTCTCATTGCGAACGAGACGCGCTACCAACTGCGCCACAGCCCCATGCGCCTCACGGCGCGTCGCAAAGATACACGAGCGCTGCGGGGCCGACCGAATCGCCCCGCGCGTGCCGCGGATCCGGGCTCAGGCGCCGCTGGCGCGGCGGGCCTCGTCGGCCTCGCGCGCGGTCCGGGCTGACTCCTCTGCGGAGCGCGCGATGGCCGAGTCGGAGTCGGAGTGGCCGCTCGACCACACGCCGGTGGAGTCGAGGTCGATCGTGGAGACCGTACGCCGCTGGGCGGCCGGCTTGCCGACGTAGGTCGGGAGCGTGGTGGGCACCATGTCCCACCCGCCGAGGACCGACGCGGGCTCGGTGACCACGGCGGGGACCTCGTGGGCCGGGGTCTCGTCGACGCGCGAGGGGGCGGCGGGCGTGCGGGGCAGCGGTGGCGTCATCGGCATCTCGCCGGTGAGGTCGAGGTCGTCGTCGTCGACCTGCGGCGGCAGGCCGATCTCGATGGCCGAGCGGGGGGTGCGCTGGCGGCGCTCGGCGCGCACCGAGACGCGGCAGGCTACCAGCCAGGCGAGGAGCAGGGTGACCGGGGCGGCGACCCACCACCACGTGATGACCGACGTGGCACCGAGGCCGATGACGACGGCGTTGGCGAGCACGAGGAGCGCCAGGACGTTGCGGCGACGGCGAGCGGCGCGACGCGCGGAGGCGCGCTCGGCCTGCGGCGGCGTACGCCGGGCGGTGGAGGCTGCCGGAGGTGCGCCCGGGGGCGGAACCGTGGGTGACGACACCCGGGCCTTGGTCTCGACGGGGGGACGCAGGGCGGCCCGGATCGGTGAGACCACGAGGCGTGCGTTGCGTCGGTCGACCGGCTCGCGGCGCGCGAGGACGCGCATCGTGTGGGAGAACTTCTCGACCGACCTGCTGCGCACGACCTCGTCGTGGTGCTTGAGGGCCTTGGGGATCAGGTAGACGGCCCACGCCACGGCAAGGGCGACGAAGATAAGAGCGCTCAGGTCCACGGCCCGAGCGTAGGAGCGCGGGACCCGAGCGGGGCGGATGTCAAGTGGTGTGTCGCAGAACTACTGATGTGACTGGTGTGCCGAAAGCCGCGCCACGACGCCCTCCGGCGTCTCCTCCGCGGTGATCGCGAAGATCCGGTGGTCGCGCCAGGCGCCGTCGATGTGGAGGAAGCGGGGCGCGTAGCCGACCTGCTCGAGGCCGAGCTTCTCGACCACCCGCAGCGAGTTGGTGTTCTCCGGACGCACGCAGATCTCGAGGCGGTGCAGGCCCACCGGGCCGAGGCAGTGGTCGATCACCATCGCCACCGCGCGGGGCGCGACGCCGCGACCGGCGACGTCGGCAGCGACCCAGTAGCCGATCGAGCCCCACTGGGCCGACCCGCGCGCCACGTTGCTCACGGTGACCTGCCCGACGAAGCGGCCGTCCACCTCCACGACGAAGGGCAGGCACAGCCCGTCCTTGGCCTGGCGCAGCAGCGAGCGGGTGACGAGCTTGTACGACGACGGGCGCGGCGCCGCTCCGGGCGGGACCGTCGCGTCCCACGGGCGCAACCAGTCGTGGTTGCGGGCGCGCACGGCCTGCCACTCGTCGGCGTCCGAGCGACGCAGCGAGCGGACCACGACCCCCGCGGACTCGAGCCGGGCGGGCCAGCCTGGTGAGGTGGTCAGTGGTCGCTCCCGACTACTTGCTCGACCGCGTGGCGCAGGACGGGCTCGAGGACGCCGAGGCCGTCCTTCACTCCCCCGCGCGACCCGGGCAGGTTGATGACCAGGCAGTCGCCGACGATCCCGGCAAGGCCGCGCGAGAGCATCGCGGTCGGCACTCCTTTCGCGACGCCGGCGGCGCGGATCGCCTCGGCGATGCCGGGAACCTCGCGCTCGAGCAGCGGCGCGGTCGCCTCCGGGGTGCGGTCGGTGGGCGTCAGCCCGGTGCCGCCGGTGGTGAGCACGACGCGGGCGCCGGCCGCGACGGCGGCGGAGATCGCCTCACGCACCGGCTCGCCGTCGGGGACCACGGCGGGGTCGGCGCAGTCGAAGCCCTGCGCGCGCAGCCAGTCGGCGATCAGGGGCCCGGTCTCGTCGGCGTAGACGCCGGCCGCTGCCCGGTTCGACGCCACGACGACGCCCGCGCGCAGGCTCATCGCGACCAGTCCCCGGACCGGCCGCCGGACTTGGTCTCGACGCGGATGTCGGTGATGACCGCGGCCTTGTCGACCGCCTTCACCATGTCGACGACGGTGAGGGCCGCGACCGACACGGCCGTCAGCGCCTCCATCTCGACGCCGGTGCGGTCGGTGGTGCGGACGGTCGCGGTGATGTCCACCGAGTCGTCGCCGACCGCCAGGTCGACGGTGACCCCGGAGATCGCCAGCGGGTGGCACAGCGGGATCAGCTCGGGCGCCTTCTTCGCACCCATGATCCCGGCGATGCGGGCCACAGCGAGCGCGTCGCCCTTCGGCACGCCCTCGCCGCGGAGCAGGTCGACGACCGTCGCGCTGACCAGGACACGGCCGGTCGCGGACGCCGTACGCGCCGTGACGGGCTTGTCGCCCACGTCGACCATCCGCGCGGCACCCGTCTCGTCGACGTGGGTGAGCCGGTCGTTGCCGGGGGCTGCCATCAGAACTCCTCGTCGAGCTTGCGGATGGCCACCATCTCGCCGGCCGTGACCGACGTGACGTCGGCCGGGACCTCGATGAGGCAGTTGGCGGTGGCGAGGTCGCCGAGCAGGTGCGAGCCGTGGCCTCCGACCGGGGAGACGAAGCTGCCGCCGCGGTCGGTCTCGTAGAGGCCGCGGACCAGCTGCACCTTGCCGTCCGGGGAGGACAGGCCGTGCGTCAGGCGCGCGCGGGCGGTCGGTCGGACGTAGGGCAGCTTTCCCATCATCCGCCGGATCGCGGGCAGCACGAACATCTCGAAGGAGACGTAGGACGAGACCGGGTTGCCCGGCAGGGTGAAGACCGGGGTGTCGTCCTCGCCGATCGTGCCGAAGCCCTGCGGCTTGCCGGGCTGCATGCCGACACCGCCGAACCACATCGTGCCGTGCTGGGACAGCGACTCCTTGACGACGTCGAAGTCACCCTCGCTGACACCACCGCTGGTCACCACGATGTCGGCGCGCACCAGCTGGTCGCTGAGCGCCTCGGTGAAGGCGTGCGACTCGTCGGGGACGATGCCGACGCGGTAGGCGATCGCGCCGGCCGCGCGGGCGGCGGCGGCGAGGAGGTAGGAGTTGCCGTCGTAGATCGAGTCGTGTCCCAGCGGCGTGCCGGGGTCGCGCAGCTCGGAGCCGGTGGAGATCACCACGACCCGCGGGCGCGGGCGGGTGCGCACGGTGGCGCGACCGACGGCAGCGAGCATGCCGAGGTGGCGCGGGCCGAGGACCGTGCCCTCCTCGAGCAGCATGTCGCCCTCGGAGATGTCGTCGCCGGTGGGACGGATGTGCTGGCCGGGCCGGGCGGCCTGGCTGATGCGGACGCTCGCGACGCCGCGGTCGGTCCACTCGTAGGGCACGACCGTGGTCGCGCCGGCCGGGACCGGGGCGCCGGTCATGATCTTGACCGCGGTGCCCGGCGACATCGCGAGGATCGAGGACTGCCCGGCGCCGATCTCGCCGACGACGGGCAGCGTGACGGGGGCGTCCTCGCTCGCGCCGGCGACGTCGTCTGCGACCACGGCGTAGCCGTCCATCGCGGAGTTGTCGAAGCTCGGCAGCGAGATCGGGGCGACGACGTCCTCGGCCAGCGCGAGGCCGAGCGCCTCCATCAGCGGCTGCGGGAACGCCTGCAGCGGGGAGACCGTGGCGAGGATGCGCTCGACGTAGTCCGCCACGGGCAGCAGGTCAGCCATGCTGCTCCTGCTCGTCGAGGACGGTGCCGCCCTCGACACGCTTGGCCGACGTCGCGTTGAGCGCCACCTCGCCCACGACCTTCACGCCGCGGCCGAAGGTCCAGTCGCCCTCGACGGTGAACGAGTCGGCCTCGCGCAACGACGGGGCTCCCTCGGGGAACCGCTTGTCGAAGTCGCCGACGAGCTTGTAGAAGTCGCCGTCGAGCGCGACGTAGGGCACCTCGTCTCCTCCCTGGGCCAGCACGAAGTCCTTGCCGAGTTCGTAGACGTCCGAGCGCAGCACCAGCAGGTCGTCGGTCGTCTTCACCGGCACGAAGCGGTCGCGTCCCACCTCGATGGTGCGGGCCCCCTCGAAGACCTCGATCGCGGCACCCATCGCCGTCTCGACCTGGATCACCTTCGGGGTGGTGGGGTCGGCCGGGTCGAGGTTCTTCACGTTGCGGATCAGCGGCAGGCCCAGGATCCCGCCGCGCGCGTCGAGCGCCTCGGTCATCGCCCGGAGGTCGAACCACAGGTTGTTGGTGGAGGAGAAGCGGTGGCGCCCAAGGTCGGCCAGCGCCTCCTTGTCGGCGTCCAGCGTCTGCGCCGACTCGCGCAGCACGATGCGACCGTCCTCCTTGCGGCGGGCGAAGTGGCCGCCCTTGCGGTCCGAGGGCGTACGCCGCACCGCTTCGATCGCGAACGGCGCGCCGCTCTCGGCGAACCAGCCGGCGACGCGCGCGTCCGGCACCGCACCGAGGTTGTCGGAGTTGGAGACGAAGGCGTAGCGGTAGCCGGCGTCGAGCAGCTGCGCGAGCAGGCCGGTGCCGCGCAGCGCGGTGTAGATGTCGCCGTGGCCCGGCGGGCACCACTCGAGGTCGGGCGCCTTGGGATAGGCGGCCGGCATCAGGTCGGCCTCGAGGAGCTTGGGCTCCTTGTTCTGCAGGAACTCCAGGGGCAGGCCTTCGACCGGGAGCCCGTCGTAGCGAGCGAGCGCGGCCATCGTGTCGTCCGAGGTGCGGAAGGAGTTCATGAACATCAGCGGCAGCGTCGCGTCGTACTGCTGGCGCAGGTGCAGCACCTGGCGGGCGATGATGTCGAGGAAGCTCAGGCCGCGCCTCACGCACAGCAGCGACTTGGCGCGGTCCATGCCCATCGACGTGCCGAGCCCGCCGTTGAGCTTGATGACGGCCGTCTTGCGGATCGCCTCCGCAGCCACGTCGTCGGCGACCTCGACGTCGTCGAGCGCCTCCATGTCGAGCGGCTCGATCGAGTCCTCGGCGATCATGCCGGTCTCGCCGTGCTCGAGGAGACGGTAGTAGTGCGCGAACGTGTCGATCGCGACCTCGTCGACGCCTGCGTTGCGCATCTTCTCGCGCGCCAGGTCGAGGCCGCGGCCGTTGCCCTTGCTTGCCATGCTTCGATCGTAGGCTGCTCACGTGGACGGGCACGACTGGGGCGACGCGACGATCGCCAAGGGCGCGCTGCGCGACCAGGTGCTGGCGGCCCGGCGACGCCGCCCGCTCGACGCCGGCGCGGAGCACGCGGCCGCCCTCGCGCAGGTCGCGCTGGGCTGGGACGCGGTGCGTTCGGCGGCCACGGTGGCGGCGTACGTCTCGGTCGGCAGCGAGCCCGGCACCGGCCTCCTGCTCGACGCGCTCGTGGGCGCCGGCAAGCGGGTGATCGTCCCGGTGCTCCTGCCCGACAACGACCTCGACTGGGCGGCGTACGCCGGACCGGGGTCGCTCGCCGCGGCGACGCGCGGGCTCCTCGAGCCCTCGGGACCGCGGCTCGGCGTCGATGCGGTCCGCACCGCCGACGTCGTCCTCGTGCCCGGCCTGGCCGTCTCCCCCGCCGGCGACCGGCTCGGGCGCGGCGGCGGGTCGTACGACCGGGCGCTGGCGCGGGTGCCCGCCGGGACGCCGGTGGCCGTCGTGCTCCACGACGACGAGGTCGGGCTCTCCGTCCCGACCGACCCCCACGACGTGGCGGTGGGGTTCGCGCTGACGGGGGCGGGGGTCGTGGTCCTGGGTTCGGGATCCCCGGCCACCCGGTGAAACTGGAGCCTCACCCCCGAAACTTCGCACCGGAACCTCGAGATTCCCCGGGTAGCCGGGGATCCCTCAAGCGGTCAGCCCGCCGGCGTCAGCACCAACCGGTCCTCGGCCGCCTCGTCTACGGCCTCGCGGCTGTAGGCCCAGGGCAGGGTCTCGCCGTCGACGTAGAGCTCGGTCTGGTCGGTGTAGTGCGACGACGCCGGGTGTCCGGAGACGCCGGTGAGGTTGATCCAGCGCGAGTCGTCGAAGTCCGCGAGCGAGACCACCATGCGCATCGACGGCGCGGCGGTCACCTCGTAGCCCTCGGCGGCGTTCCACGACGTGGCGTCGACGATCGAGGAGCCGCCGCCGACCTGCCAGCCGTCGCGGTTGAAGAGGCGCTCGACCGGCGCGATGCCGGACTCGCCGAGGGTCGCGTGGCGCAGGTTCATGCGGTGCAGCCGGCCCCACGTCCACAGCCGCGGGTCGCGCGCCTGGCGCCGCGTCATCTCGTCGCGGGCAGCGATCATCGCGGCGCGGAGGATGTCGTCGCGCGTCTCCACCTCGTCATCGGTGCCGGCGTCGTCCCACCACGGTCCGGCGGGCTCGGTCAGCATCCGGCCGACCACGGTGAACCACCGGTCGCCGCCGTCGGGCCAGGTCCGCACGCGCAGCTCGTCGTGGAAGGTGAGCTCGAGCAGGTTGGCCCACACGACGTTGAAGTACGCCGCCGGCGCGCTGTCGGCCGGCGACGAGCCGTCCCAGTCGCGCAGCAGCCGCTGGGCGTTGCGGTAGTAGGGGTTCGGCAGGTCCTGGATGTCGAGCAGGTAGGGCACCAGCGTCTCGGCCATCGGGTTGGCCGTGTCGAGCTGGAGGTCCACCATCTCCTCCACCGACAGCTCGCCCTCGTCCTCGAGCACCTCGCGGATGCGGGTCGAGCGGTAGCCGTAGTCCCAGTCGCGGGTCAGCAGGTAGGGGTAGTCCTCGTCGACGACCGCCTGGTTGGCGGTGACGATGAAGCCCTCCTCGGGGTCCAGCACGCTCGGCAGGCCGTCGAAGGGGATGTAGTCGCCGGTCCAGTCGTTGGCGCTGATCCACCCCTCGACCGGCATCGTGCCGTCGTTGCCGCCGCGACGGATCGGGATCCGGCCGGGCGCCTGGTAGCCGATGTGGCCCTCGCGGTCGGCGTAGACGAGGTTCTGCGCGGGCACCGCGAAGTCGGCGGCCGCCGCGCGGAACTCGTCCCAGTCCGACGCACGGTTGAGCGCGAGGATCGCGTCGGCGGTGGGTGCGGGGTCGAGCGCGGTCCACGCGAGCGCGACGGCGTACCCGCTGCCGCGCTCGCCCGGCTCGTCGGTCGGGGCGTTGGCGCCGACGGTGGCGAACTCCGTGGACACGTCGCTGATGAGCGGGCCGTGGACGGTCTCGCGCACCCGCAGCTCGACGTCGTCGGCGCCGCGGACCTCGATGGTCTCGGTGCGCACCCGCAGCGGCTCGGTGGCGCCGTCGCGGACGTAGAGGTCGTCGCCCTCGGTCTGCTCGAGGAACAGGTCGGTGACGTCGGGCCCGAGGTTGGTGAAGCCCCACGCGATGTCGGCGTTGTGACCGATGATCACGCCGGGCACGCCGGAGAAGGTGAAGCCCGAGGTGTCGAGGGTGCAGTCGGGCGAGGCCTCGCGGCAGTGCAGGCCCATCTGCATCCAGATGCCGGGCTGGCTGATGCCCAGGTGCGGGTCGTTGGCGAGCAGTGGCTGGCCGGTGGCGCTGTGCTCGCCGTCGACGACCCACGAGTTGCTGCCGATGCCGCGACCCTTGCCGACCAGCTCGGGCATCGCGGCCACCCGGTCCTGCACGCGCTCGAGTGCCTCGACCACACCACGGGGGTACGCCGGGCGGCGGGGGTTGCGGGTCGCGTTGGCGGTGGCGTTCTGCTCGAAGACGCCGTCGACGACACCGCCTCCGGAGACGATCGGCGGGTGCGCCTCGGCGTCGTAGGCCGGCCACAGCTGGGCGACCTCCGCCTCGCTGTGGTCGAGGGACAGCAGCACCCGGTCGACCTCGGCCTCCATGTTGCCGCGCAGGTCCCACGCCATCGCCTTGAGCCAGGCCAGCGAGTCGACCGGCTGCCACTCCTCGGGCGTGTAGTCGAGGCCGGTCAGGCCCAGGATGCTGTACTCCGCCGCGAGCTCGGAGGGCGAGCGGTCCTCGATGTAGGCGTTCACCCCCTCGGCGTACGCCGTCAGCGCGGCGCGCGTCGCGGGTTCCAGCAACGGCCACTCCTGCTCCGCGACCCGGCGCCAGCCCATGGTGCGGATGAAGCGGTCGGTCTCGAGGCTGTCCTCGCCGAAGATCTCCGAGAGCCGGCCGGCCGTGACGTGGCGGCGGAAGTCCATCTCGAAGAAGCGCTCCTGCGCGTGGACGAAGCCCTGCGCGCGCATCAGGTCGTCGTCGGTGTCGGCATAGACCTGCGCGATGCCGTGCGCGTCGCGCACGACCTCGACCGACGCCGACAGCCCGGGGACCTCGAGCTCGCCCTCGGTCTGCGGCAGCGGACGGCGTACGACCCCGACGACCGCCGCGGCCAGCACGAGCAGCACCAGGACCAGGCCGACCGCGGTCCAGGCCGTCCAGCGGACCGCCCGCGGCGCGCGCCGGAACGCCTGCCACCGGTGGGACCGGGGCCGGTCGGCGGACTGGTCGGCGGACTGGTTGGCGGACTGGGGCGCAGGGGTGGGTGACGGGTCGCTCATCGCGCTGCCCATTGTGCCGTACCATTGGCAGTCGAAGAGTCAGAGTGCCAGCGCGTCGCGCGGCCCCGACCGATCGCCGTTCCAGCTCCACGAGGCCAGATTCCCTAGAGGATTGCCACATGCCCACCTATCAGTACGCCTGCACCGAGTGCGGGCACTCCTTCGAGCAGTTCCAGAGCTTCAGCGAGGACGCGCTGACCGTCTGCCCCGAGTGCGACGGCAAGCTGCGCAAGCTCTTCAACGCCGTCGGCGTGGTCTTCAAGGGCTCCGGGTTCTACCGCACCGACAGCCGCAGCACCTCCGCGTCGTCGACGCCGGCGTCGACGACCTCCTCGTCGTCGGCCTCGGACTCCTCGTCCACCTCGAGCAGCTCGTCGTCGACCTCGTCCACCTCGTCGTCGTCCTCCAGCTCGTCGTCCTCGGACTGACCCCTGTGGAGAGGCCGAGCGGGCACCGCCCGCTCCGGCCTAGCGTCGGGGGATGCTCCCGGGACTCCCGCCGACCAGGCGTCGGCTGCGCGCGGTACGCCATCAGCTGAGGCGTCGCCGCCGGCTGCTCGCCGCCGCGCTGACCGCCGTCGCGGTCCTCGGCGTGCTGCGCGCGCTCGCGCCGCCCGAGCCCGACACCCTCGAGGTGCTGGTGGCCGCGCGCGACCTGCCCTCGGGCACCCGGCTCGACGACGGTGACCTCGTCGCGCACGACTGGCCGCAGGACCTCGCGCCGCCCGACGCCGCGACGAGCGCGCTGGGCCGCGTGCTGGCCGCGCCGCTCGGCCGGGGTGAGGTGCTCACGGACGCCCGCGTCGTCGGGCCGGGGCTCGCGCTGGCCGAGCCGGGGCAGACGATCCTGCCGGTGCGGTTGCCCGACGCGGGGATGGCGACCCTGCTCCAGCCGGGTGACGAGGTCGACCTGGTGGCCACGGACCCCGGCACCGGCGCCTCGAGCATCGTGGCGCGGGAGGTGACCGTCCTCGCCACGCCCCGCGGCGTGCCCGACGGACCTGCGGGCGGCGCAGGCGGCGCGCTCGTGGTGGTCGGCACGTCCGCGACCGAGGCGATCGACATCAGCAGCGCGGCGCTGTCGCATTTCGTGACGGTCTCCTGGACCCGCTAGCGTGACCCGCGTCCCGGCCTCTCGGGGCCATCTACGAGGGAGACACACATGAGTGGTTTCAAGGCTTTCATCCTCAAGGGCAACCTGATCGAGATCGCCGTCGGTCTCATCATGGCCCTGTCGTTCGCAGCGGTGACGACCACGTTCACCGAGTGGCTCACCGGCCTGCTGCCGGTGTCCGATGACATCTTCAGCGGCGAGGTCGGCTCCTTCGGTGCGTTCCTGAACGCCGTCATCGCCTTCCTGATCCTCGCAGCGGTCGTCTACTTCTTCGTGGTGGTGCCCTACACCAGGGCGAAGGAGCGCTTCTTCCCGAGCGAGGAGCCCGGCACCCCCGCCGACGTCGCGGTGCTCGAGGAGATCCGCGACCTGCTCAAGGCCCGCGGCGGCAACGTCTGACCCGCACCACCCGCGTACGGCCGAACGGCCCGTCCCCAATGGGGGCGGGCCGTTCGTCGTGGTCGGATGCTCAGCCGTGGTGCGGCGGCACCTGGCTGCGGTACCAGTCGTCACCCTTGCCTGCAGTGTCCTCGCGGGCGTCGCGGTCGTCGCTGGTCTGTTCGGGTACGCCGTCGCCGAAGACCGCAGCCAGGCGGCGGCGACGCTGCCAGTCCGGCTCCTGCTCGGGAGCGGGGCGGTCGGTGCCGTCGGAATCCCTCACGCGCAGACTCCCGGGACGGGCTCCGGCTCCGTGGTCGCCGGGGCCGAAGGGGTCGCGGTCTCGCTGGGCGACGCCGTCTCCGTCGGGGTGTAGGTCGGCGTGGCGGAAGGCGTCTCGGTCCCGCTCTCCGTGGGCGCCGCGGTGCCGGCTGGCGTCTCCGAGGACGTGCTGGGCGGCTCAGCGGTGACAGCGTTCCCGGACAGCAGGCGCGCCGGGATCTCCTTGTCCTCGTTGATGAGCTCCCAGATCTCGGTGGCCTGCTCGGTCCAGAAGACCCGCCCACTGAATTCGGAGTCCGTGGGGTAGTACTCCGTCGGCAGCGTCACGAACTGCACCTTGTCGAGGCCGATGCTCTGCAGCTGCATGGCGATCTTGCCGATCCGGGTCACCGAGTCGAGCTCGGTGTCGGTCGTCAGCGACTTGGTGGCAGCGTCGAGGAATCCGACGACCTTGTCGAGACGCGTGAGGGTGCCGGCCGACTTCACCTTGCGCACCAGTGCGGCGATGAAGGTCTGCTGGCGCCTGATGCGGGAGATGTCGTTGCGTTGAGCCAGCTCGCCGACCGAACGGGCCCGGACGTAGTCGAGCGCCTCGTCCCCGGTCAGCACCGACGGGTCGCCCGCCGGGACGAAGATCCCGTGCTTGCGGTCAACGAGGTCCTCGGGCACACAGACCGGCACTCCGCCGACGGCGTCGACCATGTCGCCGAACCCGTTGAAGTCGACGACCACGAAGTGGTCGACGAAGACGTCGGTCTCGGTCTCGAGCTGGTCGACGGTGCACACCGGACCGCCGATGCCATAGGCGGCGTTCCACATCACCTCGGTCGCCGCAGCGGACTCGCCGTCGTTGCACTCGGGGCGGTCGACGATGGAGTCGCGCGGGATGGAGACGGCGTAGGCGCGCTCGCGGTCGGCAGACAGGTGCACGAGGATGGTCGTGTCGGAGCCGCCGCCGCCCTCACCGTCGATGGCGTTGCCGGCGCCCTCGCGGGTGTCGTCGCCCATCACCAGGATGTTGAGCGGCTCGCCGTTGCCCCGGTAGACCTTCTCGGGGCGATCCCCACCGAGCGCGTCCAGTGAGACGCCCTCGATGTTGCCGTTGAGGTGTCGAACGAAGTAGATCGTGCCGAGCCCGGTGATGAGCGCCAGGACCAGGGCACTGACGAGGATCACTCGTCCGACGGTGTGCTTGCGCGCGACCTTGCCCTTGCGCTTGGGCGCGCCGACAGGAGCCTCCGGACGTGACTCATCCGACACGGGGCTCCCCTTGTGGTTCGAGAAGATGGACTGACCGGGTCTGAACCTACTTCACCCCGGCAAGATTTCCCGCTCCCGCGAGCGAGCGGCGTCAGCCGTGGCGCGCACCGAGCAGGCCGATGAACTCGTCGGCCATCTCGAGCTGGCGGACCAGGCGCGCACGACGCTCGGTGGCGTCCGTGCGCACGTCGGCGATCCGCTGCTGCGCCGCAGCCCGGTCGCTCTCGTCGGCCTCCGGGTCGCCGAGGACCTCCAGGTCGGACATCACGGCCTTCATCTCGTCGAGGCTGAAGCCGAGCGGCTTCATGCGCCGGATGACGAGGATCTTGTCGACGTCGGACTCGGTGTAGAGGCGGAAGCCGCCGTCGGTGCGACCCGACGGCTGGAGCAGGCCGACCTCCTCCCAGTGGCGCAGGCTGCGCAGCGACAGCTCGGTGCGGGCCGCGACCTCGCCGATGTGCATGACGACGTCCGTCGTCTCGCCTGCCCCCTGGGCCATCGCGGTCTCCTGTCGCTCGAGATTCGAACCCTACCCTCACGTAAGGGTAGGTTTTCCCCTCGTGTCTGCTGCCACCGAGCCTATGGCCCCTCCCGCCACCGTCGAACCCAGCGTGCGCGCGGCCCTGCGCTCGCCGACGATGCTGCGCACCGAGGTGCTGGCCGGCCTCGTCGTCGCGCTCGCGCTGATCCCCGAGGCGATCTCGTTCTCGATCATCGCCGGCGTCGACCCCCGCATCGGCCTGTTCGCCTCCTTCACCATGGCTGTCTCCATCGCCTTCCTCGGCGGACGGCCGGCGATGATCTCGGCCGCGACCGGCGCGATCGCGCTGGTCATCGCCCCGGTGATGCGTGACCACGGCTACGACTACCTCGTCGCCACGGTGCTGCTCGGCGGCCTGATCCAGATCGCTCTCGGCCTCGGCGGATTCGGCAGGCTGATGCGCTTCATCCCCCGCTCGGTGATGGTCGGGTTCGTCAACGCCCTCGCGATCCTCATCTTCCTGGCGCAGGTCCCCTACCTGGTCGACGTGCCGTGGCTGGTCTACCCGATGATCGCCGTGGGCCTGGCGATCATGGTCGCGCTGCCGCGCGTCACGACCGTCGTGCCCGCGCCCCTCGTCGCGATCGTCGCCCTCACCGGCTTCACCGTGCTGGCCTCGCTCTCGGTGCCCGACGTCGGCGACGAGGGTGAGCTGCCCGACAGCCTGCCGGAGCTGTTCTTCCCCGACGTCCCGTGGACGCTCGAGACGCTCAAGATCATCGCTCCCTACGCGATGGCCATGGCGGTCGTCGGCCTGCTCGAGTCGCTGCTGACCGCCAAGCTCGTCGACGACATCACCGACACGCGCTCCAGCAAGACCCGGGAGTCGTGGGGCCAGGGCGCCGCCAACGTCATCACCGGCTTCTTCGGCGGCATGGGCGGCTGCGCGATGATCGGCCAGACCCTCATCAACGTGAACGTCTCCCGCGCCCGCACCCGGATCTCGACGTTCCTGGCGGGCGTCTTCCTGCTGATCCTCGTCGTCGGCCTCGGCGACGTCGTCGCCATCATCCCGATGGCCGCGCTGGTGGCGGTGATGATCCTGGTGTCGGTCGGCACCTTCGACTGGCACTCGATCCAGCCGGCCACCCTGCGCCGGATGCCGAAGTCGGAGACCACCGTCATGGTCGCGACCGTCGCGGTCACCGTCGCCACGCACAACCTCGCCATCGGCGTCGTGGTCGGTGTGCTCGTCGCGATGACGCTCTTCGCCCGTCGCGTCGCCCACCTCACCGAGGTGCAGCGCGAGGTCGTCGAGGACCGCGACGGCGTGCCGACGGCGGTCTACCGGGTCACCGGCCAGCTGTTCTTCGCCTCGAGCAACGACCTCTACACCCAGTTCGACTACGCCGAGGACCCCGACGCCGTGGTCATCGACCTCACCGACTCCCACGTCTGGGACGCCTCGACCGTCGCCTCGCTCGACGCCATCACCACCAAGTACGCGCGCAAGGGCAAGACCGTGGAGATCATCGGGCTCAACCCCGCGAGCGCCGAGCGCCACGAGCGGCTCAGCGGGTCGCTGCCGTCGCACTGACCCGCCCTCGGGTGAGCGACGTCGTACTCCGTCGTGGCAGGATGCTGCCCGCTGCGGAACCTCCGGGAACCGTGGCAACGCCCCAGTAGCTCAGTGGATAGAGCAGCCGCCTCCTAAGCGAAAGGTCGCGCGTTCGACTCGCGCCTGGGGCACCACCACACCGCCTTGGTCCCACCCTCGACGCGGCGGCGCAGGGAAGACAACGTCGCGCGCCGCTACGCGCCTGGACGCAGGGTCGCATGGAGCGACGACGTCGCCACCGGCCTCAGCCTGGGTGGAGTCGAGGGGTGAAGTGCGCGCTTTCCATGTCCATGTGCCCGCTGTGTGGGCCCCATGCGCTGTCGTAGTAGTCGGGCCGGGACGGGTCGTACGCACCGTCGAGGACGTACGGCACGAGGCTGTGCCTGGTGAAGACCGAAACCCGCACCCACCGGGGCCGGGCATCCATGCTTGCGCTGCTCAGACAGTCTCTCGGAAGGATGACGGTGACACGGTCGCGGGCGTAGTCGAAGCGCACTTTCGCCCGCTCGTCCTCATTTGAGGAGCAGCCGCCTATGCGTCCGTGGACGGCTTCGTAGACGTGGACCTTGCCTGCCACGGTCGGTGAACCATCCCTCCGTTGCAGTGGGCTGGCGTTCCAGTACCAGCCTGCACCCTTCCCGGGTCGAGATGACCGGTCCACCTTGATGTACCCACCTACGGCAACCGAGCTGTCGTGACTCGGTAGCGTGAGCTCTCGAACCCACGTCCGGATCATCAGCACGCGATTCGTGTGCCGAACGACCACGCGGTGGATGTCTGCTTCGCGGTGGGCTGGCGCCGCCGACACATCCCCTTCCAGCACTTCGACCGTGTCGGCGTCCGGGTCGCTCCGGGTATCGCGGCAGGCGGCGCGCCGAGAGAGCCCGCCAGCAGCGCCGCGATCGAGCCCCACGCAGCCGCTCTCTTCAGACCCATCAGTTGCCCTTCCGCCCCGTGAGGCGACGACGGCGTCGGCTCGCTGCGCGATGATCTCGCACAGCTGGTCGCTCGTCCATGGGCGCCGCATGGGTCCCACCCTGTTCAGTAGCCCCTCCAGCACTGGTTGAGGCGAACGGGTCCTGCGCCGGTTGACGACGGTCCGGACTAGATCGTGTGGCCGCCGTTGACCGAGATGCGCTGCCCGGTGATGAAGCCGCCCGCGTCGGAGGCCAGGTGGGCCACCGTCGCGGCGACGTCGTCGGGCGTGCCCATCCGCCGCAGCGGCACGTCGGCGACGTAGGAGTCCGTGCTGATGCCGGCGTGGCGCTCGACCGGGATCCACCCGGGCTGGACGAGGTTGACGGTGACGCCCTCAGGCCCCAGCTCCTTCGCCCACACCCGGGTGAGCCCGACCTGGGCGTTCTTGGCAGCGACGTACGCCGACATGCCGGGCGTGGCCCGGTCCGCCATGTCGGAGCCGATCAGGACGACCCGCCCGCCGCCGGCCGACCGCATGGTCGGCAGCGCGGCCTGCACGAGCAGGGTGGGGCTCTTGACGAAGAACTCCAGCTGGTCGAGGTGCGCGCGCCAGGACAGCTCGTCCACGCCGACCTCCGGCTGGGGACCGGTGGCGTTGGCGACGACCGCGGTCACCGGGCCGAGAGTCGTGGAGACCTGGGCGAAGAGGTCGGCGACCCCGTCCTCGTCGACGACGTCGGCCCCGAACGCCTCGGCGACGCCGCCGGCACTCCTGATCCGCTCGACGACGGCCTCGGCACCATCGCGGCCGCGCAGGTAGTTGACCGCGACGGGCCGACCGGCGGCCGCGAGCCGGACGGCGATGGCCGCGCCGAGCCCGCGCGACGCGCCGGTGACGACCGCGACCCCCGCGGCGGCACCCGGCTCAGACGGTGTCACGACGCACCAGCTCCGGCACGAAGACGACGCGACGCGGGGCGCCACGTCCGCCCTGGTCGATCGCCTCGACCAGGAGCCGGACCGCCTCGGTGACCATCTGGCCGATCGGGTTGCGCAGCGTGGTGAGGGGCGGCTCGGTGCGCTCGGCGACGCCGAGGTCGTCGTAGCCGACGATCGCGACGTCGTCGGGGACCCGGATGCCGCGAGCCCCGAGCTCGCGCATCGCACCGAGTGCCATCAGGTCGGACGCGGCGAAGATCCCGTCGATGTCGCCGTCGGCGTCGAGCAGCTCGGCGCAGGCCCTGGTCCCGCTGTGCTCGGTGAAGTCGCCGTGGGCGACCAGGCTGCTGTCCAGCCCCGCCGCCTCCAGCTCCTGGCGCCAGCCCACGAGCCGGTCGTGACCGGCGCGCATGTCGCGCGGTCCGGCGATCGTGGCGATCCTGCGCCGACCGCTCTCGACCAGGACCCTCACGGCCTGGGCCGCGGCACCGGCGTTGTCGCTGTCGACGACGGGGACCCGCTCGGCGCCGATCCACGGGGCGCCGATGAACACGCACGGCAGCCCGAGGTCGGAGAGGTGCTCGGCGAGGCGGTCGTCGCGGTGGTGCGAGGCGACGATGGCGCCGTCGACGTAGCGCCCGCGCAGGTAGAGCAGCATGCGGTCCTCGTCGCCCGGCTGGGCGAGCAGGAGCACGAGCTGCAGGTCGCGCTCGCGCAGCGAACGGGCCACGGCGTGCAGCATCCGCGCGAAGAACGGGTCGGAGAAGACGCGCTCGTCCGACTCGGGCAGGATCACCGCGACGGAGCCGGTCCGCTGCATGACGAGGGAGCGGGCGGCACCGTTCGGCGTGTAGCCGAGCTCTCGTGCGGCGTCGACGACCGCGGCCTGCGCCTTGGCGCTCACCTTGGACCTGCCGTTGAGCGCACGCGACGCCGTCGCCTTGCTGACCCCTGCCAGCCTGGCCACCTCGTCCAGCGTGGACGCGTGCCCGTTCACCACCACCTGGGTCACGCTACTGGCAGGCCGTTCGCCACGGCCACCTCCGCAAACCACCGCGCGCTGTCCTTGGGCGTGCGCACCTGGGTGTCGTAGTCGACGTGGACGATGCCGAAGCGGTGGGCGTAGCCGTAGCTCCACTCGAAGTTGTCCATCAGCGACCACACGAAGTAGCCGCGCACGTCGACGCCGGCGTCCATCGCGTCCCGCACCGCGTGCAGGTGCTGCTCGATGAACTGCTGGCGGCCGGTGTCGTGGATCGCGCCGTCCTCCACCACGTCGTCGGCCATCGCGCCGTTCTCGGTGATGTAGATCGGCGGCGCGCCGTAGGCGTCCCTGAGCCGGACGAGCAGGCGCGTCAGTGCGTCCGCGTCGATCTCCCAGTCGCGGTCGGTGGTCGGCCGGCCGGTCCGCGGGAACACGAAGCCACCCCCGGGGTACGGCGACTCGCGCGGGCGCGTTGAGTGCTGGATCCGGCTCCCGAGGAGCTCGCCCGGCTCGGCGTCGTACGGCAGCGCCGCGGGGAGGTCGGGGTGGTAGAAGTTCACGCCGAGGAAGTCGGTCGGCGCACTGATCAGCTCGAGGTCGCCGTCGAGGACGAAGTCCTCCCAGCGCTTGCCCTCGAAGAGCATGCCCACGGTGTCGCGGGACAGGTCGTCGGCGTACTTCCCGAGGAAC
The DNA here is from genome assembly GCF_017310035.1 of Nocardioides sp. S5. Taxonomy (NCBI): domain Bacteria; kingdom Bacillati; phylum Actinomycetota; class Actinomycetes; order Propionibacteriales; family Nocardioidaceae; genus Nocardioides; species Nocardioides sp. S5. The sequence goes on from NZ_CP022296.1 coordinate 4,104,479, forward strand.
AGCGGGTCGAGGAAAACCCGGTTGTGGAAGCCGTCGAGCCGCCGCGCCGCCTCGACGTCGTCCTCGCGGGTCGGGTCGAAGGGGTCGGCCACGGTCGGGTTGAGCGTGATGCCCACGGCCTTCCCGTTCTCGGGGGTGCCACCGCGACGACGGAACTCGTCGACGAACAGTCCGTGGCCGAGGAGCAGGTGATGAGCAGCGACGACCCCGGCGACGCCCTCGCTGCGTCCGGGGGCGTGGCCCCCGCTGGTGTAGCCCATGAACGCCGAGCACCACGGCTCGTTGTGGGTCGTCCAGCTGTCGACACGGTCGCCGAGCACGTCGTGCACGGCCATCGCGTAGTCGAGGAACCGGTGGGCGGTGTCGCGGTTGGTCCAGCCGCCCTCGTCCTCCAGCGCTTGTGGGAGGTCCCAGTGGTAGAGGGTCAGCCACGGCGTGATGCCGGCCTCGAGCAGCTCGTCGGTGAGCCTGCTGTAGAAGTCCAGCCCGGCGGCGTTCACCGGCCCACCGTCAGGGCACACGCGCGGCCAGGCGACGGAGAAGCGGTACGAGCCGAGGCCGAGCTCCTTCATCATGGCGACGTCCTGCGGCATCCGGTCGTAGTGCTCGCACGCGACGTCGCCGGTGTCGCCACCGAGGATCGCGCCGGGCACCCGCGAGAAGGTGTCCCAGATGGACGGCGCACGCCCGTCAACCGTCACCGCACCCTCGATCTGGTAGCTCGCCGCAGCGGCCCCCCAGAGGAAGTCGGACGGAAAGGATCGGATGGTCGTCATCCCTTGACGGCTCCTTGCATGATGCCGGCCACGAGCTGGCGGCCGGTCGCGATGAACAGAAGTAGCAGCGGGATCGTCGCGAGCAGGGTGCCGGCCTGCAGCAGCGCGATGTCGGCGATGCCGCCCGCTGGCGCGATCTTGAGCTGGTCGAGCGCGGTCTGGAGGGTCTGGACGTCGGAGCCCTGCAGGATCAGCAGCGGCCACATGAACTCGGTCCAGGTCTGCATGAAGGTGAACAGCGCGAGGATCGCCATGGCCGGTCGCGCAGCGGGCACCGCGACCGTCCAGAACGTGCGCAGCTGCGAGCAGCCGTCGACGCGGGCCGCCTCGATGAGCTCGTCGGGGATCGCGTCGAGGAGGTACTGGCGCATGAAGAAGACCCCGAACGCCGTGACGAGGAAGGGCAGGACCACGGCGGTGCGGGTCCCCGTGAGCTCGAGGTTGCTGAAGGTCTTGAGCAGGGGCACGAACGCCAGCTGGGTGGGCACCGCCATCGTGGCGACGACGAACGCCATGGCCAGGTTGCTCCCGCGGAACCGGAGCTTGGCGAAGGAGTAGCCCGCGAGCGTGGAGAAGAACACGACGGACGCCGCCGAGATCCCCGAGATCAGCACCGAGTTCGCGAGCGCCGACCAGAAGTCGATCTGGTCGAAGACGCGACGGGCGTTGTCGAGGAAGTAGCCGCCGGGGTAGAGCGGCAACGGGCTCTGGATCGCGCGCTCCTTGGTCACCGAGCCGATGACGAAGGACCAGTAGAGCGGGAACGTCGAGCCCAGCACGAAGGCCGACAGCAGGCCGTAGACGAGGAACCCGGGACGTCGGCTCACCGCTCCCCCCTCCTCTGCACCTGACGGGTGATGGCGTAGTTGAGCAGCGCGATGCCGATGATGATGAGGACGATGATCCAGGTCGCCGCAGCCGCGCGCGGGTAGGGATCCGTGCCGCTGTTGGAGGTGTTGAAGACGTACATCGTCAGCGTCTGGTACTGGTAGTTCGCCCCGCCCTGGAACTGCAGGTTGGTGTCGAAGAGCCGCGGCTCGGTGAAGATCTGCATCCCCCCGATGGTGGCGGTGATGATGACGAAGAGCATCGTCGGCCGGATCGACGGCAGGGTGACGTGGAAGAACTGCTGCACGCGACCGGCGCCGTCGATCGCCGCTGCCTCGTAGAGCTGGCGCGGGATCGCCTGGAGCGCGGCGAGGATGATCAGGGTGTTGTAGCCGGTCCAGCGGTAGTTGACCATCGTCGCGATGGCCGTCCAGCTGGCGAACCGGTCGGAGTGCCAGGCCACGCCCGACAGTCCGACGGCGCGCAGCACCTCGTTGGCCAGGCCGGTCTTGTCGGCGAAGATGCTGCCGAAGATGAGCGCGGCCGCGGCCGGCGCGACGACGAACGGGAGCAGCACGCTCATCCGCCACCAGGTGCGCCCGCGCAACGGGGTGTCGAGCATGGCGGCCACGACCGTGGCGACGACCACCTGCGGCACCGCGGAGAGCACGAAGATGCCGATGGTGTTCCAGAAGGCCTTGTGGAACACCGGGTCGGCCAGCACGTGGCCGTAGTTGGCGAACCCGACGCCCTCGCCGTGGGTCAGCCCGTAGCGGGGCCAGGAGAAGAAGGAGAGGTAGCCCGAGTAGACCATCGGGTAGACGCCGATGACGAGGAAGAGCGCGAAGAACGGCACGACGTAGAGGTAGGGCGAGAAGCGGAAGTCCCAGTGGGAGAGCTTCTGCCGCCACGTCAGCCCGGGAGGTGGGACCGGCGAGCCCGTCGCCGGGGAGGTCTCGAGGACCTCCCCGGCGGGGGCGTCGGTGCGGGTCACGGACATGGTCAGGACAGGCCGTCGACGGCCTGGGTGAAGGTCTCCCAGGACTCGTCCGGCGAGGCGCCCTCGTCGACGCGCTGGATCGCGGTCTGGAAGAGGCCGAGGATGTCGGAGTACATGTCGCCCTTGTAGGGACGGCCCGGCTCCACCGCGGCGGCGCGGTCGGCGAGGATCACCGCGGTCGGAGCGTCGTTGAAGTAGGGGTCGGTGGCGTTCTCGGCGGCGAGGCTCTCCTGCGCCTCGACGTTGGCGGGGTAGTTGCCGGCGGCCTCGAAGGCCGCGAGCTCCTGGTCGGCGTCGGTGAGCCAGCTGGCGAACTCCTGGGCCTCCTCCTGGTGCTCCGACATGGCAGGCACGGCGAGGTAGGAGCCTCCCCAGTTGCCGCCGCCGCCCGGGAACGCGTTGGCGATGTCCCAACCCTTCACCTCGGGCGCGTTGGACTTGATGTTGGAGAACATCCAGCCCGGGCACGGCATCGTGGCGAAGCCGTCGTTGGTGAAGTTGGCGGTCCAGTCCTCCTTCCACTGCACGACCCGCGGCGAGAGCGTCGTGGAGTAGCCGGTGACGGTGTCCCAGACCAGCTCGAGCTCGGCGTTCTCCACGTCGATCGTGTTGTCGGCCGTCTGGAACGGGAACTCGGCCTGGTTCAACATCGCCTGGGCGATCGAGCCGCTGGAGTCGTACCACTTGGTCTCGGGCAGCGCTGCAGTGAGCTCCTCGCCGGCGGCGAAGTAGGAGTCCCACGTCTCGAAGATCGCCTCGACCTCCTCGCGGTCCGAGGGCAGCCCGGCCTTCTCGAACAGGTCGGCGCGGTAGCAGAAGGCCTCCGGGCCGGCGTCGGTCGGATAGCCGACCTGCTTGCCGTCCGCGGTCTGTCCGGCCTGGTAGGCGTACTCGACCCAGCGGTCGTCGAGCGAGGGGTCCGAGATGTCGGCGAACTGGTCGGAGGCGCCCTCGGAGAGGAACTGCGGCATCGCGTCGCCCTCGACGGCGACGATGTCGGTGAGGCCGTCACCGGCCTGCAGCTTCTGGGTCAGCGTCTGCTTCCACGGGTCCCAGTCGGCGATCTTGGTCATCTCGACCGAGAAGGGCCGGTCGGGGTCGGCGTTCCACTCCTCGATCAGCGCGTCGTAGCCGAAGTCGCTGAACGTGGTGATGGTGAGGACGTCGTCCTTGCCGAGCGAGGCCTGGCTGGCCTCGGAGTCGCCGCCGCAGGCGGCGGTCGTGCCGGCCACGAGTGCCAGGGCGGCACCGACGGCGGCCTTTCGTCGAGTGGTGGAGTGGCGCATGGTCTGGTGCTCCTCGCGATCGAACCGATGGTGGAATCGATTCCACCGCTTCTGTCCCGGAACTATGACCGGCGTCACAGGATACGTCAAGCGGTGTCCGTGAATTCGATCGCCACCGCGCCCAGAATGCGGTGCAAACGGTTCCATTAATCCACGTCTCCGCCTACCATCGCTCCATGCCCGCGGGCCCCACCCGTCCATCCCAGTCCCGGAGGAAAGCCATCCGAGCCCAGCAGCTGACCGACGTCGTCACGCACCACGGGGAAGGCATCTGCTGGGACCCCGACATGTCCCGGCTCCGCCTCGTCGACGTCTTCGAGGGCGACCTGCTCACCCTCGACGGCGACCGCCTCGCCTCACGCCTCGACGTGGGTGCCGTCGTCGGCGCCTGGCGTCCCCGCGACGCGGGAGGCGTGGTGGTCGCGACGGACGACCGGTTCGTCCTGCTCGACCGTGCGGGCGCGGTCGAGTGGACCTCGCCCTCGCTCTTCGGGCCGGGTCGCCGGATGAACGACGGCGGGTGCGACCGGCAGGGCCGGTTCTACTGCGGGTCGATGAGCGTGGACGCCCTCCCCGGTCAGGGAACCCTCTGGCGCCTGGACCCGGACCGCACGGTCTCCCCGGCGATGACGGACCTGACGATCCCCAACGGGCTCGTCTGGTCCGAGGACGGGACCCGGGCCTTCCACGTGGACACGCCGCGGGGCACGGTCGACGTGCTGGAGCACGACGGCGAAACAGGCAGGCTGGCGCACCGGAGTCCGGTGGCGCGGGTGTCCGGTGGACACCCCGACGGGATGGCGCTGGATGCTCACGAGGGTCTCTGGGTCGCGATGTGGGGCGGCTCCGCCGTGCACCGCTACTCCCTAGACGGCCACCTCACGGCCGTGGTCGAGGTGGGCGCGGCCCAGGTGTCGTCCTGCGCCTTCGGCGGCCCGGGCGACACCCACCTCTACATCACGACGTCCCGACAGGGCCTCGGCGACTCCGAGGACCCCACGGCCGGTGCGGTCTTCTGCGTCGACGTGGACGTGGAGGGAGCGCCGGTCGCGACGTACGGCGCGTGAGCAGACGTCGCAGCGCGCGTCAGACGGTCTCGAACCGGATCCCGGCCGCCTGCAGCCGCGCGAGCAGTGCGTCGCCCATCGCCTGTGCCGGCGTCACCTGGCCCGAGGTCTCGGGATTGTCGTCGAGGGCCAGGCACAGCGCCGCCTCGGACAGCATCTTGGCCGTCTCGGTGTAGCCCGGGTCGCCGCCGGAGACGCGGGTGCGGACGGTCTGCCCACCGGCCTCGCCGACGAAGTCGACGGTGAACCACGACTTCTCGCGCTTCGAGGCGTCGGGGCCGGAGCCCTGCGGCACCTTGCCCTTGAGGAAGTCGCGCACCGGCTTCAGCTGCGCGGCCACCGTGAGCAGCCCGACGCCGGCCGCGCCGCCGGCGGCGTAGCGCAGCGTCTTCGTGCCGGCCCAGTGGGAGTAGCGGAACTTCGGACCGTACGCCGCCAGCGCGGCGCCGCTGCGCGCGACGACGATCGGGTCGATGGTCGGCAGCGGGAGCAGCCAGTAGCCGAGCACCGGGTCGCGGTGCGGCTTGCCGCTGACCGACCGTGACGACCGGCCCTCGGGACGGACCTCGGCGCGGCGGCGGGCGGCGTACGTCTTCTTCATCTGGGCGGCCCGGGCGAACTGGTCGAGCGCGGAGTGGAAGGTGCCGCCGGAGAAGGTGCCCGCCGAGCGGACCACGCCGCGCAGCGTGATCGGCTGGTCGGACGGCAGCTGCTGCACGGTGTAGTAGGCACCGAGGTCGTGCGGGATCGAGTCGAAGCCGCACGCGTGCACCAGCCGGGCGCCGGTGCGCACCGCGGTCTGGTGGTGGGCGAGGAAGGACTGGTCGACGAACTCGGGCTCGCCGGTGAGGTCGAGGTAGTCGGTGCCGGCCTCGGCGCACGCCGCGACGAGCGGACCGCCGTGCTGGAGGTAGGGGCCGATGGTGGTCGCGACGACGCGGGCCCGGCGGGCGACGTCGGCCAGCGCGGCGGGGTCGTTCGAGTCGGCGACCAGCACCTGCACGTCTGCCGCCCCCGGCCCGCTGAGCCGCTGGCGTACGGCCTCGAGCTTCTCGGCGTTGCGCCCGGCGATCGCCCAGCGCAGTCCGGCCGGGGCGTGCGCGGCGAGGTAGTCGGCGGTGAGCCCGCCGGTGAAGCCGGTGGCCCCGAAGAGCACGATGTCGAAGGGCCGGTCGAGGTGGCGGTCGCTCATCGCGCCATCGTGCCACGCGGAACCGTGGCCCCCGCGGGCCCGTCCCACGACCATGAGCCTGCGCCGGATCACCACCAGCATCGCCGCCGTCACCTGCCTCGGCGTCGCGGCCGGCGTGGGCTACGTCGTCGGCGACGCCCCCGCGCCCACCACCGCCCCGCCGATCGCGCTCGCCAACGCCGACCTGACCGCGGCCGGGAGCTGCGAGGAGCTGCTCGACTCCTACGTCGAGCGCGCTCTCGAGCAGGTCGGCCCCTACGGCTGGGGGTCCGGCATCATCGCCTTCGACTCCCTCGGCGGGTCCGACGCGAGCACAGGCAGCGAGTCCGCGGGCATCGAGCGGGCGGCCGGCGTGAGCACGTCGCGCAGCACGAGCAACGAGTCGGGCACCAACGTCCAGGAGGTCGGCGTCGACGAGTCCGACGTCGTGAAGGTCGCCGGGTCCCTGCTCCTGCGCCTGCGCGACGGGGAGCTGCTGGCCTACGACGTCTCCGGCGACGAGCCGACCCTGCTGTCCACCACCGCGCTGGACGACGCGCGCGGCACCGACTGGCCCGGAGGCCCCGGCGGGGAGCTCCTCCTGGTCGACGGCCGCGCCGTCGTGCTGGGCTCCTCGCCCGACGGCTTCGAGACGACGATCACCACGGTGGATCTCGCCGATCCGACCTCCCCCTCGGTCGTCGACGCCACCACGGTCCGCGGCCGGGTGTCCGCGGTCCGGCTGCACGGCGACGTGGTGCGCGTCGTGCTGGTCAACGGCCTGCCCGAGCTCGACTTCTCCTCCCCCGACGGCACCTTCGGCCAGATCCGCGCACGGCTGCGCAACCGGGCGCTGGTCCGCGACACGACGCTCGCCGACTGGCTGCCGACGGTCGACGGCGAGCCCGTCGTCGCCTGCGAGGACGTCGCGGTCCCCGACGACGACGTGCCGCTCGGCACCACGACCGTCATCGCCCTCGACCCCGCCTCCCCGACCGACCGCGCGTCGACGGCGGTCGCCACGGACTCCGACACCTCCTACTTCTCCACCGACCGCTTCTACCTCGCCGCCGGCTCGCCGGCGTGGGGCTGGGGCGACTGCTTCGACTGCCGCCCGGGTCCGGGGTCCGACGGCACCACGCCGATCTACGCCTTCGCGCTCGACGGGGCGGACACGACGTACGTCGCCTCCGGAGAGGTCGAGGGCACCATCGCGGACCGCTGGTCGATGGACGCCGTGGGCGGGTCGCTGCGGGTCGCGGTCGGCGCGAGCAGCGAGACCGGCAACTTCAGCTCCGTCATCACGCTGCGCGAGGACGGCTCAGACCTCGTCGAGGAGGGCCGCGTCGACGGCCTCGGCATCGACGAGGAGATCAAGTCGGTGCGGTGGTTCGACGACCTCGCGATCGTGGTGACCTTCCGCCAGACCGACCCGCTCTACGCCATCGACCTCAGCGACCCGACCGCACCGCGGCTGCTCGGCGAGCTGAAGATCCCCGGCTTCAGCGAGTACCTCCACCCGCTCGGCGAGCAGCGGCTCATCGGCGTCGGGCAGGACGCCTCGCTCGACGGCGTGACCCGCGGCGCGCAGGCGGCGCTCTTCGACGTCACCGACCTGACCGCGCCGCGCCAGCTCGACGTGGTCCGCTACCCGAAGCAGAGCCAGGCCGGTGCCGGCCTCGACCCGCGCCAGTTCACCTGGCTGCCCGAGCAGCGCATCGCGCTGACCGTCGTCTCGCAGGGCTGGACCGGCACCACCGGCTGGGTCTCGGTGCTGTCGCTCGACGGCGGGTCGATGAGCAACCGGATGGTCGAGGTCGAGCACGGCAGCGACGTGGCCGACGTACGCCTGGTGCCGCTGGAGTCGGGCCGGGTGGTGCTGGTGACGGGCGAGGACGTGAGCTTCTTCGAGGTCTGAGACCGCAGTCGGCGACGTACGCTCGGTCGCATGTGCCGCAACATCCGCCCCCTCAACAACTTCGAGCCGCCCGCCACGCGCGACGAGGTCACCGCCGCCGCGCTGCAGTACGTCCGCAAGGTGGCCGGCACGACGAAGCCGTCGCAGGCCAACGAGGAGGCGTTCTACGCCGCGGTGAAGGAGATCGCGCACATCACCGAGCACCTGCTCGACGACCTGGTCACCACCGCGCCGCCGAAGAACCGCGAGGCCGAGGCCGAGAAGGCCCGCGCCCGGGCCCGGGTGAGGTACGGCGCGTGAGCCTGGTGGCCACCGAGCAGTCCGCGCTCGACCTGCTCGCGACCCGACCGCTGGTCGTGCTCACCGGCGCCGGACTGTCCACCGACTCAGGCATCCCCGACTACCGCGGTCCCGGCTCGACGGCGCGGGCACCGATGACCTACCAGGAGTTCGTGGCCGCGCCCGAGGCGCGGCAGCGCTACTGGGCGCGCAGCCACCTCGGCTGGCAGCGGATGGGACGCGCGCTGCCCAACGACGGCCACCTCGCGGTCGCTGCTCTCGATCCTTCACTCCTCATCACCCAGAACGTCGACGGCCTGCACGAGGCCGCCGGCACCCGACAGGTGGTGGCGCTGCACGGCCGCGTCGCCGACGTCGTGTGCCTCGACTGCCGTACGACGTCGTCGCGCGCAGAGATGGCGCAGCGCCTCGACGAGCTCAACCCCGGCTGGCTCGAGCGGCACGGCTGGGTCGAGTCGCGCCCCGACGGCGACGTCGACCTCGACGACACCGACGACTTCGTGGTGCCGGCGTGCGCGTGCGGCGGCCCGCTCAAGCCGCACGTGGTGTTCTTCGGCGAGAACGTCCCGGCCGAGCGGGTGGCCCGCTGCTACGCCGCCGTCGAGTCGCTCGGCACCGACGGGGCGCTCCTGGTCGCGGGCTCGTCCCTGACGGTGATGAGCGGCCTGCGGTTCGTCAAGCGCGCGGCTGCCGGGGGTACGCCGATCGTGATCGTCAACCGCGGACTGACCCGCGGCGACGAGCTGGCGACGTACAAGCTCGAGGTGGGGTGCAGCGAGTTCCTGACCGAGCTTGTCAGGCGCTCCCAGAGGTTGTCAGGCCTTGCAGAGGCCGACAACCTGGGGGATCCCCGGCCGACCGGGGATCCCGAAACCTCGGCCAGACCCTAGCGGCGCACGAAGATGTGCTCGGCCGCCTCGACCACCAGCTCGGCGGTCTCGCCGCCTGACCCGATGAGGATGCCCTCCTCGGTGCGGGCGATGGTGACGGTCTTGCCGGGCAGGGCGCCGACGCGGCGCAGCAGCCCCATCAGCTCCTCGTCCTTCTGCATCTCCTCGGAGATCCGCTTGACGTGGACCATCTGGTCCTCCGGCAGCGCGGCGGCCGAGAGCGGCTCGACGTTGTCCATGAAGTGCTCGCCGCTGACGTCGCCCAGCTCGTCGAGGCCGGGGATCGGGTTGCCGTAGGGCGACTCGGTCGGGTGGTCGAGCAGCTCGAGCAGGCGCCGCTCGACGGTCTCCGACATCACGTGCTCCCAGCGGCACGCCTCGGCGTGCACCAGCTCCCAGTCGAGGCCGATGACGTCGGTGAGCAGGCGCTCGGCGAGCCGGTGCTTGCGCATCACGCGGGTCGCGAGGAGCTGACCCTCCTCGGTGAGCTCGAGGTGGCGGTCGCCCTGCACGGTGAGCAGGCCGTCGCGCTCCATCCGCGCCACCGTCTGCGACACCGTCGGCCCGGACTGGTGCAGCCGCTCGGCGATGCGCGCGCGCAGCGGCACGATGTCCTCCTCCACGAGCTCGTAGATCGTGCGGAGGTACATCTCGGTGGTGTCGATCAGGTCACTCACGCAGGTCATTGTGTCCCATCCGGCAACTCCCACGTCCCACCCGGTCGTGGCACAGTGAGGCCGGTGAGCGAACTGATCGTGCCGCGACGCTTCTGCGGCCCGCCCGACTCCGGCAACGGTGGCTGGACCGCCGGCGCACTGGCCGCGCTGGACGACACCGACGCACCCGACGACCACGCCGGGCCCTGGCCGGTGATCGAGGTGTCCCTGCGGCGCCCGCCGCCCCTCGACACCCCGCTGCACGTCGCGGTCGAGGGTGCCGTGACCACCGCGTCGGTCGACGGAGCCCCGGTCGCCACGGCGAGCCGCGTGGACCGCGCGCTCACCGAGGTCGGGCCGGTCGCGCCGGACGTCGCCGCGGCCGCGGAGTCGACGTACCCCGGGCTGGCCTTCCACCCTTTCCCCACCTGTTTCGTGTGCGGCACCGCCCGCGAGGAGGGCGACGGCCTGCGGATCTTCCCCGGCCGCGTCGGAGCGGGCCCCGACGGCGACCTGACCGCCGCGACGTGGACCCCGCACCCGAGCCTCCACGAGGATTGGCACGCGTACGCCGACGAGGTGCCGCGCGCCTCGGTCGCCGCCACGTGGGCCGCGCTCGACTGCATCGGCGGCTGGGCCGGCGACCTCACCGAGCGGCTGATGGTGCTCGGGCGGATGACCGCACGGGTCGACGCGCTGCCGGTGATCGGCGAGGCGCACGTGGTGGTCGGCGAGGGACGGGGGCAGGACGGTCGCAAGACCTTCACCGCCGCGACCCTGTACGACGCCGACGGCCGGGTGGTGGCGAGCGCCGAGCACACGTGGATCGCGGTCGACCCGGCGATGTTCGGCGGCCGCACGCCGGCTTGACCGGCCCTCCCCCCGTGCTGAGAGGATGGTGCGCATGGCCGCTTTGAACGATCCAATCCCCGCCGGGCGCGATGACTGGTGGCGTCACGCCGTCATCTACCAGGTCTACGTGCGCAGCTTCGCCGACAGCGACGGCGATGGCGTCGGCGACCTGCCCGGCATCACCTCGCGCCTGCCGCACCTGGCCGAGCTGGGCGTGGACGCCCTCTGGATCACGCCGTTCTACACCTCCCCGCAGCACGACCACGGCTACGACGTCGCCGACTACCGCGACGTCGACCCGCTGTTCGGCCAGCTCTCCGACGCCGACGCCCTGATCGCGCGCGCCCACGAGCTCGGCCTGCGGGTCGTGGTCGACCTCGTGCCCAACCACACCTCAGACGAGCACGAGTGGTTCCGGGCGGCACTCGCCGCCGGGCCCGGCAGCCCGGGGCGCGCCCGCTACATGTTCCGCGACAGTCCCGACGGCCCGCCCAACAACTGGCAGTCCGTCTTCGGCGGCCCGGCATGGACCCAGGTCGACGACGGCCAGTGGTACCTCCACCTCTTCGACTCCACCCAGCCCGACCTCGACTGGCGCAACCCCGAGGTCCCCGCGATGTTCGAGGACGTGCTGCGGTTCTGGCTCGACCGCGGTGTCGACGGCTTCCGCGTGGACGTCGCCCACGGCCTCTTCAAGGAGGCCAGCCTGCGCGACCAGGTCGTCGGCGAGGGCGGCAGGGCGAGCTCCGGCCAGGTCAACACCGACCACTCGATGGTCTCGCGCGAGCTCAAGGACGAGCCGATGTGGGACCAGCCCGAGGTCCACGACGTCTACCGCGCCTGGCACCGGGTGCTCGACGAGGCCGGCCCGGACCGGATGGCCGTCGCCGAGGCCTGGACCCAGACGCCGGAGTCCATGGCGGCCTTCGTGCGCCCTGACGAGCTCGACCAGGCCTTCAACTTCGCGTGGCTGCTGGCGGACTGGTCGGCGGAGGGCTTCGCCGAGGTCATCACCAGCACGCTCGCGGCGGTCGAGCCGGTCGGCGCCTCGCCGACGTGGGTGCTCAGCAACCACGACGTCGTACGCCACGTCACCCGCTACGGCGGTGGCGAGCAGGGGCTGGCCCGCGGTCGCGCGGCCACGATGACGATGCTCGCGCTGCCCGGCTCCAGCTACCTCTACCAGGGCGAGGAGCTCGGCCTCGAGCAGGTCGACGTCGCCCCCGAGCACCGGCAGGACCCGTCCTACCTGCGCACCGGCGAGGTCGGTCGCGACGGCTGCCGGGTGCCGATCCCGTGGGGCGGCACCGAGGCGCCGTACGCCTTCGGCCCGGGCTCCGCGCAGCCGTGGATCCCGCAGCCGGCGGAGTGGGCGGAGCTCACCGTCGAGGCCCAGGCCTCCGACCCCGACTCGACTCTGGCGTTCTACCGCGACGCGCTCCGGGCGCGCCGCGAGTTCGCCTGGACGGCCGGCGACGACGTCGAGCTGGTCGACCTCGGCGCCGAGGTGCTGGCGTTCCGCCGCGGCCCGCTGACGGTGGTGCTCAACTGTGGCGACACCGCAGTCGAGCTCCCCGAGGGCGAGGTGCTGCTGGCCAGCGGTCCGGTCGACGACAAGCTGCCGCCGGACACGGCTGCCTGGTTGCGCTGACCGCCCGGGCCCGCGTCAGTCGTCGGACAGGGACTGGTTGTACGCCGAGAGCTGGGCCGCGAAGGACGACAGCTCCTCGTCGGTCCACTCGGCCAGGCGCCCGTCGAAGCGGTCGCGGCGGCTCCGGCTCATCGCGTCGAGCCGCTCGCGGCCGTCGTCGGTGGCGTCGAGCAGGATCGCCCGGCGGTCCTCGGGCGCCGGCTTGCGCTCGACGAGCCCGAGGTCGACCAGCGACTGCACCTGGCGGCTGACGCCGCCCTTGTCCATGCCGAAGGCGTCGGCGAGGTCCGCGCCCCGCAGCGGCCCGTGGGTCGCGAGGTGGGTGAGCATGAAGTAGGTCATCGGGTGGAGCTCGGGGTGCACCTCACGGGCGCGCTCCCCCATCACCCGCTTCACGCGGCGGATCAGCGTGCCGACCTCGGCCTCGATGCTGCGGAGGTCGTCGTTGCGGGTGCTCATGCGTCGAGCGATGCGTCGGCCACGAGCTCATCCTCGCGCTTCACCGAGGTGCGCAGGGGGACTTCGCGGATGAAGAGCACCGCGAACAGCGCGCCGACCGCGAAGGGCAGCGCGACGAGGAAGATGTGTCCGGTCGCGTCGCCGAAGGCGCTCTCGAAGATCGCTTGGACCGGCGCGGGCAGGTCCGACACGTCGGGGATGCCGCCGGTGTCGTGGCCGACCTGCGAGGCGAGCTCGGGGCGGTCGGCGACGAGCGCGGCGAGGCCGGCCTCCACCGCGTCGGCCACCTGGTGGGCGAGGACCGCGCCGAGCGCGGCGATGCCGACCGAGCCGCCGAGGGAGCGGAAGAACGCGACGACCGAGGAGCCGGCGCCCATGTCGGAGAGCGCGATGGTGTTCTGCACCGCGAGGACGAGGTTCTGCATGGTGGCGCCCAGGCCGAGGCCGAGGACGGCCATGTAGACGCCCGTCTGCCACAGCGGGGTGCCGGCGTCGATGGTGGCGAGCAGGCCGATGCCGGCGATCACGGCGACCATGCCGCCGACCAGCCAGCGCTTCCACAGGCCGGTGGCGGTGATGATGCGTCCGCTGAGGATGCTCGAGACCAGCAGCCCGCCGACCATGCAGATCGACATCAAGCCGGCTCCGGTCGGGCTCATGTCCTTGGCGCGCTGGAAGTAGAGGCTGAGGTAGACCGTCGAGCCGAACATGGCGAGGCCGATCAGCACCGACGCGATCGTGGCCAGCGTGAGCGTACGGTCCTGGAAGAGCCGCAGCGGGATGACCGGGTCCTTGGCGACGTTGGCCTCGACGTGGATGGCCGCGGCGATGACGGCGACGGAGCCGACCACCAGGACTCCGCTGGTCCACGACACCCAGTCGAAGTTCTGGCCGCCGAGGGAGACCCAGACGAGCAGGACCGAGACGCCGCCGACCAGCAGGAAGGCGCCCAGGTAGTCGATGGACACCTCGCGCTTGACCACCGGGAGGCGCAGCGTCTTCTGCAGCACGACGAAGGCGAGCGCCGCGACCGGTAGGCCGGCGAAGAAGCACCAGCGCCAGCCGACGGTGTCGACCAAGACGCCACCGACTAGCGGGCCGGAGACCGTGGCAAGGGCGAAGACCGCACCGATGTAGCCGCTGTAGCGACCACGCTCGCGCGGCGAGACCATCGTTGCGATGACGACCTGCACGAGCGCGGTGAGGCCGCCGACGCCGAGGCCCTGCACCACGCGGGCACCGATCAGCACCTCCATCGACGGCGCGAAGCCGGCGATCAGCGAGCCGATCGAGAAGATCACCAGCGCCGACTGCACCAGCAGCTTCTTGTCGAACAGGTCGGCGAACTTGCCCCAGATCGGCGTCGTGGCGGTCATCGCGAGCATGGTCGCCACGACCACCCAGGTGTAGCCGGTCTGGCTGCCCTGCAGGTCGTCGACGATGGTCGGCAGCGCGTTGCTGACGATCGTGCTGGAGAGCATCGCGACGAACATCGCGAGGAGGAGCCCGCTCAGGGCCTCGAGCACCTGCCGGTGCGTCATCTCCCCGCTCTGCTCGGCGGGGACGGTGGGAGCCTGGGTCACTGCACGCCTTCGATTCGTGGTTGCCGATCGCAATAGTTGTTGACCACAACCGTATGCGCGGAGGCGTACGTCGCCAACCCGGGCGGGCCGAGACGTGGGCCACACCGTCGTCGTACCGCTGCGGACGCAAGCCTCCATATCGAAGCTGGAGCCTCACCCGCGAAGCTTCGGGGTGGAGGCTCGAGATTCCCCGGGTACCCGGGGATCGCAACGGCGGGCGAGGGGCCCCCGGAAGTGCAGCGACCCGCAGGCCTGCTGCTCCGTGAGGAGCCCCGGCGGATGACACCGGGAGCCTGCGGGTCGGGTGGCTGCAGTGGATTCGCCGGCAGCTGTCGGCGGACCGGGCTGCCTTAGCGGGCAGCCACCTCACTCATCCGAAAAGAACTCATTCCTCGGACCACCTCCCTTCTGTGTGACTCGAGCGTACGTCGGCGCGCGGGGTCGCTCAACGGGTTAAGCCGGGGTCCTGCACCGACTCCTCGGCCGGTGCCTCGAACTGCGAGCGGTAGAGGCGGGCGTAGGCTCCGCCGGCCGCGAGCAGCTCCTCGTGCGAGCCCTGCTCGACGATCGAGCCGGCCTCCATCACCAGGATCAGGTCGGCGTCGCGGATCGTGGAGAGCCGGTGCGCGATCACGAAGGACGTACGGTCCGAGCGCAGCGCCGCCATCGCGTGCTGCAGCAGCAGCTCGGTGCGGGTGTCGACCGAGGAGGTGGCCTCGTCGAGGATCAGCAGCGCCGGGTCGGAGAGGAAGGCCCGCGCGATGGTGACCAGCTGGCGCTCACCGGCCGACAGGTTGGAGCCGTCCTCGTCGATGACCGTGTCGTAGCCGTCGGGCAGCGAGTGCACGAAGCGGTCGACGAAGGTCGCGCGCGCGGCCTCGAGGACCTGCTCCTCGCTGGCGTCGGGGCGGCCGTAGGCGATGTTGTCGCGGATGGTGCCGGCGAAGAGCCAGGTGTCCTGCAGCACCATGCCGATCCTCCCTCGGAGGACCCCCCGCGGCACCGATGCGATGTCCACGCCGTCGATGAGGATCCGCCCCGACTGCGGGTCGTAGAAGCGCATGACCAGGTTGACCATGGTCGTCTTGCCGGCGCCGGTGGGACCGACGATCGCGACGGTGCTGCCGGGCCGGGCCACGAGCGACAGGCCCTCGATGAGCGGCCGGTGGGGGTCGTAGGAGAACGACACGTCCTCGAAGCGGACCTCGCCGTGCGCGTCGGCGGCGAGCGCCGGACGACCCTGCTCCTCGACGGACTCCTCGGGTGCGTCGAGCAGCTCGAAGACCCGCTCGGCCGATGCGACGCCGGACTGCAGCAGGTTGAGCATGGAGGCGACCTGCGTCAGCGGCTGGGTGAACTGGCGGGAGTACTGGATGAAGGCCTGCACGTCGCCGAGCGACATGGTGCCGCTCGCGACGCGCAGCCCGCCGAGGACCGCGATGACGACGTAGTTGAGGTTCCCGACGAACATCATGATCGGCATGATCAGCCCGCTGACGAACTGGGCGCCGTAGGAGGCCTGGTAGAGCTCGTCGTTCTGCTCCGCGAAGACCCGCTCGGCCTCGCCCTGGCGCCCGAAGACCTTGACGATCGCGTGGCCGGAGAAGGTCTCCTCGATGTGCGCGTTGAGCGTGCCCGTGCGGCGCCACTGCTGGATGAACATTCCCTGCGAGCGCTTCATCACCGCACCGGTGACCCACATCGAGATCGGCACCGACACCAGCGCGACCGTCGCCAGCAGCGGCGAGATCCAGAACATCATCCCGAGCACCGCGACCACGGTGAGCAGCGAGGTGAGCATCTGGCTCAGCGTCTGCTGCAGCGTCTGGCTGATGTTGTCGATGTCGTTGGTGACGCGGCTCAGCAGCTCACCGCGCGGCTGCTTGTCGAAGTAGCCCAGCGGCAGCCGGTGGACCTTGTCCTCGACCTCCGAGCGCATCCGCAGCACGGTGCCCTGCACGACGTCGTTGAGGAGGTAGCCGCCCAGCCAGGCCAGCAGGGAGGCGGCGACGTAGACCGCGACGACGAGCAGCAGCACGTCGGCCACGGCCGAGAAGTCGACGCCGTCGGTGAGCGTCATCGACGCGAGCATGTCGGCCCGGTCGTCCTCGCCCTGCTCCCGCAGCGCCTCGACCGCCTGCTCCTGGGTGGTGTCACCGCTCAGCACGTCCCTGCCGAGCAGTCCGGCGAAGATCAGGTCGGTGGCGCGGCCCAGGATCCACGGCCCGACGGCCGTGGCGACGACGCTGACGACCGTCAGCACGAGCACGGCGTACGCCTTGCGGCGCTCCGGGTGCAGCCGGGCGAGCAGCCGCTTCAGCGAGGGCCAGAACGTGTCGGCCTTCTGCCCGATCATCCCCCCGCCCATCGGACCGCGGCCGGGACCGCCGGGTCCGGCCTGGACCCGCTCGGTCTCCTTCATCTGGCCGTGAAGGACAGGCTCCTCCACGGTCTCGGGGTCCCCGCGGCGTTGTTCGGAGGAGCGAAGCGGAGGAGAAGAACGTCGTGGGGTGAGATTCACGCGACCTCCTCGGCCGTGAGCTGCGACTCGACGATCTCGCGGTAGGTCGCGCACGTCTCGAGGAGCTCGTCGTGGGTGCCGGTGCCGACGACGGCGCCGTCCTCCATCACCACGATCCGGTCGGCGTGCCGGATGGTCGCGACCCGCTGCGCCACGATCACGACCGTCGCGTCACGGGTCACCGGTCGCAGCGCGGCCCGCAGCCGGGCGTCGGTGGTGAGGTCGAGGGCGGAGAAGGAGTCGTCGAAGAGGTAGATGTCGGGCCGGCGGATCACCGCGCGGGCGATCGCCATCCGCTGGCGCTGGCCGCCGCTGAGGCTCGACCCGCCCTGGGCCACCTCGGCGTCGAGCCGCTCGGGCATCGCCTCGACGAACTCGCGGGCCTGGGCGATCTCGAGGGCCTCCCACATCTCGTCCTCGGTGGCGTCGGGCTTGCCGTAGCGCAGGTTGTCCGCGATGGTCCCGCGGAAGAGGAAGGCCTTCTGGGGCACCAGCCCCAGCCGTGACCAGAGCGTCTCCATCTCCAGGTGGCGTACGTCGACGCCGCCGAGGCGCACCGCTCCCCCGGTCGCGTCGAACAGGCGCGGGACGAGGTTCACGAGGGTCGACTTCCCTGCACCGGTCGAGCCGACGATCGCCACGGTCTCGCCGGGCGAGGCGCGCAGCGACACTCCGCGCAGCACCGGCTCGTCCGCGCCGGGGTAGGCGAAGGTCACCGCGTCGAGCTCGAGGGCCAGCCTGTCGGGCAGGTCGGTGACGGGGTCGACGGGCGGCACGACCGACGACTCGGTGTCGAGCACCTCGGTGATGCGCTCGGCACAGACGGCAGCGCGCGGCACCATCATCAGCATGAACATCGCCATCATCACCGACATGACGATCTGCATCAGGTAGGAGATGTAGGCCGTCAGGGCGCCGACCTGCATCTGTCCGTCCTCGACCCGGTGGCCGCCGAACCACAGCACGCCGACGGTCGCGAGGTTGGCCACGATCATGACCGTCGGGAACATCGCCGCCTGCCACCGGCCGGCACGGACCGCCACGTCGGTCAGCTCGGCGTTGGCGTCGGCGAACCGGGCGGTCTCGTGCTCCTCGCGCACGAACGCCCGCACCACGCGTACGCCGGTGATCTGCTCGCGCAGCAGCCGGTTCACCTCGTCGATGCGCTCCTGCATGAGCCGGAAGCTCGGCACCATCTGCCGCACGATCAGGCCGATCGAGACCCCGAGCACCGGCACCACCGCCAGCACCAGCCACGACAGGCCGATGTCCTCGCGGGCGGCCATGATGATGCCGCCCACCATCATGATCGGCGCCGCGACCATCAGGGTGCCGCCCATGAGGACGAGCATCTGCACCTGCTGCACGTCGTTGGTCTCGCGGGTGATGAGCGACGGGGCACCGAAGTGCTGCACCTCGCGCGCGGAGAAGGACCCGACCCGGCGGAAGATCGCGGCACGCAGGTCGCGGCCGAAGCCCATCGCGTTGCGGGCGGAGAACCACACCGCGGCGATCGAGCAGACGACCTGCACGAGCGACACCGCGAGCATCAGCCCGCCGTGGCTCACGATGTAGGCGGTGTCACCGGTGACGACACCGCGGTCGATGATGTCGGCGTTGAGGCTCGGCAGGTAGAGCGCGGCCATCGTGCCGACGAACTGGAGCGCCACGACGGCCCCCAGCGGTGCGGCGTACGGCCGGAGGTAGGTGCGGACCAGGCGCAGCAGCATCAGGCGTCCTTCGTCCTCAGCACGCCGTCGAGCAGGGTGCCGACGATCTGGTCGGGGGTGAGCAGGTGCCCGTCGCTGATGTGGGGGTGGGTAGCGGAGAAGGTCAGCATCCGCAACATGTGCACCAGCTGCGCCGACGTGCAGGTGAGGCGGTCCGCGTCGGGATCGACGACCGCGACCATGACCTTCTCGGCCCGGCGACGACCCTCCTCCACGTGCCGGTGGTCCTTCGGCGGGCCGACCATCCCCATCGCGGTCATCAGCGCGAAGATGTCGCGGAAGCGCTCCTGGAGCAGCGCGCAGAGCGCGGTGAGCCGCTCACGGAACGGCTGCTCGACGTCGACCGACGCCAGGTCGGCGAGGAAGGGCTTCATGTCGAGGGCCTTCTCGACCGCTGCCATGACGAGGTCGTCCTTGGAGTCGAAGACCCGGAAGATCGTGCCCTCGGCGACCCCGGCGGCATCGGCGATCTGCTTGGTCGTCACCGCGCGTCCGTGCGCGAGCAGCAGCGGGAGGGTGGCCTCGACCAGCGCCTCGCGCCGGTCGTCAGGAGTCATCGGCCTGGCGCGGGGAGTCACCCCCAGAGGCTAGATGAGTGAGCACTCACTCACAATGGGCGCCATCGGTCACTTCACCGCGGACCGAGGACGAGGGTTGGGACGCGCACCGATGGGTATCCGTCGGGGCATGACTGCCATCGACAAGATCCTGAACTCCGCCTTCGTCGACAAGTACAGCGCCGCCATGGCGCCGTCCTTCGACTTCCTTGACACCAGCGCCGGCGCGGAGATCGACGTGCCGGGTGCGCCGGCGGCGGTGAGCACCGCGATCCAGAAGCTCGTCACCGACCAGGGCCACACCGTGGTCGGGGCGAGCGAGGACCAGCTCGAGCTGGCCGTCATCACCAAGAAGACGATGCTCAGCTGGGAGCTCGCCACCGGGATCGAGATCACCCCGACGTCACAGGGCTCGCACGTCTCGGTCTTCATGCAGAACATGCCTGGGCGCCCCAAGGCACTGCTCGACGGCAAGAAGAACAAGAAGGCAGCGCAGAAGCTCGCCGAGCAGATCAGGACCGCCGTCTGACGGCCGTCCGATGTGGGGTGCGCCTACGGCGCCAGGCGTACGACGTCCCAGCGCTCGCCGTCGCGGCGGTACACCAGCCTGTCGTGCATCCGCCCCGGTCGTCCCTGCCAGAACTCCACCACGTCCGGCGCGACGCGGTAGCCGCCCCACTCCGGCGGCACCGGTACCTCGCCGGCGGACTCGTCGGCGCCGAAGCGCTCCTGCACCCGGGCGTACGCCGCTGCGAGCTCGGCGCGCGAGGCGACCGGGCGCGACTGGTCCGAGGCCCAGGCCCCGAGCTGCGCACCGCGCGGGCGGGAGTGGAAGTAGGCCTCCACGTCCTCGTCCGAGAGCCGTGTCGCGACGCCCTCGACGCGCACCTGGCGCTCGAGCGGGTGCCAGGGGAAGAGGAGCGCGCAGTGCGGGTTGGCCGCGAGCTCGCCGCCCTTGCGCGAGGAGTGATTGGTGAAGAACACGAACCCGTCCGCCCCCACGCCCTTGAGCAGCACCATCCGGCTCGAGGGCCGGCCGTCGGCGTCGGCAGTGGCGATCACCATCGCGTTGGGCTCGTGCACCCCGGCCGCGACCGCCTGCTCGAGCCACCTCTCGAACATCTCGACCGGGTCGCCGGCCAGGTCGGGGAGGTCGAGACCCCCGCGGCCGTACTCCTCGCGCAGTCCGGAGAGGTCCATGTCCCGACCCTAGCCGGGAGCGAGGAACGAGCGCCGGGGTGCACAATGAGCCGTCCCGTGCGGTCCTCCCGGGACTCCCGCATCCTGAAGGAGCACCCATGACCGAGATCCAGCACGGCCTCGAAGGCGTGGTCGCGTTCGAGACCCAGATCGCGGAGCCCGACAAGGAGGGCTCGGCGCTGCGCTACCGCGGCGTGGACATCGAGGACCTCGTCGGCCGCGTGCCCTTCGAGAACGTCTGGGGCCTCCTGGTCGACGGCTCCTACACCCCCGGCCTCCCGCCGGCCGAGCCCTACAACATCGCCATCCACACCGGCGACGTGCGGGCCGACGTGCAGGCCAGCGTCGCCATGCTCGCCCCGATGCTCGGCATGGGCCAGACCTACGACATCTCCGACGAGCAGGCCCGCCTCGACCTCTCCCGCGTCGCGGTGATGGTGCTGTCGTACGCCGCCCAGTCCGCGCGCGGCCTCGGCAAGCCGATCGTCCCGCAGGCCGAGGTCGACCAGGGCACGACGCTCGCGGAGAAGTTCCTCATCCGCTGGCACGGCGAGGCCGACCCGAAGCACGCCCACGCCATCGATGCCTACTGGTCGTCGGCGGCCGAGCACGGCATGAACGCCTCGACCTTCACCGCGCGCGTGATCACCTCGACCGGCGCCGACGTCGCGGCGGCCTTCTCGGGCGCCATCGGCGCGATGAGCGGCCCGCTCCACGGTGGCGCTCCCTCGCGCGTCCTCGGCATGATCGAGGAGGTCGAGAAGCGCGACGGCGACGCCGCGTCCTACGTCAAGGAGCTGCTCGACAACGGCGAGCGCCTGATGGGCTTCGGCCACCGCGTCTACCGCGCCGAGGACCCCCGCGCCCGGGTGCTGCGCCGCACCGCCAAGGAGCTCGACGCCCCCCGCTACGAGGTGGCGGAGGCACTGGAGAAGGCGGCCCTCGCCGAGCTGCGCGAGCGGCGTCCGGACCGCGTGCTGGAGACCAACGTCGAGTTCTGGGCAGCCATCGTCCTCGACTTCGCCGAGGTGCCGTCGCACATGTTCACCTCGATGTTCACCTGCGCGCGCACCGGCGGCTGGTCGGCGCACATCCTCGAGCAGAAGACCACCGGTCGGCTGATCCGCCCGTCCGCGGTCTACGCCGGCCCGAGCACGCGGCCGGCCAGCGAGGTTCAGGGCTGGGACGAGGCCTGGGGAGCCTGAGCAGGCTCCCCCGGCGGGGCGGTCCTCCAGCGAGCACGACGGGGTCCCGCCGGGCAGGCGGGACCGGTTGGCCGCGATCCAGTGGTAGGCACGGCGGGCGACCGGGTCGACCGGACGGCTCGTCATGACGCGGGAGACGACGCGCCACGGCAGCGGTCCGGTGGCCAGGATGGCGGCGAACGCCCGGTGCCCGTAGTCGACGCGACCGTCGGAGTGGACGTACGGCATCTCGACGACCGCTCGGTCAGCGTCCACCCCCAGCCGTGCGAGGTCGACCTCCTGGATGGTCGAGGCGTCGATGTCGACCCCGAGCCGCGGGACCAGGGCGGCGGTGCGCATGCAGAAGCCACAGTCACCGTCGTTGAGCATCAGTCCGCGCTCCATTCTGCGAGCCTACGACGTAGGTCCTCGGTTCAGTCGGTCTGCTGGGCGTAGTACCAGGACGTCCTGCCCCGCGCGCCCTTGCGCGTGAGCGAGACGTGCAGGTGGTCGCGGTGCCGCAGCGTCGGCGAGCAGGACCGTTTCGTACGGCAGCTCGAGCTGAGGTAGCGCTTCGGCTCGAAGTCGTCGTAGGAGGCGTACATCCTGTCGTTCCAGATGATGTACATGATGCCCATGCGGCGGGCGAGCGCGTGCGGCTCACCGAGGTCGTCGGGGGCGAGGACCTCGTCGAGCAGTGCCTGCGCCAGCGCCAGGTCGACCGGGTCCTCGGCGTCGAGCAGCCAGTCGAAGGCGCGTGACTCCTGGTGCTCGCTGGTGCTCGAGCGGGAGCACGCGCGGCTGATCGGGCCGTAGCCACCACCACGGGCGACGAGCCAGTCGGCGAGCATCAGCACGCCGGGCCTCGGCGTCTGCAGGCACCTGGTCTGCGGCTGGTAGCCGGCGTAGGGCTCGATCGGCATGAGGTACGGCGCCGATGACGTGACGGTGCCGCGGGCGGAGGCGGTCGTCCCGTCCGCGGCGGCGGCACCGACCATGCCGGCCGCGACGCCCGTCACGACCAGCAGCAGGCACGCTGCCACGCGCACGAACGCTCGCATCGTCACGCCCCACCTTTCCCTCGAGATCGCATCTTTCACGCGAAGGTAGGCGCCCCCTCGATCACCGTCAGGCGATCGCCAGAAGATCACTCGTGTAGTTCCCGGGGCGTCACGTGGGTTCCGATCCGCGCCTGACCGATCACTTGCAGCAATGGAAAGTGACCAGTATGGTTTCCAGAATGGAAAGCGATGAAGCCAGGAGACAGCTGCGCGAGATCGAGCGCGGCGAGGCCGCGAGCTGGTTGCACTTCGCCGTTCACGACAGGTGGCAGCCCCTGGGCTTCGGTATCTGGGCCGGCGCCTTCGTGCTGTCGCTCGGACTGCTCGACGGGTCTTCGCGCAGCCTGGCGACCCTTGCGCTCATCGCGGCGCCGTGGGGCTACGTCGCGTGGGACCGGCAGCGTCGCGCGGTCTACCCCAGCGGTCCGATGCCTCCTGAGCTGCGACGTTCCACCTGGGCGCTCGTGGCCCTCTCGATCGCCGTCGCAATCCTGTCGTCCTCCGTCTACTTCGCAGCCGGCGCATGGGCCGCCGCACTCGCCGCAGGGATCGCCACAGCGGGGGCGGTGGAGCTGTACGGCTGCGTCTACGCCGCAGACGCGGAGCGGGTCCGCCGGCGGCTCGCATGAGCCGCGCGGCCACCGGCTCCGCCCTCGACGGGCTCGACCCGATCCTCAACGCCCCGAAGCGGTTGGCGATCATGGCCGTCCTCGAAGGCTCGCAGTTCGCAGAGTTCGGCTTCCTGCGCGATCACCTCGCGGTCAGCGACTCGGACCTGTCCAAGCAGGCCGCCACCCTGGAAGCGGCCGGCTATCTCACCATCCGCAAGTCCGGCCGAGGCCGAGGCGGGCTGACCTCCTACCAGGCGACGGCCGCCGGCACGGCGGCCTACCGCCGACACCGGGACGCGCTCCGCGCCATGCTGGGCTGACGCCGACCTGTCCCTCAGTTCCTACGCGATCCGCCTGCCGAAGCAGCGGCTGAGCTCGGAGCCGCAGTAGTGGCCGAAACCGGGGATCGGCTCGTAGCCCGAGGACGTGTAGAGCGCGATGGCCTCGGGCTGCTTCATCCCCGTCTCGAGCACCATCGCCTCGATGCCGGCCTCCGCGGCCGTGGCCTCGAGGTGGGCGAGCATCCGGCGCGCGACGCCCCGACGCTGGGCGGCCGGGACGACGTACATCCGCTTCACCTCGGCGGTGACCTCCGCCCCGAGCGCGCGCACCGAGCTGCGACGCCAGGCACCGGTCGCGACGGGGGTGCCCTCGACGTAGGCGACGTAGAACCTGCCCTGCGGGTCCTCGAAGTCGGCCGGGTCGATCGGCGACTCGTCCTGGCCGCCGTAGCGCGCGACGTACTCCGCCTGCACCGCCTCGATGAGGGCCTGCGCGTCGGGGTGGGTGATCGGGACCCGCACCACCTGCAGGTCGGTCTCCATCCGTGGTCCCCTGTCGTGATCCTGTGTGAGCGGGTGCCACAATAGGTGGCGCTGACAGCGTCGTCAGGACCGCCGTTCCGTGTTCCACCGTGATCCCACGTGAGGTTCCTCCATGACCGACGCCCTGAAGATCCCCGCCGAGCTCCTCCCGGCCGATGGCCGCTTCGGCGCGGGTCCGTCCAAGATCCAGACCAGCCACCTCGACGCCCTCGCCGCCACCGGCGACACGTTGATGGGCACCTCGCACCGGCAGGCGCCGGTCAAGAAGACCGTCGGCCGCGTGCGCGAGGGGCTGGCCGCGCTGTTCGACCTGCCCGAGGCCTACGAGGTGGTGCTCGGCAACGGCGGCGCCACCGCCTTCTGGGACATCGCCTGCTTCGGCCTGATCCGTGAGAAGAGCCAGCACCTGTCGTTCGGCGAGTTCTCCTCGAAGTTCGCCACGTCGGCCAGGAAGGCGCCGTGGCTCGCCGACCCGAGCGTCATCGCCAGCGAGCCCGGCTCGCGGCCCGACGCGGTCGCGGAGGAGGGCGTCGACGCCTACGCCTGGGCGCACAACGAGACGTCCACCGCGGTCATGGCGCCCGTACGCCGCCCGGCGGACGTGGCCGACGACGCGCTGGTGCTGGTCGACGCGACCTCCGGCGCCGGCGGCCTGCCGGTCGACCTGCACCAGGTCGACACCTACTACTTCGCGCCGCAGAAGTGCTTCGCCTCCGACGGCGGCCTGTGGATCGCACTGATGTCACCGCGCGCCCTGGCCCGCGCCGAGGAGATCGCTGCCAGCGACCGCTACGTCCCGCCCTTCTTCGACCTGCCGACCGCGATCGACAACTCGTCGAAGAACCAGACCTACAACACCCCGTCGGTCGCCACGCTCTTCCTGATGGCCGAGCAGCTCGACTGGATGAACGCCCAAGGTGGGCTGTCGGCGATGGTCGACCGCACCACGGCGTCCTCGGACGCGCTCTACGGATGGGCCGAGCGCACCGCCTACACCACGCCGTACGTCACCGAGGCCGCCGACCGCTCGCTGGTGATCGGCACGATCGACTTCGACGACTCCATCGACGCCGCCTCGATCGCCGCGACCCTGCGCGCCAACGGCATCGTCGACACCGAGCCCTACCGCAAGCTCGGGCGCAACCAGCTGCGGATCGCGATGTACCCCGCGATCGACCCCTCCGACGTCGAGAAGCTCACCGCCGCGATCGACCACGTCGTCGCCCACAGCTGAGGCTCCTCCTGCCGAGCGGGCGCTTCCTCGCGGCAGACCACGCCGACCGGGCACTTCCTTTCGAAGGAAGTGCCCGGTCGGCGCGTTCCAGCGCAAGGAAGTGCCCGGTCGGTGCATTTCAGCGCGAGGAAGCGCCCGGTCAGTGCCCGGTCAGTCTGCGAGGAGCTTGAGCACCGCGCGCTCGAGGGCGGCCTGACGGGCGTCGTCGGTGTCGTAGCGGCCACGCACCTTGATCGTGCGGCCGCGCTCGTAGGCCTCGACGACCCGCGGGTCGACGTAGGACGAGCGGGCCAGCGTCGGGGTGTTGCCGAGGAAGTCCGAGACCTCCTTCATCGCGCTCGATACCGCACGCTTGCGCGAGGTCTTGGTCTTCCCCGGCTCGTCGGTCTCGGCGAGCGCGGCGGCGGCGATGACGGTCGCGTGCCAGGTGCGGAAGTCCTTGGCGGAGGCGTCGATCCCCATGCAGGTGCGGATGTAGTCGTTGACCTCGGCCGAGCTCAGCCCGCGCCAGGTGCGACCGTCCTTCCAGGCCAGCAGCTCGTCGCCGCCGCCGCGACGGCGCCGCATCACGTCGATCGACTCGATGGCCGGTTCGTCGTCGATGTCGATGCAGTGCTCGACCCCGGACTTGCCGACGAAGCAGAAGCGCAGGCCGCCGGCGTGCCGCGAGACGTGCTCCTTGCGCAGGGTGGTGAGCCCAAACGAGCCGTTGGTGTCGGTGTAGACGTCGTTGCCGATGCGGAAGTAGCCCAGGTCCAGCAGGCGTACGGCGACCGCGCACGCACGCTCGAGCGACATGCCCTCGGAGCCCATGTCGGTGAGCACGCGCTCGCGGGCCCTCGACAGCGCCTTGCCGAAGCCGAGGATGCGGTCGAACTTCGCCGCGTCACGGCTGGTGCGCCACTGCGGGTGGTAGAGGTACTGGCGGCGACCGGCGTCGTCGGTGCCGACGGCCTGGAGGTGGCCGTTGGCGTAGGGGGTGATCCAGACGTCCTTCCAGGCCGGCGGGATGACGAGGTCCTTGCACCGCTGGACCTGCTCGGCGTCGAGCTTGTTGCCGTCCTGGTCGAGGTAGGTGAAGCCCTTGCCGGAACGGCGTCGGGTCCAGCCCGGCTGGTCGGGGAACGTACGCCGCAGTCGGGGCATGCGGTGAACCTACTCACCGCGACCCCGACGTGCGGACACCCCGAGGGAGGTCAGTCCGGCCGGAGACCCCTCAGACGTCGTGGCCGCCCTCGAGCAGGCGTCGCGCCAGCTCTCGCTGGGCGTCGCTCAGCAGGTCCTCGGGGATGCTCACGGGGTCGTTGCCGGCGACGGTGAACGTGTAGAGGTACATGTCGGGGCGGGGCGGGGAGGCCTTGACGACGGGGTGGGACAGCGCGTCGGCCACCAGCGCCGGCAGGTCGGGCTCGGTGGGGTCGTCCAGGTCGACCTCGGCCGCCTGGGTCCGTCCGACGAAGCCTCCGCTGCGCTCCACCCGGAGCCTGCCAGCCGCAGCGGCCACCGGCGTCGCGGCCCCGGTCCCGCCCGGCTCCACCCCGACCTGGCCCCACGCCTCGCGCACGACGTCGCCGTGCTCGCCGGCCGCCGCGACCGTCGCTGCGGCGAAGGTTGCGAAGTCCGCCCCGGGCGGGACGTCACCGCCGGCGAGGGCGGCGTACCAGATCCGGCCGGCCCCCTCGACCGCACGACCGCCCATCGCCACCGCCGCGAGCTGGAAGGCCTTGTTGGGGATGCCGGAGTTGAGGTGGACACCGCCGTTGTCGGCCGCGGTGACGACGTAGTCGTCCATGTGCCCGACCTGCGGGTCCGCGCCCACCTCGGGGTCGTCGTAGGCGGTGCCGGGCGCGGCCATGTCGCGCAGCGCGCGGGCCTGCACGGTCGGCATGAAGATGCCCTCGCCGATCAGCCAGTCTCCCTCGCCGGCGTCCTGCCCGAGCAGGCGCTGCTTGAGGCAGGAGGCGAACACGTCGGCGACGGACTCGTTGAGCGCGCCGGACTGGCCGCGGTAGGTCAGGTCGGCGGTGTGCTCGATGACGGCGTGCGCGAACTCGTGGGCCAGCACGTCCACCGGCTTGGTGAAGCGCTCGAAGATCCGGCCGTCCCCATCGCCGAAGACCAGCTGGGTGCCGTCCCAGAAGGCGTTGTTGTAGTCGGTGCCGTAGTGGACGGTGAGGCTCACGGGAGCGCCGGCGGCGTCGTGGGAGTCGCGACCGAGCTCCTCGGCGAACATCGCGAGCGTGGCCGCGATCCCGTCCGCGGCCTCGTCGACCGCCACGTCGTCCGTGGCCGGCTCGCCCGCGCGCCGGGCCGGCGTGCCGGGCAGGGACGTGCGCGAGCCGGCGTCGTGCACCGTCCAGGCCGCCTCCTCCGCCACGGCCGCGGCCGGACCACGGGCGATGGCGCCGCGGCGCAGCCTGAGCTCGTCGTCGTAGGCCGCCCGCTCGGGGCCGTCGACGCGCTCGGCGAGCCAGGGCGGGATGAACGTGCAGCGGTCGTGGGCGAGGTGGGTGTCCCGAGAGGTCATGGGACATCTCTACCCCGCGGCTCCGACACCCGGTAGGCCCCCGCGTGCGGGACCGGGTCCCCCGCGCTGCGCGAGGCGTCGCGAAGTCTCGAAATCGCGTCCCCCGCACTAGACTTTCCACGCTGCGGCCGTGTCGGCCGCGCCCGGCCGCACGGCCACTCGCTCGTTTCCGCCCCGGAAGGCTCCTGCATGTCCACCCAGTCCCGCTCCGACCTGCGCAACGTCGCGATCGTCGCCCACGTCGACCACGGCAAGACCACGCTGGTCGACGCGATGCTCCGCCAGGCAGGCGCCTTCACCGCGCACCAGGCCGAGAGCGTCGCCGACCGCGTCATGGACTCCGGCGACCTCGAGCGCGAGAAGGGCATCACGATCCTCGCGAAGAACACCGCCGTCCACTACGCCGGCCCCGCCGGTGGCGGCCAGCCGATGGTCATCAACATCATCGACACCCCCGGCCACGCCGACTTCGGTGGCGAGGTCGAGCGCGGCCTGTCGATGGTCGACGGCATCGTGCTCCTCGTCGACGCCTCCGAGGGCCCGCTCCCCCAGACCCGCTTCGTGCTGCGCAAGGCGCTCAACGCCGACATGCCGGTCATCCTGGTCGTCAACAAGACCGACCGCAGCGATGCGCGGATCAGCGAGGTCGTCGACGAGAGCTACGAGCTCTTCATGGACCTCCTCGACGACACCCACAGCCAGGACGCCCTCGACTTCCCGGTCGTCTACGCATCCGGCAAGGCCGGCATCGCGTCGCTGGAGAAGCCCGAGGACGGCACGATGCCCGAGGGCACCGACCTCGAGCCGCTCTTCAAGACGATCCTCGAGACCATCCCCGCCCCGCAGTACGACGAGGGCGCGCCGCTCCAGGCCCACGTCACCAACCTCGACTCCTCGCCGTTCCTCGGTCGCCTCGCGCTGCTGCGCATCCACCAGGGCCACCTCAAGAAGGGCCAGACCGTCGCGTGGATCAAGCGCGACGGCGCGGTGAAGAACGTCCGGATCACCGAGCTCCTCGTCACCGAGGGCCTCGAGCGCGTCCCCGGCGAGTCCGCGGGCCCCGGTGACATCGTCGCCATCGCCGGCATCCCCGACATCACGATCGGCGAGACCCTCGCCGACGCCGAGAACCCGGTCGCGCTGCCGCTCATCCACGTCGACGAGCCGGCCATCTCGATGACCATCGGCACCAACACCTCGCCGATGGTCGGCAAGGTCAAGGGAGCGAAGGTCACCGCCCGCCTGGTCAAGGACCGCCTCGACGCCGAGCTCATCGGCAACGTGTCGCTGCGGGTCCTGCCGACCGAGCGCCCCGACGCGTGGGAGGTCCAGGGCCGCGGCGAGCTGGCGCTGGCGATCCTCGTGGAGCAGATGCGCCGCGAGGGCTTCGAGCTCACCGTCGGCAAGCCGCAGGTGGTCACCCGCGAGGTCGACGGCAAGATCCACGAGCCCTTCGAGCGCCTCACGATCGACGCCCCGGAGGAGTACCTCGGCACGATCACCGAGCTCCTCGCGAGCCGCAAGGGCCGCATGGAGGGCATGACCAACCACGGCACCGGCTGGGTGCGGATGGACTTCGTCGTCCCCTCGCGCGGCCTGATCGGCTTCCGCACCGAGTTCCTCACCGAGACCCGCGGCACCGGCATCGCCCACCACATCTCCGAGGGCTACCACCCCTGGGCCGGCGAGATCCGCTCGCGCAACAACGGCTCGCTGGTGGCCGACCGCAGCGGTGCGGCGACGGCGTACGCCATGACGTCGCTCCAGGAGCGCGGCGTGCTCTTCGTGGAGCCGACCACCGAGGTCTACGAGGGGATGATCGTCGGCGAGAACTCGCGCGCCGACGACATGGACGTCAACATCACCAAGGAGAAGCAGCAGACCAACATCCGGTCCGCCACCTCGGACAACTTCGAGAAGCTGATCCCGCCGAAGCGCCTCTCCCTCGAGCAGTGCCTGGAGTTCTGCCGCGAGGACGAGTGCGTCGAGGTCACCCCGGAGCAGGTCCGGATCCGCAAGGTCGTGCTCGACGCCAACGCGCGCGCCAAGACCGCGAGCCGGGCGCGCAAGGCCAACAAGTAGGTCCCGCGATGCCATGCAGCCCCACCGCGCCCCACGACGACCAGCTCGCCGAGGACCTCGCGTCGTGGCTGGAGGGCCTCGGCCTGGCCGAGCAGCTGGAGGCTGCGGCCCTTCCGTCCTACGTGCGCGGTGCCGACGGCAAAGCCCACTGGCGCGAGCCCGCGACCGGTGAGCCGCTGACGCACGAGCGGCTGGTCGAGCTCGACCGGGTGCTGCGCGCGCAGGGCGACGACCCCGCCCACGCAGTGCCGGTGGGGCTGGTCCGGCTCCGGCGCGAGACGCGGCTGCGGGCTGCGCTGCTCGACGGCGGCTGGCTCGACTACGCCGGTGTGGCGCGCCTGCGTGGCACCTCGGAGAACGCAGCCCGCTTCGCCCTGCACAAGGCGGCCGAGCGCCGCGCGGTGCTGCTGGTGCAGTACGAGGGCAGGACGCTGGTGCCGTCCTTCCAGCTCGACGGCGCCGGTGAGGTCCGCAGCGAGCTGCTGGCCGTGCTCGAGCCGCTGCTCGCCTCCGGGTCCGACCCGTGGCGCACCTGGATCTGGCTCACCAGTCCCGCCGCACTGCTCGGCGGTGCGGTGCCGCACGAGGCCGCCCGCGATCCCGAGGAGCTGCCGGTCGTGCAGCACGCCGCGGTCGCGCTGGCCGAGCGCGCACGCTCGACACGCGGCTGACCCGGACGCGACGAGGGCCGCCCCGCACGTGGCGGGACGGCCCTCGGTCGTCGTACGGTCGTGCGATCAGTCGGTCGGCGTCTCGGTCACGACGGCGACGCCCTCGATCCGGATCGGCTTGTTCTTCGCCACGACGATCCGCAGCTTGCCCTTGCGTGCCTTCGGGAGGTCGAAGGTGCGCAGCGAGCTGAAGGACCGCTTGCCGGCGAACTTCACCACGCCGAGCTTGCGCTTGCCGAGGAACACGCGTGCCTTGCCGCCGTTCTTCGACTTGCCGATGACGAGCACGATGCGCTCGGTGGCCGGCACGCGGGTGACCAGCTCGGAGCCCTTGCGGCGCGAGGTGATGTAGTCGCCGAACATCGCCCGCTTGTCCTTCTTGCGGTTCCACGAGCCCTTCCTCGCGAAGGTGCTCTCATCACGCGGCACGGTGAACGTCACCGTGGCAGGCGTCGGGTCGGCGACACCGGCGGCGTTGACCGCAGCGACGCTGACCACGTGGGTGCCGGCACGGAACCGATCGGTGAGCCCTGCGGCGTCACACGGCACGGCCTCCGCGTCGACGATGCACACGAAGGTCGCCGGGGAGATCGACGAGGCGTAGGTGAACGTCTGCCTGCGCTCGAGCACGATCGCGCCGTTGGCCGGCCCCGAGGTGAGTGTCGTCTCCGGCGCGGGCGTCGCCTTCAGCGCGAAGGACGCGTCGTTGACGTCGAAGAAGTAGTTGCCCACTGCCTCGATCCGGATGCGTACGTCGCCTGCGGTGACGTTGGGCATCGCGAAGGTCTCCGACCCGTCGTTCGGCGTCGACGCGGCGAGCACGGTGCCGAAGGTGGCCCCGCCGTCGGTCGACACGGTGATCCGCACGTTCTCGGCCAGCTTCCGCGTGCCGTTGACCGCCCAGGTGACCGGGACGGACGAGCCGCCGGCCACGGTGGCGCCGGGAGCGGACTGCGAGGTGACCAGGAACGGACCGGCCGACGGGTCGACGGTCAGGGTGACGTCGTCGACGGCGAGGCCGCCACCGCGGACGGCGAGGTCGCGGGCGGTGAGCCGGAAGTTCATCTTCCGGTCGTCCGCGTCCAGGCTGCCGAGGTAGTCGACGTCGGGCAGGTACTCGGAGTAGCAGTCGAGCAGCGTGTCCGGGAGCTGCCGGTTGTTGGGCAGCGGCGCACCAGCAGCATCGACAGCTGCCGGGCAGTCACCCGTGGTCGCGTTGGTGTTGCCGGCGAGCACCTGCGCCATGTCGGGGAAGACCCGGTTCGGGCTCCCGTCGGCGAGGTTGATGCCCGGTGAGGGGCTCTTGAGGGTGTCCTCGTCGGAGACGACGGCGTCGTCACCGAAGACGCGGAAGAGCGGGCCGTAGACCTTGGTGTTGGCGGAGAGCCGGGTGCCCTCGCCGAAGTTGGTCTGCTCCCAGAGGTAGACCAGGGCGTCACCGTCGTCGTCGCTGCCCGAACCGCTCAGCGCGAACGGCGTACGGATCGGGACGACCTTGTCCTCACCGGCGGAGACCGACGGGTTGGTGTTGTCGCCCTCCAGCGGGAAGCCCTGCGCCTGCGACGGGCCGCCGCGGGCGGTCTCGCCCACGAAGCCGCTGACACCGGTCGAACCGTTGGTGACGGCCAGCTGGTCCTCGACGGCGTAGCCGGCGGCCAGGATGCTCGGGGTGGAGTTGAAGATCACCTGGAAGCCGGTCTCGTCGACCGGGGTCAGCGGAAGGCTGAACTCGTCGAAGCCCCACTGGGCGATGGACACCGGCTGGTCGACGATCTCCTCGATGGCCGCCTTGATGCCGGCCGCGGTGTAGTTGGTGCCGAGCACGATCGGGTCGGTGGTCGCGCCACCGATCTCGAGCGTGAACGAGTCACCCGCGTCGCCGAAGCCGCGCAGGGAGACCGTCTGGACCTCGACGTTGCCGTACGGGTCCTGGTCCATCGTCGCGTAGGCCTCGTCCACGGTGAGGAACGAGAAGTAGGGGTCGGTGTGCGGCTGGAGGTCGTCCTGGCCGCAGATGCCGGCGTACGCCATCACCGAGGAGCCCGAGCCGGGCTCGACCGAGGCGTCGGAGATGTTGCCGCCACAGGCGCCGAGGGCGCCGTTGAAGGTGTGGTTGCCGCCGAACTGGTGGCCGATCTCGTGTGCGACGTAGTCGACTGCGAAGAAGTCGCCCTTGGGCTCGGGGAGGCCGGTGCAGCCGCCGCCCTTGTAGTCGCCGCCGATGACGCCGAGGTAGGCGACGCCGCCGCCGTTCACACCGAGGGCGATGTGGCCGACGTCGTAGTTGGAGGCGCCGACCAGCTGGCCGAGCACGGTGCGGTTCTTGCCGAGGGTGTTGCCGCTGCAGAAGTCGAGGTCACCGAAGGTGTCGTCGCCGTCGTCGGGCGTCCCGTTGTCGTCGTACGGCGCGAAGCAGGGCGCGCTGCCGCACGGGCCGTCGGGGCCGGTCGCCTCGGCGTCGGTGTCGAGGTTGAGCTTGTCGGTGTCGTTGACCAGGCGCAGCTCGACGGCGAGGTCGTCGTTGTAGATCTCGTTGACCCGGTTGATCAGCGTGACCTTCTCGGCCAGCACGTTCTCGGTGCCGAAGTAGGCGGCGTAGGACGGGTCGGAGGTCAGGGCGAGGCGGTAGTAGCGCCGGTTCACCGCCGCGTCGGCGACACGGTCGGCGGTCCCGGCCTCGGTGACCGTCTCGCGCAGCGCCTCGACCTCACCCTCGGCACGGCGCTGGGCCGGCTCGGGGAGGGCGGACGAGCGGTAGCTGAGGTGGGTGGTGGTGCCACGGCGGTTGAACGCCGGGTCGACGTACCAGTCGGCCTGGGCGCCGGGCTCGCGCACGAAGGCGTGGAAGCCCATCGGCGTGATGTCGAGCGCGATCGAGGACTTCGGGTCGTCGACGCCGACGCCGGACCAGGTCTGGATCTCGGGGTGCGCCGCGGCGAGCTCCGACTCCATGGTCTGGGACCGCTGGACGCGGAAGGACTCCAGCGAGCCGTCCGGTCCCGGGATCTCGACGACTGCGGTGGCGTCGCCGCTCGGGAGGTCAGCGCGGAGGGTGGCGAGGTCGACGCGCGTGGCGGCGTACTCCTTGGGCTCCACACGGATCTTGTCGCCCGAGAGCGAGAATCCGCGGAGCGGGGCGAACGCCGTGTCGTCGGGTGCGGCGGTGGCGGGAGCGATCGAGCTCAGCGCACCTGCTCCCATGACGAGGGCGAGACTGACGGACAGGGTGCGGAACCGAGCTGACACACATGCTCCTTCGAAGGTGGAGGTCGCAGCCTAAGGTCGACGTGGTGGTCTGCACCACACCTCCTTGGTAGGGGGGTAGGTGGTGCGGCGGTTCCGTCAGTTCTGCGAGCTCGCCTCAGGCAGCCGTGGCGACCCGGTCCGCGCGCAACGTCGGCGCGAGGACGAGGAGCCCCAGCAGCGGCAGGACGGCCAGCACCAGCAGCGCCGCCGGCATCCCGAGCAGGCCGCTGATCCCGGCGACGACGGCCGAGCCGACGCTGCCGCCGATGAGGAAGAGCAGCGTCGAGACGCCGAGGGCCACCCCTCGCACCTCCTGCTGCACCGCGTCGCCCACCACGGCGCTCAGCGCCGGTTGCCCCAGCCCGAAGGCGAAGGTCACCAGGATGATGGCGACCACGAGGATCGGCGCGCTGGTCCAGTGGGCGCCCGCCGTCGCGACGAGGAGGGCGGCCGAGGCGACGACCGCCGAGACGGCCAGCGCCCGGGCCGGGCCGACCCGGTTGAGCATCGGGCCGGTGACCTGCGGGACGACGAGCGCGACGACGGCGCTCGGCACCATCGCCAGGCCGACCTCCCATGCCTCCCACCCGGCCGACAGCAGCACCGCGGGCAGCGCGATCAGCATGGCGAACCACGTCGCCGGCACCGACGACGCCGCGACCGCGCTGCGCACGACGGTGGAGTTGCGGATCACCTCGACCGGGAGGAAACCGTCAGGGCGTCGACGTACGGTCGCGCGCACGGCCGGCACGCCCAGGATGAGCAGTCCGGCGCCGATGGCCGCGACCAGCAGCCCCGCCGACGGCGACTGCACGAGCAGCACCATGCCGGCGGCGGTGAGCGCGACGAGGATCGCGCCGACCACGTCGAGGCGGGCACCGCTGCCGTCGGTCGAGAGCGCGCGCCAGAGCGACGGGACGACGAGGGCGCCGAGGATCGGCAGGGCCATCACCGCACGCCAGCCGAAGGCGGCCTCCACGACTCCGCCGATGAGCGGGCCGAGGCAGCTGACGGCGGCGGCCACGCCGGCGAGACGGCCGAGGGCGAGCCCGCGGACCTCCCCGCTGTAGCGCGCCGACAGCATGGCGACGCCCAGCGTCGGTACGGCGGCAGCGCCCGCGCCCTGCACCATGCGGGCGCCCAGGAGGACGGGGAAGGTCGGGGCGAGCGCGGCCACGAGGGCCCCGACCGACATCAGGACCAGGCCGGCCAGCAGCGGCCCACGCACGCCGACC
Organism: Nocardioides sp. S5; assembly: GCF_017310035.1. Lineage (NCBI taxonomy): Bacteria > Bacillati > Actinomycetota > Actinomycetes > Propionibacteriales > Nocardioidaceae > Nocardioides > Nocardioides sp. S5. The sequence continues at coordinate 4,139,599 of NZ_CP022296.1, forward strand.
AGGTCGGAGATCCGGCCGTAGAGGGCGGTGGTGACCGCCAGCATCAGGACGTAGAGGCTGATCGTCCAGGCGGCGAGGCCGGGGCCGACGCCGAGGTCGTCGCCCATCAGCGACAGCGTCACGGCCGCGCTCGAGGAACCCATCCCGGCCAGCCCGAAGAGCAGGCCCAGCAGCAGCGACACCCGTCGGGAGTCGTCAGGCTGGTGGGTCGCGGGGTCGGTCGGGACGGGGGAGGTCATCGAGGGGTGACAACCGCACGGGGGGGCGGGTTGTTCCCGGTGCTCGGCTCCCGGTCAGGCAGGGTGGACGTGGACGCTGCCCGAGCTCCACGACACGGGTCCGATCGTCTGCACCACCGAGCCACCGGTCCCACCGGTCCCACCGTAGGTGATCGTGGCCGACACCCGGACCGTGCCCGCGGCGTTGTCACCGCCCGCGAAGTCGGTGTGGATGTTGGTGGTGGTGCTCGCGGGGATCGTGGAGTGCGTCGCCGTGACGGTGGAGGTCGGCGGCGTGAAGCGCTGGGGCGTCCACGTCAGGTCGCGCGGACCGGTCGTCGAGGAGTAGCCGTAGATCTCGAACGAGGTGAACGGACCGGCGCTCGTCGGCGCGTAGGAGAAGGTGAGGGAGATGCTCTCGATCGGGACGGGACCGTTGGTCAGGATCAGGTCCCACGAGACGTGCTTCTCGTTGCCGTTGCTCCACTTGACGGGCTGCCCGCCCGTCAACGTGCTGGTGGCGCCCGAGGCAGCGTAGGCCGGCGCTGCCGTCGCAACCGCGATCACGGGCACGCTCCACGCAGCGCCCCTGACCACGTTGCGCCGCGACGCGCGCAAACCTTGTGCTTCAGTCCCGAGCTCCATCGGTCGTTCCCCGTCATCACGAGCGACCCCCCAGGTGGTCACTTCGTCAACTACGGTAGGGATGGACCGCCTACGGGACAGTAACAATCTGGTTTCATCGAATGCGACCTGAGTCACATCTGCGGTGAACCTTGACAAAAGTCGCCTACACCTTCTGGTATGGGCTCGTGCACGACTGCTCCTGCTCAGATCTGTGCCGCACACGGTTGTCGAGCGCCCGACCTCGCCCTCCCGAGCCGGTTCGCCCGCGCCGGTGGGCGGCACCACCTACGATCACGCCCATGTCGTCTGCTCCGGTCGCCGCGGTCCTGGTCGCGCTGACCCTCGCGGCGGTGCTGGCGACGAGCGGCGTCGCGAAGCTGCGTGACCGGGTCGCCACGCGCGACGCCTTCGACGCGCTGCGGGTGCCGGACGTCGTACCCAAGGATGCCGCGGCCGCGTCGCTCCCGTGGGTGGAGCTCGCCCTCGCCGCGCTGCTGCTCGTGACTCCCGCTCCCCTGCTCACGCCGGTCGCGGTCGCCGTGCTCGTCCTGATGCTGGCCTACACCGCCCTCATCGCCCGCGCGCTCGGATTCGACGAGCCGGTCACGTGCTCGTGCTTCGGCAGCATCGGTCGTCACGACGTGGATCGCACGACCCTCTCCCGCAACCTGCTGCTGACCGTCCTTGCCGCAGGCCTCGTCTGGTTCGCCCTCGCGAGCGGCTCGGTCCCCGCAGCCGTGGCGGACCTCGACGCCGACGGCTGGTGGGCGCTGGTCGCCGCCGCAGCCGCCGCAGCGGTCGCCGTGCTGGTGGTCGGCACCCCGTCCACCTCCGGCGACGGGCCGGACGGCGAGCTGCTCGACTACGAGCGCCAGGCCATCCCCTACGGCGTGCTTGCCCTGCCCGACGGCCGCACGTCGTCGCTGGTCGAGCTGGCCTCGACGCAGGCACGCCTGCTCGTCGTGCTCAGCCCCGCCTGCGGCCCCTGCGTCCGGACCGCCGAGCGCCTCGACGACTGGGCCGCGCGCCTCGCACCTGCGGTCGGGGTGCTGGCGGTCTACCCCGACGTCGCCTCCGCCGCGGCGGCCCCGCAGCACGCGCCCCAGCTCGCGGCCTCGGAGCCCGACCTCAACCTCCGGCGCGTCTTCTCGATCAGCAGCACCCCGTCCGCGGTGCTGCTCGGTGCCGACGGCTACCTCGCCGGCGGACCCGTCGCAGGTGAGGACGTGGTGGCGGAGTTCGTCGAGGACGTGCTGTCCGTCCTGGCCGACCAGCCCAGTCCGGCCGAGTAGCCGGCCGCGGCTCCCTAGGATCGTCGCGTGCCCGAGCCTGCCCTGTCCGTCGTCGTCCCCACCCGGGGCGGCGCACGCCGGCTCCCCGTGCTGCTCGACGCCCTCGCCGCCCAGTCGCTCGACGAGCCCTGGGAGGTCGTGGTCGTCCTCGACGGTGACGTCGACGGCAGCCGCACGCTCCTCGAGTCGTACGCCGACCGCGTCCCGCTGCGCATCGTCGAGCACACCGGAGGGACCGGCGTCGGCGCGGCGCTGGCCGCGGGCTACGAGGCGGCCCGCGGCGAGATCGTCCTGCGCTGCGACGACGACCTGACCCCCCGGCCCGGCTTCCTCGCCGCCCACCTCGCGCGGCACCGCACCCGCCCGGAAGGAGCGGCCCCGCTGGGCGTCGTCTCGATGACGCGCGACGTCTTCGACGACACGGCGTACGCAACGGCGTACGGCCGACCGGCCAACCAGCGCCTGCTGGCGCAGGCCTACGCCCGCCCGGTCGATGAGCGCTGGCAGCACTGGGCGGCGTGCAACTCCGTGCCGCGCGCGGCCTACGAGGCGGTCGGCGGCTTCGACCCGACGCTGGGCTACCGCGAGGACTCCGAGCTCGGCCTGCGGCTCGCGCAGTCAGGTGTGGAGATCGTCATCGACCCCGACCTGGAGGTCGAGCACCGCGCTCCCGCCCCCGACACCGCGACCCGCGCCGCGCGCGCCTTCACCTCCGGTGCGTCGACCGTCGCCTTCGACGAGCGGCACCCCGGCACGCACGCCGCCGACGGCGAGGCGCCCCGTGACGCCTGGAGCCGCGCGGTCGCCGCAGCGGCGGCCCGGATCGGGTCGCGCGAGCGTGCCGCCGCGCTGGGCCGCCACGTCGACCATGTCCTCCCCCGCCTCCCCGCGGCAGCGCGCGGCAAGGCGATCGCCTGGGCCGTCGAGGCGGCCGCCGTCGCGGGTCGGCGGGTGGGTGACACCGCGTGGGTCCGCGAGGCCTCGGACGCAGTGCTCGACACGGTGAGCGTCGTGGTGCCGCACCACGGCGACCCCGCACCCACCCTCGCGCTGGTCGAGCAGCTGCTCGCGCAGACCCACGCCGTGCAGGTCGTCGTCGCCGACGACGCCTCGCCCGTGCCCTTCCCGGACCTCGATGGCGTCGAGGTCGTCCGTCGCGACACCAACGGCGGCTTCGGCGCCAACGTCAACGCCGGCGCCGCCGCCGTCACCGACGAGGCGATGCTGGTGCTCAACAGCGACCTCGACCTCGAGCCGACCTTCGTCGCCGACATGGTCGCCGCGGCCCGCACCCATCCGCGCGCGGTGCTGGCGCCGCGCATGGTCGACGAGCACGGCACCGAGGCGTGGGTGGGCCGCGACTTCCCGCGCGTGCGGCACCAGGTCGCCGCGTGGCTGACGCCGCTGGCACGCTTCCGCGGGACGACGGCCTGGCACCGGGCGGTCGGCCACGACGTACGCGCTCACCGCGCCGAGGGCGAGGTCGACTGGGTCGTGGGTGCCGCGATGTGGATCCCGGTCGAGGACTTCCGCGCCGTCGGCGGCTTCGACGAGCGCTTCTTCATGAACTCCGAGGAGGTCGACCTCCAGCGGCGGCTGCGCGAGCGCGGCCTCTCCGTCGTTGCTCTGCGCTCGCCGACGGTCGTGCACGCCGGGGGCGGGTCGTCGCCGTCGGAGTCGCGGCGGCGCTGGCTGGTCGAGGGTCAGCTGCTCTACGCCGACAAGTGGGGCTCGCGGCGCGCGCTGCAGGCCGCCCTCGGTGCCACGACCGGCGTCAACCTGGTGGTCAACGCGGTGCGACGCGCGGCGGGCAGCGACGTACGACCGCTCGAGACGGCGCGCCACGAGCTGCTGATGATCCGAGGCCCACGATGACGAACGCACTGGTGCTGTCCGAGCACCCCCTCGACTCGTGGGTCCGCCGCTACGAAGCCGGCGACGTTCCCGCCCGGCTGCCCTACGGCGTCGATGCCCTGGCTGAGATCGGCTGGAGCTTGTCGGGCTCCCGCCGGGCCGCCGATCCGCATTGGGGGCGTTGGCGGGACCTCGTCGAGCATCGCGCCGGTTTCCCGGTCGAGCAGACCCTCCGCGGCGTGAACGAGGTCCGCCGCAGCGACGTGGTGCTCGCCCTTCTGGAGAGGCAGGGCGCCGCTGCCTCCACGTTGCGTCGCGCCAACGTCCCGCCCTTCCGCTCGACCCCGCTGGTCGTGTGGTCCTGCTGGCTCGCCGACGACATCCGCTCCGCCACTCCAGAGCATCGGCGTCGGATCACGCGGCGCTTCGACGGCGCCGACCTGATAACGCACCTGTCGCGTCACGAGACGGAGATCTTCACCGATGTCGGGATCAGCGAGGACCGACTCTTCCCCGTGACCTACGGCGTGAGCCACGACTACTACACCCCGGGCGACAGCAACCGGGACATCGAGCTGCTCGCTGTCGGCCAGGATCGGGGTCGCGACTACCGCATTCTCTTCGACGCCGTGCGAGGGACCAACCTCCGCCTCGACGTGGTGTGCAAGCCCGAGAACCTCGCCGACCTCGACGTCCCTGACAACGTGCGGGTCCATGGCGTGGTGCCGTTGCCGGTGTACCGCAGGTTGCTTCAACGCGCCCAGGTCGTCGTCGTGCCCACTCGCGACCTCGCCTACCCGACGGGCTCGAGCGTGGCGCTGGAGTCCGCGTCCTCAGGTGCCTGCGTCGCGGTGACCGGTACGCGCGCGATGCGCGACTACTTCACCGACGACGAAGACGCACGGCTGGTCAACGAGGGTGACGTGGAGGGTTGGCGTGCGGTGCTCACGGAGCTGCGCGACGACCCGGCTCAACGGGCGCGCCTCGGAGCAGCAGCGAGAGCGAGCGTGGAAGCGCGGTTCAACGCCCGGCACATGTGGATCGAGCTCGCCGGCGCCATCAGGGACCGAGGGCTCGTCTGACAGTCACGCGCCCCAGGTGCTCCGCACCGTCGCCCTGAAGTGGTCGCGCCCATAGGTCTCCTGCGCCCACTTCTGGGCGCGATCCGATCGCGACTGCCAGGCACCGTGATCGCCGAGCACGGCGCAGAGCCCACGCGCCAGTCCTGCCGGGTCGTCGTCCAGACACGCATAGAGATCGCTGCCGTCGATCCCCTCGGCACCGACCGTCGTCGTCACGACCGGCACCCCGTGGCAGAGCGCCTCGACGGTCTTGAACTTCACGCCAGCCCCCTGGAGCACCGGCACGAGGGCCACCGTCGCAGCCGCGTACTCCTCGTCGAGGTTGTCGACGAAGCCCGCCAGCTCCACACCCGAGCCCGCCGGCAGACCTGCCACGCGTTCTCGCAGCTCATCACTGGCGCCGCCCCCGACGAGCCTCAGCACGGCATCGGGGCGTTCGGCTCGAACGAGGGGCCACACGTGCTCGATCGTCCAGAGCGCGGCCTTGTTGTTCTCGTCTCGGGCGAGGTAGGACACGACGATCACGACCTGCCCACCCGCGGGACGGTGGGGAGGTTCGACGCCTGCCGACAACGGTGGATGGACCACGGTGTGCGGAGGATCTCCCAGCAGGAGCGCGTCCTTGGCACTGAAGACCAACACCTCGTCGAGGGCACCCACCATCCGCCGCTCGTGTCGTCGTGAACGCCGCGCGACTGCCTGCCAGTAGCGGCGGGCCCTCGGCTCGTCCTGCGGCTCGCGGGAGAAGGACTGGCTCATCACGTCGTGGAAGGTCCCCGTGATCCGCGCGCCGCGGTTCATCCTGCGCAGCAGGCGCACCAGCCGGATGGACTCGCTGTACTGAAGGTCGATCACGTCGGCTGCCCGGACTGCTCGCCGCGCTTCAACCGACCGCATGAGCCCCAGCACGAAGGGAAGGGAGGGCGCCCCCGGGTCCCGGCGACGCCAGCGTGAGTCGGTCAGCAGCATGGCGCGGTTGAGTGCCCTGCCGAACAGCCGCCGGTCGGGTTCGTGGCCGAGGAGCAGCAGGCGTTCCGGCACGCCCGGCTTCGTCGCTGCCGCGTGGTTGAGGCGGTTGCCCACGGTCAGCATCGTGAGCTCCGAGTCGGCCTCCAGCAGGCGCTGGAGCTCCAGCAGGTAGCGCCCGCCTGCGTGAGGTACACCCTCGTGTCCGACGTACATGCTGATCAGCACCGTGCGAGGTCGGGTCACGTTCGCATCCTCCCAGACCTGCGCGCACCTAGACTCACGACCGTCGACGACGAAGGAGTGCGATGAAGCGGCTGATCCTGGCCCCCCACATGGACGACGAGGCCATGGGGTGCGGTGGCTTGATGGCCAAGCACCCCGACGAGTGCGTCGTCGTGGTCATGACCGACAGCGGCGAGACGCGGGCTCGGGAGCACGCGGAAGCGATGAAGATCCTCGGCGTCGATGGGTCGCGCCAGCTCGGCTTCCCCGACGGCCAGACCCCGCAGCACATGACCGAGATGGTCGGCGCGATCGACGCGATCATGGCCGAGCTCAAGCCTGATGAGCTCTACCTCCCCTACCCCTCGCTGCACCAGGACCACATCGCGGTCTACGAGGCCGGCATGCGGTCGTGCCGGGTGTCGATGTCGCTCGACCACTGGTTCCCGCCGAGCGTCTACGTCTACGACATCGCGGTCTACGACGTGAACCTCTACCCCACCGACCTGCGGTGGAACGTCTTCGAGGCGCTGACCGAGGAGCAGATCACCGCCAAGGAGGCGGCCTGCCAGGCCTACCAGTCCGAGATCCCGACCGAGGTCCACCCGATCAATAGCGTGCGCCAGATCGCCGGCGCGCTCGGGCAGGTGCGACTCGTGCCGTACGCCGAGCAGTTCGCGCTGGTGCGGACGGTCCGCCGGTGAGGGTTGCCATCCACCAGCCCGACCTGCTGCCGTGGCCCGGTTTCTGGTTCAAGATGCTGAACAGCGATCGCTTCGTGCTGGCCGTGCACGACCAGCTCCAGAAGCACTGGGTGCAGCGTCGCGTCACGATGCGCGACTCGTGGGTGACCCTGCCGCTGGAGACCAAGCCGCACCTGATCCCCATCAACGAGACGATCGTGAAACCCGGCTGGCAGGACCACCTGGAGAGCTCGATCACCGGTCGCTACCGAGGTGCCCGCCACTGGAAGGACCGCAGCGGTGACGTCTTCGACATGGTCCACGCCGTCGACTCCCACAACCTCGCCGACATCAACCACCAGCTGATCCTCGCGATGCGCGACTACCTCGGCATCACGACCGAGGTCGTGGTGACCGACCCGCCAAAGGCCAAGGGGGCCGACCGGGTGCTCGAGCAGCTCCAAATGGTCGGAGCGACGTCGTACCTGTCGGGCACGGGCGCGAAGGACTACCTCGGCGAGGAGGCGCAGGCGAAGTTCCGCGAGCTCGGCATCGGGCTGGAGTTCTCCGACCACCACAAGACGACCGGCGACTCGATCGTCACCGTGCTGATGGACTATGACGAGCCGCTGGAGATCGTGGCGAAGGCTGCGGCTCCGCACTAGCCGTGTGCGTCCTGAAAGCCAGGCCCAGCACGCACACGCCGACGAACATCGCGAAGTCGACGTTGTCGAAGAACCAGCCGAGGTTGCGCGCGTCCGACCACCTGGTGATCGGGACGCGCAGGTAGGCGAAGGCGAGGATGGCGAGGCCTGCGACACGCGGCACCCAGTCCTGCCGCAGCGCGAGGACAATGCCGGCCAGTGGAAGCCAGATCTGGTGGTGCGGCCACGCGATGGGCGTCGCGATGACCGCGGCGCAGCCGAGCAGGATCGCCGCGGCGACGTGGTCACCGGCCGCCCGGGCGCGGTGCGCGTTCCAGTAGGCCGCCAGCACGAGGACCCCGCCCAGCAACAGCCACAGGATCGTCCGGGCCGAGCCGTCGACACCGGCACGCGCTAGCACGCCCATCACCGATGTGTTGAAGCGCAGCTCGACGTCGCCGACGCGACCGGTGTCGAGCAGGGCGTCGGTCCAGTAGCGCACCGAGTCACTCGGCAGCACGACCCAGGCAAGAGCGACGGCAGCGGCGAACACGCCCACCGATTTCGCCAGCGCGCGCCACTGGCGGGTCAGCAGGAACCAGCCCCAGATGATCATCGGCGTCAGCTTGATCGCCGCTGCGAGGCCGACCAGCACGCCGCGAAAGCGATCGGGCACGAAGCGGCCCACGTCCAGGATCACGAGCAGGGCCAGGACGAGGTTGACCTGACCGGTGATCAGGTCGCTCTGCACCTTCGCTGAGCCGAGGAACGCCCCTGCGGCCAGACCGTACGCCGCCACGCGCGCGACCACCGACACGGGCCAGCGACGCGTGGCGACGACCAGCGCGACGACCACGAAGGCGACGAGGATGCAGAGAGTGAGCCAGGTCAGGCCGGTGGTCCGGGGGTCCAGCCACGTCAGCGGGCGCAGCACGATCGCGGCGAAGGGCGGGTAGGTGAATCCGTAGCCACCCTCGAGCGGGTAGTCGTAGAGCGCTCCGCCGTCCTTCAGGAAGTTGATCGCCCCGATGTAGACGGAGATGTCGCCGTCGGGACCGAGGTCGCCGCTCGCGGCCAGGCGCCATCCGCTGATCGCCTGTCGCAGGGCGAAGAGACCCGCCACGAGCAGCACGCCCCACATCCAGAACGGGGTGGCCGTCGTCCGGCGGTCGTCGTGGCTCATCGCGCGCCTTCATGGTCTGCCGTCGCGTCGAGGGCGTCCAGCACCTCGGTGGCGGCTGGGTGGAGGAACTTGCGGGCGAGCAGCACGTGGTCCGGCAGTGCGAGGAGCGATGGCAGGTCGTCGACACCGAAGGCCCGCGGCAGGTCCCAGTCGCCTTCGGTCCAGTCGACGAAGGTCAGGCTGGGCGCGATGCGGTCGCGGATCGAGGGGTCCATGTTGACGAGCAGCGTCTGGAAGAACGACTCGTCGGGGAACTGGCTCCAACGCATGAAGTCGGCGTAGGACGGGTTCCGCTCGTGGAACTCCAGCATCTGCTGGGCCACGTCGGACGGCACCGCCCACCACTGGGAACCTCCGACGACGAGGTGCGCGACGTCCGGGCGCTCCTGCCCGATCGTGCGGAGCACGTCGAGTGCCTCTCGCGGGCCAGACTCCCGCACCAGGCGGCGGGTCCAGCCCGTCAGCTCACGCAGGTTCATCTCCTGACGACGACGCAGCAGCCGCAGGTCGCCCTTCGCCTGCGACCTCGGCAGGCAGAAGTAGTCCAGCCGGCCGCGGTAGTTGTCCGGCCAGCGCTCCTCCAGCGCCCAGAGGTCCATGTGGACGAGGTCGGCATGGGCGGCGAGGTAGGCGTCGATGTGCTGGTTGCTCTTCACCGGATAGCTCTGCCCGCTCAGCATGACCAGGTGTCCGGGCGTGCCTGAGTCGAGGCACGTTCGGAGCATCGCGAGAGTTGCCTCGACCATCGACCACGTCCCCCACAAGCAGGCGACACGGGGCTCGACGGACACCACGCAGGGGCGCGCGAGCACCGACCGCCACGCCTCGTCTTTGGCCCGCCGGTCGAGGTGCAGCCAGAAGGAGGACTCCCCGTCGTCGAGGCGCTCGACGAGCCGACCGACGTGCTGGGGCTGGTCGTGGGCGAGCAGCAGGTAGTGCTTCCTCACGCGGACCTCCACCCCCGAACGCTGCTCGTTCGCCAACATCCTTCACTACTGTCGGGGCATGCGGCCCGAGGTTGACCGAAATTCGTCACGCGCCGCGCGCCGGACGGGCGTCCCGTACGTCTGGGCGCTGGTCACGGTCGTCCTCGCAGGGGTGTCCGCGATCCAGAAGCTGCCGTGCCTGCGCGGAGGCGCCGACACCGACGCCCTGGCCACCGCCCAGTGCTACAGCGACATCCCGCTCTTCTACGTCGGACGTGGACTCGCCGCGGACATCGGTTGGCTCGGCGGTCTGCCGCCGGGCTTCCGCGACCTGGAGTACCCACCCCTGATCAACCTCTTCATCGAGGCGAGCGCGAAGCTGACGCACGTCGTGCTCGGCACGCCGCCAGACGAGCTCGCGCGTCGAGCCCAGCTGGACGAGGCACAGATCTACGACCTGCCCGGCATGGCGACCGAGGAGCTGGTCTTCTTCCTCGTGTCGTGCGTGGGTCTGCTCGTCGCGTCGTTGGCTGCGGTCTGGGTCGCCTGGCGCGCCGGCTGGGTGCTGGGCGACCGGATCTCCTGGCTGGTCGTCGCACCCATCGTGGTGCTGACCTTCACCCTCAACTGGGACGCGCTCGCGCTGCTGGCCGCTGCGGCGGCGCTCGCCGCGTGGCAGCGACATCGGATGGTGTGGTTCGGGGCGTTCGTGGCGCTAGGGACGGCTGCCAAGCTGTTCCCGCTCGTGCTGGTGGCAGCGGGGCTGATCCTGGCGATCAGGACGCGGTCCAGCCGGGCGGTCGTGGCGATGACGACGTCCTTCGCCGTCGTCGTGCTCGCGGCCAACGCCCCGCTCTACCTCTCCGACGCCGACGCGTGGGGCGAGTTCTGGACCACGAACACCGAGCGCCCGGCGTCGTTCGGGTCGGCCTGGATGGCTGCGCGGATGGTCGGGCTGCCCACGAGCGCCGACCAGCTGAGCCTGGTGCTCGCGGTCGGGATGCTGGTCGCGTGGCTCGTCTGCGCCGCGGCGACCTGGACCGGACGCCTCGACCCCACGCTCGCCGAGCTGTCGTTGGTCTTCCTGGTCGTGTTCTTCGCCCTCGGCAAGGTGTACTCGCCCCAGTACTCGCTGTGGGTCGTCCTCGGCCTGCTGCTCGTCACCCGCTCGCGTTGGCTGGTCGCGGTCGCCGCTGCGGCGGAGACGTTCCACTACGTCGCGACCTGGCTCTACATCCGCGGCTTCACCACGCCGGACGTGGGCGTCGACAGGACCTACTGGTTCTCGGTGGTGCTCAGGCTGGCCGCCGAGCTGCTGCTGGTGCTCACCGTGCTGGGGCGTGCGCGGCGCCGCGCAGTCCACGCCGAGAATCCCGCACCCGGCACAGTCACAGCCGTGCCCTGACCTCGCCGACCACACGGCGGCCCGTACGTCGTGCCGCGATCCGGGCCCGGTTCCACGGGTCCGTCGCCGGTGCGTGCGACTGGTAGTGCGCGAGCGTCGCGGCCGCAGGCAGCAGCGACGACGACCCGGGCGCGGTGATTTGATCGAAGGCTGCTCCGAGCCGCTCCCGCACGAGATCGCCGCTGTGGCGCGAACGCACCCACTCGCGGCCGGCAGCGGCGCGGGCCTCGTACGTCGCCCGATCCCGGTCGAACCACCCCATCGCCTCGAGCGTGCGGTCGCACATGTCGACGACGTCCGAGTCGGCGATGACGGAGGAGTGTTCGGGGAGCATGTACTCCTTGGCGCCGTCGCCCGTGAAGCCGACGACGTAACAACCCGACGCCATCGCCTCAGCGCCCGGCAGTCCCACGCCCTCGCGCTCGGCACCGAACAGGAAGATCGCTGCCCGGCCCAGCTCCTCGGCCACCTGCTGCTGCGTCATGCCGTCGATCAGCACGATCTCCCAGCCGTCGAGCCGGCCGGAGCGGCGTACGAGCTGGACGGCGCCGAGCAGGTCCTCGCGACGGCGCCTCGGCATCAGTGCGATGCGGCGTTCCTTCTCGGCCGGCTGGAACCAGTCCTCGATCTGCACCGGCACGTTGTGGATCGGGAACCCCGGCGTGCAGGCGCGGTCGAGGAAGGTGTGGATCGCGTCCGACACCGCGATGACTGCCGTCGCCTGCGGCCACCCGGGATAGGCGCCGGGCTCGTCGGTGAGGAAGTCGGAGCCGGCGAAGACGAAGTCCATGCCCTGGCACAGCATCACCACCGGCTGGCACTCGGAGAGGAAGCTCCACTTCGAACCACCCGTCTCGGGCATGACGAGCACGTCGCCGGCAGCGAACTCGAGGTGGTGTCCGGTGTCCACCGGAGCGGTCGATCCCCACGAGTCGTAGGCGAACCCAGGGGTGCCGTGCCAGACGCGCGCGTCGTGGCCGAGGGCGCGAAGGTGCTCGACGTAGCGGTAGATCACCTTGATGCCACCGCTCGGGGTCGAGAGGTCGGGCGCCATGAAGCGGATCACGCGTCGATTCAAGCAGGATGCCTCGGCCGCCACCCCCCGGATGACAGGATGACCGCATGTCGTGCGACGGGAATCGGGCCCAGTGCTGAGCCTCCAGGGCGGGATCGTCGGCCGAGCCGCCAACCTCCTCGGCGTGCCACCTGGGACCGGCGAGCTCGTCAACGACAGCACTCGGCGCAGGCTGCTGCTCTCGGTCTGCGGGTCCGTCGTGCTGTCAGTGCTCGACATGCTCGGTGTCCTCGCGATGCTTCCGATGATGCAGTACATCACCGCGCAGGACCCCGACGTCGGCGCCCTCGGGATGGTCAACCGCATCCTCGGTCAGCCGAGCGAGGACGTGCTCGTCGTGTCGCTCGCGGTGATGATCGTGGGCGCGTTCGTCCTGAAGAACGTCGGCTCGATCCTCTTCCGCCGATGGCAGCTCAACTTCATGGCCAGGAACCAGGTGGAGATCCAGGCGCGCATCCTGGAGGGCTACCTGGTGGGCCCCTACGCCTGGCACCTTGCGAAGAACACCTCCGACAAGCTCTGGACGGTGCAGGGTGCCGTCGGGATGGGCTACACCGGCGGGCTGTCGTCCGTGCTGTCGGTGATCACCGAGACGTTGACGATCACCTTCATCTTCGTCTCCCTGCTCTTCATATCCCCCGCGACGACCATCGCCGCGATCGCCTACTTCGGGGTCGCCGGCCTGATCGTGCAAAGGGTGATCCGGCCTCGCATCCTCCGAGCCAGCCAACGCAGCCTCGAGTCTTCCCAAGCAGTGTCCAAGGCCTCCCTGCAGTCACTGACCGCCGTCAAGGAGATCAAGCTGCGCCACGCCGAGCAGCCCTTCGTCGACACCTTCACCTCCGCCAGCGTCGAGGGCGCGCGCGCCGGCGTGACGGCAGCGCTTCTCGCGGAGATCCCGAAGTACTTCCTCGAGATCGTGTTCATCACCGGGGTCGGACTGCTGGCCGTCGGAGCGGCAGCCGGCAACACCTCGCAGGAGAGTCTCCTCCTCCTCGGCATCTTTGCCGCCGCGGGCACGCGCATCCTGCCCGCCGCAGTGCGCCTCATCAACGCGATCGCCGGCATTCGCTTCGCCCGCGCCACGTTGGAGCATCTCGTCAGCGAGAACCGGATGCAGGAGAGCGCGCGCAGGGCAGACCTCGCAGCGCGGGTGACGGACGAGGTCCCCCGAGGCAACGTCCACGTCAGGGACCTCGCCTTCGCCTACGACGATCAGCCCGACGAGCTGGTGCTGCGCGGGGTCGACCTCGACATCCGAGCAGGCACCACCGTGGCGATGGTGGGCTCCAGCGGTGCCGGCAAGTCGACCTTCGTAGACATTCTCCTCGGCCTCCACCGCCCCAAGAGCGGAACGGTGACAGCCGGTGGCGTCACCATCTTCGACAACCTCCCGGCCTGGCAGCGCCAGCTTGCCGTTGTGCCGCAGGACGTCACGCTGCTCGACGAGACGCTCCGGGCCAACATCGCCTTCGACGAAGACGTGGACGCCGGTCGCATGGCCGAAGCGGTCGAGCGGGCACAGCTCGCCGATCTAGTCCGAGCACTCCCGGAGGGTCTGGACACCGAGATCGGCGAACGCGGAGTGCGCCTCTCCGGCGGTCAGCGTCAGCGCATCGGCATCGCCCGCGCTCTCTATCGCCGACCGAGCCTGCTCGTCCTCGACGAAGCGACCTCGGCGCTCGACAACGAGACGGAGCGCCGCCTCACCGAGACCATCGAAGGCCTCAAGGGCACAATGACGATCGTCATCGTGGCGCACCGCCTCTCGACGGTCCGGCACTGCGACCAGCTGATCTTCATGTCGCAAGGTCGTGCAGCGACGACTGGCACCTTCGAAGAGGTGGCTTCGCGCAACAAGGAGTTCGCCCACCTCGTGGAGCTCGGTTCGCTGTCCAGCCCCGTGTAGGCGCTGGACGGAACCGCCGACGGGTCACCAGGGATCAGCGGTGCTCCACGACGGATGGTGCTGCCATGGCCTTCCCTCGTCGATGTCCCGCACGTGGAACCGGGGCGCGACCACCTGGCACCCGTCGTCCAGCGTGCTGGCCAGGTACCCGCCCCAGTACGAGAAGGTCGAGTTGCTCAAGACCAGGTTGCTCGCCGACGCAAGCGTCGCGAGGTGGTGCAGCGGGCCAGCTGGGGCCACCTCCACCGGACCAACGTCCCGTAGCCAGTCGAGGTGCTCCGCGCACCAGCCCGGATCGTCGGACACCACCACCACCCGACGCAGGTCCCGCGATCCCAGCACGTCCACGGCACGTCGCAGGTAGGCATCGACGTTGATGCCGTAGACCGAGCGCAGGTGGGGATCGGAGTAGTAGTCCCCCCGCCGGACATTGATCGTCAAGGTCGTGGGATCCCGCTCCCGCATCCCAGCGGCGAAGGCGTCGGACAGCAGGCAGTCCAGGATGAAGCGCTCGAGCTCCGACTGGGTGAAGTCGGTGCCAAAGCGCTGGAAGTGCATCGGAGGAACGGGCAGCAGGCGGTTGGTACGGCCGATGTCCAACCTCGGAACGCTCAGAGTCGTCACGCTGGGCCAGACCGCGGGCCATTCGCCGAAGTGCTCGCTCTCACGGACCTTCAGGTCGCGCCCGTGTCCTCGTTCGCGGTGGGCGCGCAACCAGAAGTAGAGAAGGTTCCCCACCCGCGCCGTCATCGGTGTGAGGAGAACGGTTCGCGAGCCTCGGCGCAGCTGCCTGGCCAGCACCGGACGGATCGAGTCGAGCGGCCGTCTTCGCATCTGTCCTCCCCTGCCTCGTCATCGGGTCGTGCTCGAGCAGCGTGCCCGCCGACCAGCCTTCGCATCAGTCTAGGAAGTCAGCAGGCACCACCAGGTCCGCGCTGCGCCCGTAGGCTGGCCACGTGTCGAGACCTACCTGCTCCGTAGTGATCCCGGCCTTCAACGCCGCTCATCTCATCGGCGGTCAGCTCGGAGCCCTCGCCGCCCAGGTGGGCGCGCCGGCATTCGAAGTGGTCGTCGCCGACAACGGCTCGACCGACCGTCTGGAGAGCGAGGTCCTGTCCTGGCGGGACCGTCTTCCCGGGCTCCGCCTGGTGGACGCGTCGCGCGGCCGGGGCGTGTCGGTCGCACGCAACGTCGGAATCTCGCTCGCGCACACCGATCGCATCCTCGTGTGCGACGCGGACGACCGCGTTTCCGCCGGATGGGTCGCCGCGATCGCAACAGGCCTCTCGGATCATCCGTTGGTGAGCGGTCCGGTGGAGACGAGGCTCCTGTCGGGGCGTTCGGCAGACTGGGTCCCCATCGACCGACGCACGAGTGCGCTCTTCGAGACCTGGGGCGGTCGGACCTACGGGATCGGCTGCAATCTTGGACTTCGTCGCGAGGTGTGGGAGCAGGTCGGGGGTTTCGACGAGTCCTACCCGGCCGGAGCAGAAGAGATCGACTTCGCCTGGCGCGCCGGGGAGCTGGGCTACCGATTCGGCTACGTCGAAGAGGCTCTCCTGCACTACCGCATTCGCACCGACCTACGAGGAGTGCTTCGACAGCAGTACAACTCAGGGCGAGGCACCAGCACCCTCTACGGGAAGTTCCGCCCGCGGGAGGTCGAGCCGAAGACTGCCGTGCGACGGCTGCGCCACGAACTGCTCCTCGTCACGCAGTTCCCGTGGCGTGGCGGTCAGGACGCGCGGCGCTCGTGGCTTGCCCTGATGGCCTTCGAAGCCGGCAAGCTGATCGAGGCGCGCCGCCTCGGGTCCCCAGCTCCCTAGAAGTGACTGCCCACCAGCTCGCAGATCTCTACTGCTGAGCTCCGGCTGCGTGCCCGGGGAGTCCGACGACATCGAGGCCTTCGCTCCTCGCGACGTAGCCCATGAGGCGCTCCACCGCATGCGCCGTGGTGGTGTAGGCGGCGATGTGCTCGCCTTCGAAGTCGTCCGCGCTCATGCGTAACCCCTTGAGGACCGGGACAAGGGCCCCCCGCATGATGTAGATCGACCCGGCAGGAAACCGCAACGCCCCGGCGGGGCACCGAACGCCGATGCGCCGCGCGAGGTGCCGCACCGCTCGCCGGTCCGTGCTCCACGCCTCAGGTCCGGCCACGCTCGCGTCGTGGCACGCCAGACCTCCAGCCCCCCTGGTCACCGTGTCGTACGCGTGCCGGAAAGCCTGCGCCGATCCGAGGAGGCTCCCGACGAGCTGGTCGCGCCACTCGTGTCCCGTCGACGCTCCGAGAGACGTGGCCACCCCCTGAGGGCTCTTCTTGGTGTGCAGCTTCACGACCGCGTCGTACCCGTCCAGGAGCCCCGATTGGACCACCTGCAGGAAGGGCCAGATGTCACGACCGCGGTTCTCGACATCCAGCACTCGCGTCGACCGGGCAGTCGACCCGGACAGGTCGAGTGCCGTCCCCGACGCGTTGGTGACGATGAGGTCGAACGGCACGTCGATCACCCGGAGTTGCTCCAGCAACTGAGGAAGAAGCTCCGGGTAGAAGACGTGCATCACCACCGCCAGTGGGCCACGAGACACGTCACCAGGACGCCACCCAGAGACGGTCGGCACCGTCGGGTGGGGACGGCGACGCCATGTTCCGTAGTCGCAGGCCAGGTCGGTGGGCAGCCCGAGCCGGAACTTGGCCTCGATGGCCGCCAAGTGCCTTCCCCTCCTCCGCAGGGCCGCGAGCGGATCGTCCCTGCGCTGCTGCGCGGCTGCTGTCGTCTCCGACAGCGCATCCACCCCTTCCATCACGCCACGATCGACGGCGGGCGGATCCAGCAAGGTCACGGGCGAGGACGGCTGCTCCACCCGCCTCGCCACGACCGCCATGTGCATGTAGCGGGCGTCGCCGAGAATCCGGCCGGCTGGGCGCAGCCACCTGTAACGGAACTGCATCAGGGCGTCGTTCACCCCTTCGATCCGCTCGACCTCGTATCCCGCGCGGTGGAACATCTCGATGATGGATCGGCGCGTGAAGAAGCGGACGTGGGTGCGGTCCAGGGGTCCGGTGTCCTGGTAGTCCCAGCGGCCACGGACCAGATCGGCCATGACCGGCACGTACTGGACGTTCGGAATCGAGGCGAGCACCCGACCGTCGTCTCTGAGGAACCGGTGAGACTCGTAGAGAACCTTCCACGGGTCGTAGAGGTGCTCGAGCACATCCATGAAGCAGATCAGGTCGAGACCGGTCCACCCCTCGGGCATGGCGTCGGGGAAGAACCCCTGCTCGACCTTGTCGAAGCCGTGGGATTCGCGAGCAACGGCGGCTTGTTCCGCGACCGACTCGATCCCGACGATCCAAGCGCCGGCCCCCAATCGCGCGCGCAACGTCCGACCGAAACCGCCCTTGCCACAGCCCACGTCTGCCACTCGGCGCGCACCGTGCGGGATGAAGTCCGCGAACTCCTCACGAGGATCATCGAGGTACACGCCTTGCTGCTCGAGATCGACCATGACCCTCGTCACCCCTTCGTAACCGCTTGAGGCCCCGACCCTAGTGGCGGGTGCGATGCCCGCGTGTCCCTGCGCATTAAGGCTGTGCGACCCATCATCCAACGACCGCTCACTAGAGTGACCGCTGTGACCTTCTTGCAGCGCGTGGTCGAGGCTCCCCCCTCGCTTCGCTGGCACCGCGGCGGCCTCGCGTCGCGGTTGCTCTATACCCGCGCCTTCGGCGCACTTGGGCACGGCACCGTGATCGTCAGGCCGCACATCATCCGTCGACCCGGTCAGATGTTCATCGGGGCCGGTGGTGCGATCCGTGAAGACGTGTGGCTCCAGTGCGAGCGCGATCACAGCCGCATCACGATCGGCGACCGCGTCACCATCAGCCGCTGTGTC
The DNA here is from genome assembly GCF_017310035.1 of Nocardioides sp. S5. Taxonomy (NCBI): domain Bacteria; kingdom Bacillati; phylum Actinomycetota; class Actinomycetes; order Propionibacteriales; family Nocardioidaceae; genus Nocardioides; species Nocardioides sp. S5. The sequence continues at coordinate 4,157,582 of NZ_CP022296.1, forward strand.
GAGATCGCCTCGATCGATCCGATCACGCTCGGGGACGACTGTGTCATCGGGTTCGGATCCCTGATCACGTCCGGTGATCACCAGCGCGTGGACCGACGCCTGACGCGTCCCACGGGCCCGATCACCATCGGGAGCTCGGTCTTCATCGGTCAGGGCGCCATCGTCATGGGAGGAGTGACCATCGGTGACGGCGCCACGGTGGGCGCGCACGCCATCGTGACCCGCGACGTCGCTCCCGGCCAGACCGTGGTCGGCATCCCCGCGCGACCTCTCGGAAGCTGAGGCGTGCGCGTCCTGCTGGTGAGCCCGGGCTTCCACGGCTACCATTCGGCCATCGCCGCGGCGTTCGCCGCACGCGGGCACGCCGTCTCGGCGGTGGTCTACGACGACCACGGCGGCCTCGTCGGCCGCACCTGGCACCAGCTGCGCCACCAGCTTCCGCGCCGCCTCGGCGCCGGGGACCTGCGCCGACTGGCGCGCGAGGAGTCGCTCGCCGCCGTCGCAGCGGTCCGACAGGCGCGTCCGGAGGCCGTGGTCGTGATCAAGGGCGACACGCTGGGCGCTGACTTCTGGAACAGCATCGCCGGACTCCCCCGGGTCACCTGGCTCTACGACGAGGTGCGCCGTACGCGGTGGTCGCTCGGCCACCTGTCGACGGTCGGCCCGATCGCGACGTACTCGTCGCACGACGACGTGGCGTTCGGTGCCGCGGGAATCGACTCGCGCCACCTCCCGCTCGCCTACGACCACCGGCTGGTGCCGTCGCCGAGAGCACGACGCATCGCCGACGTCACCTTCGTGGGCGCGCGCTACCCCGCACGCGAGCAGGTGCTGCTCGCGTTGCAGGAGCGTGGCGTGGGCGTGCGCGCCCATGGCCGCGACTGGTCCGGGCACCCGGTGGACCGCCTCCGGACCTGGCGCGTCTCCACGCCTGCCGTGGCCGCCGGCCGCGACCTGTCGCGCGCCGCCGCCTACGACGTCATGGCCGCGTCGGTCGCGACGCTCAACCTCCACGGCGACCAGGACGGCTTCACCATGCGCACCTTCGAGGCCGCCGGCGTCGGCGCTGTTGAGCTGATCGACCGCGACGACGTCGCCGGCCTCTACGAGCCGGGCGTCGAGGTGCTGCCCTGGACGACCCACGACGAGCTCGCCGGCCTGTGCCACCGGGCCGCCAGCGACTCCGCCTGGTCCAGCGCGATCAGAGTGGCAGCCCGACGGCGCACCCTCGCCGAGCACACCTTCGACCACCGGATCGCAGTCCTGGAGGACTCATGGGACACGGCCTGAGGCACCCCGCCGACCTCGTCGCCTGGCGACGCTGGCAGGAGTCGCGCCATCCCGTGCGCCACGTGGTCCGAACCGCCCGAGCGCGCCTGAGTCCTCCGGTCGAGACTCGGGTCGATCTGCTCGTCGCCGATGAGGGTGCGGACCTGCTCGTCGCTGTCGAGGCGATGCACGCCAGTGTCGACCGCGCCGTGGTCGTCCCCCTGGGGCACCTCGACGCTGCCCGGACGACTGTGGTCGCCCCCGTCGGCTGGCAACCGCCAGCCGCCTACTCCGGACACGCGCGACGCACCGTCCCGCTCGGCGACCTCACCCTCCCAGCGGTGCGGGCGGTGCTGGCGGCCGGGCACCGGTCCGAGATCGGGTCGACCGCCTACGCGCTCGCTGAAGCGCTCGGTGCGACGTTCTTCGTCTCCCAGCACGGCGCGCTCACTCCCTACGCGCCTCCGCTGCCGCACGCGGCCCGGCTCCTCGCCTGGAGCGAGGCCGACGGCGCCTTCTGGACGACCGGTCGACGCGACGTCGAGGTCGAGGTCGTCGGCAGCCAGCTGCTGTGGGCGGCCGCGGGTCTCGTGACGGGCGCCAGGGCGCCCTCCTCGACCACCGGTGGAGATGCTGCCCCGCTGACCTACCTCGGCCAGGGGCACGCCGCTGAGATCTCGCGGGCCAGGCTCGCCCAGGCTGCCCTGAGCACCTGTCGCGCGCACGGCGCGACCTACCGGCCGCACCCCTCGGAGCGCGACGTCACCTCGCGCGCCGTCCTGGCGGGCTACCGCCGCGCCGGGATCACCGTCGACACCAGCGGGGTGCCGCTCGTCGACCTCGAGGCGCCGATCGTCAGCGTCTTCTCCACCGGGGTGCTCGAAGCGGCCGCCCGCGGATGGGAGGCCTGGGTCGAGTTTCCGCGTCCGCCCGCCTGGCTGGGCGAGTTCTGGGAGCGTTACGCCATGCACCGCCTCGGCTCCTCCCCGACGCCCGCCCCACACCTCCCGGACCAGGAGCCGGCTGCGCGGATCGCGGAGATCGTGACCGGGGCGGCGTCGTGAGGCTCTGCGTGATCCCCGCCCGCGGCGGCTCCAAGGGCGTGCCGCGCAAGAACCTCCTCGACGTCGGCGGCAAGCCGCTCATCGTCTGGACGATCGAGCAGGCCCTCGACGTGCCGGACCTCGACGTGCTGGTCTCCACCGACGACGAGGAGATCGCCGAGGTCTCCCGCGCCGCCGGGGCGCGCGTGCCGTGGCTGCGCCCCGCCGACCTCGCGCAGGACACCACCCCGACGGAACCGGTCGTGCGCCACGCCATCGACCAGGTCACTGCTGAGCGCGGTCGTCCGGACGCGGTGATGCTGCTCCAGGCGACGTCCCCGGTCCGTCACGACGACACTCTCGCCCGGGCGCTGGCCGAGTTCGCCGCCACCGGGGTGGACTCGATGGTCGGCGTCGTCGAGCAGCCGCCTTTCGTCTGGCAGGCCGGTGACCCGCCCACTGCGGCGTACGACGTCGCGGCCCGGCCGCGTCGGCAGGACCTGACGGACGAGACCCGGCGCTACCGCGAGACCGGCTCGCTCTACGTCACGCGCACCGAGGTCTACGAGCACCACGACAACCGCCTCGGCGGCCGCATCGGCCTCTTCGTGATGGCCGAGGATGAAGGCATCGACATCGACACCGAGCTCGACGTGGCACTCGCAGCGCAGCAGTTGATTGCGATCGCTTCCTCGCGATGATATGCCAGCGGCGTCACCCGACGGCTCCTACAGTGTGCGCATGACCGTCGAGGAAACGTCCACCGAGCGCAGCGCCATCGACGACTTGCACTGGTACATCAACAAGTACGAGAGCAGCTACGGTCAGTCCACCCTTCCGGGCGCTGACCAGATCCGCAGGGTGATGTCGCCAGCTGCGCGACTCCGGGCCAAGCAGGTCGCCACCAACGCCCAGGCTCGACTCATGCGTCGACGGGCGTCTGAGATGGTGCATGGACTGGATCAGGTGCGCCTCCATCTCGGATGTGGCTGGAACAAGCTCGCCGACTGGATCAACGTCGACCTCGTCGGGGGCAAGACTGATCTGGTCTGGGACCTGCGCCGGCCTCTGCCGTTCGCGCCGAGAAGCGTCGACGTGATCTTCCTCGAGCACGTCTTCGAGCACATGCGTTACTCGGAGACGCTCACCGTTCTCGGGCACCTCAGGACCACACTGAAACCCGGCGGCGTCCTGCGAGTCGGGGTGCCGGACGCAGGCATGTACGCAAAGTGGTACGCCACTGATCCCGACAGCCTGCGCACGACACGCTGGGGCCGCCCTACCGCCATGTTCGCGCTGCGGGAGGTGTTCCAGGAGCACGCACACGTCGCGGCGTACGACGCGGAGACGCTCATCCTCGTCCTCGAGGCAGGCGGATTCCCTGGCGCAGAGGTCACCGAGCCGGGGACCTCGCTGCTCCTCGAGTCTGTCCCCGACATGCCTGAGCGCTGGGCCGAGACGGTCTACGTCGAAGTTCGTGCCTGAGGCCAGCTCCGCGGTTCGCGAATGCGCCCCCGCGAAACACGCACGCTGGCTACGGTTGTGGGACCCGCAGTCCGACGGAAGGCCCCCGCGTGATCATCGAGCGTGACCTCACGCCCTACGTCGTCTACTCAGGCGACCCGGTGCTGCGGGCCCTGGAGAAGATCACCGCCAACAAGGCACGGGTGATCTTCCTCGTCGACTCCCACGGCCACCTCGACGGCGTGCTGTCCGACGGCGACTTCCGCCGGTGGGTCAGCGGTGCCGCGAGCCTGACGGTCGACGTCCCGGCGCTCGAGGCAGCCAACACCTCGCCGCGCAGCCTGCCGATCGGCAGCACCCCCGCCGAGATCAGCCACGCCTTCGGTTCCGGCATCGACCACGTCGCGCTCGTCGACGACCGCGGCCACCTGGTCGCGATCGCGATCAACCGCGCCGACGAGCTGCGCATCGGGCGCCACGTCGTCGCCCCCGATGCCCCGGCACTGCTGATCTCCGAGATCGGCATCAACCACCAGGGCGACGTGTCGCTGGCCAAGCAGCTCGTCGACCTGTCGGTCGGGGCGGGTGCCGACATCGTGAAGTTCCAGCTGCGCGACATGGAGTCGGTCTACCGCCAGGGCACGTCCGGCTCGGGCGGGGAGGACCTCGGTCCGCAGTACACCCTCGACCTCCTCGCGAAGTACGACCTCGGCGCCGACGGCCTCTTCGAGGTCTTCGACCACTGCCGCGAGGTCGGCATCGACGTCATGTGCACCGCCTGGGACCCGGTCAGCGTGGACCGCCTCGTCGACTACGGCATCCCCTCGCTCAAGGTCGCCTCGGCCGACATGACCAACCACGCGCTGCTGCGCCACATGGCCGCCAGCGGCACGCCGATGGTGATCTCCACCGGCATGTCCACCGAGGGCGAGATCCGCGAGACCGTCGACGTCGTCCGCAGCACCGGGGTCGCCCACGCCTTCCTGCACTGCCAGTCGACCTACCCGGCGCCCTTCAAGGACATCAACCTCGCCTACCTGACGCGACTCGCCGAGCTCACCCAGGCGCCGGTCGGCTACTCCGGGCACGAGCGCGGCTTCCACGTGCCGGTCGCAGCCGTGGCACTCGGCGCGCGCATCATCGAGAAGCACTTCACCGTCGACCGCGGGCTCGAGGGCAACGACCACAAGGTCAGCCTGCTGCCGGACGAGTTCAAGGAGATGGTGCAGCGGGTCCGCGAGGTCGAGGAGGCGCTGGGCACCAACGCTCCCCGTGCGGTCTCAACCGGCGAGATGATGAACCGTGTCAATCTCGCCAAGTCGCTCGTCGCGACGCGCCGGATCGAGGTCGGCGAGACGCTCGCGCCGGCCGACATCGACATCAAGAGCCCCGGCCGCGGCCTCCAGCCCAACGCCTACGACAAGCTGGTGGGCCGCACCACCGCCCGCACCCTCGACCCGGGTGACTTCTTCTACGCCACCGACCTCGGAGACGCCGCCCCGCGCGGGCGCGACTACTCCTTCCGCCGCCCGTGGGGACTGGCCGTGCGCTACCACGACATCGACGCGATGACGAAGGACACCACCCCCGACTTCCTCGAGTTCCACTTCTCCTACAAGGACCTCGACCTCCCCGTCGCCGACGTGTTCTCGACGTACGCCGGCGGGCTGCCGATGGGCTTCACCACCCACTCCCCCGACCTCTTCGCCGGCGACTTCCTGCTCAACCTCGCTTCCGAGGACGACGCCCACTGGGAGCGCTCGATCCGCGAGCTCCAGCGCGTCGTCGACACCACCCGAGAGATGCAGCAGCACTTCACCAGGGGCGCCGACGCGAGGGCCGACAGCGCCGGACCGGTCATCGTGGCCAGCCTCGGCGGGTTCACGACCGACGCCTTCGTCGCGCCGGCGGAGCGCGCGCAGATGTACGCCCGGGTGGCTGCGGGCCTCGCCCGCGTCGACGACTCCGGCGTACGCCTCTGCGCGCAGACGCTGCCGCCCTACCCGTGGTACATGGGTGGCCAGCTCTACTGCAACCTCTTCGTGGACCCCCGTGACACTGCTGCCTTCGCCGAGGAGCACGACCGCCGGCTGTGCTTCGACGTGTCGCACTCCAAGCTGTCGGCCAACTACCTCGGCATGTCGTTCGCGGAGGCCACCGACCTGCTCGCGCCCCACACCGAGCACCTCCACCTCGTCGACGCCACGGGCGTCGACGGCGAGGGCGTGCAGGTCGGCGACGGCGAGGTCGACTGGGCCGTGCTGGCCCAGCAGCTCGACGAGATGGCGCCCGGGGTGAGCTTCATCCCCGAGATCTGGCAGGGCCACGTCAACGACGGCGAGGGCTTCTGGATCGCCCTGGAGCGGTTGGAGCAATGGTTCTGAGGGCAACCCCCGCGCCGACGGCGCTCTGGGTGGTCCCGGTCAGCGACCTGGCCGGGGTGGCCCGCCACGTCCTCGACGTGGCCCGCGCGGGCATCCCGGGCTGGCGTCTCGTCGTGCTCGCCCCGCCGGGGGCGCTGCCCGAACGACTGCGTGACCTCGGCGCGACGGTCGTCGAGGCGCCCTTCGGCCCCGACCACGGGCTGCGTGCGTCCGTGGTCTCGCTGCGCGAGGTCGTACGCCGCGAGCGGCCCGCCGTCGTGCACAGCCACCTGTCCTACGCCGACATCGTCGTCGCCCTCGCCGCTGGTCGGGGGCCGCGACTCGTCACCACCGAGCACGGCATCGCCCGTGACGACGTGGTCTACCACCGCTCCGGGGCCAAGGCGCGGGCGATGGCGGGGGTCCACACCTTGCGGCTGCGGCGCTTCGCGTCGGCGATCGCGGTCAGCCGCGCCACCGCCGACGCGATGCGCGCGAAGTGGCACCCGCGGGTGCCGGTCACGGTGGTCCCCAACGGGGTGGACGCCGTGGCACCTCGACCATCGAGGGCGCCGGGGCTGCGCATCCTGTCGCTGGCCCGGCTGTCGCCCGAGAAGCGGCTGCCCGCGCTGGTCGACGGCTTCGCCGAGCTGCACCGGTCACGTCCCGGGGCCCGGCTCACGCTGGCCGGGACCGGTCCCGAGCAGGACGCGCTCGCCGCGCAGGTGGCGCGGCTCGGGCTGGGCGACGTCGTCGCGATGCCCGGCTTCGTCGACCCGGAGGCCGCGATGGCCGAGCACGACGTGCTCGCCATGCTGTCGGTCTGGGAGAACTGCTCCTACGCCCTGCTCGACGCCGCCGCGCGCGGCATGGGCGTCGTGGCCAGCGACGTCGGCGGCAACCCCGAGATCCTCCCGCCCACCTCGCTGGTCAGTGCCGACGACGCCGTCGCGGTGGCCGCTGCCCTCGAGCGCCAGGGCCTCGACCTGACGACGAGGCCCGGCCTCGACGGCTGGCCGGGCGTGGACGACATGTGTGCGCAGATCGCGACGACGTACGCCGACGCCGGGGGCGGGCGATGAGTCGCACCGACTCCCCGTGGGAGCTCCCCGACCGCACCCTCGCGAAGGCCGAGCAGGCCGACCGCGAGATCCGGATGTCGGACTTCACGCTCATGGCGCTGCTGCCGCTCCGCACGCTCGAGGTCTCGGGCTACCCGATCAACGAGTTCGCGATGGCCGGTCTGGTCGGTCTGTGCCTCTTCAGGCCCGCCCGCGGCGGGGCGCGGCTGCCGGCGCTCGTGGTGATCGTCCTCGGAGCGCTTCTCGCCCTGCTGCTCTTCTCCGGCGTGACCAACCAGGTGGAGTGGACCCGTCGCATCGGTCACGTCGGGATCCTCGCCGGCCTCATCTGGGCGGGGGGCACGGGACGGCTGTCCCTGCGGTCGGTGGGCGCCGGGCTGGCCACCGGACTCATCGCAGTGATCGCCCTGGCGATCGTCGGTGTCGGCGGCAACACCTATGCCGGCCGGCTCACCGGGTACCTCGGCGACCCCAACGCCGGCGCCTTCTTCATCGCTGTCCTCGGCACACTGGCCATCTTCTTGTGCGACGATCGGGCGAAGGTGCGCATGGCCGTGGCTGTGCCGATCATGGTCGGCCTGGCCCTGTGCTTCTCGCGCACAGGGCTCCTGGCGGGCGCCTTCGTCGCGGTCTGGCTGCTGCTCGGTCGGCGGCTCGGCACCTTCGGCGGAGCCGCCATGGCCGCCGGCCTGGTCTGGGTGGTCGACAACATCCCGGAAAGCCTCACCACCGTCGGGCCCTTCTCCGACCGCTCCGGCAGCGACAAGCTGCGCCAGCGGATCATCAACCAGGAGCAGGTCGAGCTGGCGGCGGCTCCGTGGTTTGGCAACGGCCCCGGCACCGCAACGGTCAAGGTCCGCGACCTCGAGTTCTTCTTCCACAACAGCTACCTCGCGACACGGCAGGAGGGCGGCTGGGGGGCGCTCCTCCTCGTGCTGGCGCTCCTCGCCTTCGCGTTCCTCCAGCTCTCGCGTCAGTCACGAGAGGGGGATCTCGTGGCGGCGGGAATCCAGGGATCGATCATCGGTGTCGTTGTGATGGCGATCACCCTGGGAGAGGTGCTCCTCGACACACCCATGGCCATTGCTGTCGCACTTGCCTTGGGCCATCAGCTGAAGTCGCAGTCCGAGGTACCAGTAGATGGCTGAACATGTCGTCCTTGCTGCCAACAATCCGGACCTCGGCGGTGGTGAGCTCATGCTCCTCAGACATGCAGAGGTGTTGGTGGACCTGGGCCATCGAGTGACTGTGGTGTCTGCCGACCAACCCAGCGAGGTCCTCGACTCTGCGGCGGCCGCTGGTGCCGACGCCGTGGCGATCCGGTCCGACGGTCGCCGCGACTACCTCCGCGCATTGCGAGCATGGGACCGGGATGCCCGTCGCGGGATCCTCTGGTGCCACGGGCTGGTGCCGTCGTTGGCCACGTCCGGCCATCCCGACCGGATCGTGCACCTCCACCAGGATCCGCGCGGCCGAGCCCAGCGCCTCGCAGCAGCCGTCGCCCGGCGAGGGGCACTTGCCACCCTCGTTCCTTCGTCCGACATGTCGAGGCGGATCCGAGGCAGCCGCAGCCACGCCAACTGGACCGCGGAGCTTCCCGTGCTGGTCGGCGACGGCGCTCGATCCCAGGATGTGGGCTACCTCGGCCGGATCTCCACGGACAAGGGCGTCGATGTCCTCGCCCGCGCCATGAAGCACCTGGAACCGACAGCTCGCCTGGTCCTCGGCGGCGACTCGCGCTACGTCAGCGACGAAGACCTACGCGCCGTCGAGGAAGACCTCACACGTCTCGGTCCTCGAGTGGTTCGGCTCGGACACGTCACGCCGGCTGATCTCTTCGCCCAGGTCGGCGTCGTCGTGTTTCCCAGCGTCTGGCCAGAGCCGTTCGGCCTCGTCGCCGCCGAGGCGATGGCCGCCGGCGTCCCCTACGTCGTCTCCGACGCGGGCGCGCTGCCCGAGGTCGCGGGCCCCGAGCACCCTTGGGTCGCCCGGGCCGGTGACGTTGACGACCTCGCCGCCGTCGTCACGCGCGCGCTCGCCGCCACCCCGGAGGAGGTGCGCCTCGTGACCGACCGGGCGCGGCAGCGGTGGGAGGACGAGTTCTCCCCCCGGGCCGGCCGGATGCGGGTGGAGCGGTTGCTGACGGACCTGGGGGTCGGATGAGCACGCGCGCGCACGTGGCGATCGCCCACGACTACCTCACCCAACGCGGCGGAGCCGAGCGCGTGGTGCTGAGCCTGATGCGCGCCTTCCCCGAGGCACCGGTGCACACCACCCTCTACGACCCCGACGGCACCTACCCCGACTTCGCCGGCGCCGACATCCGCACCTCGCCCCTCAACCGCATCGGCGCCTTCCGGCGCGACCACCGCCTCGCGCTGCCGCTCCTCGCCCCTGCGGCCTCCCGGATGCGGGTCGACGCCGACGTCGTCGTCGCCTCCAGCAGCGGTTGGGCGCACGGCTTCGACGCCCCCGGACGGACGGTCGTCTACTGCCACAACCCGGCCCGCTGGCTCTACCAGACCGACGAGTACCTCGGCGGCACCGCGTGGCGCTCCCCGCTCGGCCCGCCCCTGCTCGCGATGCGGCCGATCCTCAAGCGCTGGGACCGCGACCGGGCCGCGCAGGTGGACGTCTACCTCGCCAACAGCCGCGTGGTGCAGCAGCGGATCGCGATGACGTACGGTCGCGACGCCGAGCTGCTGCCGCCGCCCCACGGCATGGACGCCTCCGCGTCCCGCGAGCCGGTGCCCGAGCTCGCGGGCTGGGACCCCGGCTACGCGCTCGTGGTCTCGCGGCTGCTGCCCTACAAGAACGTCGACGCGGTGATCGAGGCCGTACGCGGCACCGGCCGGCGCCTCGTCGTCGTCGGGCGCGGCCCCGAGGAGGCACGGCTGCGTGCCACGCTGCCGGCGAACGTGCGCCTGCTCGGCGGGCTCAGCGACGCCCAGCTCCGTGCGGTGTACGCCGACGCGGACGTGCTCGTCGCGGCCAGCCACGAGGACTTCGGCCTGACGCCGCTCGAGGCGGCGGCCTTCGGCGTCCCGTCGGTCGCGCTGCGTGGCGGCGGCTTCCTGGAGACCGTCGTCGAGGGCGAGACGGGGCTCTTCTTCGACAGCCCCGAGCCCGAGCTCATCACTGCCGCGCTCGAGAAGTCCGAGCACCACGGCTGGGACCCTGACAGACTCACGAAGCGGGCCGAGGAGTTCGGCGAGGCCCGCTTCATCGACCGGATCCGCTCGATCGCACTGCGGCAGGACAGGGGGAAGTGACGTGCGCCCCGAAGGCATCCGCCTGCTCCCCTGGCTGATCGGCGCCATCGACCTGGTGATGATCACCACGGCCACGGCCATGGCGATCCGGTTCCGACTGACGCTGCCCATCTTCGACACCGCCGGTGACGTCCTGGAGAACACGGTCCTGGCGAGCGGGTTCTTCGTCGCCACCTGGCTGGTGATGCTGTCGATCTTCGGGACCTACGAGCGCCACGTCTTCGGCGCAGGCACCGAGGAGTTCAAGCTCGTCGTCAACGCCTCCTTCTTCACCGCGGCGCTGGTCGCGACGATGGCCTTCCTCATGCAGTACCCCCTCTCCCGCGGGTTCTTCGTCCTCCTCTTCCCGATCGGCGTGCTGCTGCTGCTCGTCGGGCGCCTCATCTCGCGACGGATCATCCAGCGCCTGCGCAGCGCCGGGCACTTCAACGAGACGGTCCTGCTCGTCGGCACGCCGGGCTACATCGGCGAGATCAACACCGTCCTCACCCGCGAGTCGTGGCTCGGCTACCGGGTCATGGGCTGCCTCGTGCCCAGCGACTACGCCGGGCTCGAGCGCACCTCGAGCGGCATCCCCGTCCTCGGTCACAGCGAGGACGTGCGGGCGGTCGTCGACGAGCTGTCGCCCGACATCGTCTTCTTCACCGCCGGCGCGGTCAGCAGCTCCACCGCCCTGCGCCGCCTGGCCTGGGACCTCGAGGACCACGCCAATGTGCAGATCATCGTCGCTCCCAACGTCACCGACGTCTCCAGCGAACGGGTCCGGATCCGACCGGTGGCCGGCTTGCCGCTCATGCACCTGGGCCGCTCGCGCTCGCAGCTGGCCACCAACGACGCCAAGCGGGCCTTCGACGTCGTGGGAGCGATCGTCATCCTCGCCCTCGTCTGGCCGCTGCTGGCCTTCCTGATGATCTGGGTGAAGCGCCACGACGGCGGCCCGGCGCTCTTCCGCCAGACCCGCGTCGGGCGCGAGGGAGCGGAGTTCACCTGCCTCAAGCTGCGCTCCATGTCCATCGACGCCGAGCAGCGCCTCGCCGACCTCGACCCGCGCGCCGACCACGTCCTCTTCAAGTCGACCACCGACCCGCGCGTCACGCGGCCCGGGCGCTTCATCCGCCGCTTCTCGCTCGACGAGCTGCCCCAGCTCTGGAACGTCGTACGCGGCGAGATGAGCCTCGTCGGCCCGCGCCCGCCGCTGCCCTCGGAGGTGGAGAGGTACGAGGACGACATGCTGCGCCGGCTCAACGTGCTCCCGGGCATGACCGGCCTCTGGCAGGTCTCCGGGCGCTCGGACCTCTCGTGGGAGGACACCGTGCGCCTCGACCTCTACTACGTCGACAACTGGTCGATGGTCCAGGACCTGCTGATCCTGGCGCGCACCGTCACCGCCGTGCTGGCCAGCCGCGGGGCGTACTGACCCTGTCCCCGGTGGAGATCAGGACTTCGCGGCCTTCTCCTGCGCGGCCGCCTTCGCGGTCTTCGACTCTGCCTTCGCCTCCGCCTTCGACTCGGCCTTCGACTCGGCCTTCGCCTCGGCCTTGGCCTGCTTGCGCCGTCGGCCCTTGCCAGCGGTGGAGTAGGCCTCGCGGGAGGCGTACTCCGCCTTGTAGCCGCCGTAGCCCCCGTAGCTGCCATAGCCACCGCCGTAGGCGATCGCCGCGGCACCCTTGACCGGCGCCTTGTTGAGCACGACGCCGAGCAGGCGGCTGCCGACCTGGTCCAGGATGCGGCGGCACTGCTGGCTCTGCTCGATCTGCGTCTTGCCGGCCGCCTGCACCAGCAGGGCGCCGTCGCAGAAGGCCGACAGCAGGCCCGCGTCGGTGACCGGCAGCAGCGGCGGGGCGTCGAGGATCACGAGGTAGTCGACGGAGAGCTCGTCGACGAACTGCTTCATCCGCAGCGAGCCGAGCAGCTCGCTCGGGTTGGGCGGGATGCGGCCGGCCGGCAGCAGGCTCAGGTTGGCCATGCCGGACTCGACGATGACGTCGCGCACGTCGACGTCGCCGGCCAGCGCCTGGGTCAGGCCGACGGCACCGTCGACCTCGAAGGTGGTCGCGATCATCGGGCGACGCAGGTCGGCGTCGATCAGCAGCACCGGGGTGCCGGCCTGGGCGACCAGGCGGGCGATGTTGGAGGAGACCGTCGACTTGCCCTCGCCGGCCAGCGCGGAGGTGACCACGATGCGCCGGGGCTCGTTGTCGACGTCGACGAAGCGCAGGTTGGTGCGCAGCTGGCGGAACGCCTCGGCCGCCCGGCCCAGGTCGCCGCGCACCCCGCGGTGGACGCGGCCCAACGCGTCATCCTTCGGGATGACCCCCAGCACGGAGGCGCCGGTGGCGTCCTCGACGTGCTTGGCCGAGCGGACGCGGCGGTCGATCAGGCGGCGACCGACGAGGAAGGCGTAGGCGAGCGCGAGGCCGCCGATGGCGCCCTTCATCGCGGCGCCGCGGTAGTCGGGGGTGAACGGCGCGCCCGGCAGCTGCGCCTCCTCGAGCGGGATGATCCGCGTGAGCGGGGGCTCACGGGGGTTCTCCTCGCCGGTCTCGATCTGCTGCGCGACCACGACGACCGCGTCGACGACGGCGTTGGCGAGGTCGCGCGCCTCCTCGGGCGTGCTGCCGATGGCCGAGACGGTGAGGGAGTTGACGTCGGCGTCGACCGAGGCCGAGAAGCGGCCCGCGATCGCGCTGGGCGGGATGGCCAGGTCGAGGTCCTCCACGACCTGCTCGGCCACCGGGGTCTTGGAGACGAGGAAGGCGTAGAGGTTCGCCTTGTCCTCGGCGAGCTGGGCGTTGCCCTGCTCCTCACCGGCCGTGGTGGCCTGGCCGACACGCACCAGGCCGGACGACGTGGCGGAGTAGAGCACCGGGTCCCGCGTCGTCTTGCCGATCATCAGGAGGGCGCCGAGGATCGTGCAGCCGACCAGCACCCACACGTAGGCGCGGCTCAGCCGAACGAAGTCCCCGAACGTCATGCTCGCGAGTGTAGGCCGCGGGCCGTCGCCGCCCGGTCGATTCAGCGACACTCGCCGCGCCGGGGCTGGCACGATGGCCGCATGAGCGAGGAGTCGGACGTGCGGGCCGCGCCTATCGCCGCTCGCGTCCACCTCGCGCACGCCGTCGTGCAGAAGCTCGCCGACGACGCCGGCATCGACCTGCTCCACCTCAAGGGACCGGCCGTCCTGCCGGGACTGCGCGCCGAGGGACGCCACTCCAGCGACGTCGACGTCCTGGTGCGCCCCAGCCACCTCTCCAGGCTGGTCGCCGCGGTGGAGTCGGTCGGCTTCGAGCAGCGCACCGGCTTCGCCACCGGGTCCGTCTTCGCCCACGCCGCCAACTGGTGGCACGACGACTGGGGCTGGGTGGACGTGCACGTGAGCTGGCCCGGGGTCACCGTCGACGCCGAGCAGGCTTTCGACGTCCTCGCCCGCGACCGCGTCGTACGCCCCATCGCCCACCGCGACTGCCACGTGCCTGACCGCACCGCACAGCGGCTGATCCTCGTGCTGCACTCCGCCCGCTCGGGCGGCACCGCCGACCTCGACCACGCGTGGAGCGGCGCGGAGCCCCACGAGCAGGACGCCGTACGCGCCCTCGCCGCCGAGCTGCACGCCGAGGTCGCGCTCGCCGCCGGCATCGGCGAGCTGGAGCTGCACCGCGACGACCCGACCTACCTGCTCTGGCGCCACGTCACGCAGGGCGGGAGCCGGCTCGACGAGTGGCGCGCCCGCCTGGCCGCGGCGACCACGGTGCGGGCCAAGGCCGAGCTGCTGACCGCGGCGATGCGGGTCAATCGCGACCACCTGCGCATGGAGCTCGGTCGCGCCCCGACGCGCACGGAGGTCCGCGCCCGGCAGCGGCTGAGGGTGCGGCGCGCGGTCACCGAGCTGTCGAGCCGGATGAGGCGCACGTGAGCGAGCACCACTACCGCATCGCCGACGACATCGCGTGGGTGAGCGAGGAGGACCTCGACGGGGGCGAGGTGCCGACGGCCTACCTCACCCGCCTGCCCAAGGGCCCGCCGATCCTGCTCGAGGGATCGGGGTGCGTCGTGTGGCTGGCGCTCGCCGAGGGCGGCACGCTGGCCGAGATCACCGCCGCCGCCGCTTCGATGACCGAGGCCGCGCCGGAGGAGATCAGCGAGGACGTGGCCACCCTGGTCGACCAGCTCGTCGTGATCGGTGTCGTCTGCGAAGAGTGAGCGCGAGGGCGCCGAACGCGCCGAGCGCCGCGCCGACGGTGTTGGCGACGACGTCGTCCACACTGCCGATCCGCTCGAGCAGCCACTGCGCCTGCACGACCTCGATGGCCGCCGAGCACAGCCCCGCCACCAGCACCGCGGCCCACCACTTCCACCGCAGCAGCGTCACCAGCAGCGCGCCCACCGGCACGAAGAGCACCATGTTGAGCAGCACGCCGTAGTGGTGCGGCAGCGCCCATCCCGGCGCGATCGGCCAGTCGTAGCGGAAGAACGTGTAGCACCGCACGGTCAGGTCGTTGAGGTCCTCGCCCCAGGGCCCCGCCACCAGCACCCCGAGCCCGACGGCGTACGCCACCGACGCGACCACCAGCATCCGGTGATCGCGCATCCAGCCCACGCCGCCACCCTAGAGTGGGCGCCGTGAGCACACAGGCAGGTCCGCCGGCCGTGGTGGTGGCGGCCCTCGGTGTGCCGATCGGGATCCCCGTCACCGGCGCCGCCGCCGATCGCCTCCGCGGGCAGTGGAGCCGCGCGCTCACCGACGCCGCGCCCGTGACGGTGGTCGACCTCACGGACCTGACCGACAACGGGACCGACGACGTCGCCCACGACTACGCCATCACCTCGCGCGTCACGATGGCCGCGCTCGAGGCCACCGCCGGGCGACGCATCAACCTCCACGCCGGCGCCGTCGCCGACCCCGAGGGCCGCGCCCTCGCGCTGGTCGGGGCGTCGGGGACCGGCAAGACCACCGCCGTACGCCAGCTGGCCGGGCGCCTGGGCTACCTCACCGACGAGACCACCTCCGTCGACGACACCCTGGCCGTGCACTCCCACCCCAAGCCGCTGTCCGTCATCCCCGACGGCGGCTCGCCGCACCTCAAGCAGTCGCTGTCGCCCGACGAGCTCGGCCTCGTGCAGCCGCCCGCGCAGGCCCGGCTGCACCGCATCGTGCTGCTGCACCGCGGTGAGGACGACGACGGCCTGGTGCCGCTCGCGCCCGCCCACGCCATCGCCGAGATGGTGACCCAGAGCTCCTCGCTGGCCCTCCTCGAGCACCCGATCCTGCGCCTGGCCGACACGCTCGACGCCTGCGGCGGCGCCTGGGCGCTGCACTACCGCGAGTTCGCCGACTGGATCGACGACCTCGTCCACCTGCTCGACGTCGAGGGCCAGCCGCCCGCCCCGCGGCTGCACCACCCCGGCGTCGCCGACGTACCCGCCCCGCCGGGCGACAGCTGGACCCGCGCCCCGTGGCGCGACGCGGTGGAGTACGACGACGAGCTGGTGCTGATGGTCGACGACCGGGTCCACGTGCTCGCCGGGCTCGGGGTGCTGATCTGGCTGGCGCTCGAGGTGCCCTGCTCGGCCGGCGAGCTCGTCGCCCGCGCCCGGGAGCTCTGGGGCGAGCACCCCGACGCCCCCGGGCTGGTCTCCGACGCGCTCGCTCTCATGACCGAGGAGGGGATGATCGCCCCGCCGCTCTCGTGGCCGGTGGTGTGAGGTCGGGGGTCCTTGGCCGTCGCGTTCCCCGGGCTCCCTGGGTCGGGTCGCGATCCCCGGGCTCCCTGGTCGGGTCGCGATCCCCGGGTACCCGGGGAAAGTGGAGCCTCCACCCCGAAACTTCGGGGGTGAGGCTCCAGCTTGGCACCGGAACCTTGGGCGCAGGTCGCCGACTTCGGGCCCGCGGGCGCCGCCGGTAACGTGCGTCACATGACCGCACGCCGCCAGCTGCCCACCGACGAGGCCCGCGACCTGCTCGCCCTCACGCGCGAGATCGCGACCAAGGAGCTCGCGCCGCGGTCCGCGGAGGCGGAGGCCACCGAGACGTTCCCGCGCGAGGTCTTCCGCATGCTCGGCCAGGCCGGCCTGCTGTCACTGCCCTACCCCGAGGAGGTCGGTGGCGGCGACCAGCCCTACGAGGTCTACCTCCAGGTGCTCGAGGAGATCGGATCCGTGTGGTCCTCGGTCGGCGTCGGCGTGTCCGTCCACGCGCTCTCGTGCTTCGGCCTCGCCGAGTTCGGCACCGAGGAGCAGAAGGCGCGGTGGCTGCCCGACATGCTCGGCGGCGACCTGCTCGGCGCCTACTGTCTCTCCGAGCCGCACGCGGGCTCCGACCCCGCGGCGATGCGTACGACCGCACGTCGCGACGGCGACTCCTACGTCCTGAACGGCGCGAAGGCCTGGACGACCCACGGCGGCCACGCCGACTTCTACAAGGTGATGGCGCGGACCTCCGACGACCGCAACGGCATCTCCTGCTTCCTGGTGCCGGCCGACGCCGAGGGTCTGTCCGCCGACCCGCCGGAGCGGAAGATGGGCCTGACCGGCTCGGCCACCGCGACCATGCGCTTCGACGACGTACGCATCGACGCCGACCGCCTCCTCGGCAACGAGGGTGACGGCCTGCGGATCGCGCTCGCCGGTCTCGACTCCGGCCGCCTCGGCATCGCCGCCGTGGCCGTCGGGCTCGCCCAGGGCGCCCTCGACTCCGCGGTGGCGTACGCCCGGGAGCGCGAGACGTTCGGCTCTCGGATCATCGACCACCAGGGCCTGGCCTTCGTGCTCGCGGACATGGAGGCCGCGATCGTCTCCGCCCGCGCGACGATGCTGCACACCGCGCGCCTCAAGGACGCAGGGCTGCCCTTCTCCCGCGAGGCGTCGGTCGCCAAGCTCGTCGCCACCGACAACGCCATGAAGGTCACCACCGACGCCGTGCAGGTCCTCGGGGGCTACGGCTACACCCGCGACTTCCCCGTCGAGCGCTACATGCGCGAGGCGAAGGTGATGCAGATCTTCGAGGGGACCAACCAGATCCAGCGGATGGTCATCTCCCGCTCGCTGGCGAAGGACAACGCCGGCGCCATCGGCTGAGGCGGGGCTGGGGGGTCGCGATCCCCGGGTACCCGGGGAAACTGGAGCCTCCACCTCGAAACTTCGCGGGCAAGGCTCCAGTTTGGGCCCAGAAGCTCGGCCACAGGGCGTCGTCGAGCCGCCCCCACGCCACCCGTTTGTCCACAGGCGCCAGATCGCGGGGTTCGGGACCCTGGCCGCCGGGCAGTTGGCGTACATGTCCACCTCCGACCTCATCGACCTCACTGGCGTCGTCGTGCTCCGGCGCGAGCTCCTCGACTCCGGCTACACGGACCGCCAGATCCGCACGATGGTCAAGAGCGGCGAGCTGCACCGAGTGCGGCACGGCAGCTACTGCGACGCGACGCTGTGGGACTCCCTCGGCCCCGCCGACCGTCACCGCGTCCTCGCGCGTGCCGTCCTCGCACGAGCCCATCCCACCACCGTGCTCACCCACGTGTCGTCGGCGATCGAGCAGGGGGCACCGGTGTGGGGTCACGACCTCACGAAGGTCCACACCACCCGCACCGATGGCCGCGCCGGGCGCAAGGAGTGCGACCGGGTGCAGCACGCCGGCTCGATGCCGAAGTACCACGTCAAGGTGATCAACGGTGTGCCTGTCTCCCTCGCCACGCGTTGCGCCGTTGAGATGACGACCGTCTCCACCGTGGAGTCTGCGCTGATCACCGTCGACGGCCTGCTCCATGCCGGGCTGACGACGACGAGCGGCGTACGCCAGTTCGCCCACCGCACCCGATGGTGGCCCAACAGCCTGCGCACCAACGTCGTGCTGCGCCTGGCGGACGGGCGGCGGGAGTCGGCGGGTGAGTCGCGTACGGCGTACTTCTTCTACAGCCAGGGGCTGCTCAGGCCCGAGCCACAGGTCTGGATTCTCGACGAGCGCGGCGCGCGGTTCGCGCGGGTGGACTTCGCGTGGGTCGAGCTCGGGGTGTTCCTGGAGTTCGACGGCAGGATCAAGTACGAGCTCCATCGGCGGCCCGGCGAGACGCTCGAGGAGTTCCTGCTGCGGGAGAAAGAACGCGAGGAGCGCATCTGCCAGCTCACCGGCTGGGTCTGCATCCGCATCACGTGGGCCCAGCTCGGGGCGCCCCAACAGCTCGGGGCGCGGATCCGCAAGATCCTCGAGTCACGGAGCAGGGCCGCCTGAGCGCTCGCGCGTACGGGCTCATTGCCCCAAACTGGAGCCTCCACCCCGAAGTTTCGGAGGCGAACCTCCAGTTTCCCCGGGTACCCGGGGAACGCGACGCGAACGCGACGCAAGCCCCCACCCCGAAGGCGGTTGTCGCCCTCCACCCGGCGAGCAAGCGTGGAGCCATGTCCAAGCGAATCGCATTCCTGACCGCATCCGAGGGCGTCGAGGAGGTCGAGCTCACGAAGCCGTGGCAGGCCGCCGTCGACGCCGGCCACACCGCCGAGCTCCTCTCGCTCGACGAGGACGAGGTCCAGCTCTTCCAGCACCTCGACAAGTCGAGCACCCAGCGCGTCGACCGGCGCGTGGCCGACGTGGCCGTCGCCGACTACGACGCGCTCGTCCTGCCCGGCGGCGTCGCCAACCCCGACGCCCTGCGCATGGACGAGGAGGCCGTGGCCTTCATCCGTGACTTCGTCGACTCGGGCAAGCCGGTCGCGGCGATCTGCCACGCGGCCTGGACCCTCGTCGAGGCCGACCGCGTGCAGGGCAAGCGGGTCGCGAGCTGGCCGAGCCTGCAGACCGACATCCGCAACGGTGGCGGCGAGTGGGTGGACGAGGAGGTCGTCGTCGACGGCAACCTCATCACCAGCCGCAACCCCGACGACATCCCGGCCTTTTCGAAGGCCCTGCTGGACGCGCTCGACGGCTGATCCGTCTCAGGGCGGACCCCGGGTGTGGCGGCGGTCACAGCGATTGTGCATCCTGAATGGAAGCGCTCTCACACCCGGAAGGTCCCCCCATGTCCCATCCGCTTCCGCACCCCCGCCGACCTCGTCGTACGCCGCTGCGCGCGGCCCTGACGGCCCTCGCCCTGACCGTGGTCGGGCTGACGGCCCCGACCATCGCCCCGAGCACGGCCGCGCCGGCACCCGCGCCGGCCGCTTCCGACGACACCGAGCCTGACCTCGGCAAGCGCGTCCTGGTCTTCGACCCGTCGATGCCGGTCGCGCAGATCCGCAAGCGGGCCGACGCGATCTGGCAGCAGCAGGTCGACGCCGAGATGTCCGGCCAGCGCTGGAGCTTGCTGTTCAAGCCCGGCACCTATGGCACCGCGACCGAGCCGCTGCAGATCAAGGTCGGCTACTACACCGAGGTCGCCGGTCTCGGCGCGAGCCCGTCCGACGTGGTCATCAACGGCAAGGTCGAGGTCTACAACCGCTGTCTCACCGACGGCCCGTTCCAGCCCTACTGCGTGGCGCTCAACAACTTCTGGCGCTCGCTGTCCAACCTGACGATCGACGTCAACGGCAGGGGCCAGGACGGCTGCCGCGCGACGGCGAACTTCTGGGGGACCTCGCAGGCCTCCTCCCTGCGCCGCGTCGACGTCCGCGGCGGCACCCTGTCGCTGATGGACTACTGCGGCCAGGGCCCGCAGTACGCCAGCGGCGGCTACCTCGCGGACTCCCGAGCGGGCACCGTCGTCAACGGCTCCCAGCAGCAGTGGCTCACCCGCAACAGCGAGGTCGGCGAGTGGTCGAACGCCGTCTGGAATCAGGTCTTCGCCGGCACGATCGGCGCCCCGTCCGAAGCCGGGTTCCCGACTCCGCCCTACACCACGCTCGACCGCACCCCGCTCAGCCGTGAGAAGCCCTTCCTCCACATCGGTGACGACGGCGCCTGGCAGGTGCGAGTGCCGGACGCACGCACCGACTCCCGCGGCATCTCGTGGGCCGACGGCGCGACCGCGGGCCGCAACCTCCCGCTGTCCTCCTTCCACATCGCCAACCCCAACCAGCCGGCGCACGTCCTGGCGCGCGCCCTCGAGCGCGGCCGCAACCTGCTGCTCACCCCAGGGGTCTACGCAATCGACCGCAGCCTGGTCGTCGACCACGACGACGCGGTGGTCCTCGGCATGGGCCAGGCGACCCTGAAGGCGGTCGGTGGCTCCACCCCGGTCGTCGTACGCCCGGGAGTGGAGGGCGTCGTGCTCGCGGGCATCACCGTCGACGCGGGCTCCCAGCTCTCCGACAGCCTCGTCCACATCCAGGGCGACGGCTCGTCGACCGACACCGCGAGCGCCACTCCCAGCACCACGCTCAACGACGTCTACATCCGGGTCGGCGGCCCTTACGTCGGCAAGGCCGACGTGTCGCTGCGCGTCGACGCCGACGACGTGCTCATCGACCACGCGTGGGTGTGGCGCGCCGACCACGGCATCGAGGGCTTCACGGCCGGCGAGAGCGGTGACACCGACCGCTGGAACACCAACATCGGTCGCGTCGGGGTCGTCGTGGACGGTGACCGCGTGAGCGCCACCGGGCTCTTCGTCGAGCACTACCAGGAGCACAACACCATCTGGAACGGCGAGGACGGCCACGTCGTGCTCTACCAGAACGAGCTCCCCTACGACCCGCCCACGCAGGCCGACTGGACCCGACCCGACGGCACGCTCGGCTGGGCGGGCTTCAAGGTCGGCGACGACGTGCAGCGCCACCAGCTGTTCGGCGGCGGGGTCTACGCCTTCAACCGCAACAACGAGGACATCATCACCGAGAGCGGGTTCGAGGTGCCCGAGCGGGCCGGGGTGCGACTGCACCACCTCCTCACGGTCAACCTGAGCGGGCCGGGCATCGTCAGGCACGTCGTCAACGACACCGGGACGCAGGTGGACAGCACCAACACGAGCTCGCCGAGCTACGTCGTGGACTTCCCCGCTCCCTGAGCAGGGATCACTCCACCAGCCAGCGTCCCAGCAGCGTCCCGTCCTGCTCCAGCAACAGGGCGGGACGCAGCGCGACCTCCACCTCCGCGCCGGTGGCGATGCGTACGGCGTCGCCGCCGGTGAGGGCGGGCACGATCGTCCAGCACAGCTCGTCGACGACCTCGGCGGCGAGCAGGTCGGCGAACAACGACGGCCCGCCCTCGCACAGCTGCTCGGTCCAGCCCCGCTCGGCGAGCGTGGCCTTCAGCAGGGGCAGGTCGATCTCGTCCTCGCCCAGCACGAGCACGTGCTCCTCCCCCAGCTCCTCGCGGACCTTCTCCAGCCCGCCGGCCGAGGCCACCGTCGCCATCAGGATCCGCCCGCGCGGGGCGTCGGCCAGCGTCGGCGGCAGGTCGGCCGAGCGGCTCACGACCACCAGCGGGATCGACGGGACGTCGTACCCCTCGTCGCGCAGCGTGCCGGCGCCGACCACCAGGCAGTCGGCCCGCCTGCGCAGCGCGTCGAAGACCCGCTTGTCGGCGTCGTTGTTGATGCTCTTGCTGACCCCGTCCGAGCCCTGCGCGGCACCGTCGACGGTGCTCACGAAGTTGACCCGGAGCCACGGCTCCCGTGACGGCGTGTACGCCGCCGCCAGCTCGTCGTCGGACAGGTCGGACAGCCGCTGCAGCTCGAGGGATTCGCTCACCGCTTCATCCTGCCCCCTACCCTTTCAGGCGTGATCACCCTGGCGGACCTGGCAGCGCTCCAGAACGACCACGGCGCGGCCTGGGACCTCCCGGTGGCACCGGTCGTCCTCGACGGTCCGCGTGGCCGCGTCGTCATCGGTGACGGTCCGCTGACCCTGATGGGCTGCGTGAACCTCTCGCGCGACTCGACCTACCGCGAGAGCGTGGCCACCAGCCCGGCCGACGCGGTCCGGATGGGCCGGATCCAGGTCGCGCAGGGCGCGGGGGTCATCGACCTTGGCGCCGAGTCCAGCAACGCCACGGCTGCGCGGGTCTCCGCCGACGACCAGGTCGCCAGCCTGGTGCCGGCGGTGAAGGGCCTGGCCGACGAGGCGGTCGTGTCGGTCGAGACCTACGAGCCCGAGGTCGTGCGCGCCTGCCTCGACGCCGGGGCCCGCATCCTCAACATGACCGGCCGCCAGCACGAGGACGAGATGCTCGCGCTCGCCGCGGAGTACGACGCCGCTGTCGTCATGTGCTTCGGCGAGACCGCCAACGTCCGCGAGATCGCCGACGTCCCGCCCGACGCCGACCCGATGCCGGTGCTGCTCGACCACTTCGCGCCGCGGATCGCGCACGCCCGCTCGCTCGGCGTCGACAAGGTCGTCGTCGACCCCGGCATGGGCTTCTACTACGGCAACCTCGTCGACCCGCCCACCCGCGCCCGCCACCAGGCCCGGGTGCTCGCCCAGGTCTTCCGCCTGCGCCCCCTCGGCGTACCCGTCTGCAACGCGGTGCCGCACTCCTACGACATCTTCGGCGACGAGTTCCGCAAGGCCGAGGGCTTCTACGGCGTCTTCGCCGCGCTCGGCGGGACGCACCTGCTGCGCACGCACGAGGTGCCGCACCTGCGCTCGGTGCTCCGGGGCGTCACCGAGCTCGCGGTGCGCTGACCAGCCTCACCCGGCGAACCCGCGCGGGTTCTGCTCCTGCCAGCGCCACGCGTCGGCGGCCATCTCGTCGATCGTCTTCTTCGTGCGCCAGCCCAGCTCGGCGTTGGCCCTGGACGGGTCGGCGTACGACGTCGCCACGTCACCGGGACGACGGGCCACGACCTCGTAGGGCAGCTCGCGGCCCACGGCCCGCTCGAAGGCGTGCAGCAGCTCGAGCACGCTGGTGCCGTGGCCGGAGCCGAGGTTCCAGGTGTTGACGCTCTCGGTCGTGGTGGTGAGCGCCTCGAGCGCGGCCACGTGGCCGGCCGCGAGGTCCTCGACGTGGATGTAGTCGCGCACGCCGGTGCCGTCGACGGTGTCGTAGTCGTCGCCGAAGACCGACAGCTTCTCGCGCTTGCCCACCGCGACCTGCGCGATGAAGGGCATCAGGTTGTTGGGCTTGCCCGTGGGGTCCTCGCCGATCGTGCCGGACTCGTGCGCGCCGACGGGGTTGAAGTAGCGCAGCAGCGCGACGCGCATGTCCGGGTCCGCAGCGGCGACGTCGCGCAGGATCTGCTCCTGCATCACCTTGGTCCAGCCGTAGGGGTTGGTCGCGAAGGTCGGCTGGTCCTCGGTCGCGCCGGCCTGGTCGGTGCCGTAGACGGTGGCGCTGGAGGAGAAGACGAGCTTGTGCACGCCGTGCTTCTGCATCGCCCGCACCAGCGAGAAGGTCGAGCCGAGGTTGTTCTCGTAGTAGTCGAGCGGCTTCTCCACGCTCTCGCCGACGGCCTTGTAGCCGGCGAAGTGGATGACGGCGTCGAAGTCCTCGGCGGCGAAGAGGTGCTCGGTCTTGTCGTGGTCGCACAGGTCGAAGGAGTGCGTCGGCAGGCTGGTGCCGGTGAGGGACTCCATCCGACCCAGCACCACCGGGTGCGAGTTGCTGAAGTTGTCGACGATGACGACGTCGTGACCGGCGGCGACGAGCTGGATGACGGTGTGCGAGCCGATGTAGCCGGCGCCTCCGCTGACGAGGATCTTCATGCGCTCACCCTAACGACAGCAGGCTTTGACAGACTGTGCGCATGCCCAGCGCTCTCATCACCGGAATCACCGGCCAGGACGGCCTCTACCTCGCCGAGCTCCTCCTCGAGAAGGGGTACGAGGTCCACGGCCTGATCCGCGGCCAGAACAACCCCCGTCGCGAGCTGGTCGAGAAGGTCGTCCCCGACGTCCGGCTCCACAACGGTGACCTGACCGACCTGTCCAGCCTGATGCGCGCGATGCGCGACTCCCAGCCCGACGAGGTCTACAACCTCGGCGCGATCTCCTTCGTCGCCTACTCGTGGGAGAACGCGTTCGTCACCAGCGACGTGACCGGCATGGGCGTGCTCAACATGCTCGAGGCCGTACGCCTCCACGCCGGCGACGACCCGTCGTCGATCCGCTTCTACCAGGCCTCGAGCTCGGAGATGTTCGGCAAGGTGCAGGAGGTGCCCCAGTCGGAGAGCACCCTGCTCTGGCCCCGCTCGCCCTACGGCGTGAGCAAGGTCTACGGCCACTACATGACCATCAACTACCGCGAGTCCTACGGCATGCACGCCTCCTCGGGCATCCTGTTCAACCACGAGTCGCCGCGCCGCGGGCCCGAGTTCGTGACCCGCAAGATCAGCCAGGCCGTCGCGCGGATCCACCTCGGACAGCAGGACTCGATGGCGCTGGGCAACCTCGACGCGCAGCGCGACTGGGGCTACGCCGGCGACTACGTCGAGGCGATGTGGCGCATGCTCCAGCAGGACGAGGCCGACGACTACGTCATCGCCACCGGCGAGACGCACTCGATCCGCGACTTCCTCGACCTCGCCTTCGCCCACGTCGGCATCGACGACTGGACCAAGCACGTCACGCAGGACCCGCGCTTCATGCGTCCCGCCGAGGTCGAGCTGCTCATCGGCGACGCCTCGAAGGCCAAGGACAAGCTCGGCTGGACGCCCACGGTGTCGTTCCCCGAGCTCGTCGCGATGATGGTCGACAGCGACATCGCGGCGGTCAAGGCGGGCTGGTGACCGCTCGGGCGCTCATCACCGGCATCGGCGGCCAGGACGGCACCTACCTCGCGGAGCGCCTCGTCGGCGAGGGCATGGAGGTGCACGCCCTCGTGCTGTCCGCCGACGGCCCCCCGGCGCACTGCCCGGACGACGTCGTCCTCCACACCGGTGACCTCGGCGACCTGGTGGCGACCCGCGAGCTGGTGCGCGACGTCGCGCCGACCGAGGTCTACAACCTCGCCGCGATCAGCTCGGTCGCGCAGTCGTGGGACGAGCCGGACCTCACCGCCCACGTCAACGGCCAGGCGGCCGTCGCGCTGATGGAGTCGGCGCGGCTCGTGGGCGACGTACGCCTCGTGCAGGCCTCCAGCGCCGAGATCTTCGGCGAGCCGGCCGAGTCGCCGCAGACCGAGTCGACGCCGGTCGCGCCGCTCAACCCGTACGGCGCCGCGAAGGCCTTCGCGCACCTCTCCGCCCGCGTCTTCCGCCAGCGCGGCCTCCACGTGTCGAGCGCGATCCTCTACAACCACGAGTCACCGCGCCGCCACGAGCGCTTCGTGACGCGCAAGATCACCTCGACGGTGGCCGCGATCGCCCGCGGCGACGCCGACGAGCTGGTGCTCGGCAACCTCGACGCGCGTCGCGACTGGGGCTGGGCGCCCGACTACGTCGACGCGATGGTGCGCGCCGCGCGGGCCGACGAACCGTCCGACTACGTCGTCGCGACCGGGCGCGCCCACTCCGTGCGCGAGTTCGTCGCCGCCGCCTTCGCGGCAGCCGGCGTCGCGGAGTGGGAGCACCTCGTGCGCCAGGACCAGGCGTTCTTCCGACCCGCCGACCCGACCGAGCTGGTGGGCGATGCGTCGAAGGCCCGCGAGGTCCTCGGCTGGGCGCCGACGGTCGGCTTCGAGGAGATCGTGGCGCGGATGGTCGCCGCCGACCTCACGTAGTCGCTGGTCGAGGTGCGAGGAGCGCCAGCGACGAGCCTCGACACCTGCCACGTCCGAGGTTCACGTCCCAACCTGGAGCTTCGCCCCCGAAACTTCGGGGTGGAGGCTCCAGTTTCCCCGGGTACCCGGGGAACGCGACCCCGGGGAACGCGACCCCGGGACCGACGAGCCCCCTCACCCGTGCTGCAGCAACCCGAGCAAGTACTCCCCGTAGCCGCTCTTGCGCAGCGGCTGCGCCCGCTCGACGAGCTCGTCGTCGGAGAGCCAGCCCATCCGCCAGGCGACCTCCTCGGGCGCGCCGACCTTGAAGCCCTGGCGGCCCTCGATGGTGCGCACGAAGTTGGAGGCGTCGTTGAGCGAGTCGAAGGTGCCGGTGTCGAGCCAGGCGGTGCCGCGCGGCAGCACCTCGACGTGGAGGCGCCCCTCCTCGAGGTAGCGGCGGTTGAGGTCGGTGATCTCGAGCTCGCCGCGCGCCGACGGCTCGAGCTCGGCGGCGTACTGCACCACGTCGTTGTCGTAGAAGTAGAGCCCCGGGACGGCGAAGTCGCTCTTGGGGTGCTCGGGCTTCTCCTCCAGCGACAGCGCACGGCCCTCGTCGTCGAACTCCACCACGCCGTACGCACGGGGGTCGGCGACGTGGTAGCCGAAGACGGCGGCGCCGTCGAGCTCGGAGAAGCGCAGCAGCTGGTGACCGAGACCGGAGCCGTAGAAGATGTTGTCGCCCAGGACGAGCGCGGAGCGCTGGTCGCCGATGTGGTCGGCGCCGATGATGAACGCCTGCGCCAGCCCGTCGGGCGAGGGCTGGACCGCGAAGGTCAGGTTGATCCCGAACTGCGACCCGTCCCCGAGCAGGCGGTGGAAGCCGTCGGCCTCGTGGGGGGTCGTGATGATCAGCACGTCCCGGATGCCGGCGAGCATCAGCGTGGACAGCGGGTAGTAGATCATCGGCTTGTCGTAGACCGGGACCAGCTGCTTGCTGATGCCCTGGGTGATGGGGTGCAGTCGCGAGCCGGTGCCACCGGCCAGGATGATTCCACGCATGCGCCCACCCTATTGTGGCCGCGGCGCTCGCTGCCGTACGGCACCATGTGAAGCGTGCCGTCCCCGCGTTCGTCCTCCACCCGACGGCTGGTGCGGCCCGCCACCGTCATCGGCGGCCTCTTCCTGCTCGTCGTCGTCCTGGTGCTGCTGGCGATTCCGTTCCTGAAGGCGCCCGGCAACGCCGAGGGCGCCCGCGCCGACCTCGAGGCCGCGCGCACCTCGCTCGCCGACGGCGACGTGGAGTCCGCCGAGGCCAGCATCGACAGCGCTCGGCGCCACGCCGACGAGGTGCAGGACGCGATGCAGGGCATCGGTGGCGACGTCTGGAGCCTCGTGCCCGTGGTCGGCGAGCCGGTCTCGGACGTACGCCACCTCGGCAACGCGCTCGACCACCTCACCGCCGCCGCGGAGCTCGCGGTCGAGGCGTGGCCGGCCGTCAACGGCGAGCAGGCGACGCTCTTCGGCGACCGCTCCGTCGACGTGCCGACCCTCAGGACGCTGGTGGGTGCGGTCGACGAGGCGAGCGTCCACCTCGACACCGCCCAGCTCGAGCTGCGCGAGGTCAACGACTCCGCCCTGGGCGTCGGCACCCGGCTGTCCGAGGCCCGCGACGAGGCCGCCGACGTGGTGGCCCCCCTGGCCGCCAGCGCCCGACAGGCCAAGCCGCTCGCTGCGGCGCTACCCGACCTGTTCGGCGCCGACGACGACCGCACCTACCTGCTGGCCCTGCTCAACCCGAGCGAGCAGCGCTTCTCCGGTGGCGCGCCGCTGACGCTCGCCCCGATGACCGTCAGCGACGGCCGGTTGACCATCGGCGAGGCGCGTGACACCACCGACGAGGAGCTCTACCGCGTGGGCCGCTGGGAGCGCGTGGAGGACAACCTGTTCCACAACGGCAAGCTGCGCCTGTCGACCTCGACGTACGCCCCCGACTGGTCTGTCTCGGGCGAGGAACTGCTGCGCGGCTGGGAGCGGATCGTGGGCGAGGAGACCGACGGCCTGATCGCCGTCGACGTGGTCGCGCTCGCCGACCTGCTGCGGGTCACCGGACCTGTCGACGTCCCGATCTACGGGCGCATCGACTCCTCCAACTTCACCCAGAAGATGGTCGGCGACTACGACGCCTTCCCCGACAACGAGGCCCGCCACGAGCTGAACCTCGCGCTGGTCCCGCTCTTCGCCGACCAGATCCTCGGCGCCGGCCAGGGCCTGGAGAAGATCGAGTCCCTGCGCGACTCCGCCCGCGGGCGCCACTTCGCGATGTGGATGCGCGATCCCGACGTGCAGGCGGCGGTGACCGACGTCGGGCTCTCCGGCGAGCTGTCCGCCACCGACCACGACTACATCGCCGTCTTCAACCAGAACACCAACCGCAGCAAGTCCGACTACTGGCAGCGCCGCACGGTGACGAGCGACGTCCGCCTGCGCGAGGACGGGTCGGCGGCAGTGACGCTCACCATCTCGGTCTTCAACGACTCCCCGCCCTACGCCAACCAGCTCTACGGCGACCCGCGCGGCGGCGCGGCCCGCACCCGCTGGAACGGCATGCGCCTGGGCGTCTTCCTGCCCGAGGGCGTCGAGGTCGACCGCGCCGTGGTCGCCGGTCGCGAGGTCGGCACCAAGGTCTTCGACTACTACGGACGCCCCTACAAGCTGCTCGGCATCACGCTCCCGCCGCGCGCGACCCGCGAGGCCGTCCTGGAGTACGTCGTCCCTGCCGCCGCGGTCGCGCGCGACGACGGCACGCTCACCTACCGCCTGGACGCCACGCCGCAGGGCATGGTCAATCCGCAGGCGCTGTCGGTCAGCGTGCAGTGGCCCGAGGGCTACGACGTCTCCGACCTCCCGGAGGGCTGGACCCGCTCCGGACCCGGCCGGGCGACGTACGACGCCCCCGAACTGGTCACCCAGCCCAGCTTCAGCATCACGGGCGTCAGGGCGCAGTAGTCCACCCGAGCGTCCGGGCCGAGGGCGGGCTTTTGGGAGCATGAGGGGGGCTTTGCGACCATGGCGCACATGGGTCTGTTGCGCCGTGCCACTCCGTCCTCGACGCGGGGTCGTCTCCTGCTGGTCGGCGGGGGGCTGCTGCTCGTCGTCGTCGCGCTCGCGCTGCTGGCCCTCCCGTTCCGCCACGCCCCTGCCGCGGCCGAGGCCGCCCGGGCGGACCTGCAGACCGCGAAGGCCGCCCTCGAGGCCGGCGACGTGGAAGGTGCTGAGCAGGCGATCACGAGTGCCCGCTCCCACGCTGACGAGGTGCAGGGCGCCGTGCAGGGTGTGGGCGGCCACGTGTGGAGCTGGGTCCCGGTCGCTGGTGGACCGGTGCGCGACGTACGGCGCCTGGGCAACGCCCTCGACGACCTGACGTCCGTGGCGGAGGTCGGCGTCGGCCTGGTTTCGCGTGTGAACAGCGACCGGTCGACGCTGGTCGACGACGGCAACGTGGACCTGGAGGTCCTCGCGACAGTGATCGACGACGTCGACCGGGTCGACGTGCTGGTGAAGCGGGCCAGTGCTGAGCTGGACGACGTGGCGGAGGCCAGGCTGGTCGCCGGCGACCGGCTCGGCGAGGCGCGCAACGAGGTGGTCGAGCAGATGCAGCCACTCGTCGACGGCCTCGCGACCGCGCAACCGCTGCTCGCCGAGCTCCCCCTGATGCTCGGCTCCCAGGCCGACCGCCAGTACCTCGTCGCGCTGCTGAACCCGTCGGAGCTGCGTTACTCGGGCGGCACCCCCCTGACCTTCACCACGATGGACCTGTCCCAGGGCCAGCTGTCCATGGGCGACGTCGTCGACACCAGCACCGCGCCCGGCACGGCTCAGGCGATCTACTGGAAGAAGGTCAAGGGCAACCCGTTCCACCGCGGACGCCTCAAGGTCCTGACCTCGACGATGGCCCCCGACTGGCGGGTCTCGGGAAACGAGCTGGCCAACGCGTGGCGCAGCCTGCGTGGTCGCCGCCTGGCGGGCGTCGTGGTGATCGACGTGCCCGCCCTCGCCGACCTCGTCGCACTGACCGGGCCGATCAACGTGCCGACGCTCGGGACGATCACCCCGGACACGTTGGTGGAGACGCTGGTCGGCAGCTACGACGAGTACGACGACCCGGCTCAGCGCAAGGAGATCAACCGCGCGCTCGCGCCGCTGTTCTCAGAGCGGCTGCTGTCGGGAGACCCCCTCGACACTGCCAAGGTCCTGGCCCGGGCGGCCGACGAACGCCGCTTCGCGGTCTATCTCCGCGCCCCGGAGGAGCAGGCGGTCTTCTCCGATCTCGGCCTCACCGGCGAGCTGGGCGACGCGCGGCGAGACTACATCGGCGTCTTCACCCAGAACCGGGTGCCGAGCAAGAGCGACTACTGGCAGCGACGAGCGGTCCGGTCCGAGGTCGACGTGCGGAAGGACGGCAGCGCCCACGTGCGGCTCGCTGTGCAGATCCACAACGACTCGCCCCCGTACGTCCGAGGAGGGGTGGACCCGCAGCTCGGCTACTTCACCAGGTGGAACTTCAGCAGCGTGCTGACGATGCTGCCCGAGGGTGCCGAGTTCACCGGCGGGACCATCGACGGGCAGCCGTTCGCGGTCCGCCGGGGCAACTTCTACGACCAGACGTTCCAACGCCAGTCCTTGGAGTTCGCACCCCAGGCGCGCCGCGAGCTCGTCGTCGAGTACGACGTCCCCGCCGCAGCGACTGTCGAGGCAGACGGCAGCCTCGCCTACGGCCTCACGATCGACCCCCAGGCGATCGTGAACCCGCAGGCCGTGGAGGTCCGGGTGCGGTTCCCGCAGGGCTACGCGCCCGGCGCGCTGCCGGCAGGGTGGACGCCCTCCGGCCCCCGGGGCGTGACGTACCGCACGGACGCGCTCGAGACCACGGAAGTCTTCGAAGTCATCGCTCGCCCCTAGACTCCCCGCCATGGAACGCCTTCTCGTGACCGGGGGCGCGGGGTTCATCGGGTCGAACTTCGTGCACCACCTCGTCGACCACACCGACCTGCGCATCACCGTCCTCGACAAGCTGACCTATGCGGCCAGCAAGGAGTCGCTGGCCGGGCTGCCCGAGGACCGGGTGCAGCTGGTGGTCGGCGACATCGCCGAAGAGGACGTCGTCGACCCGCTGGTCGCGGCCCACGACGCGGTCGTCCACTACGCCGCGGAGTCCCACAACGACAACTCGCTCAACGACCCGAGCCCGTTCATCCGCACCAACATCCTCGGCACCTACACGATCCTCGAGGCGGTGCGGAAGCACGACAAGCGCCTGCACCACGTCTCGACCGACGAGGTCTACGGCGACCTCGAGCTCGACGACCCCAAGCGCTTCACCGAGGACACCCCCTACAACCCGTCCTCGCCCTACTCCGCCTCGAAGGCGGGCTCGGACCACCTCGTCCGCGCCTGGGTGCGCAGCTTCGGCGTCCGCGCGACGGTGTCCAACTGCTCGAACAACTACGGCCCCTGGCAGCACATCGAGAAGTTCATCCCGCGCCAGATCACCAACGTCATCGACGGCGTCCGCCCCAAGCTCTACGGCTCTGGCGAGAACGTGCGCGACTGGATCCACGCCGACGACCACTCCTCGGCCGTGCTCACGATCCTGGAGAAGGGCCGCATCGGCGAGACCTACCTCATCGGCGCCGACGGGGAGAAAAACAACCTCGAGGTCGTCCGCCTCATCCTGACGCTGATGGGCAAGGACGCCGACGGCTTCGACCACGTCAACGACCGCGCCGGGCACGACATGCGCTATGCCATCGAGTCGGGCAAGCTGCGCCAGGAGCTCGGCTGGTCGCCGCAGTTCCAGGACTTCGAGTCCGGGCTGGCCAACACCATCGAGTGGTACCAGACCCACGAGGACTGGTGGCGCCCGCACAAGGACGCGACCGAGGCGAAGTACGCGGAGAAGGGCCAGTGAGCCTTCCCGCCCTGGAGACGACCCCGATCCCGGGCCTCGTCGTCGTACGCCTCGACCGCCGCGACGACGACCGCGGGTTCTTCAAGGAGAACTGGCAGCGGGAGAAGATGCTGGCCATCGGCCTGCCCGACTTCGGCCCGGTCCAGAACAACGTCTCCTTCAACTCCGACCGCGGCGTCACGCGCGGCATCCACACCGAGCCGTGGGACAAGTTCATCTCGCTGGCGACCGGCCGGATCTTCGGCGCGTGGGTCGACATGCGTGAGGGCGAGACCTTCGGCACGACCTTCACCCTCGAGATGGACACCTCGGTGGCGGTCTTCGTCCCCCGCGGCGTCGGCAACAGCTACCAGGTGCTCGAGGACGCGACGGCCTACACCTACCTCGTCAACGACCACTGGCGTCCCGGCGTGACCTACCCCGCGCTCGCCCTGGGCGACCCCTCCGCGGCGATCGACTGGCCGATCCCCCTGTCGGAGGCGATCATCAGCGAGAAGGACCAGAACGCCCCGGCGCTCGACCCGGGCACGGCGATGGCACCCAGGAAGACGCTCATCGTCGGGGCGCTCGGCCAGCTCGGCCGTGCGCTGCACGCCGCCCACCCCGGCGCGGACCGCGTCGACCTGTTCGCAGGCGAGGGCGTCACCGCGCTCGACCTGACCGACAGCGAGGCCGTCGCCGCCTGGCCGTGGCACGAGTACGCCGTCGTGCTCAACGCAGCGGCGTACACCGCCGTCGACACGGCCGAGACCGCCGAGGGGCGGGTGACCGCGTGGGCCGCCAACGCCTCCGGTCCGGCCACGCTCGCCCGGCTGGCGCGCGAGCACCGCTTCACCCTGGTGCACTACTCCTCGGAGTACGTCTTCGACGGCACCGCACCCCTCGACCCCGGCCACACCGAGGACGAGCCGCTGTCCCCACTCGGCGTCTACGCCCAGTCCAAGGCCGCCGGCGACCTCGCCG
The DNA here is from genome assembly GCF_017310035.1 of Nocardioides sp. S5. Taxonomy (NCBI): domain Bacteria; kingdom Bacillati; phylum Actinomycetota; class Actinomycetes; order Propionibacteriales; family Nocardioidaceae; genus Nocardioides; species Nocardioides sp. S5. The sequence goes on from NZ_CP022296.1 coordinate 4,190,508, forward strand.
TGGGCCTGGCCCCGCGCCACTACCTGTTCCGCACCTCCTGGGTGATCGGCGAGGGCAAGAACTTCGTGCGCACCATGCAGTCGCTGGCGGAGAAGGGCGTCTCGCCCAGCGTGGTCGAGGACCAGGTCGGCCGCCTCACCTTCACCGAGGAGCTCGTGCGCGCCACCGCCCACCTGCTCGACAGCGGCGCCGACTTCGGCACCTACAACCTGTCCAACGGCGGGCCCGCGATGTCGTGGCGCGAGATCGCGCAGGCCGTCTTCGAGCGCTCCGGGCGCAGCGCCGACGACGTCTCCGGCACCACCACGGAGGCGTACGCCGAGGGCGTGCTGGCGCAGGGCAACCCGTTCGCCCCGCGCCCGCTCAACTCCGCGATGTCGCTGGCGAAGATCCGGGCCACCGGGTTCGAGCCGGAGGACGCCCTGGTCGCGCTCGACCGCTACCTCGCCCGCTGAGCGATCAGCGGCGCGAGGTGACCTCGGCCAGCGCGGGGCGTACGTCGGCGAGGTAGACCAGCGACGCGATCGTGAAGACCAGGTGGATGATCCCCAGCGGCGAGGAGCCGATGAGGATCAGCTGCGCCACGAAGCCGAGACCGGTGATCGCGCACCACGCCTGCTTGGTGAGCTTGCCGGCGGCCTCGTAGGCCTCGGCGGAGTAGGTGAGGGAGTTGATGAAGGCGAATCCCTTGACCGCGAGCAGCACGACGAGCACGACCAGCATGAGGGTGCTCTGGAACGCGTAGATGGTCACGGGGACAAGAGTAGGCGAACGCAGAAGGCCCCCGTCCTCTCGGACGGGGGCCTCGTGCGTGTCAGAACAGCATCAGCTGCTGCTCATCGGCGGGTGCTCTTCAGTCGCCGACCTTCTCGGCGGCGTCGGCGACGGCCTTGACCGCGGTGGTCGCGGTCTTGCTGGCGGCGGTCGCGGTGGCCTTGGCGCTGCTCTGCGCGGTGGCCGTCTTCTTGGCGGCGGTCTTGCGCGCGGTGGTGGCGGCGGCCTTCTTGCCGGCAGCCTTCTGGGTCGCCTTCTTGGCGGTCGGCTTCGGCTTGGGGGCGACCTTGGTCGCGGCGGTCTTGTCGGCGGCCTCGACGTTCGCCTCGGCGGCCTTCTTGGCCTGGGTCGCGGTGGTCTTGGCCTTGGTGGCGGTGGTCCTGGCGGACTTCACCGTCGCCTTGGTCGACTCCTGGCGGCGGATGCGGCCCACGAGGGACTCGCCGCGCTTGACCAGCTCGGTGTAGGTGGCGTTGGCGGCCGCGACGTTCTCGTCGACCAGCGTGGAGACCTGGGTGGTGACCTTGGCGGGGTAGGCCTTGGCCTCGGCCTGGAGCTCGGCGACGCGGGCCTCGACGGCGGCGCGGCGGGCCTGGGCCTGCTTGCGCAGCGCCTTCGGGTCGGTCGCGGTCTTCTGGACGTCGTTCACACGGGTGGTGACGTCCTTCTGCACGGCGGAGACGCGCTTCTGCACGTCGGCGACGGCCTCGCGGACGGCCTCGACGGCGAGGTCGGTCACGCCGACACCGGCGAGGACGGGCTTGAGGGCTTCGGTCTTGATGTCGAACTTGGCGGTGGCCATGTCCTTCTCCTTCTGGTGGATGTCCCGACCCGGGTGGTCGGGTCGGGTTTCAGTCCTGGATGGCTTCGGGGACGTCGCGCTCGTTCAGTGCGAGGAACGACGCGTAGACGTCGAGCAGCGAGTGCTTCTGCCGCTCGGTGAGCCCGGGGTCGGCGAGGATCGCCAGCTCGACGGAGCCGGCCTGGCCGGGGTCGGGGTGGACGATGCCCGCGCGGACGTAGAGCTGCTCGGCAGAGACCCGCAGTGCGCGGGCCAGCTGCTGCAGCACCTCGGCCGAGGGCTTGCGCAGGCCCCGCTCGATCTGGCTGAGGTAGGGGTTGCTGACGCCGACCTGGTCGGCGAGCTGCCGCAGCGAGAGCTGGGCGGCCAGGCGCTGCTCCTTGAGGTAGTCACCCAGCGAGCCCAGCGAGCCGACGACAGCCATGCTCGTCTTGGTGCTCTTGTCCTTGGCCATGTCTCCATTGTGCTAACACCAGTTAGCAAAACCAAGTCCTGGCAGGGGTGACTGCGCTCACAACTGCCAGATTTTACGCACGTTCAGCGCTAGCTAGAAGGCAGCGCGGATCACCCCGACGGGTACGCCGCCACCCAAGAGCTCGTGGCGTCCGATGGCCTCGACCGCGGCCGCGTCGACGCCGTCCTCCTCCAGCACCCCCGAGCGCCGCAGCGCCTCGGCCATCAGCACGGGGCGCACACGGGGAGCCCCGTCGTCGGTCTTCAGTGCCCAGGCACGGCCGTCGGGCAGCGCGACGGCGTAGCAGGACTCGGCACCGGCCTTGCCGATCAGGCCGGGGATCGCGCGGTGCAGCGCGAGCTCGTCGCGGGTCGTGCCGCTGACGTGGTCGGGGTGGCGGCGGATCGCCTCGGCCACGGTCCGCTCGGGCCCGTCGGTCGCCGTGGCGAGGGTCGCGAAGGCGCGCGCCAGGCCCACGAGCGAGGTGGACAGCAGCGGGGCTCCGCAGCCGTCGACGGCGACGGTGTCGACGGGCTCGCCCGTCACCCGGGCGAACGTCTCGGCGATCGCGACCTGGAGCGGGTGGTCGGCGTGCAGGTAGGTCGCGGTGTCCCACCCCTTCAGCACGCAGGTGGCGAGCATCGCCGCGTGCTTGCCCGAGCAGTTCATCAGGATCGACGACCGGGTCCCGCCCTCGCGGATCACCAGCTCGCGGGCGGCGTCGTCGAGCGGGTAGTCGAGCGGCGTCTGCAGGGCCGACTCGTCGAGGCCCGCCGAGGCCAGGGTGCGGCGTACGCCCTCGACGTGGAAGGACTCCCCCGAGTGCGACGCGCAGGCCAGGGCCAGCAGGTCCGGCGGGAGGTCGAGGCCGAGCTCGACCATCGCGAGCGCCTGCACCGGCTTGTTGCTCGAGCGCGGCAGCACCGGCACGGTGACCTCGCCGACGGACCAGTCGACCGACCCGTCGGCGGCGAGCGCGACGATCGATCCGTAGTGGTGACCCTCGACGAAGCCGGAGCGGACGATCTCGGCGACGACCGGCAGGCCGGTCCGGGGCGTGGTGGGGGCAGCAGTCGACATGGTCCGCAGGCTACTCACCGCGGTCGGCCCACCTGCACAGTGAGAGGATGCGCGGGTGATCCAGCACTGCCCCACGCCGACCGAGCTCGACGACCTGGAGCTCCTCGTCTCCGGCGCCTACGCACCGTCGACCCGCTTCAACGAACCCGGCAGCGCGGTGACGCTCGCGCTGCCCGAGGGCGCCACCGAGGCCGAGCTCGTCGACCCCGAGGGCCTTCCCCTGGCGCGGGTCGGCGCGGACGGCTCGCTGGAGCCCCTCACCCACGCGCAGTACGGCCCCTTCCGCCGGCTCCACCTCACGCCCGCCCAGGTCCGCGAGCAGCACGCCGGCGCCACCTTCGTGCCGGTCACCGACGCGCTCTCCGACGCCGAGCTCGCCGAGCTGCGCGGCCTGGGCCGCGTGGTCCTGCTCGCCCTGACCGGCACCGGCACCGCGTCGCTGTCCCCGGTCGCGCTGGTCCGCGCGACGCTGGCCGCGGCCGACCTGCTCGGCGGCGCGAGCGTGGTCGCGGTGCCGCTGCCGTCCCACGGCGACGCGGACGTCGACCACGAGCTGGGCGTGAGGGTCGTCGGCAACTACGCCGCGGGCGACCCGGTCCACGGGCTGGCCGGCGCCTCCGGCTCCCCCCTCCCCGCCGCCATCGCCGCGATCGCCGACGAGGACCGGCCCGATCCCGAGGAGCAGGGCCTCGTGCTCTTCTTCACCGGGCTCTCGGGCAGCGGCAAGTCCACGCTCGCCCGCGCCCTCATGGACCTCCTGCTCGAGCAGGGCGGCCGCTCGGTCACCAGCCTCGACGGTGACGTCGTACGCCGCCACCTGTCCGCAGGCCTGACCTTCTCCAAGGCCGACCGGGAGACCAACATCCGCCGCATCGGCTGGGTCGCCGCCGAGATCGCCCGCCACGGCGGCGTCGCCGTCTGCTCGCCGATCGCGCCCTTCGCCGAGACCCGGGAGCAGGTGCAGGACATGGTCGAGGCCGCCGGTGGCGCCTTCTTCCTGGTCCACGTCGCCACGCCGCTGGAGGAGTGCGAGCGCCGTGACCGCAAGGGCCTCTACGCCAAGGCACGCGCCGGCGAGATCCCCGAGTTCACCGGCATCTCCTCGCCCTACGAGGAGCCGGTCGACCCCGCCGTCCGCGTCGACACGACCGGACGCACCATCGAGGACGCGCTGGGCGACGTCCTCGTCGCCCTCGATGAGGCCGGCTACCTCCACCTCGAGACCCCGCATGGCTGAGCCGCTGCGGGTGCTCTTCGTGTGCACCGCCAACATCTGCCGCTCGCCCGCGATGGAGCTCATCGCCCGTGACCTCGCCGGCGATGCCGACATCGTCTTCAGCAGCCTCGGCACCCACGCCCGCGACGGGCACCGGATGAACTCCGAGATGAGCGCGCTGCTGCCCGAGGGGATGGCGCGCGGGTTCCGCAGCCGCCACCTCACCCCGGCCCTGCTCGACGACGCCGACCTGGTGCTGACCGCCGAGTCGGTGCACCGCCAGCACATCCTCGACGACTTCCCGCAGCTGCACCGCAAGGTCTTCACGCTGGGGCAGTTCGAGGCCACCGTCGCGGACCTGCCCGACCTGAGCGGCCACGAGCTGGTGGCCGCGGCCGGCCAGCGGCGTACGCCGTCGGCCCCCGAGCACGACGTCGCCGACCCCTACCGGCGCGGGAAGGCAGCCGCCCAGCAGGCAACCGGCACAATCACTGCCATGCTGAGCGTGATCGTGCCGCGCCTGACCGGCCGTGCCCCGTCGGAGGAGACGCGCTGATGGACTGGATCACCGCCGCCTTCTTCTCGATCCTCGCCGCCGGGTTCTTCGTCGGCATCGTCGTCGGCCTCACCGGCATGGGCGGAGGCGCCCTGATGACGCCGGCGCTGCTGTTCCTCGGCGTCGGCTCCCCCGCAGTCGTGGTCACCGCCGACCTCACCGCGGCTGCGATCTACAAGACCGGCGGCGCGATCGTGCACCAGCGCGAGGGCTCGCCCAACATCCAGCTGGCCAAGTGGCTGATGATCGGCTCGATCCCGATGGCCCTGCTGGGGCCCCACCTCGTGGCGTGGTTCACCGACGACGTCGACCAGCTCAACTACGTCCTGGTGATCTGCATCGGTTTCGCGCTGCTCCTCGCCGCAGCGACGTACGCCCTGCGCCTCTACGTCAACCTGCTCCGCGTGCGCTCCGGCACCCACGTCACCGACGACGATCCCGCGATCCGCGTCGTCCCGACCCTGCTGGTCGGCATGCTCGGCGGCCTCCTCGTCGGCGTCACGAGCGTCGGCTCGGGCTCGGTCATCATGATCGCGCTGCTGATGCTCTACCCCGGTCTCTCCGCGGTGAAGCTCGTCGGCACGGACCTCGTGCAGGCCGTGCCGCTGGTGCTGGCCGCGGCCATCTCCAACATCGCGCTGCACGGCATTGACTGGGAGATCCTCATCCCCCTGGTCATCGGCTCGGTGCCCGGCACGATCCTGGGATCGGTCCTCGCCCCCCGCGTCCCGCAGTCCTTCATCCGTCGCGGCATCGTGGTCGTGCTGACCATGAGCGGTGTCGCACTGCTCGACAAGTCCGGCTGGGCCCCGCTCGGTGTGGAGGAGACCCACCCGATGCTCATCGCCGGCGTCGGCCTGGCGGTGCTGCTGGTGCTCCCGATCGTGTGGGGCTTCCTGCGCAAGCAGCAGGGCCTGCCGATGTTCGGCTCCCCCACCATCGCCCAGCTCGAGGACCCGAGCTATCGCCCCGGGCTCGTGGGGATGAAGAAGGTCGACGACGCCTGAGGAGCACTCCTCAGGACAGCCCCAGCAGCTCGCGGCACTGGGCGGGCGTCATCGGCGTACGCTGCGCGATCCGTCCCAGGTCGACCGCGCGTGCGACGAGCTGGGCGTTGGACTCCACGGGCACGCCGCGGCTGATGGTGAGCACGTCCTCCATGCCGACGCGCAGGTGCCCGCCCATGGACAGCGAGGCCATCCCGACCGCGAGCTGCTGGCCGCCGACTGCCTGCATCCAGAAGGCGGAGTGCTGCCCGGGCGCCGCCTGCGTCTTGATGCGCGCGGCGGCGAAGCCGTAGGTGAAGGCGTACGTGCCCTCGGTGCCGACGTGGCCGTTGAGCCGGAAGGGGAACTTCTTGCGCCGCCCCGGCAGCGGCTCGTCGCCGGGCCGGTCCCGCGAGCAGATCGAGGTTCCCGTCGATCTACTTCGCCCACGAGCGCGAGGTCATCGAGCGCGACGGCATGCTGCTCTCGCTCGGCCCGGAGATCCAGCCCAAGGGCAACGAGCAGGTCGAGAAGAAGATGGTGCGCTTCCGCACCGTGGGTGACCGCACCCAGACCGGCTGCGTCGAGTCGGTGGCCACCGACACCGCAGCCATCATCGACGAGATCGCCATCGCGCGAGTGACCGAGCGTGGTGCCACCCGTGGCGACGACCGGTTCTCCGAGGCCGCCATGGAAGACCGCAAGAAGGAAGGCTACTTCTGATGGCCAGCACCCCCCAGACCTCTGACTCCCACACCATGGCCCAGGGCGAGATGGACCTGCTCCGCTTCGCGACCGCCGGCTCGGTCGACGACGGCAAGTCCACCCTCATCGGGCGCCTGCTCCTCGACTCCAAGTCGATCTTCGAGGACCAGCTCGAGGCGGTGGAGTCGACCAGCCAGTCCAAGGGCTACGACTACACCGACCTGGCGCTGCTGACCGACGGCCTGCGCTCCGAGCGCGAGCAGGGCATCACCATCGACGTGGCCTACCGCTACTTCGCCACGCCCACGCGCAAGTTCATCATCGCCGACACCCCCGGCCACATCCAGTACACCCGCAACATGGTCACCGGCGCCTCGACCGCCGACCTCGGCCTCGTGCTGGTCGACGCCCGCCAGGGCCTCACCGAGCAGTCGCGCCGCCACGCGGTGCTGCTGTCGCTGCTCCGCGTCCCGCACCTGGTGCTCGCGATCAACAAGATGGACCTCGTCGACTGGTCGCAGGAGGTCTACGAGAAGATCCACAAGGAGTTCACGCAGTTCGCGACGAAGCTCAACATCCCCGACCTCGAGGTCATCCCGATCTCGGCGCTGCAGGGCGACAACGTCGTCAACCGCTCCGAGAACACCCCGTGGTACTCCGGTCCCACCCTCATGCACCACCTCGAGCACGTCCACGTCGCCTCCGACCGCGACCTCGTGGACACCCGCTTCCCCGTGCAGTACGTCATCCGACCCAAGTCCGACGCCTACCACGACTTCCGTGGCTACGCCGGTCAGGTGGCCGGCGGCGTGCTGAAGAAGGGCGACGAGATCGTCGTGCTCCCCAGCGGCATGCCGTCGAAGATCGCCAAGGTCGAGCTCTTCGACCAGGAGGTCGCCGAGGCCTTCCCGCCCATGAGCGTCACGGTGCACCTCGAGGACGACGTCGACGTCTCGCGCGGCGACATGATCGCCCGTCCGAAGAACGCGCCCAAGCCCAGCCAGGACATCGACGCGATGATCTGCTGGATGACCAACGAGCCGCTCAAGCCGCGGCAGAAGCTGGCCATCAAGCACACCACCCGAACGGGCCGCGCGATGGTCAAGGACATCCAGTACCGCCTGGACGTGAACTCCCTGCACCGTGACCAGGACACCAAGGAGCTCGGCCTCAACGAGATCGGCCGCGTCCAGCTGCGCACCACGGTGCCGCTGCTGTGCGACCCCTACTCGAAGAACCGCACCACGGGCTCGTTCATCCTGATCGACGAGGCGACCGGTGTCACCGTCGGTGCCGGCATGATCAACAGCGGCAGCTGACACACGCCGCTGGTTGAGGAGGGCGCGCAGCCGACCCACCGCTGGTTGAGGAAGGCGCGCAGCGTCTCTCTCGAAACCCACGCTGACGAGAGGCCCCGACCACCGGTCGGGGCCTCTGGCGTCTCACTTCCGGCTGCGCGCGATCCACACCGCGAGCGCGACCAACCCACCCCCGAGGCCGAGCAGCACGAACGGCGCCGTCAGCTCGCCGGGGAACCACTCGTTGACCGCGCGCGGCACGATCATGAGTATCCCGATGGCGCCCACGCCGAACATGGGCAGCGCCCGGGCAAGCACGGCTACGAACACGACGCCGGTCACGGTGAGCAGCGCGAGCGCAATGCCGGCGTCGTACGTCATGGTCGCCGATGCCCCGAAGACCATCCGAGGGCACCCAGCGGCATCGCCACCTCGCGGGGCCGCAGCCGCTGTGTCTGGCCGGGGATCACACAAGCGAGGGCGACCGTCCAGATGCGGAGCCCGGGAGCCCGATCGCCAGTCAGTGTCGAGGGATTGTCCATCGCGGGGCCGGCCGCGAGCGCACCGACCATGAGCACGATCTGTTTCAACGCGAGCCCCCCGTCGAGAAACAACCCGCGGCGGTCCCGGCAATTGCGACGGCGGTCGCCGCTCAGGGCACCGACCACAGCCGACTCCACGCGTCGGTCCCGCCGACTGGCGCGAGTCCCGCGCCGCCAACATGCCGACGGCAGCACCGCCCAAGATGCCGACCCGAGCCCCGACGCCCAGGTCGACCTAGTGCGGGTTGGCAAGCTGCGTCGCCGCGATCACCACAGCAGTCCGCCGAGGTGGCAACTGGCTCGCGAACGGACGTCCGACCGGACGGATCACCTGGTCGAGCATTTGTGCACCCTGTTGATGAAGGCGAGGTTTCTCTAGTCGGTGAACACGCTTGACTAGCCTTTGAACGGCCCGGCGAGGACGTTGGCCATCGTCGGTGTCGTGGACTTAGTCGAGATGGCGACCCAAGGCGGCGACGACGCGACGTCCCGCCGGAACATCATGAATGACTACCGCATTCACGCCGATGTCGGCGCCGTCCCCGACTCTGATGCCGCCGAGGACCTTCGAGCCCTGCCAGAGGTTGACGTTGTTGCCAACTACCGGTGCCACCAGCCCAACCTCGCGTGATGGTTGATCTGTGCGGGATCCCCGCCCCCCCACCAGTACGCCCGGACAAATGATGCAGTTGTCGCCAATCACAGCCGCGTGATGAATCACCACCCCGCTTCCCCCGTAACCGAGCGTCGTGTTCTTGCCGATCACTGCGGAAGGGGGAACCCACGCGCCGGTGACGATTCGACCGAACACGGTGATCGTTGTGGCGCTCCGCCGAAGCCCTCTGAGATGGAGCCATCGCGCTATCCGGTAAAAGTATAGAGCTCTGTGCACATGAGCAGCCTAGGCCCCCGGGATGGCATCCATTGCATCGGGACGGTTTGAACGTCCCGCCCTGTTTCCTATGAGTTCCGTGAGAACGGCTGGCTCGCGTAACGGGGCGCCCGCGACTGCTCGGTGACCTCTGCGCCAGTACGCGTGTCTTCCCGAACGGCTGCCCGACGTTGAGCGTTGAGTAGCAC